>JBQTIB010000135.1:0-53572 GCA_052389435.1 Sporichthyaceae bacterium | reverse complement strand
GGGGGGGCCGGCCCCCCCCACGCCCCCCGGTGAACTGCTGCTCCGTGCTTGTGGCTCCTGGTGGAGTCGAAGGCTTCGGAGTTCGATATCGGGTCGCCGGTGGTGGGAGGGTGCGGGGTTGGCGGTGGCTTCCGGGTAAACAATGCGGCGCTGGGGCGCCGGATTGTTTACCCGGTGGGCCTGCGGCCCAGCCGAGCGCGTGCCGTCGGGCGGTTCGGGTGTGCCGCCTGCGGTCGGGTGTGCGCCAGGGGGTTGGGTGTGCGCCGGGCGGTTGGGTGTGCGCCGGGGGTTGGGTGCGCGCCAGGCGGTAGCGTGCGTAGGCGTGCGAAGGCGCGGTTGGTTCGCGTGATGTCGGTGGGGTGCGGGGCGCAGCCCTGTCCAGCGCGCCGCTGGCTGCGGCGAGATCTCAGGAGGGGGTGTGGGGCGTGCCCCACCGCGATGGCCGGAGATCGAGGCTCTGACGCGGGGGCGTGGGGGGCCAAGCCTCTCGCCGTTCCCCTTCTGGTTCCAGCCCTTCCCCGGGGGGTGCGCGGCGTGTTCACCACCCGCGCCGGGGGAGGCAGCCTGCCGCCCTACGGCGAGCTGAACCTCGCCCTGCACGTCGGCGACGACCCGCGCGCGGTGGCCGACAACCGCACGCGGCTCGCCGCCGCCGTCGGCCTGGCCCCGGAGCGCCTGGTGTTCTCCGAGCAGGTGCACGGGAACGAGGTGGCGGTCCTCGACGGGCCCCCCGCCGAACCTCCGGTCGCCGACGGGCTCGTCACCCGCGCGCACGGCCTGGCCCTGGTGGTGATGGTCGCCGACTGCGTGCCGGTGCTGCTCGCCGACGCGGAGGCGGGCGTCGTCGCGGTCGCCCACGCGGGGCGACGCGGGGTGGAACTCGGAATCGTCGACTCGACCGTCGCCGCCATGCGCGCGCTCGGGGCCCAGCCGGCGCGCATCGTGGCGCGGATCGGTCCGGCCATCGGGTCCTGCTGCTACGAGGTCCCCGCCGACATGCAGGCGGCCGTTGCCGCAGTCGCTCCCGGTGCCCTCGACGGCGGCGGGCGCACGCGCGCGGACACTCCCAGCCTCGAACTGCGCTCGGCCGTGCGCGGCCAACTGCGGGCGCTCGGGGTGGACCGCGTCGGCCAGACGGGTGGCTGCACCCAGGACGACCCGGCCCAGTTCTCCTACCGGCGCGACGGGACGACGGGACGCTTCGCCGGGCTGATCTGGCTGGAGGCGCATCGGTGAGCGAGGCGGAGTCGCCGGACCGCCGGGCCGAACTGGCGGCGAACCTGGCCGACGTGCGCGCGCGGATCGCCGCCGCGGCGAAGGCGGCCGACCGCTCGCCGGAGGAGGTCGTGCTGGTCGCGGTCACCAAGACCTGGCCGGCCTCCGACGTGGCGATCCTCGCCGACCTCGGCGTGCTCGAGGTGGGGGAGAGTCGCGACCAGGAGGCTTCCGCCAAAGCGGTGGAGTTGGCGGAACGTGGCCTGCGGTGGCACTTCGTCGGTGCCCTGCAGACCAACAAGGCGGCGTCGGTGGCCACGTACTGCGACGTCGTGCAGTCCGTCGACCGAGTCCGGCTCGTCGAGGCCCTCGCGAAGGCCGTCGCCGAGCGGGAAACTCCGCTCGGGGTGCTGATCCAGGTCAATCTCGACCCGGTCCCCACGCCCGATCGCGCCGGAGCGCGGCCCGCCGAGGTGCCCGCGCTCGCCGCCGCCGTCGCGGCCGCCGCGGGCCTGGAACTGCGCGGGCTCATGCTCGTGGCCCCGCCCGGCGTCGATCCCGCACCGGTTTTCGAACGTCTCGCGGCATCGAGTGCGCGGCTGCGGGAGGAGCACCCGCGGGCGTCGTGGATTTCGGCCGGTATGAGCGGAGATCTCGAGGCCGCGGTGGCAGCCGGCGCGACACACGTGCGTGTCGGGTCCCGGTTGCTCGGTCCGCGTCCGCGCAGCCGCTAGTTTCGCCGTGCGGGGTTGCAATCAACCCCCTCGAAGCGGATCGAAAGGGCGGGCGCACATGGGCGCGATGCACAAGATGGGCGTCTACCTCGGCCTTGTCGAGGAAGCCGACCGCTACGAGGACGAGCGCGACGAACCGCGCGAGGAGCGTGCCTACGCCCGCGACAACGTCGGCCGGGAGGGGCGCACGCAGGAGCCCGTCTCCCGCAGCGTCGCCGTCGCCGAGCGCCGCATGGCTCCGCCGATCCCGCGGGACCGCGCGGAGGTTCCGCCGCCCCCGGTCATCGATCCCTACCGGATCACCACGCTGCACCCGCGCACCTACAACGAGGCCCGCCAGATCGGCGAGCAGTTCCGCGAGGGCGTGCCGGTGATCATGAACCTCACCGAGATGGACGACGTGGACGCCAAGCGGCTCGTCGACTTCTCCGCCGGGCTGGTGTTCGGCTGCCACGGCACCATCGAACGGGTGACGCAGAAGGTGTTTCTGCTCTCCCCGGCGAACGTCGACGTGACGGCCGAGGACAAGGCCCGAATCGCTCGCGGCGGCTTCTTCAACCAGAGCTGACCAGGGCCGATTGTGATTGCTCGGCAGTGACCGGGCAGGATGTCTGACGTGACGACGCGGGGGAACAACTTCGAGGCCGATGGGGCTGAGGTGGTCTTTGCGACCCCTGGAGGCCCTGTGGCGTGCATGCGTTCGGGTGAACTTCGCCGGGGTGGCGTGGGCCGCGAGGTGTCGGCGTGACCCCCTTCGGCGTGACCCTGGTCTACGTGCTGACCATCTTCATGGTGCTGCTCATCGCGCGCCTGGTGATGGACTACGTGTTCATGTTCGCGCGGTCCTATCAGCCCCGTGGGGTTGCAGTGGTCGCACTCGAGGTCCTGTACTCGATCACGGACCCGCCGCTGAAGTTCCTCCGGCGCTTCATACCCCCGCTCAGGCTTGGTGGAGTGTCTCTTGACCTATCGTTCCTTGTGCTATTTGTCATCGTCTCCCTCGGGCTCAGCGTCGCTCGGACGCTGTGACGCGGTACGGTCTATCCCGAACGACGACGATCTCTCTGAGGTGACCAGATGCCGCTGACCCCCGAGGACGTGCGGAACAAGCAGTTCACGACCGTCCGTCTACGCGAGGGCTACGACGAGGACGAGGTTGATGCCTTCCTCGACGAGGTCGAGACCGAGCTCCGCCGTCTGATCCGCGAAAACGACGAGCTGCGTGCCAAGCTCGCCGCAGCGACGAAGGCTGCCTCCAGTGCGTCGCAGCCCGCTGCGACGACCGCGCCGCAGCCCGTCGTGGAGAAGAAGCCCGAGCCCGAGCCGGAGCCTGCTCCCGTGCCCGAGCCGCCCAAGTCCGTCGAGGCGCCCCCGCCCGCACCCGAGGTGCAGGCCGGCAGCTCGTCGGACAGCGCGGCCCGCGTTCTCGCGCTGGCCCAGCAGACCGCCGACCAGGCGATCGCGGAGGCCCGCAGCGAGGCGAACAAGATCGTCGGCGACGCCCGTTCCAAGGCCGAGGCGATCGAGCGCGAGGCCCGGAACAAGGCCGATGCTCTCGAGCGCGACGCCCAGGACAAGCACCGTTCGATCATCGGTGTGCTCGAGACCCAGCGGAACGCCCTCGAGGCCCAGCTGGACCAGCTCCGTCAGTTCGAGCGCGAGTACCGCAGCCGCCTGAAGTCCTTCCTGGAGGGCCAGCTCCGTCAGCTGGACGCTCCCGCCGAGGGCGACAACATGGCCAACGGTCCCCGTGCCTCCGCCGCAGGTGCCCGCGCCGGCGCTCCGCGCCAGCCCATGCGTGGCTTCCTGATCGACGAGGACGAGAGCTAGCACCGCACGTTCGGCCGGGACCGGCGACCTTCGGGTCGCCGGTCCCAGCCGTTTTTTGGGCATGTCGACGCTTCGGCTACTCGATTCCGATCCACTAGGTTGTTACGTGTGTTACGTATGTCAACTAGTGTGACGGGGGAGATTTTCTTGCGTATTCGACCGACCACTGCGGCGCTCGCCGTTGGGCTGTCCGGACTGCTCGCCGCCTCGAGCGTCGGCCCGGCAGCGGCCGTCGCCGCGCTCACCGAGCCCGAAGCCAAGGCGATCGCGAATGCGGGAGTGGTGCAGCAGGGCGACCTGCCCGCCGGCTACTTCCCGCCGCCGACGGCCGCGAAGAAGGCCGACACGGCGGCCGACGAGGCGTTCTACGCCTGCCTCGGCACCGCCCAGCCCACCTACCTCGCCCGCAACCAGGGCGCGGTGTTCGTCTATGCGGAGAACGTCGGGTCCCCGGGCGGCGTGAGCAGCCAGGTGGACTCCAGCGCCGGCGTCACCACGGCCGCAGAGGCGATCGCCAACCAGACGGCGCTGCGATCGGAGAAGGGCGCCGAGTGCTTCCGTCAGCAGTTGGCGGCCACCATTGCCCGCTCCGGCGCCGCCGACGCGCAGGTGGGCGCCAAGCTCGAGCCCGTCACGGTCAAGGGTGCCGACGAGGCCTGGGCCTACCACTTCGCCTTCGCCTACAGCGCCAACGGCCAGCAGGCCGCCGGCAACGGGTACCTGCTCGGCGTTCGCGTGGGTCAGGCCCTGCTCAAGGTGACCTACGCAGGGGGTGGCCGGGAGCTCACCCTCGCCGAAGCCGCCGCCATCGCCGCCTCGCCCGCCGCCCGCGCCGCCCAGGTGGCCAAGACGGCCAAGACCGCCAAGGCCGCACCCGCGCCCGCCGAGCCTGCAAAGCCGGCTCCCGCGGCTCCGCCCACGCAGCCCGGCCCGCGCTAGCGACGTGCCGTCTGCCGGCTCGGTCCACCTCGCAGGAGGGACCGAGCCGGTCGTGTGCTCGGGGGCGACCGTGGGCCTACCGGTCCTCGGGGTAGTCGTCCTCGGGCGGTTCCCGAAGGGCCCACGCCGGCAGTTCGTCGTCGGGAGGCGGAGCCGGAGCGGGAGCCGGAGTGGGAGCCGGTACCGGGGCTCCGGATTCCTCCGCCACGACCGCCAGGACGCCCTCGCCGTACTTGGCGAGCTTGTTCTCCCCGACGCCGCCGACCGTTCCCAGGGCGTCCAGGGTGCCGGGGGCCAGTGTGGCGATGGCGCGCAGGGTGGCGTCGTGGAAGATCACGTAGGCGGGGACGCCCTGGTCCTTCGCGGTGGCGGCCCGCCAGGCCCGCAGGCGCTCGAACAGCGGGACGGCACCCGGGGGCAGGTCCGCGGCGGCGGTGGCAGCGGCGGGGCGCGCGGTCCGGCGGGAGGCGGTGCGCTCCGGATCCCTGCGCAGCATCACGGGGCGTTCGCCCTTGAGCACCTCCGTGCTGCCGTCGGTCAGCGCCAGGGTGTTGTACGGACCGCCGACCTCCAAGAGCTGGCGAGCGAGCAGTTGGCGGACCACTCCCCGCCACTCCTGCTCGGACAGTTCGGTGCCGATGCCGAAGGTCGACAGTTCGTGGTGGCGGGACTGCTCGACCTTCGGGGTCCGCCTGCCCAACAGGATGTCCACGATCTGCATCGCGCCGAAGCTCTGGTTGCGCTCGCGTTTGAGGCGCAGCACCGTCGAGAGCAGCTTCTGCGCCGCCACCGTGCCGTCCCAGGACTGCGCTGGAAGCAGACAGGTGTCGCAGTTGCCGCACGGCTGCGACTTCTCCCCGAAGTACGCGAGGAGCTGCACGCGCCGGCACTCGACGGTCTCGCAGAGGGCGAGCATCGCGTCGAGGTGCTGGCCGAGGCGGCGGCGGTGGGCGGCGTCGCCCTCGGAGCCGGCGATCATCGTGCGCTGCTGGACCACGTCCGCGAGACCGTAGGCCAGCCACGCCGTCGACGGTGCTCCGTCGCGCCCCGCGCGCCCGGTCTCCTGGTAGTACCCCTCGACGGACTTGGGCAGGTCGAGGTGGGCGACGAACCGCACGTCCGGCTTGTCGATGCCCATGCCGAACGCGATCGTCGCGCACACGACGAGGCCGTCCTCGCGCAGGAAGCGGGACTGGTGCCTGCGGCGAACGCCCGCGTCGAGACCGGCGTGGTAGGGCAGGGCGGGGATGCCCTGGGCCACGAGGAACTCGGCCGTCTGTTCCACCGACTTGCGGGACAGGCAGTACACGATCCCCGCGTCGCCCGCGTGCTCGGTGCGCAACAGGTCCAGAAGCTGCTTGCGAGGCTCGGCCTTCGGCACGATCCGGTACTGGATGTTCGGCCGATCGAAGCCGGCGACGACCTGCTTGGCGCCCTTCAGATTCAGCCGCTCGGCGATCTCGGCGCGGGTGTGGGCGGTCGCCGTGGCGGTCAACGCGATCCGCGGAACGTCCGGCCAGCGCTCGTGCAGGTCCGACAGCAGCAGGTAGTCGGGCCGGAAGTCGTGACCCCACTGGGACACGCAGTGCGCCTCGTCGATCGCGAACAGAGCCTTCTCCGCCCGGTCCAGCAGGCTGAGCGTGGAGGCGACGCGCAGCCGCTCCGGCGCCAGGTAGAGCAGGTCCAGTTCCCCGGCGAGCAGCGCCCGTTCGGTCTCGCGGCGCTCGTCCATGGACTGCGTCGAGTTGAGAAAGCCGGCCCGCACGCCGACGTCGCGCAGCGCGTCGACCTGGTCCTGCATCAGCGCGATCAGCGGCGAGACCACCACCCCGCATCCGGGCCGGACCAGGGCCGGAACCTGGTAGCAGAGCGACTTCCCGCCACCGGTCGGCATCAGCACCAGCGCGTCCCCGCCGGCGACGAGGTGCTCGACGACTTCGGCCTGCGGGCCGCGGAAGGCGTCGTACCCGAAGACCCGACGCAGGACTTCGAGGGCGGCGGCAAGGCCTGGAGAGGTGGAGACGCTGGTCATCGGTGTCGATCGTAGGCCGCGCCGCCGACAGCCGCCGACTGAGAGTTCTCTCCGGCGCCGTCGAAGGCATGTCGTGCCCGGCCCCACCAGGCTCGGCCGTGGTCGACTTGACCCGCGCGGGGAGGCGCGCATTCTCGAACGGGGAGGGCGAAGTCGTATGGCCACCAGGAGGACGGCGATCACGGCGGTGCTGGCGAGCGCCGGGCTGATGCTGGGCACGAGCCCGGCCGAGGCGATCACGGCGCCCGAGGCGCAGGCGGTCGCGGCCGCCGGGGTCGTTCGATCGACCGACCTTCCGCCGGGCTACTTCGGCCCGCCCCCCGGCATCGCGTCCGATCCCGACGGCGAGAGCGAACGGGAGTTCTACGCCTGCCTCGGGTCCGGCCAACCGGCCTACCTCGCTCGCAACCGCGGCGGGACGTTCCTGTTCGCCGAGAAGGTCGGCACGCCGCAGGCGGTCGAGGTAGCGGTGCACTCCACGGCCGACGTCGCCGACGCGCAGGAGGCCGCGGTGGCCGACCAGGAGAACCTGCGCACCTCCAAGGGCGCCCGGTGCTACAAGAAGCGACTGGAGTCGCACCTGCGCGCGAAGCGGCTGACGCCGAAGCGGCTCTCTGTGGACCTCGTGCGGGCGGTGGTGCCCGGCGCAGACGAGGCGTGGGTCTACCGCGTCGAGTTCGCCGTGACGCGGCAGGGCGAGGAACTCGAGCGGCACGGGTTCGTCGTCGGCAGTCGCGTCGGCGAGGCACTGCTCGAGGTGTCCTACCTGGCGGGCGGGCGCAAGGCCGACCTGGCCACGGTGCTCGAACTCGCAGCCAAGCCGGTCGCGCGGGTGCGGCAGGTCGCGCGGACCTGACCGCCGCGCCTACGCCTTGGTCAACCGCAGGGTGAGGCCGAGGTCGGAGTCCACCGCGTCGCCGGCCGGCTCCGCCAGTTCGGTGAGCGTGGTGGCGAGGACCTCGGCGGCGATGCCGTCGGCGTGCTCGCGCAGCGCCGCGACCGTCTCCGGGTCCGTGGCGTGCCAGCCGAGCACGATGCGGTCGGACACCTCCAGGCCGGCGTTCTTGCGCGCCTCCTGAATGGCCCGGACGGCCTCGCGGGCCAGGCCGGCCCGCCGCAGTTCCGGGGTGATGGTCAGGTCCAGGGCAACGGTCTCGCCCTCGCGGGCCACCGCCCAGCCTTCGCGCGGGGTTTCGGTGACCACGACCTCGTCCGGGCCGATGTCGACGGATTCGCCCTCGACGAGGACCGTTGCCCTCCCGCCGCCGCGCAGGGCGGCAGCCAGCGTGGCGGCGTCGGCCGCGGCGATCGCCGCGGCGACGGGCTGCGTGCCCTTGCCGAACCGCTTGCCGAGCGTCCGGAAGTTCGCCTTCGCCGAGTAGTCGACGAGGTCCCCGCCGGCCGCACCGAGGGACTCCAGCCGGGTGACGTTGAGTTCCTCGGCGACCTGCGCCCGTAGGTCCTCGGACAGCGCGGTCCAACCCTGCGCGCCGATCAGGGCGCGGGAGAGCGGCTGACGGGTTTTCACCGCGCTGTCGGCGCGGGCCGCGCGGCCGAGTTCGACCAGGCGACGGGCCAGGGCCATCTGAACGCTCAGGTCGTCGTCGATCAGCGCGGCGTCGGGCTCCGGCCAGGCGGCCAGGTGGATCGAGTCCGTTCCTGCGTCGCCCGTGCTTCGGAACAGGTCCTGCCAGACGCGCTCGGCGATGAACGGCGTCAACGGCGCGGTCAGCAGCGTGACGACGCGCAGGCACTCGTGGAGGGTCGCCAGGGCCGCGGGGTCCCCGGCCCAGAACCGACGGCGGCAGCGCCGGACGTACCAGTTCGACAGGTCGTCGACGAAGGCCGCGATCAGCCGCCCGGTCTTCTGGGTGTCGTAGTCGGACAGGGCCGCGTCGACGTCGCGGGCCAGCCGGTGGGCCTCGGACAGCGCCCAGCGGTCCATGGCCGGACGCTCGCTCGCGGCGGGCGCGGCGACGTCCGGAGTCCAGTTCGAGGTGCGGGCGTAGAGGGACTGGAAGGCGACGGTGTTCCAGTAGGTGAGCAGCGTCTTGCGGACGACGTCCTGCAGCGCGGTGTGCCCGACGCGGCGCGCGGACCAGGGCGAGCCGGAGCACGCCATGAACCAGCGCAGCGCGTCGGCGCCGTGGGCCTCCATGAGCGGCAGCGGCTCGAGGATGTTGCCGAGGTGCTTGGACATCTTGCGGCCGTCCTCGGCCAGGATGTGGCCCAGGCACAGGACGTTCTCGTACGAGCTCTTGTCGAACACGAGCGTGCCGATGGCCATCAGCGTGTAGAACCAGCCGCGGGTCTGGTCGATCGCCTCGCAGATGAACTGCGCCGGGTAGCGGCCGTCGAGCGGCTCGCCGCTGTGGGGGTAGCCCCACTGCGCGAACGGCATCGCGCCCGAGTCGTACCAGGCGTCGATGACCTCCGGGACGCGCCGGGCGAGCTTGCCGGTCACCGGGTCGGTGAAGGTCACCTCGTCGATGAACGGCCGGTGCGGGTCCATTCCGGTGACGTCGCGCCCACACAGCTCCGACAGGTGCGCCAACGAGCTCACGGCGGTGAGGTGACCGTCCTCGTCGCGCCAGATCGGCAACGGCGTGCCCCAGTACCGGTTGCGCGAGAGCGCCCAGTCGATGTTGTTGTTCAGCCAGTCCCCGTACCGACCGTCCTTGATCGTCGGCGGGTACCAGTTCGTCGCGGCGTTCTCGCGCAGCAGCGCGTCCTTCACCGCGGTCGTACGGATGTACCAGGACGGCTGGGCGTAGTAGATGAGTGCGGTGTGGCAGCGCCAGCAGTGCGGGTAGGGGTGCTCGTACGGGAGGTGACGGAACAGGACCCCGCGCGCCTGTAGGTCCGCAACGAGGGCCTCGTCGGCCTTCTTGAAGAACACCCCGCCGACCAGGGGCACGTCGTCCTTGAAATGTCCGTCCGCCTTCACCGGGTTCACGACGGGCAGGCCGTAGCGCCGGCAGACCTCGAGGTCCTCGGCGCCGAACGCGGGGGACTGGTGCACCAGGCCGGTGCCGTCCTCGGTGGTGACGTAGTCCGCGAGCACGACGTAGTGCGTGGGGACCTCGTCGGGGCCCTGTCCGAAACCCTCCGGGAAGTCGATCAGCTCGAACGGCCGGGAGTACGTCCAGCGCTCCATGTCCCGGCCGACGAACGTGGCCAGGACCTTCGCGTCCTCGCCGAGGACCTTCGCGAGCAACGGCTCGGCCAGGATCAGCGGCGCGCCGTCGGGCGCCTCCGCGAGCACGTAGGCGACGTCCGAGCGGACCGCGACCGCGGTGTTGGAGACCAGCGTCCAGGGCGTCGTGGTCCAGACCAGCAGATCCGCGCGGCCCGCGTGGGGGCCCGAGGTCACCGGGAAGCGGACGTAGACCGACGGGTCGACGACCGTCTCGTAGCCCTGCGCGAGTTCGTGGTCGGACAGACCGGTGCCGCAGCGCGGGCAGTACGGGGCGACGCGGTGGTCCTGCACGAGCCGGCCGTCGTCGAAGATCTTGGCCAGGGACCACCAGACGCTCTGCACGTAGGCGGAGTCCATCGTCCAGTAGGCGGTGTCCAGATCGACCCAGTAGCCCATGCGCTCGGTCATCGCCCGGAACGCGTCGACGTGCTTGAGGACCGAGGCGCGGCACTTGGCGTTGAACTCCGCGACGCCGAAGGCCTCGATATCCCCCTTTCCGGTGAACCCGAGCTCTTTTTCCACCGCCAGCTCCACGGGCAGGCCGTGGCAGTCCCAGCCGGCCTTGCGCGGGACCGAGTAGCCCTTCATGGTCCGGTAGCGCGGGAAGACGTCCTTGAAGACGCGCGCTTCGACGTGGTGGGTTCCGGGCATGCCGTTGGCCGTGGGCGGGCCCTCGTAGAAGACCCAGGGCGGGCCGCCGGCGCTCGCCTCCAGGGACCGGGCGAAAATCCGGTTCTCGTCCCAGAACGCGAGAACCTCGCGCTCGAGTGCGGGCAGGTCTACCTGGGCGGGAACGGGCTTGTACACGGGTCGCGAGGCTATCTCAGCGGTGAGCCGGCCGCAGGTTCGACGACGGGCAGTGGGGGACCCCCGGCGACGCGCCGAGGTGACGAGAGTCATAGATTCCAAATCTGACGGGTCCTATAGTTCGCGCACCGCACCGCTTCGGCGGTGCGGGCCAAGCGTCGAAAGGCAGGTCGCATGGGCAGGCAGGCGGCTGCGGCCCGGCAGAGTGCCGGCGCCGCGCGGAGCGCCATCACCCGTGCGCTCGCGGCGGTGAAGGCCCCAGGGCGGGCAGCAGCCGCGAAGAAGGCGGCCACGGCCACGGCGAAGGCCGCGGTTCCGGCGGCGAAGAAGGCCGCTGCACCCCCCGCGAAGGCCACTGCGCCGGCGAAGAAGGCCGCGGCGCCCGCGAAGAAGGCGCCCGCGCCGGCGAAGAAGGCCGCGGTACCCGCCAAGAAGGCCGCGGCGCCGGCGAAGAAGGCCGCGGCGCCCGCGGCGAAGGCCGCCGGCCCCGCCAAGAAGGCCGCCGCCCCCGCCAAGAAGGTCGCCGCCCCCGCCAAGAAGGTCGCCGCACCGGCCGGGAAGGTCCCCGCCAAGGCCGCCGCCCCCGCGAGGAAGTCCGGGGCGCCCGCCAAGGCTGCCCCGCCCGCGAAGAAGGCTGCCGCTCCGGCGGCGACGGCCGCCGCGTCTGCGAAGAAGGCCGCGGCGCCCGTAAAGAAGGCCGCCGCCCCTGCGAAGAAGACCGCCGCCCCTGCGAAGAAGACCGCCGCACCCGCCCAGAGGGCCGCGGCGCCCGCCAAGGCTGCCGCTCCGGCGGCCAAGGCGGCTGCCCCGGCGGCCAAGGCTGCTGCCCCGGCGACGAAGGCTGCTGCCCCGGCGGCGAAGGCTGCTGCCACCAAGGCCGCCGCCCCGGCCACCAAGGCTGCTGCGCCCGCCAGGAAGGCTGGGCCGGCGAAGGCTGCCGCGCCTGCCGGGAACGCGGTCCCCGCTGCCGAGGGCGCTTCGCCGGTCGCGGCGCCCGCAGCCGCGGCTCCCGAACAACCGTCCGCCCCGGCGGCCAAGGCCCCCGTTCCGCCGCCCGCCCCGGTCAAGGAGGAGTGGAGCAAGGCCGAGGTGGCCGAACTCCGTGCCGAGCTCACGGCCGACGTCGAACGGCTGCGCGAAGAGATCCAGGCGGCGCAGAGCGAGCGCGAGCACCTCCTACGCGACTACGGCGACGGCTCCGGCGAGGACCAGGCCGACGCCGGCGCGAAGACCTTCGAACGCGAGCACGAGCTGTCGCTGGCCAACAACGCCCTGGACATGCTTCAGCAGGACGAACGCGCCCTCGCACGGCTCGACGACGGCACCTACGGGCAGTGCGAGTCCTGCGGTCAATTGATTGGCAAAGAGCGCTTGAAGGCCTTTCCGCGGGCGACGCTCTGCATGAGCTGTAAACAACGGCAGGAACGCCGGTAAACTTGAATTACCTTTACGACTATGTGACAAAGCGGACAATTGGGCCAGGCCGGGTCTCTGGCACTCTGGCCGGGTGACCGACCTCGCCGCCGCACCGGATACAGCCCCGGTGCTCCGCTCCGTGGCCGCACCGGCTTCGCCGCCCGGCGTCGTGCGCCACCTGCACCCGGTGCCCTACGCGCCCCCGGGGCGTCGCTCCCTTCCGTCGATTGCGGCACTGCTGCTCATCGCCGTCGTCGCCTACCTGGCGGACGTCGCGACGAAGCTGATGGTCGTCGCGACGCTGTCCGAGGACACCCCGGTAAGGCTCGGCAACACGGGCGTGGAGTTCCGGCTCATCCGCAACCCGGGCGCCGCGTTCGGCGTTGGCGTCGGCGCGACGGTGCTTTTCACCCTGGTGACGGCGTTGGTGATCGCGGTCATCCTCCTGGTCTCGCATCGGCTGAACAGCCTGCCCTGGGCGCTCACCCTCGGTCTGCTGCTCGGCGGGTCGATGGGGAACCTGACCGACCGGCTGGCCCGGTCCCCGGGGCCGTTCCGCGGGCACGTCGTCGACTTCGTCCACGTGCAGGGCTGGCCGATCTTCAACCTCGCGGACGCCGCCATCGTCACGGCCGGAGTCATGATCGTCCTGCTCGCGCTGCGCAACGTCCCGCTTTCGGGTCGCAGGCACTGACTGGGCTAGCGTTCGGCGGGTGTCCGTAGAACCCGAAACGCCCAAGGCCGGCGCCAAGCCCGTCGAGCATCGCTCCAGTCTGAAGCGTGCCGAGCACGCCATCGAGTTGACGCTGCTGTTCAGCCGGTGGCTGCTGTTTCCGCTCTATTTGATGTTGATGCTCACCCTGGTCGTCTTCTCCGTGAGCGCCTTCCGCGAGCTCAAGCACCTGTTCACCCACCTCGGCAGCGTCACCGAAACCGAACTCATCCTCGCGGCACTGGCCCTCATCGACCTGTCGCTGGTCGGCGGTCTGCTGGTGATGGTCGCGCTGTCCGGCTACGAGTCGTTCGTCTCGAAGTTCGACGTCGACGAGGAGTACGAGCGCCCCGCATGGCTGGGCAAGCTCGACTTGGGCACCGTGAAGCTGAAGTTGGCCGCGTCGATCGTGGCGATCTCCGGTATCCACCTGCTGAAGAACTACATGGATCCCGAGAAGGTCGACAACGAAAGCCTGCTGGTGCTGGCGGTGGTGCACCTGACCTTCGTCGGCTCGGCGCTGCTGCTGGCGGTCGTCGACCGGACCTCGTTCCAGAACAAGCATTGAGCGGGGACCTGCGGGCCTTGCCGGTACCCGACGGGCTGGCCGGCGAGCGCGTCGACGCCGGCCTGGCGCGGCTGTTCGGGCTTTCCCGGACCAAGGCCGCCGACCTCGCCGCCGCGGGCTGCGTGCGCCTCGACGGCAGTACGGTCGGCAAGTCCGATCGGCTGCCCGCCGGTGCGTGGCTCGAGGTCGAACTGCCGGTCGAGCGCACCGAAGCGGTCGAGATCGTCGCCGAACCCGTTCCCGGCATGCGAATCGTCCACGACGACGAGCATCTGGTGGTGGTCGACAAGCCCGTGGGCGTCGCCGCCCACCCGAGTCCGGGCTGGACGGGACCCACCGTGATCGGCGGCCTGGCCGCCGCCGGATACCGCATCTCCACCAGTGGCGCCGCCGAGCGCCAGGGCGTCGTGCACCGACTCGACGTCGGCACGAGCGGGCTGATGGTGGTCGCGAAGTCCGAACGCGCCTACACCCTGCTCAAGCGAGCGTTCAAGGAACGGACCGTCGAGAAGATCTACCACGCGCTCGTGCAGGGGCACCCGGATCCGAGTCGCGGCACCGTCGACGCGCCGATCGGTCGGCACCCGACGCTCGACTGGAAGTGGGCGATCGTGGGCGAGGAGGCGGGGGGCCGGCCGTCGGTGACGCACTACGAGACGCTCGAGGCCCACCGGGCCGCGAGCCTGCTGCGGATCAAGCTCGAGACCGGTCGAACCCACCAGATTCGGGTGCACATGTCCGCGCTCCGCCACCCGTGCGCGGGCGACGCCACCTACGGCGCCGACCCCACGCTGTCCGCCAAGCTCGGCCTGCAAAGGCAGTGGCTGCACGCGATGTCGCTGAGCTTCGAGCACCCCGACACCGGGGAGTGGGTCGAGTTCGCGAGCACCTATCCGGACGACCTCGCGCACGCTCTGGCGGTCGTGCAGCAGCCCTGATGTGATGATGCGGTGATGCGGACCACGCTCGACCTCGACGACGACGTGCTGGCCACGGCCAAGGCGATCGCGCGCGACCGCGGGGTCTCCCTGGGCCGGGTGCTCTCGGATCTGGCCCGGCGCGGGTTGGCGCCCACCGTCCCGCCGCTGTCCGACGGTCTCCGCCTGACGTAGGGCGCTCGGGGAGTCCGGCCGGGCCGCTAGGGTCGGCCTCGTCGAAGGAGGCCAACCCGTGGCCGACCACTCCCAGACCCCGCCGAAGCGACGTCGACCGTGGCCCGGCGTGCTGCTCGCGGTGCTCGGCTCCGGCCTGATCACGGTTGCCCTGGCGATCCCGATGGCGCTGGTGCTGGCCCTGCTGTTTTGGCAGTTGACGGCCAACGTCGTGATGGTGGCCTTCGTGCAGGAGATGCGCTGGTACGGGCCCGGCGTCTTCGAAACCGGTGGCGATCTGTGGTGGTGGGTGCTCGGCCTCGGCGCGGCCGGCGGCGCCCTGCTCGCCTGGGGAGCGGCGCTGCTGGCCAAGGCGGGCACGCCGTGGCGTCCCTGGTGGCGGCGGCGCGCGGCGTGAGGGTCTAGCGGGTCTTGGGAACCTCGCGCGAAAGGGCGTAGACCGAGGCGCCGTACGGACTGGTCAGCGAGGCGCCCGCGAGAATGCGGCCGAGGATGTGCAGCGTGCGGGTCATGGTGGCCTCCAGGGTGGGTCGTTGCCGGTGACGCCACCTTCGCGCCGTTTCACCCGCCTCGCCGTCTGCGGCCCTACGGGTGCCCTGTTCGTCGAGCGACACCCGGGACCGGGCCACGGCAGGCCGAGGCCCGGTGGCTACTCCGGAACCAGCACGTCCCACCCGACCCAGGCGCCGAACACCACGAAGTAGGCCGTCGCGCCTCCGAGCCCGCCGAGGATCGCCTGCCCCTGTCGGTGCGGAGGGTGTGCGCCGCCGTCGGCGCGGGGCTGCAGGTACTCGTGATCGACGAGCAGGTCCACTCTGCCTTTCAAGCCGACGAGCAGGCCGCCGAGAAACGCACCGACCGGACCGGCGCCGAGCCAGCCGGAACTACCGCCTCGGATGCCGACGACCAAGCCCGCGAAGAACAGCGCGGTTGTGCTCAGCACCATGCCGGCGCGTATACCGCCGCGCAGCGTGGACACCGCACGCAGTTCGAACAGCGCCCAGCCCACGAGGGCGACGAGGGCCGACGTCGCGATCGCCAGATCGTTTGGCGAACCGCCCGCGGTGGTGGACACCGCCGGACCGTACCGCGCGCCCGTCTCCCACGAAGATCCTGTGGCGGCCGACGCCGTGGGCCGTTCCACGTTTCCATCCGTCCACGCGCCGCTACGCAGGGGCGGCACGCCCGGCGTTCGGGATTTGTCGGAGGGCGACCGTAGGCTTCGCGCTGTGAGTGCGACGGGGTCGAGCAACGGGCGGAACGACTCCTTCGTGCACCTGCACGTGCACACCGAGTACTCGATGCTCGACGGTGCCGCGCGCCTGGACGACCTGTTTCGGGGCTGCCAGGAGATGGGCATGCCCGCCTTGGCGATGACCGACCACGGCAACGTGTTCGGCGCCTACGACTTCGTGAAGAAGGCCAACGAGGCGGGCATCAAGCCGATCGTCGGTATGGAGGCCTACCTCACGCCCGGCACGCACCGCGGCGAGCGCGTGCGCACGCGGTGGGCCGAGGGCGGCGAGGACGACGTCTCCGGCTCGGGTTCGTACACGCACATGACGATGCTCGCGACCGACAACGAGAGCATGCAGAACCTGTTCCGGCTCTCCTCGCGGGCGAGCACGGAGGGGTTCTTCTACAAGCCCCGCGCGGACCGCGAACTGCTCAACCTCTACGGCAAAGGGCTGATCGCCACCACCGGCTGCCCGTCGGGGGAGATCCAGACCTGGCTGCGGATCGGGAACTACGAGAAGGCCAAGGAGTCCGCGGGGGAGTTCCGCGACATCTTCGGTGCGGAGAACTTCTTCTGCGAGCTGATGGACCACGGCATCGGCATCGAGAAGCGCGCGCACGACGGCCTGATGCGCCTGGCCAAGGACATGAACCTGCCCCTGCTCGCCACCAACGACCTGCACTACGCCGCAGCCGGCGACGCCGGCGCGCACGAGGTGCTGCTGTGCGTGCAGTCGGGCAAAACCCTCGCCGACCCGAACCGGTTCAAGTTCGACGCCACCGACTTCTACCTCAAGTCCCCGGCGGAGATGCGGGCGCAGTGGCAGGACCAGTACGGCCTGCGCGAGGCGTGCGACAACACCCTGCTGATCGCCGAGCGTTGCCAGATGGGCTTCACCTCGCGCAACCTCATGCCGCGTTTCCCGGTGCCCGACGGCGAAACCGAGGAGTCCTTCCTCCGCAAGGAGGTCGAGCGCGGTCTCGCCGAGCGCTTCGACGGCCAGGTGCCGCAGACGCACGTCGATCAGGCGGCCTACGAGGTCGACATGATCATCAAGATGGGTTTTCCCGGGTACTTCCTGGTCACCGCGGACCTGGTGCGGTACGCCAAGGAGAACGGCATCCGCGTCGGCCCGGGCCGCGGCTCGGCGGCCGGTGCCCTGATCGCCTACGCGATGGGGATCACCGAACTCGACCCGCTCGCGCACGGGCTGATCTTCGAGCGGTTCCTCAATCCCGAGCGCATCTCGATGCCCGACATCGACCTCGACTTCGACGAACGTCGGCGTGGGGACATGATCCGCTACGCCACGGAGACCTACGGCGAGGCCTACGTCGCGCAGATCATCACCTACGGCACCATCAAGGCCAAGGCGGCGATCAAGGACGCCTCCCGCGTGCTCGGCTACCCCTTCGCGATGGGGGACCGGATCACCAAGGCGATGCCGCCCGCGGTGATGGGCAAGGACATCCCGCTGGCCGGAATCTTCGACAGCGGCCACAAGCGCTACGGCGAGGCCGGGGAGTTCCGCGCCCTGTACGAGTCCGACCCGGACGTCAAGAAGGTCGTCGACACCGCCAAGGGCCTCGAGGGCCTCAAGCGCCAGTGGGGCGTGCACGCCGCCGGGGTGATCCTGTCCGCCGAACCCCTGCTCGACGTGATTCCGATCCAGCGCCGCGAGCAGGACGGCGCGATCATCACCCAGTTCGACATGGGCGCGTGCGAGTCGCTCGGCCTGCTGAAGATGGACTTCCTCGGCCTGCGCAACCTCACCGTGCTCGACGACTGTCTGCACAACATCGAGGCCAACCGCGGCGAGAAGCTCGTTCTGGAGAAGCTGGAACTGACCGACCGCAAGGCCTACGAGCTGCTGGCGCGCGGAGACACCCTCGGCGTCTTCCAGCTCGACGGCGGCCCGATGCGCGCGCTGCTGCGTTCGATGGTCCCGGACAACTTCGAGGACATCTCCGCCGTCCTCGCGCTCTACCGCCCCGGGCCCATGGGCGCCAACGCGCACAACGACTACGCGGACCGCAAGAACGGGCGCAAGCCCGTCGAGCCGATCCACCCCGAGCTCGAAGAGGCGCTGTCCGGCATCCTCGGCGACACCTACGGCCTGATCGTCTACCAGGAACAGGTCATGGCGATCGCCCAGCAGCTCGCGGGCTATTCCCTCGGCGCCGCGGACCTGCTGCGCCGCGCGATGGGCAAGAAGAAAAAGGAGATCCTCGACAAGGAGTACATCCCGTTCTCCGACGGGATGAAGGCCAACGGGTACTCCGAAGCCGCGATCAAGACCCTGTGGGACATCCTCGTCCCCTTCTCCGACTACGCGTTCAACAAGGCGCACACCGCCGGGTACGGCCTGGTCTCGTACTGGACGGCGTTCCTGAAGGCGAACTACCCGGCCGAGTACATGGCCGGTCTGCTGACCTCGGTGCGCGACGACAAGGACAAGTCGGCGGTTTACCTCAACGAGTGCCGGCGCATGGGCATCAAGGTGCTCCCGCCCGACGTCAACGCCTCGGATGCGAACTTCACCCCACGGGGTGCGGACATCGTCTTCGGCCTGACCGCGGTGCGCAACGTCGGAGCGAACGTCGTCGCGCAGATCGTCGAGGCCCGCACCGCCCAGGGCGCGTTCACCGACTTCCAGGACTTCCTGCGCAAGGTCCCGGCCGGGGTCTGCAACAAGAAGACCGTCGAGTCCCTGATCAAGGGCGGCGCCTTCGACTCCCTCGGCCATCCACGTCGCGGCCTGGTCAACGTCCACGAGCGCGCGATCGACGCAATCATCGACGTCAAGCGCAACGAGGCCATCGGCCAGGACTCGCTGTTCGGCATGTTCGAGGACGCGGGGGAGTCGACCGACGCAACCCTGGAAGTCGAGATTCCCGACCTCGAGTGGGACAAGGCGACCGAACTCGCCTACGAGCGGGAGATGCTCGGCCTCTACGTCTCCGATCACCCGCTGTCCGGCCTCGAACACGTCCTGGCCGCCGCCGCCGACTGCTCGATCGCCTCGCTCGTCGACCGCGAGGACGGCCACGTCGTCACGATCGCGGGCCTGGTGACCGGCATCCAACGGAAGATGACCAAGACCGGCAACCAGTGGGCGATCGCGACCGTCGAGGATCTCGGCGCCGGCATCGAGTGCATGATCTTCCCGCAGTCCTACAGCGCGCTCGGGCAGATGCTCGCCGAGGACACCGTCGTCGCGGTGAAGGGTCGCCTCGACCGGCGCGAGGACGTCCCGAAGCTGATCGTCTCCGAACTCACCCTGCCCGACACCTCCAAGGGGGCCGGGGGTCCGGTGGCCGTGCACCTGCCCGCGGTGCGCTGCACTCCGCCGCTCGTCGAGCGGCTGCGCGAGGTCCTCGCCAGCCACCCGGGCTCCACCGAGGTGCACCTGCACCTGCAGGCCCGCAGCCGCACCACCGTCATGCGCCTGGAGAAGGGCCCGTACGTGACCCCGTCGCCGGCGCTCATGGGCGACCTGAAGGCGCTTCTCGGCTCGTCCTGCCTGGGCTAGCGAATCCTCCGGCGGGTGTGCCGACCCGTTGCGGTTCCGATATTCACCGTCGGTCCGTTCCCCTCCCGGTTGGGGCATCATCCGTTCGGTTCGATTGCGCCGACGACCGGTCAGGCCGACCTCCGCGCTCTTCCCAGCGGGCTTGCGGGAGCGCACCCTGAGATCCCAGGAAGCGCACAGTTGGGGCGGGAGGCTCGCGATGCGGGCAGGAGCACGGGACGTGGCTTCGCGGCCGCGTCCGGCGGTGGCGGCGAAGTCCGCAACCGGTGGCGCGCCCGGCCGGGGCAGCCGTGCCGACCTCGCCCGGCGGACCGCCCGGACCCGCGTGGCCGTTGCCGCGGCCGCCGTCGCCGTCGTTCTGGCCGCGGCCATGGCCATCGCCGGTTTGGCCGCCGGGACCCGAGCGGCGCAGCCCGACGACCTGGGTCGGCTCTCGCAGACCGGGCTCGTCCTCGAGTAGTCTCCGCCGGTCCCGTGGGGAAAGGCACCCTCCGGTGTGACAGGCAACCGGCACGGGGGAGACTTGGCACGTGGGACAGCGTCGATCGTCACCGGAGGTCAAGACCCCTGCGCCCGGTTCGCGACGCCTGCCGGCCGCGGCCGCCGTTCGAGATGCACTGTTCGCGGGTCTGCTGACCCTGCTGCTCGCCCCGTGGTTCGGCCTGGCGTGGGAACGGCTCGCCCCGGCTCCCGCCTACGTCAACATCGAAGGTTCGGTGTTCCCGAAGGACGAGGACAGCTCCGAGTTCATCGCGGCCGACGTCTGGTTCCTCGGCCTGGGCCTGCTGCTCGGCCTGGCCTGCGGCGTGATGGCCTACCTGAGATACCGCAGGGCGCTGCCCACGATGGTGCTGGTGCTCGTCGCCGCGGTCGTGGGGGCCTTTCTCGCCCGCGGGATCGGCGAGCAGTTGGGGCCGATCGACCTGGCCCAGGCCGCGCTCGGCACGGTCGACGGCGAGCGAGTCGAGGGCGCCCTGGAGCTGCGCTCGAACATCGCACTGCTCGGCTGGCCCATCGGCGTGCTCATCGCCTACGTCTCGATGATTCTCGGCCTGGAGAAGCCCGCCCCGCGCGTGGACGGCGCGGCGAGCGTCGCCGAGGAGGACGAGAACTCAGTTCAGGCTGGTGGGTCCGCGGGTGAGGGCGGTTCCGGGAACGGACGGCAGCCGGGCAAGGATGGATCGCTCGCGCGCCAGGAGCGCTGAGGCGACCCGCAGCCGCGCCGCGGCGTCCGGAGCCTCGAGCAGGGACTGTCGGTCCGTCACATCGAGAACCATCGACGCGGCCACCAGGTAGGAGAGCACGATCGGGTCGTCGGGAAGATTCGCGGGCGGCGCCGGAGCGCCTTCGGCCTGCGCGAGGAGTTCGTCCACGTAGCGCAGAAACGCCGTCCGCGTACCGCTCGCCACCCTCGCCGCGTCCGCTCCGCCGTCCTCCGCCAGGTATTCGACCTCGCCGACGAGGTAGGGCCCGCTGCGATCGAGGTGGCGCAACCGGAATCGGTCCCGGCCGGCCGCCAGCACGTTGAACCGACCGTCGGGCAGCGACTCGACGCGTTGCAGCACCGCGGTGCAGCCGACCTCGAAGAGGGCGTTGACGGCTTCTTCGCCGACCTCCCAGCCCTCCCGGATCGCGATCACCCCGAACGCGGGCGGCTCCGCGTCGTCGTGGTCGCCGTCGGAGGTGAGGTCGGAGATCAACTGCCGGTAGCGCGGCTCGAAGATGTGCAGCGGCAGGGGCACCCCGGGGAACAGCACGGTCCCCAGCGGGAACAGCGGCAGTCGCACGGTCACGGTGTCGAGCCTAGCCACACGTAGAATCCAAGACATGATTCCCGTCCTCGACCTGCGCGAATACTCGCTGCGTTCGCCGTCGGACGTGCCCCGGGACCGGCTCCCGCGGGCCGCCGCCGACGTGGCCACGACGCTGGAGGCGGTGCGCCCGATCTGCGACGACGTACGCGATCGCGGAGTCGCGGCGGTGCTGGACTATTGCGAGCGCTTCGACGGAATCCGCCCGGCGAGCACTCGGGTGCCCGCGGACATTCTCGAAAAGGCCCTCGTCGATCTGGACCCGGCGGTGCGCGCCGCGCTCGAGGAGGCCGCGCGGCGGGCGCGCCTGGTGCACTCGGCGCAGCGGCACCCGGACGCCGTCGTCGAGGTCGCCCCCGGCGGCGTCGTCACCGAACGCTGGGTCCCGGTGCGCCGGGTCGGGCTCTACGTGCCCGGCGGTCTGCTCGCCTATCCCTCCAGCGTGGTCATGAATGTGGTTCCGGCGCAGGTCGCCGGGGTCGAGTCCCTCGCGGTCACCTCCCCGCCGCAGGCCGACAACGACGGCTGGCCGCACCCGGTGGTCCTGGCTGCCTGCGCCCTGCTCGGCGTCGAGGAGGTCTACGCGGTAGGCGGCGCGCAGGCCATCGCGATGTTCGCCCACGGCACGCAGGAGTGCGAACGCGTCGACCTGGTGACCGGCCCGGGCAACATCTACGTCGCCAGCGCCAAGCGTCTGCTGATGGGCATCGTCGGGATCGACGCCGAGGCCGGCCCGACCGAGATCGCCGTGCTCGCCGACGAAACCGCCGATCCGGCGTTCGTCGCCGCCGACCTGATCTCCCAGGCCGAGCACGACGAGAACGCCGCGACGCTGCTCGTGACCACCAGTCCGGAACTGATCGACGCGGTGCAGGTCGAGGTCGCCCGCCAGCGCGGGGTTTCGCTCAACACCGTGCAGGTGAACGCGGCGCTGGCCAACCAGTCGGCACTGGTGCTCGTCGCCGACCTCGAGGCCGGGATCGCGGTCGTCGACGAGTGGGCCGCGGAACACCTCGCGATTCTCACCGCCGACGCTCCGGCGGTGGCGCGGCGCATCCGCAACGCGGGCGCCATCTTCGTCGGGGCCTTCTCGCCGGTGAGCCTCGGCGACTACCTGGCGGGGTCCAACCACGTGCTTCCCACCGGCGGAACCGCTCGCCACAGCGGCGGCCTGTCGGTGCACTCGTTCCTGCGCAGCGTCCACGTCGTCGAGTACGACCGCGCCGCCCTCGCCGAGGTGGCCGACCACATCGACGCCCTCGGCGGCGCCGAGCAACTGCTGGCGCACGTCAACGCCGTGCGCGTTCGGGTGCCGCGGGGCACCTAGACCCCGGCGGAGGCGTCCGCGCCGCGGGCACCCGGAGGGGTCGGGGGCCTGGCAGCGCGGACGCGTCCGGCGGTGGCCGAGGCGCTAGGCGAGGTCCGCGCAGGCGAGCCGTTCGTGGCTGGCGTGCCCGCCCGCGTTCGGCGCGGTCGGAACCGTTCCGGTGTGAATCCACACCGACCGGGCCTCCGGCCGGGCCTTCCACCACGCCTTGGCCTTGCCCGTCGCCTTTCCGTTGCGGTCGGCGAGGAGCCCGGCCTGACGGTCGTGGGACTTGGTCGAGGGCCAGAGCTCGTTGGGCGGGATCGACGGGCCGTAGACGTTGTTCCTGTAGTGCGGACTGGTGGTCTCGGCGCAGGTGCCCTCGTGCAGGTGGGCGAAGTAGGCCTTGCCGGGGTCCAGGCCCTCGACCTCGACGGTCAGCCGAGTCCGGTTCTCGCTGCGGACCAGTCGGGCCGTGCCCTCGAGTTCGTCCGAGCCGCTCCCGCCGTGCACCGGGACCGCCGCGGCGTCCATGGAGGCCGCGCCGAAGGAGGCCGAGCCGGTGGGGGCCGTGGCCGCGCTGGGCGTGGGGAACGACGGGGCGGAGTAGCCGGCGAACGCGCAGTACCTGGCCGGGTCGATGCGCCGTTGCTTGGCGTAGGTCACCGCGTGCTTGGGGCACGCGATCTTCTTCTCGACGTCGTCGATCAATTCGAACTCGCCGGTGGCCACGCGGGGCGCCCGGTTGCGTCCCTCGACGCCGACGGTGGGAGCGGGGAAGGGGTCGGCCTCCGAGCCGTTCCACAGCACCTCCTCGCCGTTGGAGTACACCTGCAGGGCCGGAGTGCGGTAGATCCCGCGGATGCCGGGAGCACGGAGTTTGACCTCGAAGCGGTCGGCGTGGGCGAACGAGCGCGAGTTCGCCTTGCGGCTGAACGCAACGAGGGAATCGGTGTAGGAGCAGTGGAACTCGGCGGGGGCGTCGCAGTCCTGCACCTTGAAACCGGCCGGGTAGCGGACGAGCAGGCCCTGGTTGTGCTTGGCCTTGAGGCGGTTGCGGCTGAAGTCGTCCCGGTCTCCGGTCGGTACGCCGGTGGGGTCGACCGACATCCGGTAGGCGATGCGGGTGCTCTCCAACGTCTGGACGCCGGTGGTCACCTGCGCCTGGGCGGCGCTCGGTAGGCAGGAACCGAGGATGGCCACGGTTGCCCCCGTCGCGACCGCGGCGATTCGCGATCTGTACACGGTGATCGTCTCCTGAGTGGTCTCGAGTGATGGTTCGTCAGTCGACGAAAGCTCAGATCGGCTGCGGGTTGGACGCGAAGCTGACCGAGACCACCGCGACGTTGTTCGATCCGGTCGTCGGGTAGTTGAGGTTGCTGCCGTTCTGATAGCCGTAGGTGGGTGCCGCGGGTGCGGCCTGCACGTTCACGATCACCGACTCCTCCAGCCAGGTGCTCTCCTCCTGGCCCGGGTAGACGACCTTGATCCACTCGTGCGGGCGGGGGCAGTCGGCGTAGTTCGGGTCGGTGCTGCCGTTCACACACGGCGGCGGAGTGGTTGCACGGGCGCCGAAGCCGCCGATGCGGTAGTAGCCGGGCTCGAGTTGGAGGGCCTTGCACTGGCCCCCGGTGAACTTCTCGACCCGGTAGGGCGTGGCGCTGGCCTGGTTGGAGATGTTCACCGCGTGGAGGGTGGAGGCGGCGTGGTTGGAGCACAGAACCAGGTTGGTGTTGGCCGGAAGCTGAATGCCGGGACTGGCGGTGTTGGTGTCCAGGGCGGACGGGGCAATGTGGGCCTGGGCGACACCGGTGGCGGTGACGGCCAGGGCGGCGGCCAGGGCGCCGACGACGATCGGAGTGCGCATCGGGGAGAACCTTTCGAGGGCGAAGTGAGGGAGCGTCAGGAGCAGTGTTCGACCGGGTGCGGCGGGCAGGTGATGCCCCCGGGCCCGGTGAGCGTTCCGCCGCTCGAACCGGTTCCCGCGCCGTGGTCGTGGCCACCGCCGGCTGCGCCGCCGCCGGCACCGGAGTAGTCGTGGAAGACCACGACGGTGACGTTCGTGCCGGGTCCGCTGGTGGGGGAGTTGACCCCGGTGGGGACGTTGTTCGCATCGACCGGGCCGAAGGTCGGTGCGGCAGGGGCGGCGGCGACGTAGGTGTGCACGAGCGTGCGCTGGTGCACCGCGCGTGGTCCGCCGGGACGGATCACCGAGGCGAAGTGGTGCGGCTCGGCGACGTCGACGAGTTGCTGGGAGACGGCGTAGGAGCCCGGCACGACGGTCAGCGCCCTGCACTGCTCGGCGTCCAGAGTGCCGCTGCGGAAGCTGGGGCCGTCCACGGAGTACTTCAGCGGCGCGTGCTCGCTGCAGACCACGAGGTTGGTGCCGGCGGGCAGGGTGGTGGTCGGGGGAACGATCTTGGCCGCCGCGGGGCCCGCGGCGATCGATCCGGTCAGTGCGACGGCAAGGCCAAGGCCCGCGCCGGCGACGATTCTGCGCATGGTCGAGTTCCTCTCAACTCGGTCGGAGGACGTCGCGGCGCGCACTCGTGCGCGCGAGCGGCACGGTGGCATGGAACGTCGATGGGGACCGAGGTGAGCGCGAAGCGGGGGCTCGCATCGAGGCGGCGGTGTCGCTGACCTGGTAGCTCTACTTGTAGAGGCCTCGGCGGCCCTTCGCAAGGGATCGAACCGTTGTTGATGACTTACAGCATCGACTGATTAGACGTCAGATTGCTTGGTAACAAGCAAAAGGCCCCGTCTCGATGACGGGGCCCGGTGCTGCGACAGCTAGATGGTGTCGGGATTTCCCTGGAAGCTCACGACCACCACCGGCACGTTGTTCGTGCCCTGGTGGGGGTAGTTGAGGTTGGCGTTGTTCGGAATTCCGTAGGTCGGGGTAGCCGGCGCGGTCGAGACGTGGACGGTCGCGGAGGGTTCGAGCCAGGTGATCTCGGCCTGGTTGTTCGGGGCGAAGACCTTGACGTATTCGAACGGCCTCGGACAGTCCGGATAGTTCGGGTTGTTGTTGGCGTTGACGCAGGGCTGGGCGGGTCCGGGCTTGGCCGTGAAACCGCCGACCTTGTAGGTCCCGACGGGCAGGTTGGCGAACGAACGGCACTGGCCACTGGCGAACGACGCCGAGTAGTAGGTGCCCGGCGCGCCGTCGGGAGTCAGGAACAGGGTGCTCGCCGCGTGGTTGGCGCACAGGACCAGATTCGTTCCCGTCGCGAGTTGAATGCCGGCGGCTGCCGGGTCGGTGTCGGTCAAGGAGTTCGCCGGGCCGATGTGGGCGGACGCGGCGCCGGGCAGGGCGCAGACGAGGCCTGCGGCCGAGGCGATCAGAACGCCGGTGAGGGTGGGAATGCGCATGGGTGAAGTCCTAGGGAGAGTGGAAAGGGGGATCAGCAGTGGCCGAGCGAGGCGTGCTCCGGCGGGCACGAGGCGTTGCCGCCGCCGCCGGAGGGGACGGGCGTCACGTACTGGCCGGTGCCCGAACTGCCGCCGTGGGAGCGCCCGAGGTGTTGGAAGACCACCGCCGTGACGTTGATGCCCGGGCCGCTGTCGGCGCTGTTGATTCCGGTCGGGTAGCCGTTGGCGTCCTTCGGGCCGAGGGTCGGATTCGTCGGGACGGCGTCGACACCGGTGGTCACCGAGGTGCGGTGGGCGTAGAAGGCCCGGGCGCCGCCGGGTCGGGTCACCGAGACCGAGGACTTCGAGTCCTCCGCCGCCTTGCCCTGCATGGCCGCGGTGTAGACGCCGGGCTGGACGGTCAGGCCCCGGCATTCGCCGGCGGCCAGCACCCCGGTGCGGAACACCGGCCCGTCGACGACGTAGGTGGTCGAGCCGCCGTCGGAGCAGACGACGAGATTGATGCCCGCCGGAAGGCCTGCGCTGGGCGGGGTGATGGCGGCACCGGCTCCGGTGGCCGCCAGGGCGACGGCCGTGACGGCGCCGCCGAGGATGGCGATCGTGCGCATGCGAGGTCTACCTCTCGAGATCGGGGACGCCGAGGCCGCGTGCGCAGAAGCACGACGGCGTGGCGAAAAGGGGAGACCGAGGTATGCGCGGACCGCGGAGTTCGGCAAAGGAACTCGGGTGCTACCGGCGCTGGACCTGGTGCCACCCTTGTACGGAGGCCTTCGCGGGCGGGCAAGGCTCGAGGGGGACTCAGGTGACATTTGCGGGCTCGCCGGCGACGTCGATCGTCATCGCGCCACACGCCCGGCGGGTATGCAAAGGGCGCAGGTCGGACCGGGTGCTCGCCGGGCGCGGCGTGGTCGCGGTGGCGCAGGGGATTGCCGGCGCGGTTCTATCCTGACTACGTGCTTGAACTGCCTTTGCGCGAGGACCTGCGGGGGCGCACCGCCTACGGTGCGCCGCAGCTCGACGTGCCCGTGCGCCTGAACACCAACGAGAACCCGTATCCGCCCTCCGCCGCGCTGGCGGCCGACCTCGCGGCGGCGGTGGGCGAGGCCGCCCTCTCGCTCAACCGGTACCCGGACCGGGACGCGATGGGGTTGCGCGGGGACCTGGCGGGTTATCTCGGTCACAACCTGACGGCCGATCAGGTGTGGGCCGCGAACGGCTCCAACGAGATCCTCCAGCAGATCCTCATGGCCTTCGGCGGAGCCGGGCGCACGGCGCTCGGGTTCGAGCCGAGCTACACCATGCACCGGCTCATCGCAGAGGCCACCGGAACGGGTTGGGTTGCGGGCCACCGCGAGCAGGACTTCACCCTCGAAGCCGCCGGGGTGCTCGCCCAGGTCGCGGAGCACCGGCCCCACGTGGTCTTCCTGACCTCGCCCAACAACCCGAGCGGCACGGCGCTGCCGCTGGAGGTCGTCGAGGCGGTCTACGACGCCACCGACGGAATCGTCGTCGTCGACGAGGCCTACGCCGAGTTTGCGCGCGACGGGGTTCCGAGCGCCTTGACCCTGCTGCCCGGCCGCCCGCGTCTGGTGGTCAGCCGGACGATGTCCAAGGCGTTCGCGATGGCCGGCCTGCGCGTGGGCTACCTCGCCGCCGATCCGCGCCTGGTGGAGTGCCTGCTGCTGGTGCGCCTGCCCTACCACCTGTCCGAGCTCACCCAGGCCGCGGCTCGGGTCGCGCTGCGCCACCGCGACGACCTGCTGGGCAACGTCGAGACCCTTCGCGCGGAGCGGGACCGGGTCGTCGCCGAACTCCGCGCCGACGGATTCTCGGTGGTGCCCTCCGACGCGAACTTTGTACTGTTCGGCCTGTTCGCCGACGCCGCGGCGGTCTGGCGGGGCCTGCTCGATCACGGCGTGCTGATCCGCGACGTCGGCCTGCCGGGGCGGCTGCGCGTTACCGTCGGACTGCCCGCGGAGAACGACGCCTTCCTCGAGGCCCTGCGCAAGGTCTGCCGCTCGGCTCCGCAACTGCTCGGCTCGAAGGAGATCTGAGGCAATGACAGGTGTACGGACTGGACGCGTCGAGCGGGTGACCAAGGAGTCCTCGGTCCTCGTCGAGGTGGACCTCGACGGCTCCGGGAAGCTGGAGATCGCCACCGGGATCGGGTTCTACGACCACATGCTCTCCCAGCTCGGCAAGCACGGTCTGTTCGACCTGACGGTCAAGACCGAGGGCGACCTGCACATCGACTCCCACCACACCGTCGAGGACACCGCCATCGCCCTCGGCACCGCGTTCCGCCAGGCGATGGGGGACAAGGCCGGCACACGCCGCTTCGCCAACTCCCTCGTGCCGCTGGACGAGGCCCTGGTCCGGGTGGCGGTGGACCTGTCCGGGCGTCCGTACCTCGTGCACACCGAACCCGAGGGCCTGGCCCCGATGATCGGCGAATACGACGCCACGCTGACCCGGCACATCTGGGAGTCGTTCGTCAACGCCGCGCAGATCTGCCTGCACGTGGACGTGCTGCGCGGCCGCAACGCGCACCACGTCGCGGAGGCGCAGTTCAAGGGCGTCGCCCGCGCGCTGCGGGACGCCGTCGCGCTCGACCCGCGCGAGACCGGTGTGCCGTCCACGAAGGGCACCCTGAGCACGTGAAGAAGAAGGTCGTCGTGCTCGACTACGGGTCGGGCAACCTGCGCTCCGCGCAGCGCGCGGTGGAACGGGTCGGCGCCGAGGTCACGGTGACCGCGGACCGCCGGCTGGCGGAGGACGCAGACGGGCTGCTGGTCCCGGGCGTGGGCGCCTACGCGGCCTGCATGGCGGGCCTGCGAAAGATCCGCGGGCACGAGATCGTCGGCCGCCGCCTCGCCGGCGGACGGCCCGTCCTCGGCATCTGCGTCGGCATGCAGATCCTCTTCGAACGCGGCGTCGAGCACGGCGTCACCACCGAGGGCTGCGCCGAGTGGCCCGGGGTGATCGAACGCCTACACGCCCCGGTGCTGCCGCACATGGGCTGGAACCAGGTGAAGGTTGCCGAGGGGAGCCGGCTCTTCGAGGGCATCGAGGACGAGCGCTTCTACTTCGTGCACTCCTACGCCGCACGCGCATGGACGCTCCAGGCCGAACCACCGTTTCTTCCGCCCAAGGTGACCTGGGCCGAGCACGGGGAGCCGTTCGTGGCCGCGGTGGAGAACGAGGCGCTGTGCGCCACCCAGTTCCACCCGGAGAAGTCCGGCGACGCCGGAGCGAGACTGCTCGAGAACTGGCTCGCCACCCTCGGATAGGGGGCGTTCGCGGGCCGCGCGGCTGGGTAGTCCACGGCCATGCGCAATCGACCCCGGGTCGCCGTCCTCGCGACGGCGGCCCTTTTCGTGCTGTCCGGAATGTCCGCCTGTGGGATGGATTCCTCGAGCGCCTCGCCGCCGGGTGCGCAGGCGAAGGAGACGGCGGCCGCGAGCGGTCCGGGCGCCATCGCCGTCGTCCCCGCGCCGGGCGCCAAGAACGTCGCTACCGACACCAAGGTCACGGTCCGCGCCCAGAACGCCAAGCTGACCGAGGTACGCGTAGTCGACGACGACAACCGCGACATGGGAGGCACGCTCTCCCCGGACGGCGTCCTCTGGGAGGCCGAGGCTCCGGTGCGGGTCGGCACCACCTACCGCATCGAGGCCTACGCGGAGGGCGTCGACGGCAGGCAGGTCGAGCAGTCCGGGACCTTCCAGACCAAGGACGTCGATCGCACCGACACCCTCGAGATCGAGCAGGTCCTCCCGAAGAACGGAGCGAAGGTCGGGGTCGCGCACCCGTTGGTGGTCGCCTTCAACCAACCGGTGGCCAATCGCAAGACCGTGCAGTCCGCCCTGCGGGTCACCACGACGCCGAAGGTGGAAGGCGCCTGGTACTGGATCGACGACACCCACGTGCACTACCGGCCCGAGGAGTTCTGGCCCGCGGACACGACGGTGAAGCTCCAGGCCCGCCTCGCCGAGCGCAACGCGGGCGACGGCGTCCTCGGCGGCAGGAACAAGACCTCGGAGTTCACCGTCGGCCGCAACCAGGTGCTCGAGGTCGACACGAAGACCAAGCGCCTGAACGTCGTGCGCGACGGCAGAGAGGTGAAGAAGTTCGAGGTCTCCACCGGCAAGGAGGGCTGGGAAACCCGCAACGGCGTCAAGATCGTGATGGACAGGGTCGGGCAGAAGACCTGGACCAACGAGGCCATCGACGCACCCGAGGACTACGAGGAGCGCTCGGACTACGCGATCCGGCTGACCAACAGCGGCGAGTTCGTCCACGACGCCCCCTGGAACGAGGCCAACATCGGCGAAACCAACGCCAGCCACGGCTGTATCGGCCTGCGGACCGAGGACATGCGCTGGATCTGGAAGAACAGCCTGCTCGGCGACCCGATCGTCGTGACCGGCTCCCCGCGGCCCTACGAAGACCTGACCAACCGCTACGCCGACTGGAACGTGTCCTGGGAGAAGTGGAAGAAGGGCAACGCCACGTAGCCGGGCACGTGGTCGAGGCCACAGCGGGGGCTCGGCTAGGGTCCGGCGCTATGTCCAAGCTCGAACTGCTGCCCGCCGTCGACGTCGCCTCCGGTCAGGCCGTGCGCCTGGTCCAGGGGGAGGCCGGCAGCGAAACCCACTACGGCGCACCGCTCGCCGCCGCCCTGGCCTGGCAGGCCGCCGGCGCCGAATGGGTGCACCTCGTCGACCTCGACGCGGCCTTCGGTCGCGGGTCCAACCGGGAGATCCTGCACGAAGTCGTCGCCACGCTCGACATCAAGGTCGAGATGAGCGGCGGCATCCGCGACGACGCCTCCCTCGAGGCCGCGATGGCCACCGGGTGTGCGCGGGTCAACATCGGCACGGCCGCGCTCGAGGACCCGGTCTGGTGCGCGAAGGCGATCGCCAAGTGGGGCGAGCGCGTCGCCGTCGGGCTCGACGTCCGCGGGACCACGCTGTCTGGCCGCGGCTGGACGAAGGAGGGCGGCGACATCTGGGAGGTGCTGGCCCGTCTGGACTCCGAGGGCTGCGCCCGGTACGTCGTCACCGACGTCACCAAGGACGGCACCCTGCGCGGCCCGAACCTGGACCTGCTCCGCGAGGTCTGCGAGCGGACCGAGCGCCCGGTCGTGGCCTCCGGCGGCGTCTCGAGCCTGGCGGACCTGCGCGCGATCGCGACGCTGGTGCCGCTCGGCGTCGAGGGCGCGATCGTCGGCAAGGCCCTCTACGCGAATGCGTTCACCCTGGAACAGGCACTGGCCGCGGTGTCCTGACGGGACGCCGCGGCCAGAGCCTTTGGGGGAGGGTGCTACGGAACGATCGGGCCCCGAGGGGTCGAGGGTGCGCTGGCGGTGCCGTCGAAGTTCGTGCCGGTGACGACGACGCGGATGTACTTGTTCTGGTCGGCTGCGGTGGGCGTGTAGGTCGTGCCCGTTGCGCCGGCGATGTTGGCGCAGCCGGTGCCGGCCGCGTCGGCGCAGGTCTGCCACTGCTGGGCGAAGGTCGGCAGGTTCGGAGCCGCCGGCGTCCAGGTGCCGCGGTTGGAGCTGAGCGTCGTGCCGACCTTCGGGGTGCCGGTGGTGGTCGGCGCGGCGGTGTTCGCCGGCGGGAAGGAGCAGAAGTACCGGGCGGTGTCGCGGGTGGTGATGATGCTGGTCTGCGCCCGAGCCGTGGTGCCGGTCGGGCAGAGGATCGAGCCCGACTTGGCGGTGACGGTTCCCGCGGAGAGCAGGCTGACCCCGCTGTAGGAGACGTTGCGCTCGACCGCCCGGAAGCCGTCGGCGAAGACGTCGATCATCGACGAGGCGCTGACGCAGCCGCTGGCCGGAAGGTCGTAGGTGTTGACCCAGTTGTTGCCGGCCGAGGAGCTCGTGGTCTGGCCGAGGAACACGGCGCGACCGGTCAGGCGGGCGTTGTTGCCCAGGTTGGAGATGTTGGACGAGGTGCAGCCCGTGGCCGGGGAGGAGCCGAGGATCGGGATGTTGGTGTAGGCCTGCTCGGCGGTGACGACCTCGCCGGCGAGCATGTGCAGCGAGCCGGTCTGCGCGGCCGCGATCTCGGCCGGGGCGTTGCTGCAGAAGCCCTTCGCGGAGGTGCAGTACTGGAAGCCGACCGAACCCGGGGTCTGGGACACCGACTGCGTGATGGACCCGAGGGTGGTCTTGAAGGTGAACTTGTCCGAGCGGGCGTTGGCGTCGTAGGCGATCACGGTGCCGTTGCCGTCGGGTCCGCCGGCCTTGCCCGAGGTGAAGCGGTAGGCCGTCGGCGGCTTGAGCGAACGCTGACTGAACTGCAGCGCCGAGGTGAGGTTCAGGGTCTGCTCGAAGGTCGCGCCCGGCTTGAGCAGCTTGCTGTCGACGGTGGTGCCGTCCAGGGTGGTGGTGGTCTCGTAGCTGGTGGGCGCCTTGGAGTCGCGGGTGTCGTAGCCGGGGGAGACGGCACCGTTCAGGAACTGCGACTGGATCTGCAGCGGCAGGTTCGGGTCCGACAGCGGGACGCGGGCGATGGTCTGCTTCACGCGCAGCGTGGTCGGGTCCAGGGTCATGATGCCGCAGATGTCGACGCCGGTGCGGCGGTCCACGTCGATGAACGTGGGCAGGCCCAGCAGGCCGGGGGTGTCGCGGACGACGATGCCGTCGGGGCCCTGGAAGGTGGTGCGCCAGTTGACCTTGAGCAGCCCGACGATCGTCTGAGCCAGCGTCACGTAGCCCTGGGCGGCCTCGGTGCCCGGCGGCAGGGAGACCGGGGTCAGCGCCTGGGCGAACAGCTGGGTGTAGGTGCTCAGCAGCGCGTCGGACACGCCCTGGTCGAGGTTCTTCACGGTGTCGGCGAGCGGGCCGTAGTTGGCGTAGGGCAGCGGCAGAACGTCGAGGGGGGAGAGCGTCGCGGCGAGCGCGCCGAGGGTCGCGCAGCTCGGAGCACTGATCTGCGAGGCGAGCTTGAGGGCCTCGCCGAGACCGAGGGTGACGAGCTTGACGACCTGGACGTTGGACGCGGACTGGATCGCGGCCAACGCCGCGGCCGGGTCGGTGGAGAAGGTCTGGGCGATCGTGCCGATCTGCGCGCCGAACTCCTGACCGGTTGCGGTCAGCGCGTCCACGGTGCCCTGCAGCGCAGTCGTGGTCTCCGCCACGTTCGTCACGTTGCCGTTGACGACGTCGATCAGGGGCTGGAGCGGGTTGTCGTCGGCCTGGGCGCCGGCCAGCAGGGGCTGGCCGAGGCCCGCGACCATGAGGGCGGCAGCGCCGAGGGCGATGGGGAGTCGGCGGCGACCGGTCTTGCCGGTCGACGCTCGGAACTGACGTCGCATCAGGAAACCTCTCGGCAGGGTGTGGGGGGTGTGCTGCTCGGGTGAAAGTCTGGGAATCTCCTGCGGGTTGGTCAGCGTCCGAACGGGTGACGTCGACGGCCGCGCACCCGGGAAATGACGCGCCGATAGGCTCTGCTTGAAGGTGGGTCTACAGGCCGTGACGAGAGGTTTGTTTCAGTGACCGTCGCGGTGCGCGTCATCCCGTGTCTGGACGTCGACGCGGGTCGCGTGGTGAAGGGCGTCAACTTCCAGAACCTGCGCGACGCCGGAGATCCGGTGGAGTTGGCCCGGCGCTACGACGCCGACGGCGCGGACGAGTTGACCTTCCTCGACATCACCGCCTCGAGTGGATCGCGGGAGACCACCTACGACGTCGTCTCCCGCACCGCCGAGCAGGTGTTCATCCCGCTGACCGTCGGCGGGGGAGTGCGCACCGTGGCGGACGTGGACAGACTCCTGCGCGCCGGCGCGGACAAGGTCGGAGTCAACACCGCCGCGATCGCCCGGCCCTCGCTCATCGCCGAGATCGCGGACCGCTTCGGCAACCAGGTGCTCGTGCTGTCGATCGACGCGCGACGGGTGCCGCCGGGAGAGCCGCAGACCGCGTCGGGTTTCGAGGTGACCACCCACGGCGGGCGACGCGGCACCGGCCTGGACGCCGTCGAGTGGTGCCGGCGCGGCTGCGAACTCGGCGCCGGGGAGATCCTGCTGAACTCCATGGACGCCGACGGCACCAAGGACGGCTACGACCTGGTGATGCTGCGTCAGGTCCGCGAGGTCGTCACCGTGCCGGTCATCGCCAGCGGCGGTGCGGGCAAGCTCTCGGACTTCGCCCCGGCCGTCGCCGCCGGCGCCGACGCGGTCCTGGCGGCCTCGGTCTTCCACTTCGGGGACTTGCGGATCGGCCAGGTCAAGGACGCGCTGCGCGCCGAGGGCCACCCCGTTCGCTGAGATCGGCGGCCACAAGTCCGTACTTGTACGGCAGACCGGACCGCCCGCGCCTTCCTAGCGTCTCCCTCGCCCAGTGCGGCGAACCGAGGAGACAGCCATGACGCACCGCATCGCCCGAACCCGTCCCGCCTGCGCCGTGCTCGCCGGGCTCGTCCTGCTGGCCGGTTGCGGCAGCACCTCCGCGGTGGCGGACGGGCCCTCCGTGGCCCCCGCCGGCCAGACGCGCAACGCGACGCTCGACTGGAACTCGATCGTCGCCCCGACGGTCAAACCCGCCGACGCGCCCCGGCCCCCCGCGAGCTCCTTCGTGGTGCTCGCGGTCGTCCACCTGGCCGTCTACGACGCGGTGATGGCGATCCGCGGCACCCACCGCCCCTATGCGGGGCAGATTCAGGCTCCCGCCGGGGCCAACCTCGACGCTGCGATCGCCGCGGCCGCGCACCGCGCCGCTCGGGCTCGGGTGGCGCCGTCGCAGCACGCCTACCTGGACGGGCAGTACCGCACCTACCTCGACGCCATCCCGGACGGGCCGGCGGAGGAGGACGGGATCGGGGTCGGCACTGCGGCCGCGGACGCGGTCCTCGCCAAGCGGGGCGAGGACGGCCTGAACCGGACGGTCGAGTACGTGTGCAGCGCCAGCCCCGTCCCGACGGGAGAATTCGAGCCCGACGGCGGCTGCGGGACCCCGACCGTCGACGCGCAGTTGGGGCGGGTCGCACCGTTCACCTTCTCCGACCCGAGCAGGTTCCGCCCGGCCGGGCCGATCGCGGTCGCCTCGCCCGAGTGGGCCGCCGAGTTCGCGGAGGTGGCACGGTTCGGCGGCGCCGTGGGCACGGAGCGCACCGCAGCCCAGACCGACACGGCGCACTTCTGGGCCGAGCACGCCTACGTGCACTGGAACCGCGCCCTGGTCGGGCTGGCCAAGGCCAGGGGACTCGACGCCGAGCAGTCCGCCCGGCTGTTCGCGATGGCGTTAACGGCCGCCGCCGATTCCGCCGTCGCCGGTTTCGAGGCCAAGTACCACTTCCGGGTGGCGCGGCCCCGCACGGCGATCCCCGGCGCGGCCGACGACGCCAACCCGACGACTTCCGCCGACGCCGCCTGGAAACCGTTGCTTTCGGTCAACCACCCCGAATACCCCTCCGCGCACGGGTTCGTCTCCGCTGCGCTGACCGACGCGGTGGCGGCCTTCCTCGGCACCCGGGAGTTCGGTTGGGCGCTCGAGACCAGCAGGGACGCCGTCCCGGCGCTGGTCGAGCCGCGTCGCGAGTTCGCCCACCTCGACGCGCTGCTGGCCGACATTTCCAACGCGCGGATCTGGGGCGGGCTGCACTACCGGCACTCGATGCGCGACGGGATCGAGCTCGGCCGTCGGGTGGCCGCGCACGTGCTGGAATCCCAGTTCGGGCCCCGCTGACACGTGAACTGGGAGATATCTGGGCGTACGCTGCGCGATGGCGCACGCTCCACCTTCGAGGAGGCGCGATGACCCCGGCACCACTTTCCGACCGACGGCTCAGCCGTCGAGCCCTGCTGCACGGCGCACTGGGCCTCGGCGTGGCCGCCTCGGGGGCTCCCCTGTTGGTCGCGTGCGCAGGCGACTCCGGCACCCGGCTCGCCGCGACGGGTGAGCGCGATCCGCTGGCGCCGCTGGAGACGACCCGCATCGTGCTGCCCCAGGTGCTGGAGAGTTCGTGCGTCGGCGCCTCGGCCCTGGCCGAGACCTTCCTGCGCAAGGAGGGCTTCACCGACGTCGTCTACCGGCCGATGAAAATCAGCGAGGTCGTGGCGGCTCTCGGGTCCGGCGACGCGGACTTCGGCATGGGCTACGCAGCGGCCCTGTTGGGCGCCGTCGACACCGGCGGTCGTCTCCTCATCGTCGGCGGCATGCACGTGGGGTGCTGGCAACTGTTCGCCACCGGGCAGATCCGCTCGATCCGCGATCTCAAGGGCGGGACGATCGCGATCCCCGGCCCCGGTCCGGACTTCCTGTTCAAGGCCTTCCTCGGCGCAACCCTGTCCAGCGTGGGTATCGACCTGCGCCGCGACGTCACCCTGGTCGACTACGCCCCGAACGAGGCCAAGCGCCTGCTCTCCGAGGGGCGGGTCGACGGGCTGCTGGCCTTCCCGCCGAAGTCGTTGGAGCTCGCCTCGGCCAAGACGGGCCGGGTCGTGGTGAACTCGGCCTCGGACCGACCCTGGTCGAACTACTACTGCTGCGTCACCGCGGCCAACGCCGACTGGCGGGGCCGACACCCGGTCGCCGCCCAGCGGGCCCTGCGAGCGTTCCTGCGCGCCGCCGACACCACTGCCGCCCACCCCCACCGGGCAGCCCGCGCCCTCGTCGAGAAGCGGTTCACCGCGAATGAGGCCCTTGCCCACCAGAACCTGCGCGAGCTGCCCCACGACGTGTGGCGCACCTACGACCCGGCCGACACGATTCGGTTCTACGCCCTGCGGATGAAGGAGGCGGGCCTGGTCGAGTCGACCCCGCAACAGCTGCTGGACCGCGGCTGCGACTTCGCCGGTTTCCAGGCGCTCGCCCGCGAACTGTAGGCCACGGAAGAGGCTCGATGACCACCCAGGCACTTCCCGATGGACCGTTGAGTCGACGAGCCCTGCTGCACGGCGCGATCGGTCTGGGCGTGGCCGTCTCGGCGGGCTCCCTGCTGGCCGCCTGCGGGGCGGGCTCCGACCCGGCGCGGCTTGCGGCGGCGAGTCGGCTGAGCGGCCCGGAGCCGCCCCCCGAAACGACGCGGATAACTCTGACCAACATCTTTCCGAACTCGTGCGTTGCCGCGATGGCCGTGGCCGAGCCCTTCCTGCGCGAGGAGGGCTTTACCGACATCTCCTATCGCCGGATACCGATCAGCGAGGCCCAGAACGCTCTCGGGTCCGGTGACGTCGACTTCGGGATGGGGTATGGCGCGTCCTACCTCGGCGCCATCGACGCCGGCCTGCCGATCGTCATCCTCGGCGGGATTCACGTGGGATGTTGGAAGGTGTTCAGCGCCGGTGGGGTGCGCTCGATCCGCGACCTCAAGGGCGGCACGATCGCCATCCCCGGCCCGGGCCCGGACTTTCTGTTCAAGGCCTTCCTGGGCGCCACCCTGGCCAGCGTCGGCATCGACCTGCGCCGCGACGTCAGGCTGGTCGACTATGCGGCACCGGAGGCGGCCCCCCTGCTGGCGACCGGTCGGGTCGACGGACTGTTGGCCTTCCCTCCGTTGTCGATCAAACTTCAGACCTCGAGAGTCGGTCGGGTCGTTCTGGACTCGAACGTCGATCGGCCCTGGTCGAACTACTACTGCTGCATGGCCGCGTCCAACGGCGATTGGTTCCGCCGCCACCCCGTTGCCGCCAAGCGAGCACTGCGGGCGCTGCTACGCGGCGCGGACGCCACCCACGAACATCCGCCTCGGGCCGCGCGGGCTCTGGTGGACAGGGGATTCGCCACCGACCTGAAGCACACGCAGCGCAATCTCGAGGAATTGCCCTACGACGTCTGGCGGCGCTTCGACCCCGCCGACACCATTCGGTTCTACGCACTGCGCATGAAGGAGGCCGGCCTGGTCGCCGCCACCCCGGCAGAACTGCTGGACCGGGGTTGCGACTTCGGCCCGCTCGAACAACTGCGCCGCGAGCTGTAGGCGTCGTGCCCATCCGCGCGCTGGCCTCGATTCGGGCTCCGATCCGGCGAAAGCTGGTGGTCGCGTTCGCGATCGTGGCCGTCGTGCTGATCGTGGTCGGGTCCATGGGGGTGTACCTGCTCGGCCGGTCCAACGACCGGGCCGAGCAGCTCGAGGTGTTGGCGCGCAAGGTGTCGGTGTACCGGCAGTTGCAGAGCGACACCAACCTCAAGCTCTACACCGGCGCCGCCGCGTTCTCCGACCCCGCTCAACGGGACGCCGCGCTGCGCCAGCTCAACCAGTCCTACGACTTCGGCCAGGTCGAGTTCCTCGGCCGGGACGAGGGCGAGTTGATCGACCTCATCCAGTCCCGCTACGGCCAGTTCGTCGAGGTGATGACCACCGGTCTGGAACCGTCGAGGGCAGGCGAGGCGGCGACGGCGCGAGCGGTGCTCACCCGGGCCAGACCGTTGGCCGACGAGTTGGAGCGATTGACCAACCAGTTGGTCAATCGCGCCGAGGCGGACACCGCCGAACTCGTGGCCGCGAACGACCGCGCCTACCGCGATTCGCGGCTCGCCTTCGTGGGGATCACCGCCGGCGGCGTGACGCTGGCCGCGCTGCTCGGGTTCGCGATCGCGTCGATGATCAGCCGACCGGTTACCGCGATCGACCGCCGTCTCGGCGAGTTGGCGGCGGGCGACTTCGCCGGTCACGTGGAGGTCCCCAACCGCGACGAGCTCGGCACGCTGGCCACCAACCTGAACCGGATGAACGACGAACTCGGTCGGCTCTACACCGACTTGGCCGCGGCCAGCCGGCACAAGTCGGAGTTCCTCGCGAACATGAGCCACGAACTGCGGACCCCGCTCAACGCCGTGATCGGGTTCTCCGACGTGCTCTCGGAGCAGTTGTTCGGACCGTTGAACTCCCGGCAGGCCGACTACGTCGCAGACATCGCCGCCTCCGGTCGCCACCTGCTGCTGTTGATCAACGACATCCTGGATCTGGCCAAGGTGGAAGCCGGCCGATTGGAACTCGAACTGTCCGACTTCGCGCTCGAACCGATCCTGGAAGTCGGGCTGACGATGGTGCGCGAACGCGCTCGAGCACACCGGATCGACCTGCGGCTGCACGCGGACACCCACCTCGGCGAGGTCGAGGCCGACGAACGCAAGGTCAAGCAGATCGTTTTCAACCTCGTCTCGAACGCGGTCAAGTTCACCCCCGACGGGGGCTCGGTCGACGTGTTCGCTCGACGGGAGGGAGAGTTGGCGGTCCTGGCCGTCCGCGACACCGGGCCGGGCATTGCACAGGACGATCTGGAACGGATCTTCGTGTCGTTCGAGCAGGTCGGCCAGCGTGAAGGCACCGGCCTCGGTCTGCCGCTCGCACGCAGTCTCGCCGAACTGCACGGCGGCACCCTGGAGGTGGTCAGCGAAGTGGGAGTCGGCAGCACCTTCACCCTCTCGCTGCCGGTGAGGTCGATCGGAGTTCGGTCCGGTCCGGTTGCGGCGGAGGCGAAGGTATGACGGCGAGCGAACCGACCGGCGCGCTGGTGCTGATCGTCGAGGACAACCCGCGCAACCTCAAACTGGCCCGCGACGTCCTGACCCACCACGGCTTTCGGATCCTCGCCGCGGCCACCGCCGCCGACGGGATCGCCCTGGCGCACAGCCACCTGCCGGATCTGGTTCTGATGGACATTCAACTGCCCGACCTGGACGGGATCGCCGCCCTGGCAGCCCTGCGCGGATCCCCGCAGACCGCGGCACTTCCGGTAGTGGCGCTGACCGCGTTCGCCATGCGTTCCGACGTCGAACGTCTGATGTCGGTCGGTTTCGACGGCTACCTGTCCAAACCGATCGACGTGCGCGAGTTTCCGAAGCAGGTCGCTTCCTACTGCAGGGAAGGATGAATTCCGTGCCGCGTCTGCTGCTGGTCGACGACACTCCCAGCAACCTCAAACTTCTCGAGGCCGTGCTGGCTCCGCGCGGGTACGACCTGCTCATGGCGGCGTCGGGGGAGGAGGCGCTCGGCCTGATCGCCGCCGCCGCGCCGGACCTGGTTCTGCTGGACCTGATGATGCCCGGGATCGACGGCTACGAGGTGTGCCGGCGCCTGCGGGCAGACGAGGCGACCGCGGCCCTGCCGGTCGTCGTGCTGACCGCCGCCGGCGATTCGGAGAAGTTGCGCGCGCTGGAGTCCGGCGCCGACGACTTTCTGGCCAAGCCGTTCGACTCCGCGGAGCTGCTGGCCCGGGTGAGGTCGCTGTTGCGAATGAAGGCCTACCACGATCTGACGCGCAGTCAGGCCGCCGAGCTTGCCGAGTGGAATCGCACCCTGACCGCGCGGGTCGCCGAGCAGGTCGGGGAACTGGAGCGAATCGGCCGGCTGCGGCGCTACCTCTCTCCTCAGGTCGCCGAACTCGTCCTGTCCGGCGCCGACGACACCGTCACCCGCAGCCACCGCAGTCAGGTCGCCGTGCTGTTCGCCGACCTGCGGGGGTTCACCGCGTTCTCCGAGCAGGCCGAACCGGAAGAGGTGATGAACGTCCTGGCGCGGTTCCACGAACTGGTCGGGCCGGCGATCTCGCGGTCCGCGGCAACCGTCGGGTCGTTCACCGGCGACGGGCTCATGGTCTTCTGGGGCGACCCGCTGCCGTGTCCGAACCCCTCCGCGGCGGCAGTGCGGTTGGCGGTGGCCATGCGGGAGCGGACCGCGGACACGGTTCGCGAATGGAACCTCCTGGGGCGCGAACTGGGCCTGGGCATGGGCGTCGCCTTCGGCTACGCGACGCTCGGCGAGGTCGGCTTCGACGGCCGCTACGACTACACGGTGGTCGGCAAGGTCGCCAACCTGGCCGCGCGGCTGTGCGACCGCGCCGGCCCCGGGGAGATCCTGGTCGGCACCTCGGTGCAGCTCGAGATCGCCGGCATGGCACGAGTGGAAGCGGCGGGGGAGTTCGAACTCAAGGGATTCCTACGTCCCGTGGCGGCCCATCGGGTGCTCGGCCTCGTTTCCGCGGCCGGCGCCGAGGACGACGAGCCGCCCCGCGACGCGCTGACCCCCCGGGAACTGCAGGTTGCCCGCCTCGCGGCGCGCGGGGCGACCGCGCCGGAGATCGCCCGCGAGCTGTTCATCGGCGAACGCACCGTCGAAAGCCATCTGGCGCGCAGCTACGTCAAGCTCGGCGTGGACTCCAAGCTCGACCTCGTGCGGCGCGCGGCCGAACTCGGCCTGACGGAGTAGGCGGAGTGGCTAGTGCGCCGACTTGCCGCTGGAGAAGCGGGAGAAGGCGTCGCCGACCTCGGCCGCGAGTTCGAGGTAGGCGTGGTAGGCGACCTTGTCCATGCGGGTCAGGTCGATCTGGCCACCCTCGGCGAGGTGCGGGTCGTAGGGCACGGCGACGACGGCGCGGGTGCGCTTGGCGAAGTGCCCGACGATCTCGGACAGGTGGACGGCGTCGGACTTCGGGCGGACCGAGGTCACCACGGTCACCGAGTCCCGCGCGAGGTCCTGGTACCCGTGGGCCTCGAGCCAGTCCAGCGTGGCCGAGGCGGAGCGGGCGCCGTCGAGACTGGCCGAGCTCACGATCACGACCTGGTCGGCCTTGGCCAGGACGCCGACCATGGCGCTGTGCAGCAGGCCGGTGCCGCAGTCGGTGAGGACGAGGTTGTAGAAGCGTTCGAGGATGTCGGAGATGACGCGGTAGTCAGCCTCGGAGAAGGCCATCGAGGCCAACGGGTCCGATTCCGAGCACAGGACCTCGAGGCGCGAGGGGGCCTGGGCGGTGAACTCGCGGACCGCGGAGTAGCGGTCGAGTTGCGGGCTGCGGCGCACGAAGTCGCGGACGGTGGCCCGCGTTGCGCCGGGCACGATCTTGTCTCCGAGGGTGCCGCGGTCCGGGTTGGCGTCGACGGCGATGACCCGGTCCCCGCGCAGCGAGGCGAACATCGAGCCGAGCGTGGCCGCGGTGGTGGTCTTGCCGACGCCGCCCTTGAGGCTGATGACCGCGAGGCGGTGGCAGCCGTCGATGGGGGTGCGGACGCGATTCTCGAACGTCAGGTCGGTGAGTTCCTTGCGCCCCGGCCCGAGGTTGATGCCGGTGCTGGCCATCAGGCCCTTGCGCCAGCCCTTGGTCGCCGGCGGCTTGCGCTTCTTCAGCACGTTCTCGGCGGTCAGGCTGTCCGCGGTCAGACGCTCGGCGTCCGGCGGGAGCTGCGGGCGGGCGGGCTGGCGCGCCGCGGCCTGGGCCTTGGCGGCTGCGGGGTGAGACGGCAAGTCGATGTCTCCGGTCGCGGTCCGCTCGTCGTAGATGCGGAAGGGGTTGTCCGCGGGCTCCGGTTCCGGAGCCCGGGGGCCCTGCTTGGCCGCAGCGGTCACGCTGGGCGGCAGTGCGCTGCCCGATTCGACCACAGCCGCCGGAAGGCCGGAACCACTCTCCACCACCTGGGGGAGGCCCGAGCCGGGTTTGGGGAATCCGTGGAACTTGCGGGGTTCCGGGTCCTCGACGCCGCCGCCGAGGGACCCGGGGGGAAACGGAGACTCGTTCGGGTCCCCGGGACGCAGGGCGTCGAAGTCCAGCTTGGGCATGCCCGGGCGGGTCTCCGAAGGGCCCGCCGACGGGGCTGCGGAGGGTGCGTCCGTCGCGGCGCCGGTCTCGGCCGCCATGCCGAGCTGGTTGTACAGCCAGCTGCGGGTGCCCGGGTCGCCCTCCTTCGCTCCGGAGCCGCCCTCGCGCTGTGCGGGCGGGCTGCCCGGCGAGGTGGCCGTCGCGCCGTTCGAGGGAGCGGGGCCGCCGGCGCGGGCGCCATCGCCCTCGCCCGGGCGTCCGGCCGCCGAATCGGCGCCCTTGCCCTTGCCGGTCGAACTCATGCCGATGTCCCCCTCGATGGGCTCCAGAAGACCCGTACGGTGTGCGCGATCACTGAGCGCATGGTCCCACGCGGAGTCCCACTCGTGTGGCGGGTCGACCGGACGTCTCGGGTTCATTCGGCATTCCTCCCCCGTTCGGCCCAATCCCGCAAACGGGCGTTGAGCCGACGGTGCACATCCTGTTCGCCCGCAGCCTCGCGAGCGGGATCGTCGATCTCCGTCACTCTAGATATCCCAAGTCGCAGAAGAGGACAGGCGCGCCACTCCGGGAGGTCGCCGGAACAGGCAGAATCTCCGGCATGTCAGCAGCCGCACCGCCCGCCCCGGGGCTGGACCCCGCCATCGCCGCGCGCCTGAAGCGCGACGCCAACGGTCTGTTCGCCGCCGTGGCGCAGCAGTGGAACACCGGCGAGGTGCTGATGGTCGGCTGGATGGACGACGAGGCGCTGCACCGCACCCTGACCACCGGCCGCGCCACCTACTTCAGCCGCAGTCGCCAGGAGTACTGGGCCAAGGGCGACACCTCCGGGCACCGGCAGTGGGTGCGTTCGGTCGCGCTCGACTGCGACGGCGACGCCGTGCTGGTGCGCGTCGACCAGGAGGGCCCGGCCTGCCACACCGGCACCCGGACCTGCTTCGACGCCGACGTGCTGCCCGCCGTCGAGGGTGCCCCGTGAGCGAGCTTGCGAGCGAACCGGTGAACAGAGCGAGCACGCTCACGAGTCCGACGAAGGAGGACTCGTGAGCTTCGACGCCGGACCCACCCCGGGCCTCGACACCTTCCGGGATCTCGCACGCACCCGCAAGGTCATCCCCGTGACCCGCCGCCTGCTCGCCGACGCCGAAACGCCCGTCGGGCTCTACCGCAAACTCGCCGGCGAACGGCCCGGCACCTTCCTGCTCGAGTCCGCCGAACACGGCCGCGTATGGGGCCGGTACTCCTTCGTCGGGGTGAACAGCCCGGCCATGCTCACCGAACGCGACGGCGCCGCCGCCTGGGTCGGGCAGCCGCCCGTCGGGGTGCCGACCGACGGCGATCCGCTCGCCGCGCTGCGCGGCACCGTCGAGGCGCTGCGCACCGAGGCGGCCGAGGGGCTGCCGCCGCTGACCGGGGGACTGGTCGGGTTCATCGGCTACGACGCGGTGCGCCGACTCGAACGGCTGCCCGAGAAGGCCGTCGACGACCTGCACCTGCCCGAACTCGCGATGCTGCTCGCCACCGACCTCGCCGTGCTCGACCACGAGGACGGCTCGGTGACCCTGATCGCCAACGCGGTCAACTGGGACGGCAGCGACGCGGGGGTGGACGCCGCCTACGAATCGGCGCTGGAACGCCTGGCCGCGATGACCGCGGACCTCGCCAAGCCCCACGGCGGTTCGCCCGCGCTGCTCGAGGCCGACGTCGAGCCCGAGTACACCTCCGGCACTCCGCGCGAGGAGTACCTGGCCTCGGTGGAACGCGCCGTCGAGGAGATCTACGCCGGCGAGGCCTTCCAGATCGTCGTCTCCCAGCGCTTCGCGATGCAGACCTCCGCGAGCGCGCTGGACGTGTACCGGGTGCTGCGGCTGACCAATCCGAGCCCCTACCTGTATCTGCTGCGCTTCCCCGGCCCGGACGGTTCGCTCGAGGGTGGCTTCGACGTGGTCGGCTCCAGCCCCGAGGCCCTGGTCAAGGTCCACGGCGGACGGGCGATGCTGCACCCGATCGCCGGCACCAGGCCTCGAGGGAAGGACCCGGAGTCGGACTCCGCGCTGGCCGCCGACCTGCTCGCCGACCCGAAGGAGCGCGCCGAGCACCTGATGCTCGTCGACCTCGGCCGCAACGACCTCGGCCGGGTGTGCGCGCCCGGCACCGTCGAGGTCGTCGACTTCATGTCGATCGAGCGGTACTCCCACGTCATGCACATCGTCTCGACGGTCGTCGGAAGGCTCGCCCCCGACCTGACCGCCTTCGACGCCCTGACCGCCTGCTTCCCGGCGGGCACGCTGTCCGGGGCGCCGAAGCCGCGGGCGATGGAGATCATCGAAGAACTCGAACCGACCCGGCGCGGCCTCTACGGCGGCGTCGTCGGCTACCTGGACTTCGCCGGCGAACTCGACACGGCGATCGCCATCCGCACCGCGCTGCTGCGCGACGGCACCGCCTACGTGCAGGCCGGCGCGGGCATCGTCGCCGACTCCGACCCGGCCACCGAGGACGCGGAGTGCCGGCACAAGGCCTCCGCCGTCCTGCGGGCCATCGCCGTCGCCTCCACGCTGCGCAGTGTCTAGCCGTCCGGACCGGCGCGAACTCGCGACGGCGGTCCTCGGCGCCCTGCTCGGCTCGGCGATCGTGCTGCTGGCCGCAGGTCAGGCGTGGGTGCGCGGCACCGCGGTGCAGGAGCCGCTGCGGGTGGACCTCGCGGTCACGGGCGGCTCGCTGGTTCCGGCGGTGCCCGCGCTGGCGCTGGTGTGCCTGGCCGGTGCCGTCGGCGTCCTCGCCGCGCGCACCGGACTGCGCCGGCTCGTCGGAGTGGCGATCGCGGCCGCGGGCCTCGGCGCCGCGGTCGCCGCCGCGAGGAACGCCGACCCGGGCGCGGGCGAACTCACCGACCGCGCCGGGGAGGCCGTGGGCACCGCAGCCGCCACGGCGGCGGGGGTCGAGACCACGCTCTGGCCCTGGGTCGCCGTGCTGGGCGCGCTGCTGTGCGGGGCCGCCGGACTGCTGGTGACACTGCGCGCCGGGAGGTGGCCCGGGATGTCCGCGCGGTACTCCCGACCCGACGCCGCCGCCCCGCCGACCGCCTCGGCGTCGGCGGAGCAGACGGCGCTGGACCAGTGGCGAGCCCTCGACCGCGGCGAGGACCCGACGCTCTGAGCACTCACCGAGCCCGGCTAGCATGCCGCTGTCTCGTTAGCCCGGCGAAGCGTTGGACATCACATCGCCGGGGGACGCGGGCCCGCCTCACCGCTGGATCGTCAGTTCCCGATTCGGCGCCAACACGCAATCCCGCGTGCCGAGACGATTGGAGCTCCGTGTCGGTCCTCGACGAGATCCTTTCCGGGGTCCGTGCCGACCTCGACGAGCGCCAGGCGGCACTGCCCCTGGAGGCGTTGAAGGAACGGGCACGTCGGGCACCCGCTCCCCTGGAGGTTCTCGGCCGGCTGCGAGGGCCGGGCGTGAGCGTCATCGCCGAGGTCAAGCGGTCGAGCCCGGCCAAGGGCAACCTCGCGCCCATCGCGGACCCCGCGGCACTGGCCGGGGCCTACGAGGACGGCGGCGCCTCCGCGATCAGCGTGCTCACCGAGGGCCGACGCTTCGGCGGGTCGCTCGCAGACCTGCACGCGGTGCGCTCGCAGGTCGAGATTCCGGTGCTGCGCAAGGACTTCATGTTCACCGCCTACCAACTGTGGGAGGCGCGCGCCGGCGGCGCGGACATCGTGCTGCTGATCGTCGCGGCCCTGGAGCAGAACGCGCTGGTCTCGCTGATCGAACGCGCGGAGTCCCTCGGCATGACCCCGCTCGTCGAGGTCCACACCGAGGCCGAGACGATGCGCGCCGTCGACGCCGGCGCGAAACTGATTGGCGTGAACGCGCGCAACCTGTCCACGCTGGAGGTGGACCGGGGCACCTTCGCCCGGCTCTGCCCGCTGATCCCGAACAACGTCGTTCGGGTGGCCGAATCCGGCGTGCGCGGCCCGAGCGACGTGATCGAGTACGGCCGGCAGGGCGCCGACGCCGTTCTCGTGGGGGAGACGCTGGTGACCGGCAAGGACCCGCGCACCGCGGTGGCCGACATGGTCGCCGCCGGCGCGCATCCCGCACTGCAGAAGGACCCGCGCGGTGGGTGCTGAGCCGCTGAGCGAGCTCCGTACGCCCCTGCTCCTGCCCGACGCGGCGGGCATGTTCGGCGAGTACGGCGGCCGGTACGTCCCCGAGGCGCTGATGGCCGCGCTGGACCAGTTGACCGCGGAGTTCGCCGCGGCGCAGCAGGACCCGGCCTTCCAGGCCGAGCTGTCCGGTCTGCTCGCCCACTACACCGGCCGGCCTTCGCCGATCACCGAGGTGCCCCGCTTCGCCGAGCACGCGGGCGGCGCCCGGGTGATTCTCAAGCGCGAGGACCTCAACCACACCGGCTCGCACAAGATCAACAACGTGTTGGGCCAGGCCCTGCTCACCAAGCGCATGGGCAAGACCCGCGTCATCGCCGAGACCGGGGCCGGCCAGCACGGCGTCGCGACCGCGACCGCCGCCGCCCTCATGGGCCTGGAGTGCGTGGTCTACATGGGCGAGGAGGACACCCGCCGCCAGGCGCTCAACGTCGCCCGGATGAAGATGCTCGGCGCCGAGGTGATCCCCGTGACCACGGGCAGCCGGACCCTCAAGGACGCCATCAACGAGGCGATGCGCGACTGGGTCACCAACGTCGAGCGGACGCACTACCTGCTCGGCACCGTCGCCGGCCCGCACCCGTTTCCCTACCTGGTACGCGAATTCCACCGCGTCATCGGGCAGGAGGCCCGCGCGCAGGTGCTCGAACTGACCGGCGCCCTGCCCGACGCGGTGTGCGCGTGCGTCGGCGGCGGGTCCAATGCCATCGGCATCTTCTACGACTTCATCCCCGACGCCTCCGTCGCCCTGATCGGCTTCGAGGCCGGCGGCGACGGCGTGGACACCGACCGGCACGCGGCCACGATCACCGGCGGCGCGCCCGGCGTGCTGCACGGCGCCCGCTCCTACCTCCTGCAGGACGACGAGGGCCAGACGATCGAGTCGCACTCGATCTCCGCCGGTCTGGACTACCCGGGCGTCGGCCCCGAGCACGCGTGGCTCGCCGACACCGGCCGCGCCTCCTACCGGGCCATCACCGACACCCAGGCCATGGACGCGCTGATGCTGCTGTGCCGGACCGAGGGCATCATTCCGGCGATCGAAAGCAGTCACGCTCTCGCCGGTGCGCTCCTCGTCGGCCGGGAACTCGGCCCGCAGGCCACGATCCTGGTGAACCTCTCCGGGCGCGGCGACAAGGACGTCGACACCGCCGCGAAGTGGTTCGGGCTCCTGTGACGGGCAGTCGGGTTGCCGCTGCCTACGAGCTTGCGGCCAAGGAGAATCGCGCGGTCCTCGTGGGCTACCTGCCCGCGGGCTTCCCCTCGAAGCAGGGCTGCATCGACGCCCTGACGGCGATGGTCTCCGCGGGCGTGGACGTCGTCGAGGTCGGGCTGCCCTACAGCGACCCGGTGCTCGACGGGCCGGTCATCCAGGCTGCCGCAGACCAGGCGCTGGCGGGCGGCACCCGGATCGCCGACGTGTTCGCCACCGTCGAGGCCGTCGCCGCCACGGGCGCCGCGACCGTGGTGATGACCTACTGGAACCCCGTGCTGCGCTACGGAGTCGACCGTTTCGCGCGCGATCTCGCCGCCGCCGGCGGACAGGGCCTGATCACCCCCGACCTCACCCCGGACTTCGCCGCGGACTGGCTCGCGGCCTCCGACGCCCACGGACTCGACCGCATTTTTCTCGCTGCGCCGTCGACCTCGCTCGAACGCCTGAAGCTCACCGTGCAGGCCTGCCGCGGGTTCGTCTACGCCACCGCCGTCATGGGCGTGACCGGCGCGCGCACCGAGACCTCCTCGGCCGCGCCCGCGCTCGTCGCGCGACTGCGGGAGGTCACCGACCTGCCGCTCGGCGTCGGGCTCGGCGTCTCCAACGGCGAACAGGCCGCCGAGGTCGCGTCCTACGCCGACGGCGTGATCGTCGGCTCGGCGTTCGTCCGCTGCCTGCAGGGCGTCGAACAGGCCGCCGGCGTCGCCGCCTGCGCGGCGCTGTCCGCCGACCTCGCCGCCGGCGTCCGACGGCGCTGACGCCGCGACGTACAGGTCAGCGGTGCCGAACTCCCGACCGCGCAGCGTGTCGATCGTCGTACCGGTGCTCGACGAGGCCCCGATCGTCGCGGAGTCCCTGTCCCGGCTGCGCCGAGACTTCCCGGACTGCGAACTGGTCGTGGTCGACGGCGGCAGCCGCGACGGCACCGCCGACCTGGCCCGACCCTTCGCGCCCGTGGTGCTCGCCGAACGCGGCCGCGCCCGGCAGTTGAACGCCGGCGCCGCGCACTGCTCGGGGGAGGTGCTGTGGTTCGTCCACGTCGACACCGCCCCCGACCCCGCCGCGCTGGCCCAACTGCGCGCCGCCCTCGCCGACCCGCGGGTTCTCGGCGGCGGACTTCGCCTGCGCTTCGACCGACGCTCGCCCGCGCTGAACTTCCTGGCCTGGTCCTCCAACCTGCGCGCTCGCCGGCTCCACCTCGTCTTCGGCGACCAGGCGATGTTCGTGCGCCGCGACGTCTTCGACGCGCTCGGCGGCTTCCCCGACCTCGCCCTGATGGAGGACCTGGAACTGTCCCGACGGCTGGCCCGCCGCGGACGACTGGCGGTGCTCCCGGCCCCGTGTGTGGCCTCTGCACGCCGCCTCGAGGCCCAGGGCACGTGGCGGATGATCGGATACATGCAGTACCTCAAGGTGCTGTACCTGCTCGGGGCGGATCCGGCCGGCATCGAGCGCCGCTACGCCTGCGGCCCGCCGAGGCCGGCGCGGCTGCTGCGGCGACGATAGAGAGCGAGGCACGTGCGAATCGCGGTCTGCGGGGGCCCCTACGGCAACCCCTACGCGCTGGCGGCCTTCGTCGCGGACGCCCGCGCCCGAGGCAGCGAGCGCCTGTTCTGCCTCGGCGACCTCGGTGGGTTCGGCGCGGAGGTCGACGCGCTGTGGCCGATCCTCGCCGACGCCGGGATCGAGTGCATCGCGGGCAACTACGACGTGGCGCTCGCCCGCGGCGACGCCGACTGCGGCTGCGGCTACCGCGACCCCACCGACAACGAGTTCGCCCAACTCATCTACGACCACACCCTGGCCACCACGAGCCGCACCTTCGCCGCGTGGATGGGCGAGCTGCCGACCGAGCGCCGCGAGGAGATCGGCGGCTGCGACGTGCACCTGGTGCACGGCTCCCCGCTCTCCCTCAACGACTTCTGGTGGGAGTCCCACCCGCTCGCCGAGCATCGGCGGCGGGTGGCGGCCAGCGGCGCACAGGTCGTGCTGTGCACGCACAGCGGCCTGCCCTGGCAGCGACGAGTCGACGACACCCTGGTCGTCAACGTCGGCGTCCTCGGCAAACCGCCCAACGACGGCCGGACCGAGGTGCGCTACGCGGTACTCGACCTGCACGCGGGCGACGCCCGGGCCGAGATCGTCGAGCTCGCCTACGACTGGGCGGCGCAGGCGCGTTCGATGCGTGCCGCGGGCCTGCCCGAGGCGTTCGTGGAGACCGTCGAGACCGGTTGGTGGACGACCTGCCTGGAGGTCCTGCCGCCCGCGGAACGGTCGACCGGCCGCTACCAGCTCTACCGGGCCGGCCTGCCGACGGGCCTGGGCGTCGCCCCGTCGGACTGCGGAGCCGCCGCGGACGCGACGGCTCCCTCCCGCCCGGTCGTTCCGCTGTTCGGCAGCCCCTACTTTCCAGCCCGGCTGTGGATCTACTCCAACTTCCACTGCAACCTGGCCTGCGACTACTGCGCGGTCGCCTCCGGCCCGAGGACGGCGGCGCGCATGCTGAGCGCCGCCGCGGTGGCGGCCCTCGTCGTCGAGGCCGTGGAAGCCGAGTTCGACGAGCTGTACCTGACCGGCGGGGAGCCGTTCCTGCATCCGGACATCGTCGATCTGCTCGACGCGGCCAGCGCCGCGCTGCCCACCGTCGTGCTGACCAACGCCATGCTGCTGCGCGGGCGTCGCGCCGCGCGGCTCGGCGAACTCGCCGGGCGCCCGCTCGTCGTGCAGACCTCGCTGGACGGCGCCCGTCCCGAGACCCACGACCGCCACCGCGGGGCCGGATCGTGGAAGCGGACGGTCGACGGCATTCGCCTGCTGGTCGACCTCGGCCTGACCCCGCGCGTGGCGATGACCGAGACGACGGAGAACGTCGCCGAGGTCGCGGCGGTCGCCGATCTGCTCGCCGGGCTCGGCGTTCCCGCCGCGAACTTCGCCGTCCGGCCACTGCTGCGCCGCGGGCTGTCGCAGCAGGGCCTGACGATCGACGAGGACTCGGCCGTTCCCGAACTCACCGTCACCGCCGACGGGCTGCACTGGCATCCCGCGGGAGCCGACCTCGCGACCAGCCCCGACCTGCACCTCGCCCCGCCGGGCACGTCGCTGCTCGCGGGTAGGCGCATGGTCGTGGAACGGTTCCTCGCCGCTCGGCTGCGCGACGGCAGCCTGCCGAGCCCGGTGCACTGTGCGATCTGAGCGCCGCCCGACAGGCGTCGACCTCGACGCCGCAGGCGCTGCGCGGCGCAGGTGGGACCTCGTCGTGGTCGGTGGTGGAACGGCCGGGCTGGTCGCCGCCAAGACCGCGGCCCGGCTCGGCGCGCGCGTCCTACTCGTGGAAGGCGATCGGCTCGGCGGGGACTGCCTCTGGACCGGTTGCGTGCCGTCCAAGGCGCTGCTGGCCGCCGCGCGGGCGGCCGCGGACGCCCGCGACTGCGCACGTTTCGGGGTGAAGGTCGACGCGGTGCGGATCGACGTCGAGCAGGTGATGGCCCACGTGCGCGCGGCGATCGCGACCATCGAACCGGCCGACTCGGCCGCGTCGCTGCAAGCGGTGGGGGTGTCGGTCCTGACGGGCCGGGCCCGCTTCGTCGGCCTCGACGTCGTCGAGGTCGCGGGCCTGCGCATCCGTTTCCGCAACGCGGTGCTGGCGACCGGTGCGACCCCGACGATCCCGCCGATTCCGGGACTGGACCGCCTCGCGGCCTGGACCAGCGACAGCGTCTGGGAGGCCCGGCGGCTGCCCGATCGGCTCGCGGTGCTCGGCGGCGGCAGCGTCGGCTGCGAACTCGCGCAGGCCTTCGCCCGGCTCGGTTCCCGCGTCGCGCTGGTCGAGGCGGCCGAGCGGCTCCTGCCGGGCGAGGACCCCGAAGCGAGCGCGATCCTCGGCCGCGCGCTGCGCGTCGACGGCGTCGAGCTTCGCCTGGGGGCGGCCGCGGTCGGCGTCGCGCCCGCGAGCGCGGCCGGCGAACCGGGTCCCGGCGGGCGGCTGCTGCTGGCCGACGGGACCGCCGTGGACTTCGATCGGCTCCTGATCGCCCTCGGCCGCACGCCGCGCACCGCGGGGATCGGCCTGGCCGCGGCCGGCGTGCGCTGCGACGAGCGAGGCTTCGTCCTGGTCGACGAACGGCTCGGCACCACCAACCCCCGGATCCGCGCCGCCGGAGATCTGACGGGTCATCGACAGTTCACGCACGTGGCCGGAACCCACGGCGCCCTCGCGGCGAGCAACGCGGTACTGGGGCTGCGCCGCAGCGCGGCGGGCGGGGCGGTGCCGCGAGTGGTCTACACCGATCCCGAGGTGGCCGCGGTCGGCGCCCGCACCGGCCCTCCCGCCGACGGCGTCCGCGTCCTGCGGCACTCCCACGCCCACGTCGACCGGGCGGTGACCGAGGCCCGGACCGACGGCTTCGCGGCACTCGCCCTGGACCGACGCGGCCGCCTCGTCGGAGCGACGGTGGTCGGCCCCCGGGCCGGGGAGAGCCTCGGGGAGTTGACGCTGGCGATCGAGCGCGGCCTGCGCGCCCGCGACCTCGCAGGCGTCGTCCATCCGTACCCGACCTACAACGACGGGGCGTGGAACGCGGCGCTGACCGACGTGCAGATGCAGTTGGCCCGCCCGGGCGTGCGCCTCGCTACACGGACCTTGGTGCGGCTGCGCCGGCTGCGACGGGACCGCCGTGCCGGGTGAGCGCCTGCTGCTCGTCGGAGCCGGGCACGCGCACCTGCATCTGATCCGGCACGCCGCCGCGCTCCGGACGGCCGGCTACGACCTCGCCCTGCTCGCGCCGGACAGGTTCGACTACTCCGGCACGGCCTCGGCGGTCGCCGCCGGAGACCTCGCACCGGAGCAGGGGAGCATCGACGTCGCCGCTCTCGCCCGCCGCCGAACGGTGCGCCACCACGTCGGGCGCCTGGCCGACCTCGACCTCGAGGCCCGCACCGCCCACACCGAGGACGGAACCCGACTGGACTGGGACGTGGTGTCCCTCAACGTCGGCAGCGTCGCCGATCCCGGACCGCTGCACCTCGGGCCGGGCGTCCCCGCCGTGAAGCCGCTGGCCGACCTGGCCGCGCTTCGGGAGTTTCTGCGGGAGGCCGACGGAGCCGTGCTGACCGTCGTGGGCGCAGGTGCCAGCGGGGTCGAACTCGCCGCCCACGCAGCGAGCCGACTGGCCGGGCGCGGCACGGTGCGCCTGCTGCAGGCCGGTCCCGACATCGCACCGGCCCTGCCCGCGGCGGCCCGTCGCCGACTGGCGCGCGAACTGCGCCGTCGTGGCGTGCGCATCCACCTCGACTCTCCGGTGCGGGAACTGCACGCCGACCGGGTGGTGTTGGCCGACGGCACCACGCTGCGCCACGACCTCGGCCTGTACGCCGGGGGCCTGATCGCTCCGCCGCTGCTGGCCCGCCTCGGCCTGGGGGATCGCGACGGCGTGCCGGTGGGAGCGAGCCTGACCCACCCCGACCACGATCGCCTCTACGCAGTCGGCGACTGCGCGCGCTTTCTGCCGGGCCCGCTGCCGAAGGTCGGCGTGCACGGCGTACGGCAGGGGCCCGTGCTGCTCGCCGGCCTGCTGGCCCGCGCCGACGGCTCGCCCGCTCCGCCCTACCGCCCGCCGCGCCGCGCCCTGGCCATTCTCGACCTCGGCGACGGCCGTGCCCTGGCCGTCCGCGGACGCTGGTGGTGGGAGGGCCGCTCGCCGCTGTGGCTCAAACGCCGGATCGACCGCCGCTGGCTGGACCGCTACCGGGCGTGAGCTAGGAGCTTGGGTCGGTAATCGGTTAGAGGGGCCTTGATCGATCCGGAGATTGGTCTGGCCGTTCGCGGGCGGGTGGTGCCGCCGGTGCGCCCGCGGAGCGGTGTCGGGGCGTTCTCGGCGGCGT
>JBQTIB010000134.1:0-27993 GCA_052389435.1 Sporichthyaceae bacterium | reverse complement strand
TCGCGCGTGGTGGGTCGCGACCTTGGGCGAGTGGGGCGGCACCGGGGCGTGTGAAGCGGTCGCCTCGGGGGCGGTGGGCGGTGGGCGCGCACGGAAGGGGGGCCCCGCGGCTCTGCTCCGCGGGGCGCCCGTTCTCCTGTCGGCCGGAGGCCGTTCCGACAGGGCCCCGGCTCGTGCCCGTGAACCGGGGTCCCGGCGGCTCTGCTTCCGCCGGGGGTCTGGAGGGTTAGACGACCGTGCCCGGTTCGTTCAGGCTCTGGTCGCCGGAGTTGCCGAGCTGGCCGCGTCGGTTGGAGCCCCAGCAGCTGACCTGCCCGCCGAGCACGAGGGCGCAGGAGAACTGCGCGCCCGCGCTGATCTGCTTCACGCCGGCGGTCAGCCCGCGGACCGGGGTGGGGGAGACCCGCCCGTCCCAGGAGCCGTCGCCGACCTGGCCGGACTCGTTGAAGCCCCAGCACCAGCCGGAGCCGTCGGCGAGGGAGGCGCAGGAGTGTCCGCCGCCGGCCTCGACGCTGGAGACGTTCTGGTCGGCGGGGAGCCCCTCGACCTCGACGGGCTTGGCGAGACCCTTCAGCGTCGCGGTCCCGTTGCCGAGCTGCCCGCTCGCGTTCCGGCCCCAGCACTTCGCGCCGACGTGGTCGGCGACCTCGACCCTCGCGCAGGTGTGGTTCATGCCCGCGGAGATCGACTTCGCGCCGTCGGTCAGGCCGTCCACCGCGGTCGGGACGAGGCGGTCGGTGTACGAGCCGTCGCCGAGCTGGCCGTGGGTGTTGTCGCCCCAGCACTTCGCAGAGCCGTCGGTCAGGACGGCGCAGGTGTGCTGCTCGCCCGCGGACAGCGACGCGACGTCGGACAGGCCCTTGACGGCGATCGGGGTGAGCGAGCCCGTGGTGCTGCCGTCGCCGAGCTGACCGTGGTAGTTCAGGCCCCAGCACTTCGCGGCGCCGGACACGACGGCGCAGGTGTGGGTGTACCCGGCCGCGAGCGAGGTGACCCCGGCCCCGAGGCCCTCGGGAACGAGCGGGAGCGGCTTGCTCTCCAGCGTTCCGTCGCCGAGCGCGCCGTTGCCGTTCATGCCCCAGCACGTGGCGGCGCCGGTGACCAGGACGGCGCACGAGTGGTAGCCGCCGAGGGAGATGGAGGCGACCTTCGCGCCGAGGCCCTGAACCTCGACGGGGATGCGCGACGGGGCGGTGGTGCCGGAGCCGAGCTGGCCGAAGTTGTTCCAGCCCCAGCAGGCCATGCTGGCGTCGCGGGTGATGCCGCAGGCGTGGAAGAAGCCGGTCGCGACGGTCGTGAAGCCACACGCCGCGGCGGCGGACTGGGCGGTGGGGCCCTCGATCGCCTCCGCGGCCTCGCACTGGGCGGGGCTGATGGCGGGACGCGCCGGAGCCTGGGCGGTCGCGACGGCCGCGGGAGTCCCGCCCGCCAGCAACCCGGCCACCGCGCCCGCGAAAACGAGTGCACGGATCGTTCTTCTCGCCATGTCCTACTCCTGCCGTAGATCCAACCGATCGGGATGGCGGGGTTCGACTCGGCAGTCGTCGTCCCGTCGTGGCTCACGATGCGCGCGGTGCTCGGGGGACGCCAGGGAGGGCAGGGAAGTCGTGGGTTCTTCACCCGTTCGGCCGTACGGAATCCGTTGCGGGTGCGCGCGGAAGGCCACGTTCGCGCGCGGTGCAAATCGCCCCAATCGGATGTTTCTGCTCTCGGCTGAACTGCCCGACTCGCTGCACAAGGGGAGTGTCTGGAAGAGCACGGGAAGGTAACGTCGAGCCTTGACCGGACCGCGGACCTGCGGCCCGGCATCTCACTGGCCGGCGAGCTTGCGAGCCGGCAGATACCGACTCCCCTGGAGGCGACCGCGTGGCACGCATCGGCGACGGCGGCGACCTGCTCAAGTGCTCCTTCTGCGGCAAGTCGCAGAAGCAGGTCAAGAAGCTGATCGCGGGTCCGGGCGTCTACATCTGCGACGAATGCATCGACCTCTGCAACGAGATCATCGAGGAAGAGCTTTCGGACGCGACCGAGACGAAGTGGGACGAGCTCCCCAAGCCGATCGAGATCTGCGAATTCCTCGACCAGTACGTGGTGGGCCAGCAGGCCGCGAAGAAGGCGCTTGCGGTCGCGGTCTACAACCACTACAAGCGCGTGCAGGCCGGCGAGGCCGCCAAGGGCACCGACGCAGTCGAGCTTGCGAAGTCGAACATCCTGCTGATCGGCCCGACGGGCTGCGGCAAGACCCACCTCGCCCAGACGCTCGCGCGCATGCTGAACGTTCCGTTCGCCATCGCCGACGCCACCGCGTTGACCGAGGCCGGGTACGTCGGCGAAGACGTCGAGAACATCCTGCTCAAGCTGATCCAGGCCGCCGACTACGACGTCAAGAAGGCCGAGACCGGCATCATCTACATCGACGAGGTCGACAAGATCGCCCGCAAGAGCGAGAACCCGTCGATCACGCGCGACGTCTCCGGCGAGGGCGTGCAGCAGGCGCTGCTGAAGATCCTCGAAGGCACGACGGCGTCGGTTCCGCCGCAGGGCGGGCGCAAGCACCCGCACCAGGAGTTCATCCAGATCGACACCACCAACGTGCTGTTCATCGTCGGCGGCGCGTTCTCCGGACTAGAGAAGATCATCGAGGGCCGGGTCGGCAAGAAGGGCATGGGCTTCTCCGCGACCCTGCACTCCAAGCTCGACCTGGACAAGACCGACAGCTTCGGCGAGGTCATGCCCGAGGACCTGCTCAAGTTCGGCATGATCCCCGAGTTCGTCGGCCGGCTGCCCGTCATCACCTCGGTGAAGAACCTCGACCGCGACGCCCTGGTCAGCATCCTGTCCGAGCCGCGCAACGCGCTGGTGAAGCAGTACCAGAAGCTCTTCGAACTGGACAACGTCGAGCTCGAGTTCGAGCAGGACGCCCTCGTGGCGATCGCCGACCAGGCCATCATGCGCGCCACCGGCGCCCGCGGCCTGCGCGCGATCATGGAGGAGGTCCTGCTCACGGTCATGTACGAGGTTCCGTCCCGCAAGGACGTCGCCCGCGTCGTCATCACCGAAGAGGTCGTCCTGAAGAACGTCAACCCGACGCTCATCCCGCGCGAGGTCGAGACCCGCAAGCGCGCCCCGCGCGAGAAGTCCGCGTAACCCGCACTTCCACGAGAGCCCCGGCCGATGGTCGGGGCTCTCGGTGTTTTCCGCGCCCGGCTGTCCCTTGCGTCCGAACAAACGAGCGCTATAGCGCGCGGTTGTTCGGACGCAACGGGTCTTCGACGGACGCCAGGGGAGAGCGGGGCGACTGGCCGCGCGCTTGGATCAGCCGATCACGCCGCACGCGATGCGGTCGCCGGCGTTGCCGGTCTTGGTCGTCTTCTCGGTCGCGGCCGCGGAATTGGCCCTGTACTGGTCCTCCGCCGAGCCGACCGGCACGTTGCCGTAGTTGTCCGGGCCGGCGTGCAGGATCACCGCGCGTCCCTTGGCCTTCTCGACGGTGAACGCGTCGGTGGTGAACGTCGCCGACGCGCTGCCGTCCTTCAGCGCGAACACGGCGGGCAGGTCGCCGATGTGCTTGCCGTGCGTGTTGCCGGGCTCGGTCCAGTGTCCGTCGACGGAGGTGAACCACGTCGAGCCGGGCTTCGACGCATCCGCCACGCAGCCCTCGCCGCCCTCGGCGACGTCGTTCGCGTGGACGTGCATGCCGTGGTACCCGGCCGTGGTCTTGCCGGGGGGCATGGTCAGGTTGACCACGGTCTTCCCGCTCTGGTCGGTAAAGGTCACCGTGCCCACCGTCGCGCCGCCGACGTCCTTCAGGGTGGCCGTGGCGCCGGGAGTCGCCTCGGCCACCGGCGTCTGGTCGGCGAGCGGAGCCGCGACGTCCTCGTCGTCTCCGCCGCAGCCCGCCAGGGCCAGGATCGTCGCGGCGCCGATCGTCCCGGCCGCCACTCGCGAACTGCGCATCTGCCTACCTCCGGTCCGAGGGTTCGCCCGCGCCGGCGCGCGGACGATCGGGGTGCGCCCTGTCGAACGACGGTCCCACCGTCCCCGTTCCCGACGCTAGTCCGCTCGACGCCCGACCGGCCGCGCCCGCGGCGGTCCCGGCCCAAACTGCCGGCGACGTGCCGGCCCCCCCTCGGGAAGGGGTAGGGAGCGTGCGCCGACCCACCCGACGGCGCACTGGAACACGCCCCGAACGCCGGTCGGCGGTGCTCCACTGCGCTATCGGCGAGAAATGGCGCGCCGCAGCCCGCGAGGGCGGGGAATCGCGTTCGTGGTGGGTGCGTCGCCCTCCGTAGACTCACCCCGTGAATGACGCACCTGCTACCGAACTGCCCACTCGCTACGCGCCGGCCGAGGTCGAGGAGCCCCTGTACGAGAAGTGGGTCAAGGCCCGCTACTTCGAGGTGGACGCGAACAGCGACAAGCCCGGGTACGCGATCGTCATTCCGCCGCCGAACGTGACCGGCAGCCTGCACATCGGGCACGCGCTGGACCACACCATCCAGGACATCCTGATCCGCTGGCGGCGCATGCAGGGCTACGAGGCCCTCTGGCTGCCCGGCATGGACCACGCGGGCATCGCGACGCAGAACGTCGTCGAGAAGCAGCTCGCCGCGCAGGGCCTGACCCGGCACGACCTCGGCCGCGAGGCGTTCGTGGAGAAGGTCTGGGAGTGGAAGCACGAGTCGGGCGGCAAGATCCTCGGTCAGATGCGCCGCCTCGGCGACAGCGTGGCCTGGGAGCGCGAACGCTTCACGATGGACGAGGGCCTGTCCCGCGCGGTCTTGACCATGTTCAAGACCCTCTACGACGGCGGGCTGATCTACCGCGCGAACCGCATCACCAACTGGTGCCCGCGCTGCCTGACCGCGCTTTCGGACATCGAGGTCGAGCACTCCGAGGACGAAGGCGAACTGGTCTCGATCCGGTACGGCGACGGCGACGCCGAGATCGTGGTGGCGACCACCCGCGCCGAGACGATGCTCGGCGACACCGCCGTGGCCGTGCACCCGACCGACGAGCGGTACGCCCACCTCATCGGCACCGACGTCGAGCTTCCCCTGACGGGGCGTCGGATTCCGATCGTCGCGGACGAACACGTCGACCCGGCGTTCGGCACGGGCGCGGTCAAGGTCACCCCGGCGCACGACCCGAACGACTTCGAGATCGGCCGCCGCCACTCGCTGCCCGAGCTCACGATCATGGACGACCACGCGGTCGTGAACCTGCCCGGACAGTTCGAAGGCATGGACCGCTACGACGCCCGTCGCGCCGTCGTCGAGGCCCTGCGCGCGGAGGGGCGCATCGTCGCGGAGAAGCGTCCGTACCTGCACTCGGTCGGGCACTGCTCGCGGTGCGGCACCGTCGTCGAGCCGCGCCTGTCGCTGCAGTGGTACGTCAACGTCGAACCGCTCTCCAAGGCCGCCGGCGACGCCGTCCGCGACGGCCGCGTGGCGATCGCGCCGAAGGAGATGGAGCCGCGCTGGTTCGCGTGGGTCGACAACATGCACGACTGGTGCATCAGCCGCCAGCTGTGGTGGGGCCACCGCATTCCGGTCTGGTACGGACCGGACGGCGAGGTGCGCTGCGTCGGCCCCGACGACGAACTGCCCGGCGAAGGCTGGACGCAGGACTCCGACGTCCTGGACACCTGGTTCTCCTCCGGCCTGTGGCCGTTCTCGACCCTCGGCTGGCCCGACCGCACCCCCGAGCTCGCGAAGTTCTATCCGACTTCCGTGCTGGTCACCGGCTACGACATCCTGTTCTTCTGGGTCGCGCGGATGATGATGTTCGGCCTGTACGCCATGAAAGATGATGGACCGTCAGGCTCTGCCGGTCTCGACAACGACGTGCCCTTCCGGACCGTGGCCCTGCACGGCATGGTGCGCGACCAGTTCGGCAAGAAGATGAGCAAGACCCGCGGCAACGTGGTCGACCCGCTGGTGTGGATCGACCAGTACGGCGCCGACGCCACCCGCCTCACCCTCGCGCGGGGCGCGAACCCGGGCTCGGACGTGCCGGTGTCCGAGGACTGGGTGCTCGGCAGCCGCAACTTCTGCAACAAGCTGTGGAACGCGACGCGCTTCGCGCTGCTCAACGGTGCCACGGCCGGCGAGGTCCCGGCGGCGGAGAAGCTGAGCCCGGCCGACCGCTGGATCCTGTCCCGCCTCTACGCGACGGTCGAGAAGATCGACGCCTACTACGGGGAGTTCGAGTTCGCCAAGGCCGCCGACGCGCTCTACCACCTGGTGTGGGACGAGTTCTGCGACTGGTACCTCGAGCTCGCGAAGGCCCCGCTGGCCCGCGGCGGCGAGGAGGCGGCGACCACCAACGCGGTGCTCGGCCACGTCCTGGACGTGCTGCTGCGCCTGCTGCACCCGATCGTCCCGTTCGTCACCGAGACGCTCTGGACGACGCTGACCGGCGGCGAGTCGATCGTGATCGCGCAATGGCCGAAGGCACGTCCGGACCTGATCGACCCCGCCGCCGAAGCGCAGATCGTGGCGGTGCAGGACCTGGTCACCGAGATTCGCCGCTTCCGCGCGGACCAGGGGCTGCCGCCGGCGAAGAAGGTCGCGGCGCGGATCGTCGCCGACGGTTCGGTCGCCGGACTCGCCGAGCACGCGGACCAGATCAAGGCGCTCACCAAGCTCACCCCGGCCGAGGACGGCTTCGTCGCCGGCGCGACCCTGCAGGTCCCGGGCGCGAACGTCGAACTGGACCTGTCCGGGGCGATCGACGTCGAGGCCGAGCGAGCGCGGCTTACCAAGGACCTCGCCGCCGCGCAGGCCGAGATCGTCGCCGCGGACGCCAAGCTCGCGAACGCCGAGTTCATCGGCAAGGCACCGGAGAAGGTCGTGGACAAGATCCGCGCCCGCAGGGAGACCGGCCAGGCCGACGTCGCCCGCATCACCGCCCAGCTCGACGCCCTCGCATGACGGGCCGAGAAGTGTCAACAGCCATTGCGCACGTCATCCGCAATGGCTGCTGGAGCGCCCGAAATGTCCGGTTTGTGGAGCCGTCTCGGCTGACGTGCGCAATGGCTCTTGACCGCGGAGCGGCTCTGTGATCGACGACGACTACGACGTGGACGACGAGGAATCCGAGCTCGCGGTCGTCCCGGAGCGGTCCTACGTCGCGGAGCTCGCGGCCGTGGAGAAGGCGCTGCTCGCGCGCTGGCCGGAGTCCAAGCTCGAGCCGTCGCTGGACCGCATCGCGGCGCTGTGCGACGTGCTCGGGGAGCCGCAGCGCACCTACCCGGTCATCCACGTCAGCGGCACGAACGGCAAGACCAGCACCGCGCGCATGATCGAGGCGCTGCTGCGGGCGTTCGGCCTCAAGACCGGCCTGTTCACCTCCCCGCACCTGCAGAGCATCCGCGAGCGGATCGTGCTCAGCGGCGAGCCCATCGACGCCGAAGGGTTCGTCGAGACCTACCGCGACCTCGAACCCTTCCTCGATCTCGTCGACGCCAAACAGGACCACCCGCTGTCCTTCTTCGAGGTGATCACGGCGATGGCCTACGCCGCGTTCGCCGACGCCCCCGTCGACGTCGCGATCGTCGAGGTCGGCATGGGCGGGTCCTGGGACGCCACCAACGTCGCCGACGGGCAGGTCGCGGTCCTGACCCCCGTCTCGCTCGACCACGTGAAGTACCTCGGCACCACGCCCGAGGCCATCGCCACGGAGAAGGCCGGGATCATCAAGCCAGGTGCCGTCGCGGTGATCTCCCGTCAGCCCGAGGAGGCGATGGCGGTCTTCCTCGCCCGCGCCGTCGAGGTCGAGGCGCAGGTCGCCCGCGAGGGCGTCGAGTTCGGCGTGGGCGGTCGGCTGCAGGCCGTGGGCGGGCAGCAGGTCGCCGTCGCCGGCCTCGGCGGGCACTACGAGGACCTGTTCGTGCCCCTCTACGGCGACCACCAGGCGCACAACGCCGCCGTTGCGCTCGCAGCCGTGGAGGCGTTCATCGGCGGCGGCCGGGACCTGCTCGGTATCGACACGGTCCGGGAGGGCTTCGCGCAGGCCTCCTCGCCCGGCCGGCTGGAGATCGTCCGTCGCTCGCCGACGATCCTCATCGACGCCGCCCACAACCCCTCCGGAGCCGCGGCCACCGCGACCGCGCTGAACGAGGACTTCTCCTTCTCCAAGCTCGTCGGCGTCGTCGGCGTGATGGCCGACAAGGACGCCGCCGGCATTCTCCTCGCGCTCGAACCGGTCCTCGACGAGATCGTCTGCACCTCGATCTCCGACCCCCGCGCCATGTCCGCCGACGACCTCGCGGCCATCGCCGTCGACGTCTTCGGGCAGGACCGGGTGCAGACCGTCCCGCGCCTGCCGGACGCCATCGAGGCCGCTGTCGAGGTGGCCGAGGACGGCGAGGAACCCACCGGCTCGGGCGTGATCGTCGTCGGCTCGGTCGTGCTGGCCGGCGCCGCCCGTTCCATGCTGAAGGGCAACCAAGGGTGAACGACGTGCTTCGGGACGACGCCCAGTGAGCGGCGAAGGCGACGGCCGTCCGGCCCAGCACGAGCGCAAGGGCCTGACCGCCGCGTCGCGGGCGAAGATGCAGCGCCGCCTGTGCGCGGTGGTGCTGCTGTTCGAGGGGCTCGTGGTCTTCTTCGGCGCGCTCGCGACCAGCCGGCTCTCCGACGACGTCTCCTCCGGCACCGCGCTCGCGGTCGGCGGGGGACTGGCCCTCGGGTGCATCCTGGCCAGCGGCATGCTGCGCTCGCCCGCGGGAATCCCGATCGGCTGGGCCGTGCAGGTCCTGGTGCTCGCGACCGGGTTCGTGCTGCCCGCGATGTTCGCCATGGGCCTGCTCTTCGGCGGGCTGTGGGTCGCCGCGCTGCGCATCGGCGCGATGGTCGCCGTCGCGCCGCCCGGCCTGGACCAGGAGCCGAACGGCGCGCCCTGAGCGCGCTGCGACCTACTTCTTCGGCTTGCGGCTCCCGCCGTGCCAGTCCTCGGTCTGGCCGAGATCCCCGGGCTTCACGCCCATCGACACCAACTGCGGGCGTTCCCGCAGCGAGCGCTTCAACTCGGCGAAGCTCGGGAAGCGGGTCAGCGTCAGGACCGCGTCCCACAGTTCGACGGCCTCCTCGTCGGAGGGGTGCCGCGAGATGACCGGCCCGAAGAACGCGACCCCGTCCGGCGGGTCCACCTGCAGGATCGGCGTGCCGACGTCCTTGCCGGTCAGTTCCAACGCCCGGTCGGTGTCGGCCTGTACGTCCGCGTCCCAGGACTCGTCCTCGAGTGCGTCGGCGTAGTCCCGCGACAGGCCGACGGCGTCCAGCATGCCCAGCACGTACTCCCGTTCGGCGACGACGGCCAGGCCCTCGAGACCGCCGGCGTGCTCGGTGTCGTGAATCTGCGTCCCGAACTCGTAGTAGAGCGCCGCGATCGGCTCCGGGCCTTCCTTGGCACGCACCGCGGCGGCCACGCGCAGCAGGCGCAGTCCGGCGGTGTGCGCGGCGAGGTACTCGGGTGGGAACTCCGTGTCGTAGTCCTTCTCGGCGTTGATCAGCCGCAGCGAGATGAACTTCCACTCCACCCGGTAGTCCTTGGCCGCGCAGACCTGGCGCACCCACTTGCTGGTCATCCACGCGAACGGGCACACGGGATCGAAGTGGAAGTTGAGGTCGTAGTCCGCGCGCGGGGGTCGGCCGTGCTTGCCCATCTCACATGCCTCCCGGTCGCGACGACGCCGTTCGCTGATACAGACTAGGCAGGCCCGCCGGCCCACGTCCGGACGGGCCGTTGCCAAAGAGGTCACACCCATAGGAGTTCAGTCGTGTCGCAGAGAAGCCTCGTCCTGGTCAAGCCGGACGGCGTTCGCCGTGGTCTGGTCGGCCAGATCCTGTCCCGCTTCGAGGCCAAGGGCTTCGAGATTCAGGCGATGCAGCTCCGCACCCTGGACAAGCAGACGGCGGACGCGCACTACGCCGAGCACGTGGAGAAGGGCTGGTACCCGGAGCTGCGCGAGTTCATCACCTCCGGCCCGCTGGTCTCCCTGGTCCTCTCGGGCGACCAGGCCATCGAGGTCATCCGCCTGATGGTCGGCGCCACCGACGGTCGCAAGGCCGCCCCCGGCACCGTCCGCGGCGACTTCGCCCTGTCCAACACCGAGAACCTGATCCACGCGAGCGACTCCGAGGAGTCCGCGGCCCGCGAGATCGCACTGTTCTTCCCGGAGCTCTAGTCCCTCCTCCGTAGCGTCCGACCCGGCGAGGCCCATGGGCCACGTTCGGTCGGACGCTACGAGTGTTTTTGGGACGTGTGGGGCGTTGGAGGAGGGCGCGCCTGCGGGGAAATCGGGCTTTTGGCTACTACGTTCACTCATGACCCATTGGGTCACGTGAACCTCGTTTAGTCACACCCGCACCAACGGAGGCCGAGCATGGCGATGACGACTACGCGGCAGAAGCCCGCAGCCTCCAACCCCGCCTCCGGCAGCTCCGGGCGCATCCCCTCGCCGCTGTCCCTCGTCGGTCGCGACATCGGCGTGGACCTCGGCACCGCCAACACCCTGGTCTACGTCCGCGGCCGCGGCATCGTGCTCAACGAGCCCTCCGTCGTCGCGGTCAACACCGTCACCGGCGCCGTCGTCGCGGTCGGGTCCGAAGCCAAGGCGATGATGGGCCGCACCCCGGCGCACGTCGTCGCGGTCCGCCCGCTCAAGGACGGCGTGATCGCCGACTTCGAGATCACCGAGCGCATGCTCCGCTACTTCATCCAGAAGGTGCACCGCCGCCGGTACTTCGCCAAGCCGCGCGTGGTCGTGTGCGTTCCCTCGGGCATCACCGGGGTCGAGCGCCGCGCCGTCATCGAGGCCGCCGGGCAGGCCGGTGCCCGCAGCGTCCACATCCTCTCCGAACCCATGGCCGCGGCCATCGGCGCCGGACTCCCCGTCGGGGAGGCCACCGGCTGCATGGTCGTGGACATCGGCGGCGGCACCACCGAGGTCGCCGTCATCTCCCTCGGCGGCATGGTGTGCGCGAAGTCGGTGCGCATTGCGGGCGACGAACTCGACCAGGCGATCATCGCCCACCTCCGCCGGGAGCACTCGCTGCTCATCGGCGAACGCTCCGCCGAGGAGATCAAGATGACCCTCGGCTCGGCCCTGCCGGTGCAGGACCAGCGCCTCGCGGAGATCCGCGGTCGAGACCTCGTCTCCGGCCTGCCGCGCGTCGCCGTGGTCAACCCCGACGAGATCCGCCAGGCCATCGAAGAGCCCGTCGCGGCGATCATCGACGCCGTCCGCGCGACGCTGGACCTGTGCCCGCCCGAGCTCGCCGCGGACATCATGGACCGCGGGATCGTGCTCACCGGCGGCGGCGCCCTGCTGCGCCGCCTCGACGACCGGCTGTGCGCCGAGACCGGCATGCCGGTCGTCATCGCCGCCGACCCGCTGGACTCCGTGGCCCTCGGCGCCGGCCGCTGCGTCGACGAGTTCGACGCCCTGCAGCCCGTGCTCACGGCCCACAACCCCTACCAGAAGCACTACTGATCCACCGTCACTAGAGGCGGCCGGGGGCCGCTCGACCGCAAGAGCGATCCGGGGGGATCCCACAGTGCTGCGCGACACCACCTCGAGCCGTCTGCTGCTCGGTGCCCTGCTGGTCGCCGGGCTGACCCTGGCGGCCGTCGACTCGCGTGCCGAGTCCGAGAACTCCACCCTGGCCCCGGTCCGCTCCGCCGCGGCGACGGTCTTCGGACCCCTGCAGACCTCCCTGATGTTCGTGGCCCGCCCGGTGACCGGCGCGGCGCAGGACTTTCAGGGCGGACGCGAGCGCACCGACCGCATCGCCGCGCTGTCCGCCGAGAACATGGACCTCGCCGCGCGCCTGCGCCAGACCCAGGCCACCGCCGCGGACACCAGCGCGGGCGGCGCCCTCGCGAACGCCGCGGAGCGGATCGGCATCCGGGTCGTCGCAGCGCGGGTGATCGGCGTCGACCTCGCCGCCCGTTCGGTCTCGGTCAACGCGGGCAGCGCCGACGGGATCGAGACCAACACCGCCGTCCTCGACGTCGCCGGCGTCGTTGGCCGGGTCGGTCGCGTCACCGCGCACACCGCCACCGTGCTGCTGCTCGTCGACCCGTTGTCCACCGTGGGCGTGCGCTCCGCCGACACCGGCCAGATCGGCACCCTGCAGGGCAACGGCGGGGAACTGTGCCGCCTGACCTTCTTCGACCGCAACGCCAAGCCGCGGGTGGGCGAGAACCTCGTGACGTTCGGCTCGCGCGAGTCCCGCCCCTACCCTGCGGGCGTTCCCGTCGGCCAGGTCGTGAGCGTGCGAGAGGTCCCCGGCGGCTTCGAGGCCATGGTGCGCCCGCACGCCCGCTACGGCACGCTCGACGCCGTCGGTATCGTCGCAGGCGTCGCCCCGCAGTCCCTGGCGAAGGCGGCCTCCAAGGGCGTCGCGCCGTGATCGGCCCGACTTCGCCGCGCGGTGGCCCGGCGGAGGACCTCTGGTGCGAACTCGCCGACGGGCCACTGCTCGCCGACGCCCCGGACGTGCTGTGGTGCGACCTCGTGGACGAGGCCACCCCGTGAGCCGCGCGCGCGCCCTGCGCCTCGCGGTGCTGATCCTCGCTTCGACGCTCGCGCAGGCGACCCTGCCCGCCACCGTGTCCTGGTGGCCGGCCGCACCCGCGCTCACTTTGGCGCTGATCGCCGCGATCGCCTGGACCGACGGTCCCGAGGCCGGCGCCGTCGCGGGCTTCGGCGCCGGACTGCTCCTCGACGTCGTTCCGCCCGCCGCGCACCCGATCGGCCAGTGGGCCGCCGTCCTCGCCGCCCTCGGCTACCTGTTCGCGCTCCTGCTGCGCCACGAGGAACGCCTCGTTCCCGTGCTGCTCGTCGCCGCGGGCACGGTCGCCCTGGCGCCCGTGCTCTACGCGCTCGTCGGCGTGACGCTGGGTCAGACCTCCGACGTCGGCGTGGGAACCGTCGCCGGAGCCGGCGGCTGGGGCCTGCTCGCCGCGCTGCTCGTCCTGCCCTCGGCGCGCGCGAAGCGTCGCCCCGAACCGCCGCTGTCGGTCGGCGGCCCACTGCCGGCCGGGCTACTCGAAGACTGGGAACGATCCGCCGCATGAAAACCAAGAGCCCGCGTCGCGTCCTGGTCGCGCAGGTCGGAGCGCTGTCGCTGATGTGCGTCCTCGGCGGACGCCTGTGGTACCTGCAGACCGCGGCCACCGACGAGTACACCGCCGCCGCGCACGCGAACACCGTCCGCGAGGTCGTCACCCCCGCCCCGCGCGGGGAAATCCTCGACCGCACCGGCAAACCCCTCGTGCGCAACCGGGACCGCACGCAGGTGACGATCGACCGCGAACTGCTGGGCAACCAGCCCGACAACGGCGCGGCCGTCCTCAAACGTCTCGCCGCCGCGCTCGGCACCACGCCGAAGGGGCTGCGCACCCAGCTTCGCCTGTGTGGCAGGGGCATCTCGCGTCCCTGCTGGAACGGCTCGCGCTACCAGCCGGTGCCCGTCGCCAAGGACGTCGATCCGTCGACCGCGCTGTCGATCTCCGAGCGCCGCGAACTGTTCCCCTCGGTGAACGTCGAACACGTCAGCGAGCGCGACTACCCGGCACCCTTCGGCGCCAACGCCGCGCACCTGCTCGGATACCTGCAGGCCGCCGACGCGAACGAGGCCAAGGCCCAGCGCGAGCGGGGCCGGCTCGATCCGCGGATGGGCGCCGCCAACGTCGTGGGCCGCGCCGGCCTCGAGCGGCAGTACGACGAGATGCTGCGCGGCACCCCCGGGGTCTCCCAGCTCGCCGTGGACCACCTCGGCCGTGTCCTCGAGCCCGTCGGGCAGACCCCGGCCGTCCCGGGCAACAACCTCGTCACGACCATCGACGCGCGCATGCAGGCCATCGCCGAGAAGCAACTGCTCGCCGCGATCGAACGCGCCCGCCGGGAACCGGACTTCCGTGGCCGCACCTATCCGGCCGAGTCCGGCGCCGTCGTCGTCCTCGACGTCACCACCGGCGCCGTCGTCGCGATGGCCGCGGCTCCGACCTTCGAACCGTCCTCCTGGGTCGGGGGCATCGACCCGGAGAGCTACGCCGCCCTCACCGCGGAGGGCGCGGGCACGCCGCTGCTCTCGCGCGCCTTCGGCGTCGGCGCCCCTCCCGGCTCGACGTTCAAGATCGTGTCCACCGCCGCCGCACTCGTGAACGGCTGGAACGGCGAGCAGCGCCTGGCCTGCCCCGGCTTCTACCGCGCCGGCAACCGCGTCTTTCGCAACTTCGAGTCCAAGCCGTGGGGGTACGTCACCCTGGCCCGCGCCCTCGAGGTCTCCTGCGACACCGTCTACTACGACATCGCCTACCAGATGTGGCTCCGCGACGGCGGCGGCCGACCGGTTGCCAATCCGCTGGACCCGATGCAGGCGATGGCCCGGGCGTTCGGCTTCGGCCGGCCCACCGGCATCGACCTGCCGGGGGAGGCGGGCGGCCGGATCGTCGACCGGGAGTACCGCAAGCGCACGTGGGAGGCCACCAGGGAGCGCACCTGCGCGCGCGCCAAGGACGGCTACCCGGACGTGGCCGACGCACAGCGCGCCGAGTACCTGACCAGGCTCGCCGTGGAGAACTGCGCCGACGGCTGGCAGTTCCGCGCGGGCGATGCCATCAACTTCTCGATCGGCCAGGGCGAAACGCTCGTGACGCCCCTTCAGTTGGCGCGCGCCTACGCGGCGATCGCCAACGGCGGCACGCTGTGGCGCCCGCACCTGGCCAAGGCCGAGGTCCGCCCCGACGGCACCACCGTGCGCGAGTTCGCGCCTCGGGCCGACGGGGAGGTCGGGCTGCCGGACTCGGTGATGGAGTACCTGCGCAAGGGCCTTGCGGGCGTCAGCGAGCGCGGTACCGCCCGCGGCGTCTACGGGAACTGGCCGCTGCAGGAGGTACCCGTCGCGTCGAAGACCGGTACCGCCGAACGGTACGGCGAGCCTCCGTCCGCATGGATGGCCGGATATTTGCCCGCCAACGACAAACCCCGCTACGCCGTGGTCATGACGGTTTCCCAGGGCGGCACCGGCGCCGCGACCACCGGGGAGTCCGTCCGGGCCATCCAGGCCGCACTCGTCGGCGTCGGCCGGGCTCCGGTCATGCCAGCAGACCCGATCCCGCCGCCGGAGAGCACCCCGATCGTCGTGGGCAAGCCCGAGGAGACCCCGTGACCCTGCTGCGCACGAAAGGCGTTCCGCAGCAGGCACGACGACCACTGGGCGGCAACCCCTCCACCCTCGAGGCCGCTCGGCTCCCGCGCCTTGGGGCGCCGGCCCGGCCCCTGGCGCGCTTCGACGCCCCGCTGATCGCGGTGGTGGCCGCGCTGTGCGGGTTCGGGGTGCTCATGGTCCTGGCAGCCACCCGGGCGCGGGACGCCGAGGCGGGCGTGGACGAAGGCCTGATCTACCGTCACATCGGCGCGCTGGCGCTGGGAACGCTTGCCGCGGTCGTCGTCGCCCGTGCCGACCGCCGCCGCCTTCGGGTCGCCGCACCCGTCGTCTTCGTGCTCGGCCTCCTCGGACTCGTGCTCGTCCTGACCCCGCTCGGTGCGCACGTCAACGGCGCCAAGTCCTGGGTGCAGGTCGCCGGCGTCTCCGTGCAGCCGGTCGAATTGGCGAAGATCGGCCTCGTTCTCGGCCTCGCCGCCGTGTTCGCCGAACGGCGCGAGCAGCGCGGCGAAGGCTTCCGCCGGCGCGAGATCTTCGCCTCCCTCGGCCTCGTCGGCGTCACCGCCGCGTTGGTCATGCTCCAGCCAGACCTCGGCTCCACGCTGGTGCTGGTCGCGATCCTCGCCGGGGTCCTGCTCGTCGGCGGCGTACCCCTCCGGTGGATGGCGGGCCTGGCGGCCGCCGCCGGAGCGGCTGGCACGGCGATCTGGTACTCCGGAGTGCTCAGCGCCTACCAGCTCGATCGCATCGCCGCGTTCGTGAACCCGGCGATGGACCCCGCGGGCGTCGGCTACAACGCCGTCCAGGCAAGGATCGCCGTGGCCTCCGGCGGCGTCACGGGCGCAGGCCTGTTCGACGGCTCGCAGACCGTCGGGCAGTTCGTCCCCGAGCAGCACACCGACTTCATCTTCACCGTCGCCGCCGAACAGCTCGGCCTGCTCGGCGGGGGAGCGGTCATCGCCGCCTTCGCCGTCCTGCTGTGGCGGGCCTGCGGCATCGCCGGGCGCGCGGACCTGTTCGGCTCGCTCGTGTGCGCCGGCATCGTCGCCTGGTTCGCCGTGCAGACCTTCCAGAACATCGGCATGAGCCTGGGACTCACGCCGGTCACCGGGCTGCCGCTGCCGTTCCTGTCCTACGGTGGGACCGCCATGGTCGCCAACCTGGTCGCGGTGGGCCTGCTGCTGAACGTGCAGGCGAGCACCGCTCGACGCGGCACGTTGCACTAGAACGGAAGTGGGGGCCCGATGGCCGAGATCGAGCCCAAGGTCTTCCACGGCCACGACGGGCTGCCGCTGGTCTACCGCGAGCTCGGCGAAGGCCGCCCGCTGGTGCTGATCCACGGCTACTTCTCCACCGCGCACGTGAACTGGATCCGCTACGGGCACGCCGAGATCCTCGCCGAGTACGGGCACCGCGTCCTCATGCCGGACCTGCGCGGGCACGGGGACAGCAGCAGGTCCCACGACGCGCAGGCCTACCCGCCCGACGTCCTCGCCTCCGACGGCTTCGCGCTGCTCGAGCACCTCGGTCTGGGCGAGGGCGAGTACGACCTGGCCGGGTACTCCCTCGGCGGACGCACGGTCGTGCGGATGCTCGTGCTCGGCGCCAAACCCCGTCGGGCGGTCGTCGCGGGCATGGGCCACAGCGGCATCGTCGCCGCCAACGCCCGCACCGCCCACTTCGAACACGTGCTCACCAACCTCGGCAACCACCCGCCCCGCTCGCCCGCGTGGATGGCCGAGGCGTTCCTGCGAACCGTCGGCGGGGACCCGGAGGCGCTGCTCGGCGTGAGTCGCACCTTCGTCGACACCGCGGAGGCCGAACTCGCCGCCGTCGAAACCCCGACCCTGGTCCTCATGGGCGCCGAGGACGACGACAACGGCTCCGGCGAGGACCTCGCCAAGGCACTGCCCAACGGCTCCTACGCGAGCGTCCCCGGCAACCACATGAGCGCGGTGACCAAGCCGGAGCTCGCTACGGCGATCGCCGACTTCTTGGCTTGAGCAGGGTCCGCTTGCCCATCGTGCGGAACTCGGCCTCCGGCAGGCGGGTGCGCATCACCGCGATGGCCTCCGGGTTGGCGTCGATCAGCACGTAGCGCCGGCCGGTCTTTCCCGCGACCGCGCCGAGGGTCCCGGAGCCCGCGAAGAAGTCTCCGACGAGATCCCCGGGCCGCGAAGAGGCCGTCACCATGCGGCGCAGCACCCCCTCCGGCTTCTGCGTCGGGTAGCCGGTCTTCTCCTTCCCGGTGGGCGAGACGATCGTGTGCCACCACACGTCGGTCGGGAGCTTGCCGCGCGCGGCCTTCTCCGGGGTCACCAGTCCCGGGGCCATGTACGGCTCGCGGTCCACCTCGGCGCTGTCGAAGTGGTACCGGTCGGGATCCTTGACGTACACCAGCACGTTGTCGTGCTTGGTCGGCCAGCGTCCGGTCGCCCGCGCGCCGTAGTCGTAGGCCCAGACGATTTCGTTGAGGAAGCACTCCCGCCCGAACAGGGCGTCGAGGGCGACCTTCGCGTAGTGCACCTCGCGGTAGTCCAGGTGCAGGTACAGCGTCCCGTCGGGCGCGAGCAGTCGGTGGGCCTGTTCCAAACGAGGCGTCAGGAAGTCCCAGTAGTCGGCGAACACGTCGTCGTAGGACCGCAGTTCGGTGCGGACCTGGGTGTAGGTGCGCCCCGCGAACCCGACGCGAGTACCCGTGGCGGACCGGACCGTCCGCATCCCGTCCCGACGCTGCACGCGGCCGGTGTTGAACGGTGGATCGAGGTAGATCATCGCGAACGACTCGTCCGGCAGCAGCGGCAGCACCGCGGCGTTGTCGCCGTGCACCACCGTCGCCGCACCCGATAGCAGACGCTCCACGGGCCTCACCGTAACGATCACCCGGACGGATCAGCCCCTACCGGTCCGCGCGCCGCGCGCTCCACTCTGGCGTTGTCCGAGGATCTGCCCGCAGTGTCGATCGGCGCCGGCTGCGCCGGCGGGGCGGGATCGGACCGACGGCGGTGCCGACCGCCCGGTCGTGCGAGGACGGAGAACGCCCATGACGGCCACGCTCTGCCTGAACATGATTGTTCGCAACGAGGCCGCGATCGTCGAGCGCTGCCTACGCGCCGCCGCCCCCCACGTCGACTGCTACGTCGTACTGGACACCGGCTCCACCGACGACACCGTCGCGATCGTGGAGCGCGTCATGGCCGAGGAGGGCGTGCCCGGGCTGGTGGCGCACGGGGAGTTCCACGACTTCGAACAGGCTCGCAACTGCGCCCTCGAGGCGGCCCGCACCGCGGACCTGGCCTTCGACTACCTCCTGCTCTGCGACGCCGACATGGACCTGCGCGTCGAGGACCTCGAGTTCCGCGAGCACCTCACAGCGCCCGCCTACCGCCTGCTGCAGCGCAACGCCTCCATCGGCTACCAGAACCTGCGCCTGCTGCACCGGAACGTGCCGGCCCGCTACGTCGGGGTCACCCACGAGTTCCTCGACATCGGCCCCGAGCAGGCGCAGAGCCTGGACGGCGCCTGGTTCTGGGACCACGCCGAGGGCTCGAGCCGTGCGGTGAAGTTCGAGCGCGACATCGCGCTGCTGACCGCCGCGCTGCGCGAGGACCCGTCGAACGCCCGCTACGTCTTCTACCTCGCCCAGAGCTACCGGGACTGCGGTCGCCACCGCGAGGCGCAGGAAACCTACCGGCGCCGGGTCGCGCTCGGCGGCTGGGAGGAAGAGGTCTGGTACTCGCTGCTGCAGATCGCCTGGCTCGCCGAGCTGCTCGAGCAGGACGAGCCCGCCGTCGCCGACGCGTACCTGACTGCCTATCAGTTTCGTCCCACCCGCGCCGAACCGCTTGTGGCGCTCGCTCGCTGGTACCGGGAGAACGGCCGCCGTTTCGCCCTCGCGCACCTCGTCGCCGACCGGGCCCGCCACCTCCCGCGTCCGAGCGATCTGCTTTTCCTCGACGAGTCGACCTACGCCTGGCGCGCCCGCGACGAGTACGCGATCGCCGCGTACTGGATCGGGGAGTACGCGGCCAGCGCCGAGGTCAGCTCCGCCCTGCTCGCCGACCCCGCGCTGCCGCAGGAACAGCGCGAGCGGGTGCAGGGGAACCTGCGCTTTGCCCTCGACCACCTCGACGGCGGCCCGCCCAGGACCGTTCCCGGGCCCCGTACGCCGCGCTCCACCACCCCGGGACGCTGACGACGAGGGTCCCCGCCCGCCGACCGGCGAGACGGCCGGACCCGGGCCGATCGGCCCACCCGCTCCACGGCGCCCGGGTCGAGGGTCGCGACGGCTCGACGCGGGCCGGGGCACAGATTGGCCGTTCGGAGGATCCGATTCGCGCCGTTCGGACGTGTAGGTCCGCGCCGGCTCGGTCGAGGATGTCCGTGGTGGGACAGTTGCGGTCGCCGAGGAGACTTACCGTGCGCGTTGGCCTGTGCATGATCGTCAAGGACGAGTCGCACGTCCTCGAACGCTGCCTGACGTCGGTGCGCGGCCTGATCGACCACTGGACGATCGTCGACACCGGCTCCACCGACGGCACCCAGGACCTGATTCGCGAACTGCTCGCCGACGTCCCGGGTGTCCTGCTCGAACGGCCGTGGCGGAACTTCGGCCACAACCGCAGCGAGGCGCTCGCCGCCGCTCGGGAGCACGCGGACTACAGCTTCGTGATCGACGCCGACGAGGTCCTCGCCGTTCCGGCAGGCTTCCGTTGGCCCACACTCGACGCCGACGTCGTCCACCTGACCCACCGCACCGGCGACACCACCTACTGGCGCGGCAGCCTCGTCGCCAACCGGCTGCCCTGGCGCTACGAGGGCGTCCTGCACGAGTACCTCGAGGCCGACGCCCCGACCACCGTGCACCGCCTCGACGGCCCCGTCGTGCACGGCCTCTTCGACGGCGGCCGCAGCCGGAACGTCACCACCGCCGAGAAGTACGCCCGCGACGCCCGCGTCCTGGAGCAGGCTCTGCTCGAGGAGCCGGACAACGCCCGCTATCGGTACTACCTCGCGCGCAGCTACCGCGACAGCGGGCAGCACGAGCAGGCCCTGGCGGCCTACCGCCGTCGGGCGGCGATGGGCGGGTTCGCCGAAGAGGTCTACGACTCCCTCTACTGGATCGCCAAACTCATGGAGCGGGCCGCGGAGGTCCTCGACGTCGCCGCGGCCTACCTCAAGGCCTGGGAGGCCCGTCCCTCGCGCGCCGAACCGCTCGTCGCGCTCGCCCGCTACGCCCGTCTGCAGAAGCGTTTCGCCCTCGGCCGCATGGTCTCCGCGCAGGCGCTCGCGATCCCTCGGCCCGACGGCGACCGCCTCTGGGTGGAGGAGGACGTCTACACCTGGCGCGCCCTCGACGAGTTCGCGATCGCCAGCTACTGGACCGGCCACTTCGAGGACTCGGCGCGCGCGAGCCGGGACCTGCTGATCGGCACCGCCCTCCCGGCGAGCGAACAGGACCGGGTCCAGAAAAACCTCGACTTCGCGCTCGCCAAGCTTCCCGGCGGTGCCGCCTCGCTCCCGCGTCAGGCCTCGCACCGCCGCGCGGCCTCCGCCGCGAAGCGCCGCTAGCCGCGGGCCCTCGGCCCGCCGCGGCGGGGGACCGCCTTCGACCGACGCGTCGCGAGGTACGCGACGGGCGAGCGTCCGTTCGGCTACGGCCGCGGTTCGCGCTCGGGTCGTTCACGGTCGGCGTCGGGTCGACGAAGTCGGTGCGACCAGTCGGGACGCTCGGCGAGCGAGGGACCCGGGGGCGGGCGCGGGGCGTTGGCCGGTGGACCGGGCCGGACGACACTCCAGATCGCGAGGCTGGCCCCGGCCACGGCGAACCCCGTTCCCACGAGGAGCATTCCCCAGGTGCGAGGGAAGCCCGCGCGATATCCGGCCTGCTGCGCGACCAGGCCGACTATCGGCGCACTGCCGTACTCGATCGCGTAGCGGTCGCCGCGGGCCGGCAGCGGCCGAGCGAGACGATCGACCCGGACGTCGCGGACCCGACCGTCGATCGCTGCCTGCACCTCGAGGAAGGTCGAGTTCCTGGTGAACGGACCACCGCCGTCGTTGACCCGCAGGACCGTACCCGTGGCCGTGCGGGGCTCGGCCAGGGCCGCGGAGCCGAGCGCCTCGCCCGTTCCCAACGGAATCGCGATCAGAGCCAGGAACACGAAGAAGCCAGCCGCCTGCCGCGTCGCCGGCCACGCCTGCCAAGCGGCGGCCATCCGCCGCAGTCGACCCCGCCGCCTGGGCGTCACGACCGCTGCCTCCGGGGGGCGCCCGCCGTCTGGGCCCGACGGTCGGTCAGATGACTGCGCTCGACGGCGTTGTCGGTCAACGTCAGCGCGCGGTCGAAGGCGGCAAGGGCCTCGGCGGGTCGATCGCACCGCAGCAGCAGTTCGGCCCGTGCGACCCAGTACGGCTGGTAGTGCGACAGATCGAGCGCGTGCAGCTCGTCGAGCGCTGCCTGAGGGCCCGTCAGTTCCGCGCGGGCGACGGCTCGGTTGAGGGCGACCACGGGGGTCGGGGCGACGGCGTAGAGCTGGTCGTAGAGCGCGACGATCTGCGCCCAGTCGGTGTCCACGGCGCGCGGGGCGTCGGAGTGCACGGCGTTGATGGCCGCCTGGATCTGGTAGGCGCCCGGTTGACTGCGGCGCAGGCACGCGCGGACCAGCGCGTGCCCTTCGGCGATGAGCTCTCGGTTCCACCGGCCGCGGTCCTGGTCGGGCAGCAGGACCAGCCGGCCGTCGTCGTCGACGCGGGTTGCGCGCCGGGACTCCAGCAGCAGGAGCAGTGCGAGCAGACCGATCGCCTCGGGCTCGTCGGGCATGAGCTCGACGAGCAGACGCGCCAGGCGCAGGGCCTCCTCGCACAGGTCGGCGCGGGCAAGGTCCTCGCCCGTCGCGGCGCTGTGCCCGGCGGTGTAGATCAGGTAGAGCACCGCGAGCACCCCGCCGAGGCGCTCGGGCAGGTCCGCGTCCGCCGGCACCCGGTAGGGAATGTTGGCGTCGGCGATCTTCTTCTTGGCACGCACGATCCGCTGCGCCAGCGTCGTTTCCGGGATCAGGTAGGCCCGGGCGATCTCCGGCGTCTGGAGGCCGCCGAGCAGTCGGAGCGTCAGGGCGACCCGGGCCTCCGGCGCGAGCGCGGGGTGGCAGCAGGTGAACAGCATCCGCAGCCGGTCGTCGTGCACGGGTCCCACCTCCTCGCGTGGGGCCTCCGCGGGCCGGGAGAGCAACACCGCCATGGCGTGCTTCGCCTCGCGGCTGGACTCGCGGCGCAGTCGGTCGATGGCCCGGCGGCGCGCGGTGGTGGCGATCCAGCCGCCCGGGTTGGGCGGGGGATCGGCCGCATCCCACTGCTCGAGCGCGACCACGAACGCGTCGGCCACGGCCTCCTCGGCGAGTGAGATGTCGCCGAGGAGGCGCGTCAGCGTGGCGACGCACCTGCCGTACTCCGCGCGGAAGACCTCCGCGACCAACCGGTCGTTCGGGGCCGGCGATCGCCCGGGCTCGGAACCCCCGCCTCGTTCGTCGCGCGGACTCACTCGCCCTGGAACGCCCGGACCTCCACGGCCCCGCGGCACGCGGCGGAGGCGCGCTCGGCGACCTTCAGCGCCTCGTCGAGGTCGGGCAGTTCCAGGACCCAGAAGCCGCCGAGCATCTCCTTGGTCTCGACGAACGGTCCGTCGGTGGTGACGACCTTCGCGCCGGTCGCGTCGACGACGGTCGCGCTGTTCGGCGGCATGAGCCCGCCGCCGAACACCCACTGACCGGCGGCCATGACCTCTTTGTTGAAGGCGTCGACGGCGGCGAAGACCTGCTCCATCTCGGCCGGGTCGAAGTCCATGGTCGGCTCGTGCCAGACGGAGATCATGTACTGCGTCATCCGGTGCTCCCTGTGTCGTGTCCCGCCCCTTGCGGGCTCTCACCCACTCCACGAACGGGCATCCCCCCGATCGACACCTTCGACGCCGGCATCGATGTGACCTGGATCACCGATCAGTTGACGCCTCGCTCGTACCCCGCCCAGTACGGCTCGCGGAGCTTGAACTTCTGCAGCTTGCCGGTCGCGGTGCGGGCCAGTTCCTCGACGAAGTCGATGCGCTTCGGGCACTTGTAGCCCGCCAGCCTGGTGCGGCAGTGCGCGATGAGCTCGTCGGCCGTCGCGGGGGTGTTCCCGAGCACGACGAGGGCGGTGACGAGCTCGCCCCACTTCTCGTCGGGGATGCCGATGACCGCCACTTCGCTCACCGCGGGGTGGGAGGTGAGTGCGTCCTCGACCTCGATCGAGGAGACGTTCTCCCCGCCGGTGATGATCACGTCCTTCTTGCGGTCGGCGATGACCAGGTACCCCTCCTCGTCCAGGTAGCCGCCGTCGCCGGTGTGGAACCAGTTGTCGGCCTGCGCGCGCGCCGTCTCCTCGGGCAGCTCCCAGTACCCGTCGAGGTTGTGGTTGGACTGCGCGACGACCTCGCCCTCCTCGTCGATCTTGACGCGCACGCCGATCGCCGGAACGCCTGCTCGCACCAGCCGGCTCGCCCGCTCCGGCAACGGCAGCTCGTCCCATTCCGAACGCATCCGGTTGATGGTCAGCAGCGGCGAGGTCTCGGTCAGGCCGTAGATCTGGATGAACTCCCAGCCGAGCTCCTCCAGCACCCGTTCGATGGTGCGGGTGGGCGGAGGAGCGCCGGCGCAGACGATGCGCAGTCGGTCCCGGCCGGGAACGGGCCCGTCCCATTCCGGCAGCGCCGCGAGCACCGCGTTGACGACGGCCGGTGCGGCGCAGATCAGCGTGACGCCGTGCTCGGCGATGCGCCGCAGGATCTCCATGCCGTCGATCTGCCGGATCACCACGTGCTTGGCCCCGACGCCGGTCAACGCGTACGGCATGCCCCAGCCGTTGCAGTGGAACATCGGCAGCGTGTGCAGGTAGACGTCGCGATCGGTGATCGAGGTGTGCAGGCCGAAGACGTTCGCGTTGAGCCACAGGTTGCGGTGGGTCAACTGCACGCCCTTGGGGCGCGCGGTCGTCCCGGAGGTGTAGTTGATAGTCGCCGTCGCGCCCTCGTCCGGCTCGGCCCACGGCTGCGGGGAGGCGCCGAACTTGAACAGCGCGTCGTCCTCGCCCAGGACGAACTTGTGCTCCACGCCCTGAATGGCGTCCAGGGCTCCCTTGAGCGAGGGGTCCGCGTAGACGACCTGCGCGCCGGAGTGCTCGACGATGTAGTCGATCTCGGGCTGGGCGAGGCGGAAGTTCACCGGCACCAGCACGCGCCCGAACCCGGAGACCCCGAAGAAGGAGGTGAACAGCCGCGAGCTGTTCTGGCTGATGACCGCGACGCGCCCGCCGGTGGGCACTCCGAGTTCGTCGAGCCGCGCGGCCTGCGCGCGGGCCATCTCGGCGACCTGGCGGTAGGTCAGCGCGCCCTGGCTAGTCGCCGGCTGATCGGGTTCGTCCACGACCGCGACGCGGTCGGGATAGACCGTTTCGGCGCGGTCGAGGAAATCGTTGACAGTGAGCGGGAAGTACATCGGCGGACCTCCGTGCGAGCGCTGGGACTGCGCACACTCCACCAGAAACGCCGGCGCGGCGAAACTGTCGGTGGGCAGATCTACGGTCCGAGGCATGGGGGACCAACTTCCGCTCTGGATCGGCGTCGCCGCCGCGCTGGGAATACCGCTACTCGCCTTCGCGGGCTCGGTGGCCGGGCAACTGCTGTCGCGTCGGGATGCCCGAGACCTCGATGTGCGGTGGCAGCGCGAAGAGACGATGCGCCTGTTGCGCTGGGCGGCCGAGCTTGCCGTCGATCCGGCACAGGATCGAAAGGTCGTGGGCCTCGCCGCGCTGACGTCGCTCGGCGGATCCCAGCTTCTGCAGCCGGTCGATCAGGCCCTTGTTCGAGGCGTGCTGGATTCCGTGGTGGGTCGTGCGCGGCGTCGTTACGATGAGGACGCGGTCGTCCGGGAGGAGAGCTGATGCCGAAGGTCGTCAAGGTGACCAGAGCAGAAGTCATGGCGGCGAAGGAGCTTGTCCGCCGCTACGAGCTCGGGATCGACAATGAAGATCCCGGTCTCGAGGTTCGCTGGGTGGCCAACGCCCTCCCGCCCGACCCCGAGGCGGACGCGGCCGGCGCCTGATCGGACCCAAGGCGTCTGAAACAGGCGTCGACGCTGCAGCGGGATACCCTGATCAGCACCGCCGTCTCCGCTAGGAAGTGCTTCGCCGTGCCCGTCGAGTCCCTGTTCCCGCGCCTCGAGGCGCTGCTCCCGCGTGTGCAGAAGCCGGTGCAGTACATCGGCGGGGAGCTGAACGCGACCGTCAAGGACTGGGACTCGGCCACCGTCCGCTGGTGTCTGATGTACCCGGACGCCTACGAGGTCGGCCTGCCGAACCAGGGCGTGCAGATCCTCTACGAGGTGCTCAACGAGCGCGACGGCGTCCTCGCCGAGCGCACCTATGCGGTGTGGCCGGACCTCGAGGCCCTCATGCGCGAGCACTCCGTCCCGCAGTTCACCGTCGACTCCCACCGTCCGGTGAGTGCGTTCGACGTCCTGGGCGTGTCCTTCTCCACCGAACTCGGGTACACCAACCTGCTCAACGCCCTCGACCTCGCGGGCGTCCCCCTGCTCGCCGTCGAACGGGGCGACGAGCACCCGATCGTGCTGGCCGGGGGACACGCCGCGTTCAACCCCGAACCCATCGCGAACTACATCGACGCCGCGGTCCTCGGCGACGGCGAGGAGATTGCGCTCGCGATCACCGAGGTGATCCGGGAGTGGCGGGAGGAGGGCGAACCGGGCGGCCGGGACGAGGTCCTGTTCCGCCTCGCCGCCAGCGGCGGGGTCTACGTCCCGAAGTTCTACGACGTGACCTACCTCGAGAACGGCGAGATCGAGGGGATCCGCCCCAACCGCGAGGGCGTCCCGGCGCGCATCGTCAAGCACACCGTCATGGACCTCGACGCCTGGCCCTACCCGCGCAAGCTCCTCGTGCCGCTGGCCGAGACCGTGCACGAGCGGTTCAGCGTCGAGATCTTCCGCGGCTGCACCCGCGGCTGCCGCTTCTGCCAGGCCGGGATGATCACCCGCCCGGTCCGCGAGCGCAGCATCGCGAGCATCGGCGAAATGGTTCGCGTCGGCCTGGAGAACACCGGGTTCGAGGAGGTCGGTCTGCTGTCCCTGTCCAGCGCGGACCACTCCGAGATCCACGACGTCGCCAAGGGCCTCGCGGACCGGTACGAGAAGGACAAGATCGGCCTGTCGCTGCCGAGCACCCGCGTGGACGCGTTCAACGTGACCCTCGCGGAGGAGCTCACCCGCAACGGCCGCCGTTCCGGGCTCACCTTCGCCCCGGAGGGCGGCAGCGAGCGGATGCGCAAGGTGATCAACAAGATGGTCACCGAGGACGACCTGATCCGCACCGTCTCCACCGCCTACGAGCACGGCTGGCGGCAGGTGAAGCTGTACTTCATGTGCGGGCTCCCGACGGAGACCGACGAGGACGTCATGCAGATCCACACCCTCGCCAAGCGCGTCATCCAGGCGGGCCGGGACGTCACCGGCACCCGGGACATCCGCTGCACGGTGTCGATCGGCGGGTTCGTGCCCAAGCCGCAGACCCCGTTCCAGTGGGCTTCCCAGCTCGACCACGAGACCACCGACGCGCGCCTGAAGAAGTTGCGCGACGCCATCCGCGAGGACCGCCAGTACGGCAAGGCCATCGGGTTCCGCTACCACGACGGCAAGCCCGGCATCGTCGAAGGCCTCCTCTCCCGCGGCGACCGCCGCGTCGGGCGGGTCATCGAGGCCGTCTGGCGCGACGGCGGCCGGTTCGACGGCTGGAGCGAGCACTTCTCCTTCCAGCGCTGGATGGACTGCGCCGCGGCGGAGCTGGCGGGCACCGGCGTGGACGTGGACTGGTTCACCACGCGCGAGCGCGGCGAGGCCGAGGTCCTGCCCTGGGACCACCTCGACGCGGGCCTGGACAAGGGCTGGCTCTGGCAGGACTGGGTCGACTCCCTGAACGCCGACGGCGCGGAGATCGAAGACTGCCGCTGGGAGGGCTGCTACGACTGCGGCGTGTGCGGGGAGATGGGCACCGCCATCCAGATCGGCCCGACCGGCCGCACGCTGCTCCCGCTGTCCATCGCCTGACGTGCCGGCCAAGCAGCCCGACGGTCCACCGCCCCCACCGACCGTCCAGAAACTCCGCCTGCGCTACGCCAAGCGCGGCCGGCTGCGCTTCACCAGCCACCGCGACTTCCAGCGCGCGTTCGAACGGGCGCTGCGCCGCGCCAACGTGCCCATCGCGTACTCGGCCGGGTTCAGCCCGCACCCGAAGGTCTCCTACGCCAACGCCGCCTCCACCGGCACCGAGAGCGAGGCGGAGTACCTCGAGATCGGCCTGTCCGAGCGGCGGGACCCGGAGTCGATCCGCGCCGCGCTCGACGCCGCGCTCCCCCCTGGCCTCGACGTGATCGACGTCGTGGAGTCCAGCGGGGGAGCACTCGCCGACCGCCTGGAGGCCTCGGTGTGGCGAATCGTCCTCGACGAGGTCCCGGGGGACGCCCTCGCGAAGGCGGTCGAGGTGTTCCTCGCCGCCGAGGCCGTCGAGGTCGAGCGCATGACCAAGAACGGTCTGCGCCGCTTCGACGCCCGCGCCGCCGTGTTGTCCGCCCAGGTGGAGGGCGACCTGCCGGAGGGTCGTCGGGGGGCGGAGGGCGACGCTTCGGACGCTTTTCCGGGGGGTCGTGGGGGGGGGGGGGCCCCCCCCAGGGGGCGACCGGAAGTTGGTGTTGGGGCCCGGACCCCCGCCC
>JBQTIB010000133.1:0-33569 GCA_052389435.1 Sporichthyaceae bacterium | reverse complement strand
GCCCCCCCCCGGCGCGCTGCGGCCGGTTGGTCACTGGCGCTGTACAGCCGTGGTGACCAGATCGGGGCCCCATCCGTGGCTGCAAGTGGTCGCGGGGGAAGGGGAGTGGCCCCGGCAGCCACGCCGGCACCTGGCGTCACGGCCGCTAGGCCGGTCCAGCGGCGACTCCGCGCGGGTGCGTGGGTCACGGCGGCTGTACAGCGCTGGTGACCACATTTCGGCGGTTTCGCGGGCCAAAGGTGGTCGTGGGCGAAGGGAAGTTTCGCGGGGTCCATGGACATTCGAGGCATATCGGCAAATCGTCGGTGGTGGCCGGCACGGTCCCGCCATGACCAAGCCAAGGGGTTCGATGCACAGGGCGTTCACCCGCGCCTACGCCGTGGAGCAGGGCTACTCGCCCGCCCAGATTCGATCCAACCTTCGCCGAGGTGTGTGGGTGCGGCTTCGCCCCGGCGTCTACGCCTCGGCCGAGGATGCTGCCGCTGTCGCCGTCGACCCGGTCCAGGGACATGCTCTGGAATGCGCAGCGGTTCTGCTCGCACTGACGCCCCGTTACTTCGCAGCGGCCTCGTCCGCGGCGAGGCTTTACGGCCTCGACTGGCTTGAGAAGCCGGCGCTCGAGGTCGTGCTGCTCACCGCCGATCCGCTCGTCCACGGCATCAACCGCGACGGCTACCTACTTCGGCAGGCTCCGCTGCCCGACGGCCACACGACGCGACGGCACGGAATCCCGCTGACGTCGCCGGCGAGGACCCTTCTCGACCTTGCGTCCGAGCTTCCGTTCATGGATTCGGTGGTGCTGGTCGACTCGGCTCTGCGTCGCGGGCTGGTGACCATGGAGGAACTGGAGACGGTCCTCGAAGGAGCTGCCGGTCGGCCCGGGATCGAACAGGCGCGGCTGGCGCTGCGATTCGGCGACCCCGCCAGCGAGTCTGCGCTGGAGTCTGCGTCGCGGGTGGTGTTCCACCAGTACGGGATCCCGGCGCCGGAGACTCAGGTGCGGCTGCGGCTGACCAGCGGTCGGAACATTCGTCCCGACTTCCGCTGGCCCGTCGGTCTCCTCGGCGAAGCCGACGGCAAGGCCAAGTACGAGCCCAGCGAGACCCGCTCGACGCTCGAGGTCGTCCTCGACGAGAAGGCGCGCGAGAACGAGATGCGAGACGACGGACTCGAGTTCGTCCGCTGGGGTTGGCGGGAGGTGAAGCAGCCGGAGCTTCTCGTGCGTCGCGTGCGTGCCGGGCTGGAACGGGCCACGCAGCTGCACAGCGGGCGTGCCGGATGAGGCGGGGCGGGCGGCTGGGGTGCCTGATGTGTGGTCGTGGCGGCTGCCCAGCGCTGGTGACCACTTTCGGGCTCCTCGAGGGAAGGAAAGTGGTCCTGAGCGCTGTACAGCGCGTGTGACCGGGGGCGGCGGGGAGTGGGAGGGGCTGTGGGCGAATGTCTGCGGGTGGGTGTCTCGGTGGGTGGGACGGGCTTCCCATTGTCGAACACTCGTTCGATGATGGGGTGTGCCTGCCGACATAGCCGAACTGCTCGCCCGCCTGCCCGCGGGGGTGGTGTCGCGGGCATCCGCCGTCGGGCCGGTGGAGTCGGTGGTTCCGGTGGTGTCGGCGTTGCGGCCGTTGTTTTCGGGGGGGGGGTTGCGTCGGGGCTCCACGGTGGAGGTGGGGCTCGGCGGGCCGGTGGCACTCGGTCGCTCCGGCCAGGTCGGCGGAGCCACTCGCTATCTCGAGGCGCCCGTCGCGGGCGGTTCCACGCTGCTGTTGGCGCTGCTGGCCGGTGCGTCGCAGGCCGGGTGCTGGTGTGCCCTGGTCGCGGCGCCGGGACTGGGGTTGGCGGCGGCCGTCGAGGCCGGGGTGGACCTGTCCCGGCTGGCACTGGTTCCCGCCCCGGGCGCGGCGTTCGCGCGCGTGGTGGGGGCACTGCTCGACGGCTTCGACCTGGTGGTCGTGCATCCGCCGGAGGGGATGTCGGCGGCCGACGCCCGGGCCGGTGCGGTTCGGGCGCGGCGCCACGGGGCGGTGTTGGTGTCCGCCGGGCCGTGGCCCGGGGCGGACCTGCGGTTGAGGCCCGTCGAGGGCTCCTGGGAGGGACTGGGGAACGGGCACGGCCGCCTGCGCACCCGGCGCCTGCTGGTCCAGGCCTCCGGTCGCGCGGCCGCGGGCGGACGGCCGCGCAGCGTGGAACTGCGGTTGGAGGCGGGGTCGCCCCGGTTCGTCGGCGAGTCGCGACGACGCGCCGACGTGGGCTGAAATACAGCTCTGTCATTAGCGTTCACGCGTTGACTTCGAACATTTGTTCGAACAAACTCGATCCATGTCAGTCGCCACCGAGGAAGCCGCCGCCGGTCGGACCATCGCCGTGTGGTCTCCGGACTGGCCGGTGCTCACCGCCGCCACCGCCGCAGGTCTGGACCCGACGGCTCCGGCCGCGGTGCTGGCCGGGGGCCTGGTGTTGGCCTGCACCGCCAACGCTCGAGCGGCCGGAGTCCGACGCGGGCTGAAGCGCAGGGAGGCGCAGTACCGCTGCCCGGACCTTGCCGTGCTGGATCGGGATCTGTCCGAGGAGGCCCGGGCCTTCGAGCCGGTCGTGGTCGCGGTGGAGGCGGTGGCACCCGGCGTCGAGGTGATCCGTCCGGGGCTGTGCACGGTTGCGGCGCGGGGGCCGGCGCGCTACTTCGGCGGAGACGCACCGGCCGCCCTCCGCCTGGCCGAGGAGGCCTCGGCTGCGGGCCCCGGGGACCTGTGTCGGGCGGGCGTGGCCGAGGGCGCCTTCGCGGCGACGCTCGCGGCCCGCGGCGGTCTGGTCGTCGAGGTCGGCGGCACGCCGCAGTTCCTCGCCGACCACCCGTTGGACGTCGTCGAACGGCCCGCCCTCGTCGATCTGCTGCGCAGGCTTGGGCTGCGCAGCCTCGGGGACTTCGCCTGCCTGCCCGCCGCCGACGTCGTCGCCCGGTTCGGTGCCGAGGGTGCGCACTTCCACCGCCTGGCGCGTGGGTTGGACCCGCACCCGCCGTCGGCACGCAGACCGCCGCCGGACCTCGAGGTGCTCACCCATCTCGATCCGCCCGCCACCACCGTCGAACAGGCCGCGTTCGCGGCCCGTCCCCTCGCCGACGCACTGCACGCCCGCCTGCGTGCCGCCGGTCTCGGCTGCATCCGCCTCTGCGTCGAGGCGCAGACCGAACACGGCCAGCAGCACCTTCGGGTCTGGCGGCACGAGGGCCCGCTCACCCCCGACGCGATCGCCGAGCGGGTGCGCTGGCAGTTGGACGGGTGGTTGAACCGGCGGGCGGGCTCCGGGCCCCGGCCGACGTCGGGCATCGCCGTCCTGCGGCTGGTGCCGGAGGAGACGATCCCGCACGGCGGGGACCAGCTCGGACTGTGGGCCACCTCGGCCGCCGACGGCGAAGCCGCCAAGCGCGCCGGGCGGGCCATGGCCCGCGTGCAGGGAATGCTCGGGCAGCCGGCCGTGGTCACCGCGGTGCTCGGCGGAGGGCGGGGCCCGGGGGAGCGGGTCGGCTACGTCGCCTGGGGAGACCCACGCGAAGCCGCGGACCGCGACGGCCCCTGGCCGGGGCGGGTGCCCGAACCGAGTCCCGCGCTCGTTCCGCCGGTCCCCGTGCGGGCTCGGTTGACCGACGCCGCCGGCGCTCCTGTCGTCGTCACCGATCGCAACGCAGTCTCCGGCGCCCCGGCGCGGCTGTGCGTGGGGCAGGACCCGCCGCGCCGCGTTCTGTCCTGGGCCGGTCCGTGGCCCGCCGAGGAACGCTGGTGGGACGCCCGCACGGCCCGGCGGCGGGTGCGCTTCCAGATCGCCACCGCCGACGGCACCGGATGGCTGCTCGTGCTCGAGGACGAGAACTGGTCGATCGAGGCCGTCTACGACTGAGCGGCCCAAACCGAGCCGCCCGAACCGATCCGACCAGACCAGAGAAGGGGGCCGCCCGATGGGTTGGGACAACCCGGTGATGCCCTGGCACGAACTCGAACGCCGCCTGTCGGGAAAGTTCAATCCCCCGGGGGAAAACCGCCCGCCGAAGCCGAAGCTCGCGTTCGGCACCGAGCCGGAGCGTCCCGGGAGCACCCGCCGCGCGGCCTACCGGGCGCGCCCCGACCTCGCGGCGGGTGGAACGGGCGTCGAGTACGCCCCTGTCGACTATGCAGAGCTGCACGCCCACAGCAACTTCAGCTTCCTCGACGGCGCCTCGCACCCGGAGGAGATGGTCGAGGAAGCCGTGCGGCTCGGCCTGTCCGCGCTCGCGCTCACCGACCACGACGGTTTCTACGGCGTGGTCCGTTTCGCCGAGGCCGCCGCGCGGTACGGCCTGCCGACGATCTTCGGCGCCGAACTGAGCCTGGGCCTGACGCGCCCTCAGAACGGAGTGGCCGATCCCGAGGGCAACCACCTGCTCGTACTCGCCAGAGACCCGGACGGGTACGCCCGGCTGTCCACCGCGATCAGCGCCGGATACGCCGCGGGAGGGGAGAAGGGCCGCCCCGTGCACGACCTCGAGGAACTGGCGGCGGCCTGCGGCGGGCACTGGCTGGTCCTCACCGGCTGTCGCAAGGGCACCGTTCCGGCGGCGCTGGCCGCCGGCGGCGCGGCCGGCGCGGCCGCGGCGAAACGAGAGCTGGACCGGCTCGTCGCGCTGTTCGGGCGGGACAACGTCGCGGTCGAACTGACCGACCACGGGTACCCCACCGACGCCGAACGGATCGACGCCCTCGCCGAGTTGGCGGCCGGGTTCGGGCTGCCCGCCGTCGCGACCGCGAACGCGCACTACGCGCACCCGGACCGGCGGCGCCTCGCCATGGCGCTGGCCGCGGTCCGCGCCCGGCGCAGCCTGGAGGAGATGTCCGGATGGCTGCCCGCCGCCGGTACCGCGCACCTGCGCTCGGGCGCCGAGCAGGCGGCGCGGTTCGCCCGCCACCCCGGCGCGGTCGGCCGGGCCGCCGCACTCGGCGCGGAGTGTGCCTTCGACCTCGCCCTGATCCGCCCGCGCCTGCCCGACTTCCCGGTTCCGCAGGGACACACGGCGATGAGCTGGCTGCGGGAACTGACGGTGCGGGGAGCGAGGCAGCGGTACGGAACGCGGGAGGCCGAACGCCAGCCCGGCGCGTGGGCGCAGCTCGACCACGAACTGGAGATGATCGAAAGGCTCGACTTCCCCGGGTACTTCCTGATCGTCCACGAGATCGTGGAGTTCGCCAGGTCGGCGAACATCCTGTGCCAGGGCCGAGGCTCGGCCGCCAACTCCGCGGTCTGCTACGCCCTGGGCATCACCGCGGTGGACGCCGTCTACTACGGCCTGCTGTTCGAACGCTTCCTCTCGCCCGAACGCGGCGAGCCACCGGACATCGACATCGACATCGAGTCCGGCCGTCGGGAGGAGGTCATCCAGCACGTCTACGAGCGGTACGGGCGCAGGCACGCGGCCCAGGTCGCCAACGTCATCTCCTACCGGCCGCGCTCGGCCGTGCGGGACATGGCCAAGGCGCTGGGGTACTCCACCGGCGCGCAGGACGCCTTCTCCAAGGGCGCCCATCGCAGTGCCTTTGATCGCTCGAGCTCCTCACTCGTTCCTCGCTCGTCGCACTCGCTCGATGCCCTGCCCTCGGACGACGGCGAGGCCATGTCGGAGGACGAGATCCCCGCCGACGTGATGGCCCTGGCCGGGCAGGTCGCCGCCTTCCCGCGCCACCTCGGCATTCACTCCGGCGGCATGGTCATCTGCGATCGGCCGGTCGTCGAGGTCGTGCCCGTCGAGCCCGCCCGGATGGAGAACCGCACGGTCGTGCAGTGGGACAAGGACGACTGCGCCTCCCCGCTGGTCAACCTGGTCAAGTTCGACCTGCTGGGCTTGGGAATGCTCTCGGCCCTGCACGGCTGCTTCGACCTGGTCGCCGAGCACCACGGCCGCGAGTGGACGCTCGAGACGATCCCCCGGGAAGATCCCGAGGTCTACGACATGCTCGGCCGCGCCGACACCGTCGGGGTCTTCCAGATCGAGTCCCGCGCGCAGATGGCCACCCTGCCCCGGCTCAAGCCGCGCTGCTTCTACGACCTCGCCCTCGAGATCGCGCTGATTCGACCCGGCCCGATCCAGGGCGGTTCGGTGCACCCGTTCATTCGGCGCCGCGCGGGCTCCGAGCCGATCACCTATCCGCACCCGTCGCTGGAGAACTGCCTGCGCCGCACGCTCGGCGTGCCGATGTTCCAGGAACAGCTCATGCAGATGGTCGTCGACGCGGCCGGCTGCACGCCCACCCAGGCCGATCGGGTGCGGCGGGCCGTGGGTTCCAAACGTTCGGCCGAGCAGGTCGCCGCGCTGCGCGCCGAGCTCTACGAGGGCATGGCCCGCACCCACGGCATCACCGGGGAAACGGCGGACAGAATCTTCAACCTCATCGCCGCCTTCGCGAACTTCGGCTTCGCCGAAAGCCACTCGATCAGCTTCGCCCTGCTCGTCTACGCCAGTTCCTGGCTGAAGCTGCGCTACCCCGCGGCGTTCTGCGCCGCGCTGCTCAACGCCCAGCCGATGGGCTTCTACTCCCCGCAGACCCTGGTGGCCGACGCCCGTCGGCACGGCGTGGAGGTGCTGCGTCCCGACGTCAACGCATCCGCCGCCGGTGCCGGCCTGGAGCCCGCCGGACCGGGAGACGCCGAACCGGACACCTCCTGGGGCCGGGCGGCGATCCGGTTGGGAATCGGCTCGGTCCGCTCCATCGGGGAGGACCTCGCCGAGCGGATCGCCGCGGGACGTCCGTACTCCGACCTCACCGACTTCGCGGTGCGCAGCGGCGCCGGGGCGGCCCACATCGAGGCCCTGGCCACCGCGGGAGCCTTCGACTGCCTCGGCCTCGCCCGGCGCGAGGCGCTCTGGGCCGCGGGTGCCGTCGCCCAGGCGGGACCGGACCGCCTGGGCGGCACCGTGCTGGGAGAGCGGGCCCCGCGGCTGCCCGCCCTCGCTCCGATCGAACGGACGATGGCGGACCTGTGGGCCACCGGCATCACCCCGGACGGGCACCCCATGGAGCACGTCCGGCCCGCGCTGGACCCGGACGTGGTGCCCATCGCCGAACTGTCCCGGCACCGGGACGGAAAGCGGATGCGGGTCGCGGGGGTGGTCACCCACCGCCAACAGCCGCAGACCGCCGCCGGAACGATCTTCCTGAACCTCGAGGACGAGACCGGGATGCTCAACGTGATCTGCTCGCCGGGACTCTGGGCGCGTCAGCGTCGAGTGGCTCGGGACTCGGCGGCGTTGGTCGTGCGGGGTCGACTCGAACGTTCGGCGGGGGTGATCAGCCTGTCGGCGGACCTGTTTACCCCCCTCCAGGTGGCCTCCGGTGCCCGATCTCGAGACTTTCGCTAGCGTTACCGCTCAGTAGCGCCAACCGTTGCTGATCGGACGCCGAAGGCCCCTCGGGACTCGGCGAGCAAGCGATTAACGGGGACACCGGCATGCAGACCATCTATGCGGCGCACCTGCCGCTGCCCAACGACCTCGGGCCGGCCGCTCTCGACCGCGCCGTGGAGGCCGTCGCGGGTTGGCTGCGCGACCGCTTCGACGTCACCCCGAGCCCGCTGACGGGCGGCTCGCACCGCACCGCGGACCTGGTGATCGAGTGGGAGAGCCTGTTCGGCGAGGCGGGTGGCCTGGTCGGCTTCGAGGTGGACCAGCCCGATCCCGAGGACGCCACCTGGCGCTGGCGCACGCACATCGACATCGGCGTCGAGGAGGGACAGGCCTGGCTGCGCGTGCGCGTCGGCCTGTTCTCCCCACGCGAGGGCCTGGTGACCCGGCCCAAGGTCGCGCCGCATCGGCCGCCTGTGGTCCGCCGCGTCGTCGACCGCCTCGACGTGCGCATCGACGGCCGCCGCATCGGCCAGCCGTGGATGCTCACCGTTGCCGAGGTGCCGGGCTACGTGAAGTTCCTGGCCAGCAAGGAGCGGCGCCTGCCGGTGCTGGCGATCTCCCACGACGCCGAGGGCGAGCCCTTCCTGGACCGAGCCCGCGCAGCGGACCGCCTCCTCGGCCTCGCCCACGTCGTCGAGATCGACCTGCAGTCCAGCTACGCCGTCACCGACGCGATCGGCAAGACGCTGTCCTGCTACTCCGGAGCCGTGCGCATGTACTGGCCCGGGTTCGCCGTCGGCGACGACCCGTACTTCCACCGTGCCTACGTCGGAGGCAGCCTGGCCTACCTGGGGCGCGAGGGCATGGGCGCCGAGCTGTTCGACACCCTCGGGCGGCTTTCGGCCCTGTCGATCGCCGAGCCCGACCTGCGCCGTCGGCTGCGCCGCGAGCAGCACGCGGCCACCACCGCCGCGGCCGCCGCGCAGGCCGCGGTGGCGCGTGCGGCGCTCGCCCGCACCGACGGCCCCGTCGTCGACCCGGTCGATCGGGCGGCCTGGCTTGAGCTGTGCGCGGACCACGAGCGTCAGCAGCAGCGGCTCGCAGCGCTCGAAGGCGAGTTGTTCGACGCGCGCCTGGAGATCGACGCCCTGCGCGCCGCTCGGGACTCCGCGGAGGCCCAGGCGCTCTCGGCCGTGGACCTTCCCGCCAAGTTCTCTCCGCCCCGCCCCCGCGCAGCCCAGGTCGTGCCGCCGGAGGAGTTCGTTCCCGAGTCCGTCATCGAGGCGGTGCGGATGGCACGCGAGCGGTGCCCGCACCTGTACTTCCTCGAGGAGTCCTTCACCTCCGCCGCCCGCAGCAGCTACGACGACCCCGAGCGAGTGCTGGCGAACCTGCTGCTCATGGAGCAGATCGGCGCGGACTGGAACAGCGGCGAGCTCACCGACGGGCCCCACGAGGCCTTCCAACAGCGCTGCAGCGGATACCACGGCGGCCTGCACGGCGCACAGCTGCCGAATGCCGAACGCTACGCCCGCTCCTACGAGGGGCGCAGCGTTGCCCTCGGTCCGCACATCGCCCGCGGCCACGGTCCGGACAAGTCGGTGCTTCGGATCTACTGGTACCTCGACGAGGCGCGCAAGCGGATCGTCATCGGGCACGTCGGCGGGCTCGTCGGGGACCGGGACGCTCCCGGCCCGGACGCTGCGGGACCGGGCGACCGACGAACGTCGTAAGGGTCACCTAAGGGCCGGCTGCGAGCAGCGGCCCGAGCGGGAAGAATGAACCCGAGTCCGCCGAACGGCAAAAGGAGATTTCCAGATGGCGCCCAGTACCGCCCGTCAGATCATGGACGTGCACCCCACCGGTTTCGGGCTGATCGACCGCAAGAAGCTCGACGCGGCCATCTCCGCGATGCAGGTCGCCTCCCAGGCCGCCTCGGTGTGCGCGGACGCGTGTCTCAACGAGGGCCAGATCAAGGACATGCGCGAGTGTGTTCGGACGTGCCTGGACTGCGCCGACGTCGTCGACGCCGCGGTCCGCACCCTGTCCCGGCACGCCGGTTGGGAGCAGTCCGCCGCTCCGACGATCCTGCGGGCCGCCGTCGCCGTGCTGGACGCGGCCGGCCACGAGTCCGCCCGACACGCCTCGATGCACATGCACTCCCGGCTCGCCTCCGAGGCGTGCCGCAAGGCCCAGACCGCCTGCGAGGAACTGCTCGACTCCCTCGCCGCCCGCAGCTGACCGCGCGGTCGTGAGCACCACCGCCGCGGGCGGGCCGGTGACCTGCGGGGCCGAGGGCTCCGTCCAGGAGCCCGTCGTGCTGCCGTTCACCGCGGTTCCGCTCGGCGGGCCGCGCGCCATGACGGTGCGACGCAGCCTGCCGCAGCGTCGCCGGTCGCTGATCGGCGCGTGGTGCTTCGTCGACCACTACGGCCCGGACGACGTCGCCGCCTCCGGCGGGATGGCGGTGCCGGGCCACCCCCACACCGGGCTGGCCACCGCGTCGTGGCTGTTCACCGGGCAGATCGAGCATCGCGACACCACCGGCGCCCACGCCTGGGTACGCCCGGGCGAACTGAACCTGATGACCGCCGGTTCGGGGATCGCCCACTCGGAGTTCTCCGCCCTGGACACGCCCGTACTGCACGGCGTGCAACTCTGGCTCGCGCTGCCGGCCGCGGCCAGGTTCGTCGACCCGTCGTTCCACCACTACGCGCCGGAGGAGATCGACCTCGACGGCGCCACCGCCCGGGTGTTTCTCGGCGGCCTGTTCGGGGCGGTCTCGCCGGTGGCCACGCACACGGCTCTGATCGGTGCGGAACTGCGGGTGGACGCCGGGCGCAGCGTCGTGGTGGACCTCGATCCCGAGCACGAACACGGCTTCCTGTGCGACACCGGCCTGGTGCACGTCGCCGACCGGGTGGCCGAGCCCGGCGAGGTCGTCTACGTCCCGCGCGGCCGCCGGCAGGTCGTCGTGTCCGCCCCCGTCGAGACCCGGCTGCTCGTCCTCGGAGGAGAGCCGTTCGGGGAGCGGATCGTGATGTGGTGGAACTTCGTCGGGCGCACGCACGAGGAGGTCGTGGACTTCCGCGCGACCTGGCAGCGCGAACGCGAAGAGCTGCTAGGCGGTCGCTTCGGGCACTTCCCGGCGGAGTGGACGCACACCCTGCCGGCTCCGGAGATGCCGACGACCACGCTGCGCCCACGAGGCTGATGGGGCGTCAGGTGTGTCGGCGCGCTCCGTGCTGCGCGACCGCCGGCCGGTCCTCCCGCTCGGCCAACTCCGCTCGCAGCGCCCGTACCTCGGCAAGCAGTTCGGCCAGGTCCTCCTGCGTCTCCGCGTGCCCGGCCTCGACCTCGGACATCTTCTCGACGAACCACGAGGCGATCGCCGCGGTGACCACGCCGAGCAGTGCGATCCCGGTGAGCATGAGCGCGGCGCCGATGAACCGGCCCGCGGTCGTCGTCGGGTACCGGTCGCCGTAGCCGACGGTCGGCACCGTGACCGCGGCCCACCACGCGGCGTCGCCGAAGCTGCGGATGTTCGCCTCGGGGTTGGCGCGTTCCGCGTCGAGCATCGCGAGAGCCGCGACGAATCCGCCGACGCCGACCGCGGCGCACACCGAGGCCACGACCCGGCCCCGGACGAAGCCGGCGCCGCGCTTGGCCAGCATGTTCAGGGCGACCAGGAACCGCAGGGCCTGCAACGGCCGGAACATCGGCATGGCCAACGTGAGCAGATCCAGCCAGTTCGCCCGCACGAACCGGGCCCGGCGCTCGGCCAGCACCAGGCGCACGAGGTAGTCCAGCCCGAAAAGCACCCACAGCCCGATGCCGACGACCCAGCAGGCCGCGCGCGGTCCGGAGCCCAGGTCCGGGTCGAGGATCGGCCAGGCGTAGGCGCCGAGGAACGCCGCGGCGCCCACCACGAGAGGGATGCGCGTGCGTCGTTCCCAGGTCGCCCGGCTCGCATCGGACATTCCTGCGAGCTTCCCTCGGCGCGCCCGAACAGTCCTGCGGGGCTAGGCCGTGTGCCTAGGCGCAGCCGTCCGGGCCGCACACCTCGCCGCGGCCGAGCACCGCGTCCTCGAGGGCGCCCTCGCGCTCCCAGGCCAGGTTGAGCGCGTTGAGCAGCACCTCGACCGTGTCCGTGCCCGGCAGCGCGAAGCGGCCGGCGAACAGGTGGTACGGCACGGCGTTGACCCCACGCGAGCGCAGCGCCTGGTCGTCGGTCTCGACGGTGAAGCGGAACCGCCGTTCGGTCAGGAAGCGACGCGTCCGGTCGGGATCGAGGCCGACGTCCTCGGCCAGGTCCACGAGCGAGTCGACGTCGAAAACCGACGCGGCCTGGCCGAAGTAGCGGTCGAACACCGCCGCCCACGCCTCCTCGCCGACGCCGCGACTGCGGGCGATCGCGAGGAACTCGTGCGCGAGGGCGGTGCTGCCGACGACGTTGTCCCGCAGCCGGTACGGCGCGATCCCCTCCGCGGCCGCGACGGCCTCGATCCGGTCGAGGCTCGCCTCGACCTGCTCCGGGCTCATCGCGTACTTGGCGGCCATGTTCTCCCGCACGGGCCAGACGCCGTCGGGCGCGTTCGGCGCCAGTTCGAACGAGCGGTGCACCACCTCGACCTTGGCGCCGTGCTCGAACGCCGCCAACGCGGAGCGCAGTCGGTGAAAGCCGATGCCGCACCACGGACACGTCACGTCTGACCAGACCTCGACCTTCATGCCCCCATCGTCCCCTGGCGGGAAGGTCGTGAACACAGGGGGAGACACCAAGCCGAGTGCCGGCGGGCTGCCCGCACCGGTCGGGCAGGCGGCCGACGCGGTGTCGGTCGAGGAGGTCGGCGTTCGGACCGCTTCGTACAGTCGGGCACAGCCGCGAGTTGGCCCCAGCGAGACGGCGCACCTCGACCGGCGGGCTCAGCCCGGGCGGCGGGCGACGAACACGTACTGCGAAGAGTCGTCGGCGGCGGGTTCGCCGGCGAAGCCGCCGTGCAGCGACTCCAGTTCGAGCCCCGCGACGTCGAGCAGGCCGAGCCACTCGTTGCGAGTCGCCCACCAGACCGAGCTGACGCCGCCGCCGTCGAGGACGAGGTCTATTCGCCCGTCGCCGACGGCGTACCGGACGGTGTGCGGGACCGGCTCGTCGCGGTGGGTGCCGTCGAGGCGCGCGGCGACGCGGTGGTCGAAGGCCAGCGCGTTCCACGCGAACCGCCCGGCGGGGCGCAACGCGGCGAGCACCCGTTCGAAGACGCGTCGCCGGTCCGCCCAGGTCGGCAGATGCAGCAGCGAGCCGAACGGGCAGTAGATCAGTCCGGCCGGCTCGTCCAACGCGAGGTCGCGCATGTCCGCGGCGCGCAGGTCCAGCGACACCTCGGCCACCTTCGCGTTGATCCGCGCCTGCTCGAGCATCGCCGGCGACACGTCGAATCCGATCACCGGGCGCCCCGTCGCCTTCGCGACGGGGATCGCCACGCGTCCGTTGCCGATCGCGAGCTCGACGAAGGGGCCGTCGGTCCGTCGGGCGAGGTCGACGTAGAACGCGACGTCCGCCGTCGTGTTCGCCGCCCAGGCGTCGTAGCCCCGCGCGAACTCCTCGTCCCAGCTCATGACCGGAGGCTGCCGGCGGCGCGGACCGGGCGCCAGCCGATTACGGCGAGCGGAGAGTCGAGGAACTTGCGGGTGATGTTGTGGTCCTCGACGAGGGCGAGATGCTTCAGCAGCCCGCCGGGTCATCGAGGACGACCCGATCCGCACGTCCGGCGCGCTGTTCCATGGCGGGAAGTCTGCCCCGGACGGGAGGCGTCGCGTGCCGTCCCATGCTTCGGAAGGGAAGATCCGCGCCGTCGGCGTGGTTGAGCCCTTCATGACGACACAAGCAGAGCGCAGCCCGACCGAGTGGGTCCGCGACCAGACCGAACAGATCCTGCGCACCGGAACCACCGACGGCGTGACCGTTTTCGACCGCCCGGTCGTCCTGTTCACCGTGATCGGCGCGAAGACCGGCAAGGAACGCCTCGTACCGTTGATGCGGGTCGAGCACGACGGGCGGTACGCGATGATCGCCAGCAAGGGCGGAGCCCCCGAACACCCGGCCTGGTATGCGAACGTGCAGGCGAATCCCGCGGTCAAGCTGCAGGACGGCACCACCGTCGCGAACTACACGACCCGCGAGGTCGACGGCGCGGAGCGCGAGGAATGGTGGGCGCGCGCGGTCGAGGCCTTCCCGCCCTACGCGGAGTACCAGGAGAAGACCGACCGGCTGATTCCCGTGCTGGTCGTCGAGCCGGTCTGACCCCTCGGGGCGCCGCGCGACGAAGTCGCGCAAAACAACCGGGCGACCCGATCTGCGCCCGCAGACACGGGTCGCCTGAAGCTCGTGCCCCCGGCAGGATTCGAACCTAAATCTCGACGTTGGAAGATCTCCTGGTCAGAGGCCAAATATGCCCTCTGACCTGCAATAATGGATGTCGGTCGAGTGACCGCCGATCACCGCCGATTACCGTTTTTGGCCAGATCATCTGGCCAAAAACTGGCCGGCGGGGTTTTGGCAGGGTGGAAAACTGACGGGGATCTGGCCATGGCGGAGTTGGTCGAACGGGCACGCAGCGGGGGCGGCAACGCCAAGGGGCGTCGAGCCTCCTTCGGCAGCATTCGACAGCGGGCGCCGAAGCGGTTCCAGGCTCGCTACACCGGCCCGGACGGGCGGCAGTACACCGCCTACTCCCCGGGCGGCTCGGCGACCTTCCCGACCCGGGGCGATGCCGACAGGGCGCTGGCCCGGGTTCGCGTCCAGATCGACGAGGGCACCTGGGTATCGCCCAACGCGTCCATCGTCGAGGACCCGGAGCCGGTCGGCCTGCCGTCGTTCGGCACGTACGCGGAGGCATGGCTGGAACAACGGCCGCTGGCCACCCGAACGCGGGATCTCTACCGCTCGCTGCTGGACCGGCACTTGACGCCGCGGTGGGGCGACGTGCCGCTGGACGCGATCACCTCAACCTCGGTGCGCCAGTGGTACGGCCGGCTGGACAAGAGCAAGCCGCGCGCCGTGGCGAACACCTACAGCCTGTTCAAGACGATCCTCGAAACGGCGGTCGGCGACGACCTGATCTCCTCCAACCCCTGCAAGATCAAGGGCGCGGGTCAGTACCGGCGAGCCAAGGAGCCCGCCATGGCGACGCTCGCGGAGATCGCCGAGCTTCGGGCGGCGATGCCGTCGCACTATCGCTGCGCCGTCGACCTCGGCGTCTGGGCCAGCCTCCGCATCGGGGAGGTGATCGGCCTGCAGCGGGCGGACGTGACGCTCAGCGCCGCCGATGCGCCGGTGCAGTTCGGCGTCGTCCACGTCCGGCGATCGGTCGGCCGCACCAGCGCCGGTCGCGAGGAGAAGCTGCCCAAGAGCGAGGCCGGTACGCGGGACGTGCCGCTGCCGCCGCACATCGTCCCGGACCTACGCGAGCATTTGGCGACGAGGTGCGCGTCCGGGCGTTCGGCCTGGGTGTTCCCGGCCGGCATGAACCCCAGCGTCAGCGTCTCGGCAGACGTCCTGCGAGAGGCGTTCGAGACGGCCCGGCACAAGATCGGGCGGGACGACCTGGTGTTCCACCACCTGCGCGGCATCGGCGCGACGCTCGCCGCTCGCGCAGGTGCCACCGTGCGCGAGCTGCAGGACCGGCTCGGCCATGCCACTCCGAACATGGCGCTCGCCTACCAGCGCGTGGCCCAGGACCGGCCCCGTGAGATTGCGGACGCGCTCAGTCGCATGGCTATCGAGACGAAGTGACGATTCATCAGATCGTTGGCCCGCTGCCAGCGGCGACGTGCAATGCCGGGTGGCCGCTCCGCCTGACGTTGTAAACCTGCCTGCGGAGAGCGGACCGGAACTCCGCGGGCAGGACTTCCGCAGAGGACCGCCCTTTACCGCGACGACCGTATTCGTGCAGGTCACCGCGATGGTGCCGCCGATCGTCATGCCGTGCGACGCTTTCGAGATCCGTGGTTGACCGTCGTTGATGTGACCAATGTGTGACCGATTCGGCCGCCTGGTAGGGCGGTCACGCGAACCCGCTTTCAGGGCGGCTCGCCCCCGCTGCTCGATTGTTCGGCCGCCGCGTCGTGCCTCAAGGGCGGGTCGCTGCGCGATCGCTTCGCGACCCTTGACCCACGTCGCGGCGGCCGAGGTTGGCAGCTACGGGGGCGGCAGGAGGGGAGTGGCGCACCCGGCGGCGCCGGCGACGGAATGCTTAGAAGGCACTTCCCGCCCATGAGCGCGAGTACCGCGCGAATATGCTGCAGGTCAGCGAGGTGCCCTAGACCCTGAGTGACCATCCTCGACCGCGACAGGCCGCCGCTGGGCACCCGCACCGGCTGGTGCAGGCGGTGCTGCCGGTCTGATCGGGTACGCAACGGGCACGCCGCCGACGACGACGTTCAACTGCGGATACCGTCGGATAGCCCACTTTCGGAGTTCCGGTCCGCTCTTCCGCAGGCGCCCCGCGCTGAGGGGCCCGAGCGCGCAGTCCTGGGTGACCACGGCGCGGCCTAATCGCACCTCGACCCGGATGCCGACCGGCGGCGCGTGCACCGTGGTTGGTCGATACCGTGGTGGCGACGGGCCCTGTCAGCGAAGTACCGCAGCAGCATCGAGAAGTCGCTCGGCGTACCGGTTTGCGGCCGCCCGAACTCTTTGCTCGCTGGGGATCCGCCACCACGCGAGCCCAATGAGCGCGCAGACCATCGCCAGAGCAAGAGTCACCGGGACGGACACGGGTCCGCCGCTCAGGCCCGACACCGCGCCTCCCAGGAGAGCGAGCGTGGAGACGCTCGATCCTGCAGCCCCTACCTTGCGGAGGCCGAGCGTGTTCCGTTCGAACCCGTAGTTCTTGAGCTCCGACCACACGACGGGGAACTTGGTCCGGTCGCGAGTGTGCTCGATGAGCGAACGGACCGCTGCCTGGTAGGTCTCGACGTCCGCGTCGGACAGGCGAGGGCTCGCTGGCAGGGTGATGCCCGAGATCTGCTCGAGGCGGGCGCGCCGCTGTCGCTGCATCTCACCCATGGCGGCGTCGTCGGGGGGAACGAGGAGCAGCGTCGTTGGTGGGGCTCCCCACTGCAAAAACAGTCTGGATTCTACCGATCGTCCGCGGTCGGCGACCTGCTTGGCGACGACCATCGGCACGCCGACTGCCACGCAGATGCCGACGATGGCAACGGCGCCGCGGTGCTGTTGAACCCCTAGCCCAATCGCCGCCAGGATGATCGGAAGCAAGGCCAACAGCGCGGGAGCCAGACGCGCTTCCCGGTCGTATTCGTCGAGCCAGCTGGCCCACTTCATCGCGCGCGGTCCGGATCAGGCGGCGTCGGCGTGGGCCGGCACTGTGTGGAGGCGCTGCCCGTCGTGGTCTTCGATCCAGATCTCGCCGTCCGCCCAAATCTGAACGGTGATGGTTCCGTGGTGGCGCGTGGAGAGAACAGTCGCGCCGTGGCTGCGGTACTCGTCGGAGGCGTCCGTCGAAGGCTTCTTGCCGACCGAGCAGATCACGAAGTCCGGGTCCATCGCGTCGACCGCGGACTCGCTGTACCCGGACTCGCGGCCGTGGTGGGCGGCTTTCAGAACGTCGCACGCCAGGTCGGTGTTGTCGAAATGGGCTTCGATGCTGTCCCAGGCGGGCTTCTCGGCGTCGCCGGGGGAGGATGACCCGGCGGCCGGCGTAGTCCAGGCGCAGCACGTAGGAGGCGTTGTTCCAGTTCTCAATGCGGTTGCAGTAGTCGATCAGGTCGGTGGTCGGGCCGAGGACGGTGAGTCCGTCCTCCGTCCAGAAGTCCCCGGCCTGTTCGCGCAGCTTTTCGAGCACCTTGTGTTCGCTGCCGTCGCCGTGGTGGCCCTGACGCAGAAGGGTGTACGCGAGCCAGTCGTTCCAGTCGTAGCGGGTCTTGTCGAAGCTCTCCTCGGAGAAGGATTTCTCGTGGTCGTAGTGCCAGAAGTTTTCCAGCGACACCTTCTCGCCCCAGAACAGCGAGGCCAGGCCGCTCATGTGGTCCATGTCCGGGTGCGTCTGGATGTACCGGAACAGGGATCGCTCCTGGAAGTGCGACTTCCAGTACGTCCTCGGGTCGACGAGGAGGCTCTTGTAGTAGTCCTCCCAGCTCCAGGCGCTCGCCGAGCGGGCGCGGAACTGCGCGAGGCTAAGGCCCTTGGCCTCGGCGAGGGCGACCTCGTCGTCGTCGGGGAGACTCTTCGAGTTGTTGAGGTCGATCATCGTCACCCGGCCCGACGGGTGCTCGATGAGCGTGCAGTCCCCGTGGCCGACGTTGAGAAAGTGGATCTTCGTGCTCTTCACGCTGAAGCCCTTTCGTTAGAGCTTGATACAGAACTTGGTTACGCACTTACAATCAGAACATGATGCTACGCGAGATTTCGCGCTCTCGCCGGCCCGAATCTGGCGCGAGCGTGCGGCGCGCGTATTTCCGGCTTCGGCAAGCGCACGGCAGACTGCTCGCTGCGAACTTGGCGCCCGCGGACTGCCTTGGATCGAGCGGAAGGGAGCCGAGTGGGAAGTAGTGGGACGTTCCAGCCTGGGCGGCTTCGCCTGGCGCGCGAGTTGGAGAACAAGAGCCAGTCGGATCTGAGCGTGCCGGCGAGGGTCACTCCGGCCGCGATTTCGCAGTTCGAGTCGGGGGATGCCAAGCCGTCGGCCGAGACCCTGCACCTGTTGGCGGTTGCGCTTCAGGTGCCTGTCGAGTTTCTGTGTCTGCCGATCGAGGAGACTCACGAGGGCTTCTTCCGTAGCCTGCGCAAGAGCACGGTGGCGCAGCGTCGACGGGCTAGATCGTTGGCGCACTTGGTGCACGACCTGGCCGTCGCACCGGGTGGAGAAGCGCTGCTCGCGCCGCTTGCGCTGCCTCGAGTTCCGTTGGGCACCCTGGACGTCGATTCCCCCGACGTCGTCGAGGCGGCCCGAACCGTCCGATCCGCGTGGGGCCTCGAGAGCGGCCCCGTCCCCGACGTCGTCTCGGCCCTGGAGCAACATGGCGTGTTGGTCGTCCGCCTACCACTGGACGCGGCAGAGGTCGATGCCTTCTCCCTGCCCTTCCCGGATCGGCCGGTCGTGGTCCTCGGTACGGACAAGGGTGATCGAGCCCGATCACGCTTCGATGCAGCACACGAACTCGGCCATCTAGTCATGCACGGCGAGTCCGTATGGGGAGTCAAGGAAGTCGAGACGCAGGCTCACCGATTCGCCGCCGAGTTCCTGATGCCCGCAGTCGACATCTGCGGAGAGCTTCCGGACCGAGCGGACTGGGCGCAATTGTTCGAGCTAAAGCAGCGATGGCATGTTTCCATCGCTGCCCTTCTTCTGCGGGCCAGAGACCTCCAGGTCATGTCGCCTGCGGCCTACACGTCGGCGGTCAAGCAGTTGTCCGCGCGCGGGTGGCGTCGCTCCGAACCCATTCCCCTCGGGGAGCCGGAGCGCTCGACGGTCACCGCCCAGCTTCTGGCGGTGGCGGAACGCGACACGACATGGTTCCCTCGCGCGCTCTTACCGTCTCTAGAAAGGTCGATAACCACTTAGCGTCCACCGTCGCGCTGCGCTACAGAGTCGCGTGACCGGCCGTAGGGAACAGTCACCTTTCGCTCGCCCCTCGTTGATTTGATGACGCTCGGCGAATTTCCCCAGGGTTGCTCGTCGAAATTCCCCACCCTGTGCGCGGTTAGGTTAGCGGTGTGCGGGCGCCGGCGGAGCCGGCGCGGAGCGCCTGGTTGCGGGCGTGGTGCTCGCGCAGGCGGTAGGAGTCGCCGTCGAGGTTGAGCACGACGGAGCGGTGCAGGAGTCGGTCGAGCATGGCGGCGGCGACGTTGGTGTCGCCGAGGATTTCTCCCCAGCCCGCGATGGGTCTGTTGGTGGTGATCAGGATCGATCCCTTCGTGTAGCGCTGGTTCACGACCTGGAACAGGGCCGCGGCGGCCTCGGCGGGCAGTGGCAGGTAGCCAAGTTCGTCGATGACGAGCAGCCCCGGTCCGGCGAAGAAGCGCATCGTGGTGGCCCATCGGCCTTCGATGGCCGCGCGGTGGCAGCGGGCCGCGAGATCGGCCGCGGAGGTGAAGTAGGTCCGCTGTCCGGCCTCGGCGGCCTTGCGCGCGAGGGCGACGCCGAGGTGGGTCTTGCCGGTGCCGGGTGGGCCGATGAGCAGGACGTTGGTCGCGGACTCGAGGTAGCGGCAGGACGCGAGTTCGTTGAGGACCGGGCGGTCGGCGCCGGGTTGGGCGTCGAAGTCGAAGTCCTCCATCGTCGCCGGTGTCGGCAGGCAGGCGAAGCGCAGCCGTCCGGCGAGGCGTCTGGCCTCGGTGGCGTCGAGTTCGGCCGCCAGAAGCCGTTCCAGGGCGGCGGTGATCGAGAGCTTCTCGGCCGCCGCGGCGTCCAGGACGGACGGGAGCTGTTCGGCTGCGGTGTGCAGTCGCAGTGCGGCGAGATGTCCGCGCAGGCGTTGGTAGGTCGCCGCCTGCGCTCCGGTCGTCGGGGTCTTGGTGGTGCTCATGTGAGGGTGTTCCTTCCCTGGGCCGCTTCGGCCCACTGGGCCAGGTCGACGACCTGGCACGACTGTGACGGGGCGTCAGTACCTTTGTTGCGGAGAACCTCCGCGGCGGCGAGCGCCTCGGGGCCCGGCGGGATCCGGACCTTGGACCGGTGCGGGCGCGCGGTGGTGGAGGCGGCCAGGGCCGCGGCGTTCAACGCCAGGACGTGCCCGTCGTCGCGGATCGTGGCACTGGCCCCGGGCGCGGCCCGGACGTGGCGGGCGATCACGATCCCGGCCGCTGTGGCTATGTCCAGAGTGGTCGAGCCCAGCCGCCTGGACACCGTCACGCTCGCGCGGGCCAGTTCGGGCGGGACCGAGTAGCGGTTGCCCTCGAAGGAGACCAATGCCTGCGCCGAGACGATCCGGTCGACCGAGATCGTGGCGGGGAAGGGCGTAGGCATCGGCGCGAGCGGTTCGCGCGCCGCGACGGTCGCCACGTTCGACTTGCCGTCGGTGGTCCGCTTGACGCGGGTGTCGCCGCGCAGGGAGCACCACCGGTCCAGCGAGGCCTGTGCCTGATGGACCGTCATGTCGTCGGCCAGGGTGCGCCACCAGCGTTGCGCGGCGACGTGGTTGGACTTCTCCACCACGCCCTTGCGGTTCCCGCGCCGCGCCGGGCAGACCTTGACCGACACCCCGTAGTGCTTGGCCACCGCGGCGAAGGTCGCCGTGACGCGGCCGGAGTCCGGATGACAGACCGTGGCCATGCGGTCGAAGCGCCAGTTCCGGGTCAGCCCGCCGAGCGCCTCGCTCACGCGGTGCAGCGCGTCGACGAGCTGGGCCTGGTCGGTGCCCTCGCAGAGCACGCCACGCCACCGTCCGGAGTGGGCCAACGCGCCGACGAGCAGGAACGCCGTGGAGGTCCACCCCCACGAGGCGGGCGGATCGGGCAGCTCGAGCCAGTCGAACTGGGTCTCCTCGCCCGGCGGGTGCTCGATGATCGCGGACGCGCGCCCCTTGACCGGATGGCACGGCTCGCAGTGCGGGCGCAGCGCGCGGGCCCGCAACCCCCTGGTGAACGAGGGGTAGGAGCGGTCGTAGCCCAACGCGACGACCTCGTCGAACAGGGCCGTGGCCCACAGGTGCGGGTCTTCCTTCAGCCGGGCCCGGCAGTACTCCGCGAACGCCTCGAAGGCGTCCTGGGCCGGGCGTACGCGCTGGCCGGCGACGCGGCCGCCGTACAGATACGCGCGAATGGTCTTGCGGTCGTGGCCAAGGTGCCGGGCGATCGCGGAGATCGTCCAGCCCTGCCGGTGGAGCGCATGCGCGTCCACGTCGTCCTCCCGTGTGAGCATGAGAGCGGAGGTCCCTTCGAACTGCAGGTGGTCAGAGACCAGCAGCCTCGAAGGGGCCTTCGCCATCTCGGCGAAGCCACACGGGTGGGGATTTTCAGTGAGCAGGTCTGGGGAGATTCAACTGAGCGTCGTCAGATTATCTACTCGCCGTCGAGGGCGCGTCCGATGCGTCGCGCCAGGGCTATCTACGAGCGGGCATCTGTAGCGGAACGGGCCCGGTGAATTTCGGCCATTTGACTGGCGCCAAGTCGGATGTCGTAAAACTCTTGAGGGCAGTTCACGTGACTCACCGTCAAGCTCCGCGAGTCCCTGAGAAAGCCCTCTGACCTGCGCATATGATCTCTGGACCAGACCGCAACTGACCGGCCAAAGCCGCCTTGGGCCGTGGCTTGACGGCCCAGAGACGGTCCAAACGATCGTGGGCTCAAATGGTCTTCGTGCGTTCGCTGGACCGTGGGGCCGAACCCCTCGCCCGCGAGTCTTCGGGCTGCACCACGGGCGTCGAGGACGGGCCGATGCGCGGTCCTGCGCGGTCGCTGCGCGATCCTTTACTCCCGCGCCTCCGCCCGAATGCGGCGGGTTTCGAGGGAAGGCCGAGTCTGGGTACCCGCAGTTGGCGGCATAGGACGTTCCCCGTCTGGCAACCCGGCCGGCGTTGCCCCACGCAAGAACGCTACTGAATAGAGCCGTTGCTTAGATTCGGCTTCGCCTCGTTGAAATAGCCGAGAGTTACCGTGCGAGTGTCCTGTGAGAAGACCGCCCCGTCAAACGACTCGGGGAAGTTGTGGAACGGCCGGGCTCGTCACGCATCCGCTTCAGCGCGCTGGCCGAATAGATCTTGTTTTTCTCCGACGCGGTTTTGCGGCCTTTTGGCCCCTTCTGGCGTCGTTTCCGGCATCCTCTCAACTTGTCCGCGACTATCACTGGACCCTCGTTTACTCGCCGCATTCTAACTCGACGATTTCGCAGTCGTTCAGATTAAACGCCTCAAATACCCGTCTCGCACGTTCCCCCAGACACAATTGCGCATCGTCGTCCCGCCAGACATCCTTGGACTGATCCGCAGACGTCAGTCGGAGCCAGTGCCACTCGGGAAGAGTGGAGGCCTCGTCGGGAAAGAACCGTTCGAACTGCTCGTCTTTGGAAACCTCCACCGCTGCCAACTCGAATCCAGAGAGTTGAGTCTCCAGGAGGGCTCTTGCCAATTTGTCGCTCACGAGATGTACGGGGAAGGACTCCACGACGTCGCTCCCCGACCAGCCCGCGAAAACGTAGTGCAACTTCCTTACCAAGGGCGGATGAATGCTTGTGTCCATCACGGTGTTCTCGCCGAGTCTGCCTGCGACCTCCGGTCGCAGGATGTAAATCCGCATTACATCACCTGTGGATTGAAGAAGATTCCAAAATTGCGGTCAACTTTGGTTGCGTAATCGAGTACGTCTTGTCGAGTGGGATTTCGATTCGATCTGTAGAACTCGTTCCATGACTTGCGGATCGCGCTCAAGTGCACTTCGCTATTAATCCTCCCGACAGGAACCCCCCGAAGGTTCTCAAGTGAATGTATTTCCGCCGCATCGAAGAGTCCAGGATACCGATTTAGAACGTCTTGTTCCACTGCGTGGTGAACCCACACGTCATCCATGTTGACGCCGGGGTTCCCGGCTTTGAACGTCGCTCGATAGTCGGAGGAGGTCGCCCGGCCGACCGTGGCCCGCGGTAGCCCCGCATCTGCGGCCTTTCCAACGTCGGCTGCCTCGTCGAGGCCCTTGAGGGCTTTGAGTCCCTTTGCTCCGGGGACTGGAGCCGCGGCGGCGATTTCGATGCCGCAGCCGGGGGTGAGGCCGTCGCAGGCGCCCCAATCGAAGAAGCCCTTGGCTATTCCAGTGACGTTTCGTTTGGTCGAGTGGTAGGTGGCGAGAACGGCCTGATTGTGTTGGAAGGCCTGTTGAGAGGCGTTGAAGTCGTATCGACCGGTGCTGGGGTTGTAGATGTTGGGGGCCGTGTTGGCCCACCGGGCAGCCGCGCCGGAGTCGGGGTCGACATCGAGCCATTCGTTCCAGCCGACCTTGAGGCGCGCGCTGTTCCCGTTAGTCGCGGGGGCGACGGCTCCTGCGGCGGCCGGTGGTGAGTACGACCCGGAGGGTCGTTGAAACTCGCTGGGGCTCGCGGCACCGCCGCCGCCGCCGGGCGTGAAGGCAAGCCCGGTGGGGTCGGTGTTGGAGACGGGGTTGTGCCCGCCGTAGGCGTAGGGGTCGTGGGTGGCGGAGTTGGCGGGGTCGAGGATGGGGTCCGGGGATAGGAATAGGCCGAGGGCGGGGTCGTAGTCTCGGGCGCCGAGGCGGGTGAGGCCGAGGTCGCTGTCGACGGTCCCGCCGACGAATCCGAGGCCGCTGATCGGGGCAATCGTCGTCGGCGGAGGTCCGCGGGTGCCGCCGTAGGGGAGGCTGCGTAGGGCGACGGCCTTGCTGTCGGCGGTTTCGACGACCCAACTGCTGGTGTTGTGTCGGTCGGGGATCACGACCTGGGCGTCGGTCATCTTGTTGCCGTCGCGGACTGCGATGGCGGCGCCTTCGAAGGAGTAGTACCGCTTCCAGGTGACCAGGCGTGTGGTGCGGTCCAGGGTGAGTTCGAGTTGTCCGAGCCACAGGGTGGTTCGCCCTGCCTCGCGGCGGAGCAGGCGCTGCCCGTCCGGGCCGTAGAGGTGGGTCGACAGGACGGTGTTCGTCGTGTCCTTGACGGTGGCGAGCAGGCCTTCGGCGTCCCATTCGAGGCGTTGGTCGACGGCGACTCCGCCGGTGGTGGTCGTGGTGCGGGTGGTGGTGCGTCCAGCCGTGTCGTAGCCGAAGGTGCCGATCTGGGTGTCGTCTCGTTTGACGGTCGCGAGCTGGTGCGGCTTGGACGCGATGGGCGTGCTCGCGTGGGTGTGTGTGTAGGTCGTGGTGGCGACGACGCCCTGCGCATTCGGGCTGCGCACGGTGCGGGAGGCGAGTAGCCCAGACGGCGGGGCGGACTGGGACGCCGGTGGCGGGGTGAAGGTCGTGGAGTGCCAGTAGCGGGCAGGTCCGTCGAGATTCGCGACGGTTCGTCCGCTAGCGGCGCAGTCCTGCGACGAGCCTTCGGCGGAGCGTTTCGGAGTCCACGCCTCCGTAAGGCGGTTCAAGCCGTCGTAGGCGAAGCACTGTACGTCGTCGACGACCGCGCCGGGAAGGCGGGCGGCGATCTTGGTGGGGTTGCCGGCGGCGTCCCACACGTAGTCGACCTGTTCGTCGTAGGTCGTCTGCGATTCGCGGTCGAGCTGGGCGCGGGTGACCCGTCGGGTTCCGGCCTCGTGGGTGAAGGTCTGCCAGACCGCGTTGCGCCAGGTGTTGCCCATGCCGATGCGGGTGACCTGCCCGTAGGGGGAGCGCAGTACGTCGGCGACGTAGGCTCCCGCGCCCGTAAGCGCCCACGGGCGCCCGGTGGCGTCGTGACGCATCGTCAGTTTCTCGGCTTCGACCGGCCCGTACTTTCCAAGGGTGACCGAGGCCTGCGTGCCGTCGGGGTTGTAGGCGAAAGTGGTTTGCAGGGTGCCGTCGAGTTCGTCTTCGAGCAGGTCGGGGAAGGCGGCGGTGTCGATGGTCGGCACGTCGATGCGCAGTCCGCTCGGGCGGTCGGCGTCGTCGTAGCCGGTGATCGTCCATTCGAACTTCTCGCCTTCGACGTGTCGTGCCGTGGCGACGGGCAGGCCGGGGTGCTCGTCGTCCCCGATTTTGTCGAAGGTGGAGCTGGTGCGAATCGCGCCGAGGGTGTTGTCGGGGTTCAGGTCGTGGGTTGCGACCTGGCGTCCGATCCCGTCGTGCACGAATCCGATTCCGCGCCCGGTGGCGTCGCGGGTCCACAGCGGTTGTCCGGCAGTGTCGAACGCGGCTTGGCTAGTGCCGGTGTCGGGGTCGCTGCCGGCGACGCGGTTGCCGGCGAGGTCGTAGGTCCAGGTCCACGTGTTCCCGGCGGCGTCGGTCATCGAGCTCATGCGGCCGTGGGGGGTGAAGGCGTATTTGGTGGTCTCGGCTGGATCGGGCCCAGAGTCCGGAGCGGTGCGGTTGAGGTAGCGGTCGATCTGGACGGTACGCCCGCGAGCGTCGGTGAGCGTTCGGGTGCGCACCCCGCCGTCGGGTGGGGTGACGGTCAGGGTGTCGCCGCCGTAGGCGGTGGTCGTTGCCCAGGCGTCGGCGACCTGCGTGCCGGACAGCTTCCGGAACGCGGCTCGGGTGGGCCGTCCGGTGCCGTCGTAGGTGGTGTTCGTGGCGCCGGGGACGACAGTTTCGACGAAGGACACCAGCGCGGTCTGCGGAACTCCGGTGGTGAAGGTGGCGCCTTCCTCGCGGACCGTGAGACCGCGCGAGTCGTACAGGGTCGAAGTGACGGTGCGTCCGGCCACGGCTTGCCCCACCGCGAGATCGGCCGGGACCTCGGTCTGGATCTGACGCGCCCGGCCCAGGCCGTCGAGCAGAGAGACCTGGCGCAGGAAGCGGGGGCCGCGTTCGTCGTGCAGTCGGATCCGGGTGGTGGTCGCCGCCGGGCCGGTGCCCGTGCCGGTGCTCGTCGCGGGGACGGTGTAGGTGTAGGCGACGTCGGGCGCGGTGGCGGGGTCGTCGTCGCCGGCGGGGCTGTTCGCGGGCTCGCGACTGTCGTCCCAGACCGCAACGAGGCGTCCGAGCGAGTCGTGGCGCAGCGTGGTCGCCACGCCGGTGGGAGAGATCGACTTGGTTGTCTGACCGCGCCGTGGGTCGATCGTGGTCGTGCCGTTCGCGCGCACTCCGGGGCCGCCGGTCGGGTGGCCTTCCGGGCCGGACCACTTGGTGCGCGGGTCCGGGCCCTGCGCGTCGATCTTGGTGACGAGGCCCTCGGTGGGGGTGTAGGTCGTGTTGGCGGTTCGGCCGAGGGCGTCGCTGCTGGAGGTTGCTCGGCCGTACTTGTCGAAGGTCGTGCTGGTCACGGGTACCCACTGCTCGACGCCGGCGGCGTCGATTCCCTCGACGCGTTCGGTGCGAGTCAGTCGGCCGCGTTCGACTGGATTGTCGATGCCGTCGTGGTTGTCGTAGTAGCTGCGCGTCCAGGACAGCAGGGTGTCCTTGACCACCGGCTCGTCCGCGCAGCTGGACAGGGTGCGGGTCCATGCGACGCGGTCGCGGATGCCCGCGCCGACGCCGCTGCCGGCGGGGGGCGCGTAGGCGGTGGTGGTGCACAGGTCGTCGCCGGTGCCGGCGCCGCCGCGGTCGCGAATCGTGGCGGGCAGCCCGTCGTCGTTGCGGACGTACTGGGTCACGGTTTCGCGTGTCGTGGCCGGGTCGGTGCGGGTGATGGTGGTCCGCGCCCGCGTTTCGGCTTCGGCGGCGAGGCGCGAGGTGAACGGGGCGCGGGGGTCGAGTTCTTCGGCCGGCTCCTCCGGGGGAAGCGGTGCGTTGCCCTGACGGTCGGTCAGGTTCTTGTCCGAGGCGGTCTGGCGCATCCACGGGGTGGTGAGGGTGGCGGAGAGTTCGGTGCCGCCTTCGCGGGTCAGCGTCTTCTCCTCGCGGACCATGCCTGCCAGGCGCCAGTGGTCGACGACCGGGTCGGACCCCTCGGTGGCCCCGTTCAGGCTCGAGCGGCGGGCAGTGTAGGCGCTGGTCGGTGCGCTGGTGCGGTCGCCGTCCATGCCGCGGAAGTAGAGGGTCGTGGTTTCCATGCGCTGGGTGGCGCTGAGGTCGTCGCCGCCGACGATGGTGCGGACGGTCTGGTAGCCGCGCCAGTCGCTCCAGGTGCGGTACTTTTTCGGCGTGGCCGGGTTGCGGTCGTAGGCCCAGGCGGGGGTTCCGAGGTACCTGTAGTTGGTGACCACCGACGGTGTCTCGACGTCGCTGCGGTCGTCGAGGGTGACTCGGTCGACGACGGTCTTGTGGAACCAGTGCTTCTCCGGCTCCACCAGGCCGGGGGCGGTGTAGAAGACCTCGTAGCAGAGCTTGTCGTCGTTGTCGGCGTGGTTCTGGTTCGGCAGATTGTCCTTGGGGTCGGTCGTGGTGGCCGTGCCGAACCGGCGGCACAGCTGGGTGTCGTAGTCGGTCTCGGGGCAGTTGGGCGACTCGGGGTTGGGACCGCCGCAGCGTTGCGCGCTGTACTTCAGAAGGATGTCCTGGCCGTACTCGTTCCGCACCGTGGTGACCCGTCGCTTGCTCAGCGCGGGCGCGTTGTCCTGCGGAGAGTCGACCCGGTTGTCGAACTGGGTGCCGTTGAAGTCGACCTTCGGCAGCGCCAGCGGCCTTTCGACGACGGTGTCCGATGCGAAGTCGTCGCCGATCCCGATGCGGGTGACGGTGTCCAGCCACAGGGCCGCGTCGGTCCCGTCGCCGGGCGAGGGGTAGGCGTGCGTGAGCGCCCACCGGTCGACCCCGACGTAACGCGTGCCGTTCCAGACCGAGGTGGTCACGGTGCTCAGTCGCTTGCGGGAGAAGAACGTCGGCGCGATCTGACTGTTCTTGCACGCCTGGCCCGCCGTATCGCAGATCTGGTCGGCGGGGACGTCCGGCCATCGCGTGGCGTGGTCCTCGATCTGCTCCTCGTCGCACTCGGCGACGCCGGCGAGGCACCGCTCCTCGACGACGAAATTCACCTGCGCCAGCACGTCCTCGTCTTCTTCTCCTTGCCGTTGCCCGTAGTCGATGCGCTGGAGGTGTCCGCCTCGGACGTAGGAGGTAACTCGGTCGAGTCCGTCGATGCCGTTGGAGTTGCGCGCGTAGGCATTGAGCTCGGCCGCGTAGTGGTAGGTAACGGTGTTGCCGTTGACGTCGACGACGCGGTCGAGGTTCCACCGCCAGGCCTGGTCTTTCCACGAGTCGGCGAACTCGGCGCTGTGTCCGGGCTCGTTGTCGTGGTTGCCGAAGACCGGGACCGTCCAGGTCGAGTTGGTCGCCGCGCCCTCGGTCGGGCTCTTGGCTTTGCCGTGTCCGAAGAAGTACTGGGTGCCGTCGAGCGTGGTGAGTTTCCAGTACTCGCCGCCGTCGGAGGCGCCGCCCTTGTCGCCGTTGTCCGCGCCCGTGAGTCGTTCGATGCGCGACCCGTCGTCGAAGCGCATACGCCAGGTGCGGGCTTCTTGGTCGGCGGCGACGAGCAGCCCGCCGCGTCCGGCGAAGCTGATCGTGGCGTTGTGCCCGTCCCAGCACAGGTCGCCCGTGTCTCGGGTGTTGTTTGCTGCACTGTCGTGTTCGTCGCGGCCGCCGTCGTCGGCGCAGGGGGTGTAGCGGCGCTCGATGAAGCCCGCCGAGAGGTCGAATCCCTCGCCCAGCCAGGAGGTCTGGTTGTTCTTCGCGGTGGTGCGCCCGTCGACGGCCGCGGAGTCGTAGTTGATGCTCAGCGACGGGGCCAGCCCTCCGGGTACCGGCGGGACGGTCAGCGGATAGGACCACGAAAAGCCTCCGCCGTTACCTCCTGCCGCCCAGGTCGCGCTGTCGGTCAGCGGCGTCGCGCTCCAGTCGCCTCCGCTGCCGAACGGGGCGGGGATCGTGGCAAAGACGGTGCCGCCGCCGCCGGGCGCCCGGGAGGCGCGCATCTCCGCCGGAACGCGCGAGGCGGGATCGTCCGGCGTCGGTTGCGTCGGTTGCGTCGGTTGCGTCGGCTCGACGGACGGCGGGCCGACGGTGGGCTCGGCGTTCGGTGCGGGCGGCGACGCCGGTGCGGGTGGCGACGCCGGTGCGGGCGGGGGCGCCGGGGCCGGCGGGGCGGTGAGGTCCAGGATCGCGGTCAGCGTTTGGTTGTCGAGGTCGAGGCTGGTCGGCACCGGCACGGCTGCGCGGCATTCCGGACGGTCGGGGGTGGTCAACGCGCAGTCGGGCATGCGGACCATGCGCAGCCGGGCGCCGTAGTCGCCTCCGTAGGCGTGCCCGAAGTCCTTCAAGTCCATTCGCACGGCCACCGGGCCGACGGGCGACCTGTCGCCGGTGGAGATCCGTCCCAGGACTCCAGCGACTCCCGCAGCGTTCGTTGCGCCGCGGTCGGCCACTTCCACGACCACGCTGGTCGGTGTCCTGCGGTTCGGGTCGACGCCGGTGTTCGAGGCTGCGGCGAGGCTTCGAGTCACCGCACCGATCGAGATGGGGCCGTTGCCGGCGCGGCGGAAGGTCGGGGTCTGGTCGACCTCGCGTGCGGGGACGGCCACCGTGGTCCGGCCCGAGGCGGGCCAGTTCACAGGTGCGATCGGTGCGTTGACTTCCGGATCGGGGCCTGGGTTCGCGGGTCGCGGTACGGGCCGGGAGGAGACCGGCTGCACGAAGTCCGGCAGCGGCACCGCCGCACCGTCGGGCCGTCCACCGGCCGAGCGGTCCCGGCCCGGTCCGCCCGCAGTGTCCTGCTGCGTGGCGCCGAACCGGCCCGTGGCGAACCGGGCGTCGCCGGTGGGATCCACTGCCGCCACCTGCGTCAGGGTGCCGACCATGACCGCGGCAACCGCCAGCGCCACCGGCGCCGTCCAGCCCGCGGCCTTCCCGCTTGGCCGCCCGCGCGCCCCGGCGAGAGAGCTTCGGTGTCGGCGGGCCATCAGTAGGGCCGCCGTTCCGTCGAGATCCGCAGCACCTGCGAGGGGTCCAGGACGCCCGGATAGGTGCGAACGTCGTCGATCCCGCCCAGCCACAGCCTGGCCGCCTCGTTCGCGACGGTGGCCCGCCCGAGCATGAACGCCCCGGTCGCCTGGTAGGGGGCGGCTGTGACGGACACGGCGGGGGAGGCAACTCCGTCGACGTAGAGGGTTATCGTCCGTGCCGACGTCTTGCCGGCGTCGTCGGTGTCGTCGGAGTCGTTGTCGAACACCGCCGCCAGATGGACCCACTGGCCGGGCCGGGCGGTCGAGGGCAGCGACGCCCGCTGCAGCGCCGCGGTTTGCGAGGTGCGGATTCCGAATGTCCACGAGCCGTCGAACAGGCCCAGTTCGAACGCGGTCGTGGTGCCGCCGGTCTGACTGACTGCGGTCATCAGCCCGGTCGGGGTAGGCGGGACCTGGACCCAGGTGGCCACGCTGAAGTCCTGGCCGGTGTCGAAGTTGGCCAAAGGTGCCGTGCACGGCGTCGACGCCGACGTCGTGTTGCACGCGTATCCGCCGGGCGGGGAAGCTCGGAGCGACCGGTCGAGAACGTCCAGAGGCACGTCGTCGACGTTGACCGCAGACGCGCCAGGCCCCCACGACAGCCCGCCGAAGAGGAACATCCGCGAAACCGAGCCCGATTCCTGCGCGACCTCGTCGTATCCGTTGCCGTCCAGCCTCCACTGGTGGGACAGGAAGGTGCTCTCGACTCGGAACCTGATGACGGCTCGGGTGCCGACGTTGCCCGCGTTGTCCTCGGCCTTCACCGAGAACCACCCGGGACCGAAGGTGGTGGCGGGCACCGTGACGGTCACGGTGTTGGCCGCCGGATTGGGCTTCGTCTCCACGGGTTCGTCGGTGTTCATCCCGTACCGGTAGGCCCACACGTCGGTGTCGACGGTGGTGATGGAGAACGAGCAGTCCTGTCCGACCACGCATGGGCCGAGCAGTTTCAGCGTCGGCTTCCTCGGGGCGGAGATGTCGACGCGGAAGGTGGTGCTGCTGTAGTTGGCGGACAGCAGCGTCCCGAGGTCGTCGCCCGAGGACCACGCCCGGACCGTGTAGTCCTCACCGTCATCGAGGACGCCGTCGGGCACGGTGACCGACGCGGTGCCGCCGGTGGCCGAGACGCCCGAAGAGACTTTCGTCCACTGCTCCACGCCGTTGTCGTAGATGGCGAATCGTGCGTAGGCGGATCCGCCGTTCGGGTCCTCCACCGACGCGGAAAGCGTCGGGTTGTCGGTGGCGGTCAGCCTGCCGTTGCGCAGGGGGTTCGGCATCTTGCTGATCGAGATCGCACCCGGCGTCGGCGGGTACACGTAGTAGGTAACAGTCAGCACCGGGTAGCCGTCCGTCTGGGAGTACTTGCGCCAGCCCTCCCGGTTCTTGGCGTCTTCCCCGGCCGACTTCATCATGAACGTCGCGGTCTGATCGCCACCGGCGACGCCCTCCTTCACTGCCGCGGTTACCTCCCACTCCTGCCGGTCCCAACCCGGGCAGCGATCGTCGGACCCGTGCGCGGTGCTCGTCTCCGACAGCGGAGTTCCCCGACGGAGGGTCGGCCGGTTCGTCCACGTCGTCGTCGAGGTGAAGGGGTCGGTGTAGTACACCTGAACGCCGGGACCGTAGTTGACCAGGTCGCAGTCGTGGTTCGGGGAGTGGACGAGCTTGTGCGCGAACGTCGCCTCGGTGATGATCTTGCCGGTGAGCACGTCGTCGAGATTCATGCGGAAGTACGCGCGAGTCTTCTTGTTCTCGCCCGACCAGCCGTCGTAGCCGACCCGGGCAAGTTCGGTCGCGTGGTTGCGCAACTCGACGCCGTTGTCCCAGATGCCCAACCACGAATGCCGGGCCCGGGTCACCGAAGGATCGATGACCAGCGGAAAGACGGTCGAGTCGTCTCCCTGAAGCAGGTCTGGATCTGGAGTCAGGACGATCTGGTCCGAGGTCGCAGACACGGGCACGGGTTCGGTGTTGCCCTCCTGAGGTGCCACCAGCGGCGCCTCCACCGCCTTCTCTTCGGGGGTGACGCCGTCGGAGGAGGCACCGGAGCCCTCGGCGGAGTCCCACATCAGAGGCTGCGACGCAGTGAACACGCGTTCTCCGTCGGCAGTCGCCTGCAGGGCGTTCCCGTTCGTCTCTTGGACGCGCAAGCCGGTCTGCTCCACCGCCAACTTCAGCGTCTGAACCGCGGGATTGCTCGCCGCCTGCTCGTCGCGCAAGATGACGAACGTCGTGAACCCGTCGACCCCCGCCTGCGCCACCACGTCGACGCCCGGCAACACCTCGCTGTAACGAGCCGCCGAGCCCGTCAGCTCGGGCGCAGGCAAATCCCCGACCGCCGGCCAGGCCAACGCCAGCGACTCCTGACCATCCGTCACTTTCGCGAGTGGCGCGTCCGGCGCCCCGCCCGAGAACACAACTGGCAGGGCGGGTCGCACAGGCGCCACGGTGCCGTCAGGTCGCTGAACCAACGTGTTGTCTACAGGCTTCCAGCTCCCATCGGGATCCTTGACCCTGACTGTCACGGGCGACATCTCCGCCCGAAAGGCGCCCTCCGGCAACGCCTCCACACGAAGCGTCTCGGTGGTCAGCGAATCCACAACCACCGGTTGGCCGGACCGCTCCGCCGCCATCAGAGCCGCCTGCTCCGGCGAAGCCGGCTCGGGGGGCGGCCCGTCGGCCGACCGCGAGGACACCGCGCCGAATCCCGCTCCCACGACCAGCAACACCAGCAGAACTGATGTCAGCGCGCTACGCGAGCGCGCCCTGCCGGAGAAAGTCGGCATCTGCCCTCAGGTTGTAACAGCCGATGACAAACGGATGACGCGACATGCCTACCGGCGACGGTTGCGCAGTGTCAACGGTTGACATAACGGGGCCTCATCGACAGCGGGGCGCGCAGAGTACGCGTCTCGGCATTCGTCGACCGGGCCATCGTTCGCTCGCGAGCCGGCGCCGAGCATCGACACGACTTCTGCTTCCTACAGGCTCGGACCCCCAAGTCTCGTCGTGAGCGGACCCGACCCCGGTGCCGGCGAGCCCAAGGCGCGCCACCCCTCAAGCGGTCCGTTTGCGACCGTCGACACTCGCCCGCCCGGCGCCTCGAAGCATGTATAAGTCTGACCCTGCTCACTGGCCGATAGCACCTGGAGCTGTTTCGAACTTCTCGAATTGGCCCTTGCTTACCGTCGATGCCCGCCATTCCTTAGTTCGCTCGCGGTGTCACTGATACCTCCACATCAGCAGACATATGCATTCTTCGAATGTACGATCAGTGCGGGGTGCGGTCGCTGAATTGCGGGGGTGCGGGTGCTGAGTTCGGCGAAGATCGGCAGATCCTCCTGGCGCTACTACACCCGGGCGGTGGCGTGCGCGGCGACGGAGTACTACCTCGGCGTCGGCGAGGCGCCGGGTCGTTGGCGGGGCCGAGGGCTCGAGGCGCTCGGCCTCGAAGCGGGCGCGATCGTCGACGAGGCGCAACTGGAGTCGCTGTTCGCCCGCGCCCTGCACCCGGTGTCCGGGCAGCGCCTCGGGCGGGCGTGGCGGACCGACGGCGTGACGGGGTTCGACCTGACGTTCTCGGCCCCGAAGAGTGTCAGTTCCCTGTGGGCGTTAGCCTCACCGTTTCGTGAGTCCGGCCGGTCCTGAGTGTGGGGCTTGATCGGGGCCGGCGGGATCGGTGGCGGGGTGCGGGGCGGCCGGCATTGCCGGCTCTCGCGCCGGGTGCGGGTTTCCAGGC
>JBQTIB010000132.1:0-4623 GCA_052389435.1 Sporichthyaceae bacterium | reverse complement strand
TGGTCGACGCGCTTGCGGAGTTTGCCGAGTTCCAGGGCGTTGGCGGTGGGGGCGCGTTCGAGCAGGTACCGCTCGGCCTTGGCGGCGTCTCGTTCGGTCGCGCCCTTGGGCAGGTCGGTGACGATCGCGGCGATCGCGGCGGCCTGTTCGTAGGAGATGTCCCCGGCGGCGAGTTGGTCGTAGGTCGCGGGGCAGTGCGTTTCCATCGCCCGGGCGGTGCGGACCCGTGCCGCGGCGGTGGAGGGGTGCATCGTCAACACCGAGGACAGGAACGCCGCGGTCGAGGAGGATCCGGTTCGCGGGCCGAGGTTTCTCATGTCGGTGTAGGAGACCAGGTCCGCTCCGAGGGAGTCCACCTGCGCCTCGAGGCGGTGGTGGGTGCGCAGCAGACCGAACAACTCGTGGTCGGAGAAGGACCCGGAGGCGGGGTCGTCCATGGCCGCGCGGACGCCCGCCAGGGCCTCGCCGAGGACGGCGTACGCGTCGAGCACCGGGTGACCCATGTCGAACATAGTATCGAACAAGCGTTCGAAATAGAAGACGAAACATCTACATCCAAGTGTTTCACATACAGAGCCGACTACTGGTCGGCGCGGACCACCCGTCTTGCCGAGGCTCTTGAAGTACGCGCAGCCCTGCTCGCCGACGGCAGGGTGATCCGAGTCGAACGCGACCGGTTGCCGGTGCCCGCCGCGGACAGCACGACAACGAAGCTGCCCACCGGCGCAGTGCGCCAGCGTCGGGCTGCATTGCCGGTGGGCGCTGGATCCTCGACGCGGCGTCTGGATCGTGTGCCCGGGATCCCCGCCCGCCCTTCCGGTGTCGTCTGGACGCCGATACCCGCGCGTAGTTCACGGGCAGACTGCTCTGCTGCCGCGCGGGGCGGACCAGCCGTCCTCGGACAACCGCGTGTAGAAAACGCACTTGGCATCGGGCGCGGGTTTGCCGGACACGAACCTCAGCGGAGGAGTGAGCCCGCCTAGGGTCTCGCCCTCCATCCGGCCGAGCGCAGCTACGAGATCGGCCGAGGCGAGTGGGCCGGCCCTATCGCTCAGTCGTGCGGCAGCAGCCTCCACAAGGCGCCCCGACGTCCAGGCCAGTAGGGAACCGCTGTCGAGAGGAACGGCGCTTGCGTGGGCCTTCATCGCTGCCTGGTACGCCCGCTGTCCCGGGGTGTCGGACAGCATCCACGGCGCGGTGACGTTGACCGTAAGGACGCCGTTGCGTCGAATCCCCGGGTCGGCCGCGCCGACCGGGCCGAGGACGAACGAGCCGGTGATGATCGTCGGTCGGTAGCCGAGCGCCGCGCAGGAGCGAACGAGCCGGGCGAATGACGATCCGTCCCACGCCAAGGCCAGCCACTGCGCGCCGGCGGTCTTCGCGTTCTGACACTGCGCCGTGTAGTCCGTCGCGATGATCGACACCGGCGCGCTGTAGACGACGTCGAGTCCGGCGCGCTTCCCGACCTCTCCGCCGAGTTCCCTACCCACCGAAGTACACGTCGGAGACTCGACGCAATAGAGAATCCCTGCCCTGCCCTTGCCGTCCTGTACCGCCTGCCGGGCGAGCGCGAACGCCTGCGAGGTCAGAGAAGCGCCCTGCGGGAACAGGTACGGGCTGCGATTCCATTCGTAGGTGACCAGGGCGCCCCCGACGACCGGCACCTTCAGGCGCTCGGCGGCGCTCTGCAACGAGGGCTGCGTCAGTTCTGCGAAGGTGCCGACGAGTGCCACGACACCTTTGCTCCGCACGAGGTCCGAGACGGCCGCCGCGGTGCGACCGGGATCGGCTCCGTCGTCGACGGAGTAGATCTCCACACGTCGGCACGCCACTCCGCCGGAGGCGTTGACCGCCTTGGCCCACACGGCCAGACCCACACGACCGCTCGCGGTCAGCGGACCGGCCACACCGGAGAACGCTCCGACCTGACCCAGCTTCAGCGGCGGTATACCGCTGGGGCACGGCGCGGCGGCGGCGGGCCTTGCCGCGACGGTGGGAGGGACCGCGACCCGCTTCCGGCGTGGGTGTTCATGGGTCAACGGCCGAGCCGTGGCGACGATGCCGAGAGGGCCCGTCCGCGCGACCGGCCCGGTTGCCGCCGCGGCGACTGGCACGGACTCACGCGGCGCGACGGCTCGGAGAACGGCAGGGGCCGGCGCCGGAGATACGGCCGGTGCGGTCGCTCTCGCGGCGAGCACATCGCCGGCGCTGACCCGGCTGCCGCATCCGCTCAGCGCCAGCACCGCGAAGAGCGCCGCCCAGCGTCGAAGTTCCATGCCGACTGTGTACGGGTGGGGCCCGCGGCTCGCCAAAACCGCTCGGTATGGTCGGCCGATCCGCCGCCACCGTCGGTGACCGACGAAGATGACGGCAACACCGCGGGAGGTCCGTTGTCTGGCGATAGCCGCATACCCAGCGACTACTTCCACGTCGCGCAGGAGATCCTCGAACGGGACGGGCACCGGGCGCTGAACATCGCCGAACTGTGTCGCCGACTGCACGTCAGCAAAGGATCGTTCTACCACCACTTCGACAGCTGGCAGGAGTTCGTCGGCGCGCTCCTGCGGGACTGGGAGAACGCCTTCGGGCGCTGGTGGGCAGCCGCGGACCGAGACCTGGATCCGGTTGCCCGTATCAACATGACGCTCGACTTCGTGGCCGACGAAATGCTCCACCGTCTCGACGCCGCGATCCGCGAGTGGGGCCGCTCCGACCCGGAGGTCGGAGCCGCGGTCGCGCGCCTCGACGAGACCGTCGCCTACGCGAACGAGCAGACCCTGTCGCTGATTGTCCACGATCCGGCTCGGCGTCAACTACTGACCGAACTCGGCCTGAACGTGTGGGCCGGAATGCAGGTGCGCGGCCGCCTTGATCGCGACTACATGCTGCGCCTGTCGATGGAAACCGTGCGCTCCAACTGGGGCGTCGAGTGCGTGCTGGTTGAAGAGGGCGGCCGCGCCGTGGCCCGCGTCGTTCCCGAATCGGTGTGGGCGCTGGTGGAGGCGAAGCCGCTGCCGGGCTCTTACCACCGCATTGACTAGCCCTCAGAATCCTCCGTGGAATCGCCGAGGCGGAACACCGGCCACCCGATCTCGGTTCGCCAGGAAGCTGGGTCGGGGTTGTCCCGCGGTCCCACGAGATAGCTCTCCCGTACCGGTCCGGCGACGGCGAAGCGATGGGCGCTCACGTAGGTGCCGAGGGCTCCGTACGTCACCGCGATGTCGTCGTGGTCTCCGGCGTGGGTGGTCACGGCCAGTTCGACGGCCGGAAGCTGGACGGACTCGACGCGGCCGAGTTCTGGTACCTCGCGCACCTGTCGGTAGACCAGCGCGTGCCCGCGGCCGTCGGCGAACAGTTCGTTGTCGTAGACCCCGCCGGGCGGCCCCAGGTCCGCCGCGTCGCGCAGCGCCGCGTCCAGTTCGGCCATCGCGCCGGAGTACCAGGACACGACGTCCCGGGAGTCGACGGTGCTCTGGATCGCGGCCACCCGCCGGGCGGGAACCGAACGGAGCTCGACCCGCAGGGGCGCCGGCTCGGGTGCGAGCAGCCGACGCAGGGAGCGAACGGCGACGCGGGTGCGTTCGAGCTGGTCCTCCATGCGGGTCAGGTGCACGGAGAGCAGATCGGCTCGGGCGTCCGGGTCGTCGGTCGCCAACACGTCGCGGACCTGGGCCAGCGGCATGTCGAGTTCGCGCAGCCGATGGATGACCTGCGCCGTCGGGATCTGCTCGCCCGTGTAGTAGCGGTACCCGGTCTGCGGGTCGACCTCGGCCGGCTCCAGCAGCCCGCCCTCGTGGTAGCGCCGCAGCGTCCGCACGCTCAGCTGGGTCAGCTGCGAGAACTCGCCGATCGTCAGTCCACCCCGCATCGGCCCAGTCTGGACCCTCTCCCCGGGAGAGGGTCCAGCCGTTGACCCTCCGACGGCGAGAGACCCCAACCTCGAGGCATGACAGACACCACGAACCTTCCGCCGATTGTCCGCACCTTTCTGACCGCACAGGGAAACGACCACACCGCCGCCCTCGCCGCCTTCGCCGACGGCGCCACCGTGACCGACGAGGGCACCACCCGTCGCGGTCGCGCGGAGATCCACGACTGGCTGCAGAACGCGGCGAGCGAGTTCACCTACACCGTCGAACTCGTCGAGACCCGACGAGTCGACGACGACCACTGGATCGCGACCCACCACCTCGAAGGCGACTTTCCGGGAGGCGTTGTCGACCTGGACTTCGCCTTCGCCCTGCGCGACGACGAGATCCAGGACTTGACGATCACGCCTCGTACCGGGCCCGCGGGGACCTAGTTCGCCAGCCGGTGGCCGGTCCGACGAACCGGCCACCGCGCTGTGGGCTAGGCGCCGTGCGCGACGCGGACCGCCTCCACCAGGGAGGTCGGCGCGTGGCCGATGAGCTTCTCCAGATCGCTGCCCTCGACGAACAGTTCGCCCGCCGCGATGCCGCGGTCGGCGTCGGCGAGGGCGGTGGCGAAGTCCTCGGGAGCAATGCTTGAGACCTGTGGATCGGCCCGCTGCGTAGATGCGTGAGCACGGTGGCGGGTGGTGGGAAGGTCGTACCTTCCCGAAGATCCCGACAGCCATCTCAAGCCAAGGCCGGCGCGCCAACG
>JBQTIB010000131.1:0-15882 GCA_052389435.1 Sporichthyaceae bacterium | reverse complement strand
ACCTCGTCGCCCTCGTCCGCGCCGGCGCCGTGTTCAAGGACGGCAAGCTCGTCGAACGACCCGACGATCTGACGGACAATCAGGAGGCTGCTTGAAACTTCTCATCCACAGGTCTTGACGATTGCTCAGGGCACCGTCGTTCGGCCCGCGACGTGCGACCTGCAGCCTAGAAGCTCGACTCTCGGGATCATCGAGGCCGGCAACCGAAAGTACACGGGCACCTTCGTGGGGAACAAGAAGGCAATGGATGCCGCCATGATCAGCGGCAACTCGTGGGAACCATCGCTCTGGACCGGCGAAATCAGCGCAGGCAAAGGAATCTCCTGCTCGAGGCTGAACCCGGACTCTGGATACCGTCACCGGGGTATCGGCGAGTGGACTCAACCCAAGCCAAACCAGACTGTCTGCAAGTGGGGAGTAGCAACCGGCCTCCGCTGTGATTACACAGTCAAGGCGATCGATCCGATCAATGGATTCGGTCTGGCGACCATCGGCAGCAAGCCGGGTGTGGGCGCGGATAGCCACGACAGCGGCGGGGCTGTGTTCCAGAAGATCCTGGACAGCAAGAGCGGTCACCTCGGGCAGGTCCGATTCATGGGTATGTTGATCAAGTCCGACCAAGCTGGATCCACGGCTACTGGCGGCTTCAAGGGGTTCATCTTCATCCCCGTCAACGCATTGCTGGACAAGGCCAGGTGGGACAACGGAGCAGCCCCGATTCCTTACGTCCTCCCGCCACTCACGCCTCGCTGACGCGTGCGCGGGGAGATCGAGAGGTCCGAGCGCAGCAACTACCGGTACTTCCGAAGTAACGGCCGTACGGTCGGGACTTCTCGGCAACCTAAATGCGTCCCAATGGTCCGGGATCCGCGGCTGGAGCTCTCCGTCGTCAGCAGCGCGGACGAGATCCTGATGGGTGTATGACAACACGATGCGTCGTGCTCCCGATCGGTTGCGCCCCCAGTTACGGACCTCCACATGGCACACTCGGGAGACATCGCGAAGGGAACGCAGATCATGAAGGTCGCCGGCGTTGCAGGCGTTCTGGTTGCGGCCACCGCAGTCGCAGCGCTCGGGCTCGGCGCGCGTCAATTTACATCTGACGAGTCCACCGGGGTCGTGAACGGCAGCCCCACCTCGAATGCAACCGGCGACCCCAAGGATCCGCAGTTGGTGGGATCAGAAGTGCGCATCCTCGTCGACGGCGCGCCCGAGCGTGAATCGATGCTGGCGGGCGTCCTCGGTCAGCTGCGTCTCTACGCCCCGGACAGATGTCTGGTGCTGGACGCGGCGGTCAGCGGCCCAGAGCCCAAACGCGCACCCGTGATCACCGAACCCACCACGACGCCCGGAAGCGAATCGTGGGTCGCTCCGATCTGGCCGCACGGAACGCAAGTGATCACGGACGGCGACCGATTCGGCGTGCAACTGCCTGACGGATCGCAATACTGGCAGGGCGATCGCGTCGAGGGCGGTGGAGGATCCTGGGGGTATGCAGAAGACGGGAGTTACCCAACGTTCGGCCTGCCCCTGACCTGCGTGGGAAATGGGCTGAACCAGCTTTTCCCGCGAACATCGAAGCCGCGCTGAGGAAAAACTGAGCCAGGCCCGCGTCGCGCCCAACGCGCGGGCCGTCGCTGCGCTCAGACTCCGCCATCTCTCGCAGCCGGCTAAATACGGGTGGAGCGACGGGAGTCAAGAATCGCGAAGCGACCGCGCAGCAATGCCGCGAAGTTAGGCGCGCGCGGCTGGCGTCGAGCACCCTGGGTCAGGTTGGCGTGTCGAGGGCGTAGGTGCCTGGGCCGGTTCGTCGCAGGGCGCCGAGGCGGGCCCATTCGGCCAGTTGCGTGAGCATGTTGCGCACCGGGGGCGTCGAGTGCGGCGGCGAGTTCTCGTCCGCTCCACTCGATGCGTTCGGGTTGGGCGGCCATCAGGGCCAGGACGAAGTGGCGAGGGGTGCCGGCGACCGTGGTGGCGCGGACGAAGCGCGGGCGTTGTCCGGGGTACTTCTGCGGCGGGCTGATCTCGGTGCGTGCCTGGACCACGATCTCGACTCCGACGACGGTGGTGGAGGCCGACGGGCGCCCGTCCTCGCGGTTGAGATTGCGGGAGGTGGCGCTCTTGACCTTCCGCGCGCTGTAGCGGGCGCGACGCGACGGAAGCAGGGTCGCGAGCACGGCGACGCCGATCGCGTCGAGTCCTTCGCTCTCCTCGTCGAGGTTGTGACGGTGGGTCAGCAGCGCCTCGCGGGCCGTCTCGAGCGCGGTGGTGAAGCTGGCCCGGTCCGGGTCGGTGCCCCGCCAGACTGCCATGACAAGTCGCGTGTCCGCCGGGCCCGCCTCGCGGCCGCCCCGCCCGCGGCTCACCTCGAACGAGCCCCGGACCAGGGGCGGCGCGCGCTGTTCGGCGTGCCACAAACGTGCCACACCGAGCGGCCGACAGTGGTTTTTCGCGGTTTCCAGCGGTTAGTGGGCGAAGCCCTGAAAACCCACTCTAAGCTGCAGTTTTGTCGATCTGAGCGCGACCGGACAGCATCGTCCGGCGGGTCCAGCCCGGATTATGAGTCCTCCGGGCGGTGCTGCCCCGCGATCCGCGATCCGCTGTCATCGAGGTGGCGGGCTAGCGCCCATGCCCGCTGCCAGCCCATGCTCGGCCATCCCCTCGCAGCCGGCCAAACACGGGCGGAGCGGCGGGAGTCAGGAATCGCGAAGCGACCGCGCAGCGGCTCCGTTCTTGACGCCCGCCGCGGAGCCCGCAGAATCGCGGGCGAGGGGTGGCAGGCCATCGGGCAGACCGAACCTTGCGGGCGCCCAAATCGGCGGTGGCGACTGCCGACAGCCCGCCCCAACGACGGGGTTTGCCTCGCCTGCCGGCGTGCGGCGTTGACCGGCAGGGGAGCGCTGGATACGGTCCGCTCATGCCTGCGGGAGACGTGCCGCCGCCGGAGTTCTCCCTGGAGTCCCAGCCGCCGCCCGAGGAGCAGCTGCTGACGGTCTCGGTGACCTCGCGCGAGGGCGCGGTCGTGGTGACCGCGATCGGGGAGGTTGACCTGTTGACCGTCGAGCGGCTCCAGGCGGCGCTGTCCGAGGCCTTCGCCCGACCCGACACCCACGGGGTGATCGTCGACCTCACCGACGTCACCTTCTTCGGCTCGGCCGGTCTGCGCGCCCTGCTGGAGGCCCGGGCCGAGGCGATCGATCGGGTCGAACCGCTCAAGGTGGTCGTCGACGAGCAGCGTCCGGTCGTGCGGCCCATCGAGATCACCGGGCTCGACCGTGTCCTGGCGCTGTATGACACGGTGGCCGACGCGCTGGCAGGCACGAGCTTGAATTCGCCGTGAACCGGGTAAGCCCTGGCCATGGCGCCCCCGCCGAGCCGGAGTCGCTCCCGCACGTTGATCGCCGACGTGGCGGCGCCCTCGCTGGTCCGCACCTGGCTGGAAGCCTTCCTGGGCGAGCACGCCTGGCCGGTCGAGCAGACCGAGGTCATCGTGTTTCTGGCCAGCGAGGCAGTGTCCAACGCGGTGGAGCACGCCTACCCCCCCGGCAGGCCGGGGCCGGTGGAGGTGCGCGTGGAGATCCGGGAGCAGGGCGGGACCACGACCGTCCGGCTCGTCGTGGCCGACCAGGGTCACTGGCGCCCTGTCCCGATCGACCCCGGCCACCGCGGCCGGGGCCTGTCCCTGATGCGGCAGATGGCCGCCTCGATGCACCTCGCCCCGGGACCCACGGGCACCGTCCTCACCATGACCAGCCACCTGCTGCGCGCCGACGATAGGGACCCGGCCCCGGGAACGACAGACAACACCCCTGCGCAGGCCCTCGGTACCCCCCAGGCACCCGGCTGCAGCCACGGCATCGACGGAAACACCGACAAGGGCTGACCGAGATCGCTTGCCGTGTCGCCGCCACCAGCTATTGTGACTGGTCGTCAGACGTGTTGTGCCGGACCGCGCAGGACCGCGCGCGGCTCCGTGATTGACGCCCGCCGCTGAGCCCGCTGAATCGCGGGGAAGGGGTATCAAGCCATCGACAGGCCGACCTTGCGGTCGCCCAAATCGGCGGTGGCGACTGTCGACTACCCGCCCCAACGATGGGATTTGCCTTACCGCCGAGTGCCCGGTCGGGGCACCCGGCGGTCAATGTCGGTCATCGACGGGTCTGCGCCCCCGCTGGCCTGCAGTAGCCTCGCGGCGCCTCCATGCTGAAGCTCGGAAGTGCCCTCCCAAGCAACTCGTCGTGACGGCGTACGCACCCGCGACGAGGGCTCGGACCGTGGCGCCCCCTTACACGGGCGGTTCGGCCCGAACGAGGAGAGCCGCAGCACTGGCGTTGATCGCTGCGGCGACCTTACGGGCGTGCTCTGCCGTCGCGTGCTGGTAGCGCTGCGCCGCGTTGCTCGTCGAGTGGCCCGCCATGTGCATCAACGTCGCCAGAGTCGCGCCGTGCTCGGCGGCGGCAGTCAACGCGGAGTGGCGAAGGTCGTGCATCCGCACGTCTTCGCGCCCGAGCCGGTCGAGTGCTCGGCGGATGACCTGCGAGTAGCCGTCGAGGACGTCGCGGCCGGATCCCGTCACGAAGACCAGGTCCGCCTTCTTCGCGCCGTCGCGATGTTCGGCGAGGTGCTGGCGCAGTTCGTCGGCGACAAAGCCAGGTATCGGCACTGTCCGGAAGCCTCGCGTCGACTTCGGACTGTCGATGGTGACCTCACCGGCCACTCGATAAAGTCGACGCGAGACACGAACTGAGGGGGCGTCACCGAGGTCGAGATCCATCAGCCGCAGGGCTGCGAGCTCTCCGGCGCGCAGGCCCGAGAACGCCGCGACGATGACGAAGGCGCGATAGTGAGCGGGGACCTCGTCGGCCAGGGCGGCGATCTCCTCGACTCGGAGGACCGGCCGCTCGGTCGAACGCGCTTCGCCTGCGCCCGAGATCTTGCAGGGGTTGCGAACCAACAGTTCGTCATCGACGGCGGTCTGCAGGATCGAGCGCAGCAACCGGTAGGCGCGGGCCACGGTGGCCGCGCCGTCCCGACCGGTGTGCGCCAGTTCCTGGCGGAGGTTCTTGGCCAGCGTCGCGTTCCACTTGCGCACCGCCTCGGGTTCGATGCGGTCCAGGATCCGCTCACCCAGGAACGGCTCGATGTGGCGCCGGAAGTCGATCTCGTACTGGTGGCGCGTGGAGTCCTTGATCCCCGGTCGGGTCTTGATCCAGTGCAGCCCGTACTCGGACAGCCTCTCGGTGACCTGTCGCGGCGCTCGGTAGGTCCGTCGCAGGATGTCGGTCTTGATCGTGGCCAGGAAGGCGCGGGCATCGCTGACCGACTCGAAGGTCTGCTCAGCCTGACAGCGCTTGCCGTCGGCGTCGCTCCACCGTGCGAGGTAGCGCCCCGAAGGCAGTTTGGCGACCGTTCCCCAGCCCGCCCGGCGACCGCTTCGGCCCTCCGCCTTCGGTGCTCGAGCCAACGCGTTCACGCCCCCATTGACCCCAGAAGTCCCTTCTTGCCCGCATTATAGTCCACGTTTAGTCCACGTTCGGGGTCCTCAGCCGACATTCATGCAGGTCAATGCCTTGCCGAGGTCGCCTTGAGTCAGCTTCCCAAGCTGAATGTCCGGGTTCTTTTCCCGCTACCCGCTCCACTCCACCGGGCCTGGCCGGCCGGCCTGGCCCGTTCTCGTTTCCAATACCCCGACACACAGTCGATGCATCGGCTTCGTCACCGGGATGAACTGCCCTCGACTGCGCGATCCGGCGCAGACCGATGAGTTCGGTGTCCGCGCGCGGTCTACCCCTCCAACGGCCCCGACACCGGGAGGTACCCATGACCGACACCACCACCACCGCCCTTCCGCCGGTGGTCGACGAGGCGACCTGGCGCCGCGCACTCGACGAGCTGCGCCGCCGCGAGAAGGCCGCCACCCGCGAACTGGACGCGATCGCGGCGCAGCGGCGTCGGCTGCCGATGGTCGAGCTGCCGGACTACACGCTGGTCGGCGCGGACGGGCCGGTCGCCCTCGCGGAGGTCTTCGACGGCCGGTCGCAGCTGATCGTCTACCACCACATGTGGACTCCCGGCGCCGAGTGGCAGTGCGGCGGCTGCACCGGATTCACCTCCCAGTTCACCCGGCTGGAGTTCCTCGACAACTGGGACGCCCGGTTCGTCGTCGTCACCAACGGCACCATCGAGGAGGCGCTGGCCTACAAGGCCAAGACCGGCAACGGCATGGACTGGTACTCCTCGTCGGAGAGCTCGTTCGGCGCCGACGTAGGCGCGCCGCCCGGAGAGGGCTTTGCGGTCAACGTGTTCCTGCGCGACGGCGCCACCGTCTACCGCACCTGGCACACCGACGGCCGCGGCACCGAACAGCTCAGCCACTCCTTCGCCCTGGTCGACCTGCTCCCCTTCGGGCGCCAGGAGGAATGGCAGGACTCGCCCGAGGGCTGGCCGCAGTCGCCGACCTATTCGAAGTGGATCGACTCCCCCGAGATCGCCGCCCTGTACGGTCCGGCCCGCTAGCCGGGGCGACGCAGCGTGCCGACCGGATGGCTAGGCGCGCCGCAGCCGCGCGCGGCGTGCGCGGTCGAGCGGGAGCACTGCGCACACGGCCGAGCCGGTCGGGCGGCCCTGGCTCGGCTCGCCCGCACCCTCGGCCTGCCCGATCAGCCGCAGGCCTACCGACATGGACGCTCCGTGGCGCAGCTTCGAGGTCTCGCGCGCCTGCCGATACCGGTAGACCGCCCTGGCCTCCGGGAGCCGGTCCGGGACCATGCTCCCCTCGGCTTCCCAACTCGGAATCGGATTGAGCTCGGAGACGGCGAGTTCGCCGCCGTTCAGACGCGCCCGGGCCATGGCCCGCACGAGGGCGAGCTGCGCCTGCGAGGACCAGGAAATCAGGCCGGACAGATCCAGCAGGACGCTCGGGTACGGAACCGCGACGAGCTCGCCCAGTTCCCTGCGGAAGCGGGGCAGCGTGCTCCAGTCGAGGATGCCGCCGATGGTTACGTGGATCGAGGGACCGACCACGCTTCGTTCGATGTGCAGACGCACAGGCCCTCGCAACCGCCGACGAAGCTCGTCGACACAGTCCTGCAGACAGCAGGGATCCTCACGGTAGCACAGGTCCCAGCGGGCATTTTTGTCGCGAAAGTAGGGAACCTGACGGTACGTCAGACTCCGGCCCCGACCGTTTCCCGACCCACGCTCTGCAGGTGTCGAATCGTCATGAGCATAGAAGCGGGCAGCGAGGTCTCCGCGTAGGGGATGCCGAGGCTGGCGCAGTGTGCCTTGACCAACGGTTGGACCCGGCGCAGGTTCGTCCGCGGCATGCTCGGGAACAGGTGGTGTTCGATCTGGTAGTTGAGGCCACCGAAGAACCAGTCGGTGAGCCGGCGGCCGCGGACGTTGCGGGTGGTCAGGACCTGCTTGCGCAGGAAGTCCCACCGCGCCTCCGGGTCGGGCATCGCCATTCCCTTGTGGTTGGGAGCGAACGCGCACCCGAGGTGCAGGCCCATCAGCGCCTGGTGCACCAGGACGAACACCGCGGCACGGGCCGGACCGAGCACGAACAGCAGGATGCCGAAGTAGGCGGCGAAGTGGGCGAGCAGAGGCAGGACCTCGCGAGCTCCGCGAGCGGCCCGGAAGCTGCTGACGCGCAGGTGCGGCGCCTCGAGCAGCACCATCAGAAAGAACAGCCGGCCCTGGTTGCGGCTCAGCCAGGAGTTCTTGCCTTTGCGCTGCGCCACCTGGTCCTGGGTCCAGCACAGCGCACCGTTGCCGACGTCGGGATCGCGGCCCACGACGTTGGGGTTGGCGTGGTGGCGGTTGTGCTTGTCGATCCACCACCTCGACCCCAGGCCGACGACCACGTCCCCGACCACCTGACCGAGCAGTCGGTTGACGCGCTTGGAACGTGCGACCTGACGGTGGCCGATGTCGTGGCCGACGAAGATCATGCGCACCGAGAACAGCGCCAACGGCACCGCGAGGAAGATCTGCCACCACGATCGGCCGATGAGGACGATCAGCGTCCACAGCACGACGAGCGCCGCCGTGTCCACGCCGATCAGCCCGACGTAGCGCCACCGGCGCAGTCGGAGCAGGCCGTGGCGCTGCACGGTGTCCAGCAGCGGCGCGAAGTCGCTGCCGCGGGTCTGCACGGCCAACGTTTCAGTGGTCAAGCCTGCTCCTCGTGATGTCGCCGGGCAGAGCCGCGCGGCCGTCGAGGGGCCAGGCCTGTCGAGAAGGCCTACCCCCTAAGGGATTCGTCACACGGGGCGCCGTGGTTTGCGTGCCCGAACCGGTTTCCCGCACGGACCGGGCACGCGAGGGCGAACAGCTCCGTACGAGCCGGTGACCGGGGCACGCCGCGGCGGAGCGTCGTCGCGCGGGCAGTCCCACCGGGTGGCCCGGCGGACGAGCCGTCGAGCCCCCGGTCGGGGTTGCACGGGAAGAGGTTCTCGCGTCGATCGTCGATTCCGACCCGGGCCGTCCGCACATGTACGGAATCCGGTGGATAGATCGCGATGTGTAGACGGACCCACTGCGGGCTACGCGACGCTGAACTTCTTCGACTGTAGACCGCCGGCAAACGACGCGCCATCGCTTCGCCTACTGACGGTCCATCAGATTGTTTCTAGCGTCGACCGGAGCTGAACGACGCTGCGCTGTGCCCGCGCGCGGCCGGGGCAGCGCCGGTTCTGCGCCCACCGCCCGGAGCGGCCGACGTCGCCTCCGAGGCGCGGCCGCTGCCGCGACGCGAACGCCCGCGGGGGCGCGAGCCCTCCGGACGAGTCTCGCGACCGGGACGGTTCGGAGCGTTTCGGGCCGGTTCGCGGACCACCGAGGCCACGGACGCCGCGACGAGCACCCGCTCGCCCGGGGCGAGCACCGCCAGGAGCGGATGGTCCACCGACGGGACGCGCGTGATCGTCGGCTTGATGCCGGCGGCGCGGGTGAGCGTGTCGACCTCGCGCAGCTGGTCGTGGGTCGCCAACGTGACCACGGTGCCGGCGTTCCCGGCGCGCGCGGTGCGGCCGGAGCGGTGCAGGTAGGCCTTGTGCTCGGCGGGCGGGTCGGCGTGCACGACGAGGCGGACGTCGTCGACGTGGATCCCGCGGGCGGCGATGTCGGTGGCGACGAGCACGGTGGCCCGGCCGCTGTGGAACGCCTCCATGTTGCGGGTGCGGGCGTTCTGGGCGAGGTTGCCGTGCAGTTCCACTGCGCGGACGCCCTGCTCCGCGAGCTTGGCGGCCAGCGTCCGCGCACCGCGCTTGGTGCGGGTGAACACCACGCATCGCCCGGGGGCTGCGAGCAGGTCGATCAGGATCGGCATCCGCGCCTCGCGGGTCACCTGGAGCACGTGGTGGTCCATGTCGGCGACCGGGGACTGCGCGGAGTCGGCCTCGTGGACGGCGGGGTTGGACAGGAACCGGCGGACCAGGGAGTCCACGGCGCGGTCGAGCGTGGCGGAGAACAGCATGCGCTGGCCACCGGCGGGCGTCTGGGCGAGCAGGCGCTGCACGGCGGGCAGGAAGCCGAGGTCGGCCATGTGGTCGGCCTCGTCGAGCACGGTGATCTCGACGCGGCCGAGCGAGCAGTGCTTCTGCGCGATCAGGTCCTCGAGCCGGCCCGGGCAGGCGACCAGCACGTCGACGCCGCGGCGGAGCGCGGCGACCTGCTGGTGCTGGCCCACGCCGCCGACGACGGTGCGCGAGGTCAGGCCGGCGGCTTTGGCCAGCGGCGCGAGGGCGGCTTCGATCTGCGCGACGAGCTCCCGGGTGGGGGCCAGGATCAGCGCCCGCGGGGCGCCCGCTCGGGGCTTGGTCCCGTCGGAGAGGCGCGCGACGAGCGGCAGCAGGAACGCGAGCGTCTTGCCGGAGCCGGTGCGGCCGCGGCCGAGGACGTCCCGACCCGCAAGGGAGTCCGGGAGCGTGGCCAGCTGGATGGGGGTGGGGGTGGTGATGTCCTGGCCCGCGAGGAGCTTGGACAGGCGTGCGGGCACGCCGAGGTCGATGAACGACAAGAGGTCGGATCGCAATCTGTACGGGGTTCCCGCCGACGCTCAAATCCGAGTTGGATTCGACCGGTTCCACACGGAGCAGATGTGAGTTGCTACGACGCGTGGGACAGCCCGTGGCAGGAGTTCTACGAGCTGAACGCCTCCAGACTACCCCGTCACGGCACCAACCGGGTGGAGGTGACCCGATCGCGTCATGCCCGGGACAGTTGCAGCGTCGGGCGACCCGACTCGCCGCTTACCCCGGCGTCGACGCCGAGGAGGCGATGCATCCACTCCAGGGCGACTCGAACGACCAGTTCTGGCGCCAACGGCGGGTACCAGCGGTGCAGTCCGAGTCCGAACGCGACCGTCATCTCGGCAAGCGCACCGACGTCCGGGTCGCCGGTGAGGCGGTGCAGGGTGGCGGCGAGTGCTCGTTCCAAGCCTGCGTCGACGCGGCGGATCGCCTGTCCGACGACCGGATTGGTGTGTCCCCACGCCCGCCAAACGATCGCGGCCCGGTCCGGACGGATCAGGAGGTCCGCCAACAGCAGTTCCAGCCGCCGGCGCGGACTGCGCTCCCCTTCGCACCCAGCGAGCCGGTCGAACTGGCGTTGCTCCCAGTCCTCGGCCAGCGCCTGCTGGAAGGCCGGCATCGAACCGAAGTGGTGGACGAACGAACCCTTGGTCAGGCCCAGACGCCCGGCGAGGGCACGGCTGGTCACGGCCTCCGGTCCCTCCCGGGCGAGCCCCTCCCACGCGGCCGCGAAGTAGTCCCGGGCGACTCCGCCCCCTCCGGACAGGTCTTTGGCTGCCGGCACGTCGATCGACCATCCCGAGACGTCGCCGGGCGCGGTGACCGGCCGCGGGGTGCGGCACGCGCGGTGAACCACCAGGTGCGGCCGTCCGTGCACCCGGCGCACCTCGCCCCCGACGCCGAGCCGGCGGTAGTCCTCGGCGAGGATCTGCAGCCAATGCTCGCGGTCGACGGGCCGGTGCCGGTGCAGCATGCCGATGGACAGCACGACCGTCGTCGCGGCGAGCACCAGGCCGGTGTCCTCGTCTCCGGCGTGATCGGCGACGGCCCTGGAAGACAGGGCCAGGCCGGCACGGTGCGGGTCGATCATGGCCGCCTCGACCACCGGATTGGCGCCCGCCCACGCCCGCATCGCGGCTGCCCCCGGCTTCATTATCGGGAAGGAGGCGTTGGCGCAGAGTTCGAGTCGCCGCCGCGCGTCGGGCTCGGCGTCGATGCCCGCGAACAGGTCCAGCGACCAGGCACGCCATCGCGCGGCGAGCACCTCGACGAACCCGTCGAGGTCGAGGAAGTGGTGGTAGAAGGAGCCCTTGGTCGCACCGACCCGCTGGCACAGGGCGGCCACGGTCAGCCCCTCGAAGCCGCGATCGCCGAGCAGTCGATAGCCCGCGAGGACGAACGCCTCCCGGCCCCGTCTGCCGGCCGCTTCGGCAACCACCTGGACCTCCGGGCTCGGGCCGGCGACCGACCCACGGGGTATGGATCCCTGGCGGTGGCGGCGGCTGGCTGGCGATTCTGCCTGCATGACACCTCGCTTTCCAGCCCTCGCCGTTCCCGGACTCCTCGGGTTCGCCCTGCTGATCTCGGCATGTGGAGCCGCCTCCACCGGTTCCAGCCTGGCGGCGCAGGCGCCCGCCGCTCCCGTCGCCGCGGCGCCCGAACTGCCCGCCGTAGCGCCCGAGCGGCCTGCGGCGAGCAGCCGCGCGCGCGTGCCGGCTTCTCCTGTAGTCCAGACCCCGCAGGCCGCGGCGGTTCCGGACCCGGTCGAGGCGCCCGTCCGCGCTGCCCGTGCGGCCGACCAGAAGGCGCCCGCCAAGCAGCGACCCGCCGGACAGCCTCCGAAGCGGGCGAAGCGATCAGTCCCCGCGGCGCCGCTCGGCGCCTCCGACGTCGGGATCACCAAGGACTCGATCAAGCTCGGCTCGATCAACATGCACGGCATGGCCTTCGGGAGCCTGATCATCGGCCCGATGGTGCGTGGCAATCTCGCGACCGCCGCCGCGATCAACGACCGCGGCGGCGTGCTCGGCCGTCGCCTCTCCATCGTCGACTGCGACGACGGCGCGGGCGAGGTGTCCCGGTCCAAGCCGTGTGTGAAGAAGCTGGTGACGCAGGATCGGATCTTCGCCCTCGTGGGCGGAGCCACCTGGGCCACGGCGGCGTTGCACGACGACCTGAAGCAGTACCGGCTGCCGCACGTCGGATCGTGGGCCTATTCCCAGACCGAGTGGCAGAACCCGTTCATGTTCCCCACCCACATGTCGATGATCCACGAGGCGATGGCGGGGGCGAACTGGGCGAGAAACGTGGTCAAGCCGAAGACCTACGGGCTGCTGTGCCTAACCAGCCCGGAGATGCAACTCGCGTGCAACGAGGTGTCGAAGATTCTCGACGCCTCGGGCGCGAAGCTGGTCAAGAAGGCCGACATCCCGATCTCGGAAACGACGATGTCGTCCTACGTTCTCGCGATGCGCGCCGCGAATCCGGAACACCTCGTCCACTACGTCATCAACCCGGCAACGATCGCGAAGTTTGTCGTCGAGGCAAAGCAGCAGGGCTACTACCCGCCGAAGGGCATCTCCGGCAACCATCTCGCCGCCGAGGTTCTCGGCTCCGTGTTCGGTGAATGGGCGGTCGGCCGGTACTGGACCAACACCACGTACAGGCTGTGGGGCTCGGAGTTCATGGCGACGATGGCCAAGTACGCGCGCGCGAACCGGGGCGCCAACCACCACATCGTGCAGACCGGCTACGTGGGCGTGAACCTGTTCGCCTCGGCGGCGAAGGAGGTTGGGGCCAACCTCACCCGCGACCGCCTCGTGGCAACTCTCGCCAACGGCACGGTGTGGAAGTCCGACGCCTCGCTCGACCAACGCTTCCAGTACACGACCTCCGAACGCGGGAACTCCGGTTGGAACCGGCAGTACGGGCAGGGCCGGGAGTTCATGTACAAGTACGTGAGCCCCAACACCCGCGCCAACCCCGACGGATCCGCCAACGGCTGGGAGCTCGACCCGGACCAAGGCGTCATCTACACCTGGAGGTAAGCCGAGCGGAGAGCAAGTGCGAGGAACGAGTACTCGCTTTCCCGAGGCGAGCCGAACAGGTTGAGCGGAGCGGAACCCCTGGAAGTGACGCCTAGTCAGTAGTCGCATTGGACATATGTGGCTCGACCTCGGCGCCGATGAGCTCGAGGTGCGCGAGGTCGGAGACGTCGAGAACCTGAAGGTAGATCCGGCCGATGCCGGTGGCCTCCGCGTAGGCGCCGAGCTTGTCGAGGACCTCCGCGGGAGTGCCGCACAGACCGTTCTGGCGCAGTTCGTCGACCTCGCGGCCGATGGCCGCGGCGCGGCGGGCGATCTCCGCCTCGTTCCGCCCGACGCACACCACCTGGGCCGCGGAGCGGCGCATGGTCGCCGGGTCGCGGCCGATGGCGCGGCAGGCTTCCTCGACGCGGTCGAACTGTTCCCGGGCGGCGGCCGCCGGCGCGAACGGGAGGTTGAACTCCGCGGCGTACCGAGCGGCGAGCGCGGGGGTGCGCTTCACCCCGCTGCCGCCCATGACCACCGGCGGGCCCGGGCGCTGGACGGGCTTGGGCAGACCCGGGGAGTCGAGGACCTCGTAGTGCTTCCCCTTGAAGCTGAAGCCTCCTTCGGTGGCCCACAGGCCGGTTACGATCGCGAGTTGTTCTTCCAGGCGGTCGAATCGCTCGCCGGTCGCGGGAAAGCGGATGCCGTAGGCCTGGTGCTCGCGTTCGAACCATCCGGCGCCGAGGCCGAACTCGATGCGCCCGTCGGACATCGCGTCCACCTGCGCGACGGAGATCGCCAACACGCCGGGCTCGCGGAAGGTCGCCGGCGTCAGCAGCGTTCCGAGGCGAATCCGCGAGGTCTCGCGCGCCAGCCCGGCCAGCGTGATCCAGGCGTCGGTCGGGCCCGGCAGGCCGTCGAAGTGGTCGCCCATCGCCAGGTAGTGGTCGGACCGGAAGAACGCGTGGAATCCCGCGTCCTCGGCGGTGCGAGCGACGGCCAGCAGGTCGTCGTAGCTCGCGCCCTGCTGCGGTTCGGTGAACACGGCGAATTCGAGAGCGGTCACCCGCAGACCCTACGGCCCGGTCAGATCAGGAACCGGAACAGCGGGCTGGAGGGGTCGACGGGCTCGACGCGGATCGGGGCGGCGGCCATGCGCTCGAAGAGCCCGGGAGCGTCTTCGGGCCGGGCGAGTTCGATGCCGACCAGGGCTGGGCCGGTCTCGCGGTTGTTGCGCTTGACGTACTCGAACAGCGCGATGTCGTCGTCGGGGCCGAGGACCTCGTCGAGGAAGCGGCGCAGCGCGCCGGGCTCCTGCTGGAACTCGACCATGAAGTAGTGCTTGCGGCCCTCGTGGACCATCGCGCGTTCGATGATCTCTGCGTAGCGGCTGATGTCGTTGTTGCCGCCGGACACCACGCACACGACGATCGAGCCCGGCTCGACGCCCGCAATGCCGCTCGCCAATGCGGCGGTGGCGAGGGCTCCGGCGGGTTCGGCGATGATCCCCTCGACGTCGTAGAGCGAGAGCATCTCCGAGCACACCTGGCCGGAGGTCGTCGTCACCATCTCGACGCCGGAGCCCTCGACGATCGCGAACGGAACGGCGCCGACCCGGCGCACCGCGGCGCCGTCGACGAAGGTGTCGAGGTCCGCGAGCTCCACCGGTGCGCCGGCGGCCAAGGCGGCGGCGACGCAGGCTGCACCGGTCGGCTCGACACCCACGACGCGGCCGCCACCCCCGTCCAGCCACGCGACGGCGCCGGCCAGCAGTCCGCCGCCGCCGACGGGAAGCACGAGGGAGTCGAACGCGCGGCCGAGTTGTCCGGCCAGTTCGCGCACCACGGTTCCCTGCCCGGCGACGGTGCGCGGGTCGTCGAAGGCGGGGACCAGGGTCGCGCCGGTCCGTGCCGCGTCCGCGGCGGCGATCGCGGCGGCCTCGTCGTAGGTCTCGCCGCCGACGATCACCTCGATCCGCGTGCCGCCCAGCGCCGCGATCCGTCTGCGCTTCTGCCAGGGGGTGGTGGCCGGCAGGTAGACCCGGCCCGCGACCTCCAACGCCGAACAGGCGAACGCGACGCCCTGCGCGTGGTTGCCGGCGCTGGCCGCCACGACTCCGGCCGCGCGCGCGGAGGCGTCCAACTGCGAGATGAGGTTGTACGCGCCGCGGACCTTGTAGGACCGGACCACCTGCAGGTCCTCGCGCTTGAGCCACACCTGCGCGCCGGTCAGCGCGGAGAGCCGCTCGCTGCGGTGCAACGGCGTCGGCGGCACGACGCCTTCCAACCGCCGGGCGGCGGCGTCGACCATGGCGGCGGTGACCGTCATCGGCGGGAGATCCTCGGGGTTCGACGGGCGCGCGGTCCTCCGCGCGGCTCCATCGTCTCGAACTCCTACACGGCTGCCGAACCCATCCCACCCCCAACCGGGGGAACTGCACGTGACCAGTGCAAACCCGCCGGGAACCCGCGCACCGTCGAACGCCGGGCAGCGTCCACTTCGAGTGAGTTCTCAGGATCCGCCGGAGCCGGGTGGCGTCAACAGATCGACGATCAGATCGAGTTTGTCGTGCGCGCTCGCCACGGCGCGACGATTCACCTGGAGAAGGTCCGTGTGCCCGGCGAGGACCTGCGTGTGCCCATCGAGGACCTGCGATTGCTCGGCGAGGACCTGCGAGTGCCCATCGAGGACCTGCGAGTGCTCGGCGAGGACCTGCGAGTGCCCATCGAGGACCTGCGAGAGCTCGGCGAGGACCAGCGAGTGCCCATCGACGACCTGCGAGTGCACGGCGAGGAACTGCGAGTGCTCGTAGAGGATCT
>JBQTIB010000130.1:0-59435 GCA_052389435.1 Sporichthyaceae bacterium | reverse complement strand
GCCTGGAAACCCGCACCCGGCGCGAGAGCCGGCAATGCCGGCCGCCCCGCACCCCGCCACCGATCCCGCCGGCCCCGATCAAGCCCCACACTCAGGACCGGCCGGACTCACGAAACGGTGAGGCTAGAACTCCCGAGGGTGCCCGCCTCGGTCCGCCAGCTACGAGGGGCCTGCCGGAAAGCCATCCGGACAGGCCCCTCGCGCTCGCTGTGGACGCGCCGTTGGAAAATGTCTAGACGGTGGCGAGTTCGGACAGTCGCTTCTCCCCCGCGTCCGCAACGGTCTTGCGGTTCTTGCCGGCCCGCTCGTGGCGCAGCGTCGCCTGAACCTCGGTCGTGGTCGCGAGCGCCTGCACGGCGATGGCGGCGTCGGCCGCGGTCAGTTCGTCGTAGTGCGGGATCGGCAGCTTGCCCTCGCCCGGCTTGTGCAGTTCGTGGTTCGCGGCGCTGGAGCGGTCCGCGGACGCGGCCAACAGTCCGGCGTCGGGACTCGCACTGTCGGTCGGGCGAACGCTTCGCCGAACCTGACGCGGAATGGCGCGCAGCCCCCGCACGCCGAGCCGAACGACACCTGCGGTGGTGCGCCACGGAAGAAGGGCCAGATTGCGCACGGTGCTACCGGCGAGCGGAACTCGGGCGGTGGTGGACGACATGTCGTGTGCTCTCCTTGCAATCGATCGAAACCAGACTCTGTGGCTCCTTACCCACTTGCGGCCGCTTGCCTCCTCGCCCAGCGGCATACCGGGCGGTGTGAGCGGCCTCGCGCCGGGAAGTTGCGCCCTATGAACGTTGCCGAAGCCAAGAAGCGTCTCGACGAGGCCCAGCGCGAGCGCCGGTGGCTCGGCGTCGCGGTCGCCACCGGAAAGAAGTACGGCGAGGACTCCTCGCCCGCGCTGGCCGCCGCGATGGCGTTCTGGGCGTTCTTCTCCCTCTTCCCACTGCTGATGGCGGGAATGACGGTGCTCGGCTACGCCCTGCCCGACGAGGATCGGGCCCGTGTGCTCGAAGAAGTCGCCGGCTATCTGCCGCTGCTCGACACCGAGTCGGTGCAGTCGCTGCAGGGCAACTGGCTCGCCCTGACCGTCGGGCTCGGCGCCGCCCTGTGGAGCGGCATGGCAGTCGTCCGGATCACCCAGCAGGCGTTCAACGCGGTCTGGGAGGTGCCGGTCTTCGCCCGGCCCAAGACCGTCGAGCAGGTCAAGCGCAGCCTGCTCACCCTCGGCTCGGTCGGCCTCGGTCTGCTCGTCAGCATCGTCCTGATCGGATTCCTCGCCGGTTCGGACCTCGGCATCGTGGGCCGCACCCTCGGGATCGCCGCGGCGATCGCCGCCGACGTCGGCCTGTTCCTGCTCGCCTTCCGCATCCTGACCGATCGCAAGGTCGGCTTCCGCGAGGTCATGCCGGGCGCCCTGCTCGCGGGCGTCGCGTTCTGGCTGCTCCAGACGCTGTCCTCGGTGATCATCACCCAGCACCTGTCGAGCGCCCAGAGCACCTACGGGACGTTCGCGACGGTCATCACGATCCTGTGGTGGTTCTACCTGCAGGCGCAGATCACCCTGCTGGGCATGCAGCTCAACGTGGTGTTGGCCCGGGACTACCACCCGCGCTCGCTCGTGCCGAACTCGCCGACGACGGCCGATCGCCGCATCCTGCAGGCCTACGCCGACTCCCGTCGCCTCGAGGAGGACCAGCGGGTGCGGACCGCAGTGCCTATTTCCTAGCGGGCGCGGTGCGCGTCGCCGACCAGATCTGGCGGCCGACGATGACCACGACGAGCCCGATGCTGATCCACAGCGCGTACTTGGCGATGGCCTCCACGACGTCGATCGCGTCCTGCCCGATCGAGTAGCCGAGGGCGACGAGCAGGCTCAGCCACAGCATCGCCGCGATGGCGTCCAGGATGAGGTAGGTCCGCAGTTTCATGCCGCCGAAGCCGACGGCGACTGCGATCAACGGCACCGGAATCGGGCCGATGTACCCGGTGAGCACGGCGAGCCAGCCGTACTTCTCGGTCAGCCGGTGCAGGCGGCGCAACTGCTTCTCGGGATTGCGCGATCGCCCGAGCAGCATGGTGATCGCGTTCTGACCCCACCGGCGTCCGGCCCACCAGAAGACCGGGTCGAAGATCATCAGCCCGATCAGGCCCGCGAACAGGGCGACCGCGAGGTGCTCCTCGCCGGTGCGGACCTGGGCGCCCATCGTCACCACGGCCGTCGCCGAACCGCGGAAGAGGGCGAGCAGCACGGTGTGGTCGGCGATCAGCACCGGCACCAACGGCATCGTGGCCAGCCGGAACAGCCCGCTGAACGCGATCAGGAAGAGCAGGATCTTGTCCGCGCGGTGTCCCGGCCCCACCCACGGCAGTCCGTAGTCGGCGCCCGAAGGCGGCTTGTCGGACTCCTCCGCCACCTCGGGGGTGGGCTCCTGGGCGGGCTGCGCGGTCACTTGGCCAAGGATTGCACGTCCGGCCCGGCCGCTACTTGGCTACCGCGATCTTCAACGTGTTGGACTTTCCGGCGGCGACCTGGGTGGTGGCGGCGCTGCTCAACACGCGGTAGGTGAGCGTCCCGGCAGTGGCGGGCTTGATGGTGAAGGTGGCTTTGCTCTTGGAGTCGGTGGACTTCGTCGCGATGGTCTTCCAGCCCTTGGACGTGTACTGCTGGAGGCTGAACGTTCGTCCCGACAGGACCGGAGCGAGGGTCGCGGAGATGCCCAGCGCCCTGCCGACCTTCCCGGTCTTGGGTGCCGCCGCCGTGATCCTCGGGATCACCGCGACCGAAAGGGTCCGGCCGACTCCCCCGGCGACGACGGCCCACCGGAACTCGGCGTTGCGGGTGGGGGCGTAGCTCGCCGCGATGGCGCCGTCCTGGCCGCTGCGCACGGTGGTCTTCGTCGACCACGCGGTCTTGCCCACCTGACGGACCTGCAGTGCCACCGCGAAGCCCGGCAGGGGGGTGCGACCGTCCGCGGCCAGGACGCGGCCCTTCACCGTTGCCGCCGAACCGATCCCCACCGAGGCGGGGGCGGACGCCGACCCGATCGAGATCGGACGGACCAAGGCCACCCGAGCCGTGGGAGCGGGCACGTCTGCCAGGACCAGCCGGCCGTCGGGCAGCCCGGCCATCCGCAGCCCGGTGAACGCGGCGCCGACGCACGCCAGGTTCTCGGCGACGGGGCAGCCGGCCACCACCCGCTTGAGGCGGTCGGAGGTTCTGGTGAACACGGCGCCCGAGTAGGGCGAGGCGCCGTAGAGCACACCGTCCGGGGCGAACACCCAGCTCTGCATCTGGGCCACGTCGGGTAGCCGGTTCTCCAGCCACTGCAGGTCGGAGACCCGGCGAAAGGTGCCTGCCTCGTCCATCCGCCACAGGTGGCCCTGCCCGACGAGCAGTTCCCCGGAGCCGGGACGAACGCCGACGAATCCCAGGTTGTAGAGGGAAGCCGCCTTGGCCGCACCCCCCTCGCCGATGGTCGTGTACCCACCGCCGGCCACCCAGGTCATGAGACCGGTCCCCAGCTCCAGCCGGTAGATCCGCGCGGCGTGGGTCAGGTACAGCCCCCCGGCAAAGGCCGCGACGCGTCCACCGGTCAACTCGACCAGCGCCGCGGGCGCCTGGTCGAACGGGCCGGCGGAGAACTCGACGTTCGTCGGGCTGGAGAGCGGGCGCACGGAACCGTCGACTCCGCGCGCATAGAGCTGCGCCGCACCGTCCGAGCCGTCGGGCTGCACGGAGGGGGTGTACAGGAAGAGGGTGCCGTCGGGGGCGTAGTCGGCGTCGACGTACCCACCCGCCGGGTACTGCGCGATCGCCCGCCAGTTCGGCTGGTAGGGGCGAAGCCCGGTGGCAAGGATCCGCACGAGCGTGGCGGCTGCGCCGGTGCCCTCCACCCGGTAGACGCCCTCGCGGGTCGCGAACGCCGGCGTTCCCGTGACCGGGTCCACGGCCACGTCTTGCACGAGGCCGAGGAACGCGCGCGCGAGCGGAGTTCCACTCGGCGAGTCCGCCGGGCCCGGCGCGGCGTTGACTCCGGCGACCACCGATCCGCCGGTCGGCCGGTCGCTGCCGTCGTAGGAATAGCTCCGCAGACCGCCGCAGCCGACGGTCACCGCATCCGCCTCGGACCGCAGCACGAGCACCTGTCGTTCGGCGCACGCCGTCTGGCCGTAGCCACCGGCGCCGGCAACGGTGGCGAGGACGCCGCCCACCTCGAAGGTGCGGATCCGCACGCTGTCCTCGTTGCCGGCCGCGGTGGACTGCTCCGCGTAGACCACGCGCGTCCCGTCCGGGGAGATCGCCAGGGCGACCGGCGCGACGACCGCGTCGGTCGCGCTCGTACCGTCCGCCGAGGAAGCCCCGCCGCCGGTACCCGCCACGGTTTCGACGGTCCCGTCTGGCAGCCGGCGTTCGATGACGCCGCGACCCACGGGCTCGCCGTTGAAGGTCTCCTCGACGAGCGGCTGCGCCACCAGCGTCCCGTCGGGGCCGAGATGGGCGAGCCTGCTGCGGTGGTCAAGGAGAACGGTCGCGGTCGAGCCGTCGGGACTCAGCGCGACCGTGGTGCCGTCCGGCGCCTCGTCGCTGCCGACGCGGTTGACCACGAAGGTTCCGTCCGAGCGGACGGCCAACAGGGCTGGGAACTGGGACCGTCCGGACCAGACGATCGCGGCCTTGGTACCGCGGACGCGGATCAGCCGGTAGTCGTACTGCTCGCCGTAGAGGTAGAGGGCGCCGCCGTCGACGGCCCAGGCGTCGAGAATCGAGTCGGTTTCCGGCGACGCGGCGTTGAACTCGCCGCCGGTGCGCGCCGACGCGGGCAGGGCCGGGACCGGCGCGGGGACGATCGACCCGGATGCGGTCCGCTGCCGCCACGCCTGAGCGTAGAAGTCCCAGAACTGCAGCTCGCCGGCCGCGGTGCGGTAGACGTGGCGGGCGTTCACCAGCGCCTCGGCCGCCGGGCCCCCGTCGCCGATCCCTCCGGAGAGCACCGTCTGCACGGCGCCGCTCGCGGGTCCGTCCACCGGACGGGCGGCTCGGTCGGCCGCGGACGCCACGGCGCCGGGCAGCAGCAGGCACCCGAGGCTCACGGCGACCACGGCACGTTGGACGGACACCGATAACCCCCGGGCGGCTGGACGCGGTTCGTCCCGAGATGATCGCTCGTCGCGGGCGATTCGCCCAGCCCCTGCCAAGCACGACAGGGGTCGGGCAGCGGTCCTTTACGCGGCCGTGGGCAAGCGGCTGCCCCGGGCCGACGCCCGGCCGCGCTAGGTTGGGACCGAGAACGCTCTGCGCTCGTCGTCCGCTCGCACCGGACGGTTTCGGAGGCCCGGATGCAGCGTGCATGTGTCGCAGTGATCGGATCGGGGCCGGCGGGGTTCTACGCCGCCACGGCGCTCCTTCGAGCCGAGGCGCCCGAGGTCTACGTCGACATGATCGAAAAGCTTCCGACCCCGTGGGGGTTGGTGCGCTCGGGCGTCGCGCCGGACCACCCCAAGATCAAGAGCGTCAGTTCGGCGTTCGCGCGCACCGCGGACCACCCGCGGTACCGGTTCTTCGGCAACGTCGAGCTCGGCACAGACCTGACCCGCGCCGAACTGCTCGCCCACTACGACGCGGTCGTCTACGCCGTCGGCGCGCAGCGGGACAACCCGCTGCGGGTGCCGGGCGAGGACCTCCCCGGGAGCATCGCCGCCACCGACGTGGTCGGCTGGTACAACGGCCACCCCGACTTCCGGGACGTACAGGTCGGGCTCGACACCGAGCGGGTGGTCGTGATCGGCGCCGGCAACGTCGCGATCGACGTCGCGCGCATGCTGGTGACCGAGCCGGACGTGCTCGCCAAGACCGACACCGCGGACCACGCCATCGACGCCCTGCGGGCCTCCTCGGTCCGCGAGGTGATCGTGCTCGCCCGGCGCGGACCGCTCGAGGCCTCCTTCACCACTCCGGAGCTGCGCGAACTCGGCGAGATCGAGAACGTCGACGCGGTCGTCGAGTGGGACCTGTCCACGATCGACCCGGACGTTCTCGCCGCGTCGAGCCACGTCGTGCGGACCAACATCGAGGCGCTGCACCGGCTCCAGGACGACCACCCGCCCACCGGGCGACCCCGGCGCATCGTGCTGCGCTTCGCCCGGTCGCCGATCGAACTGCTTCCCGGCTCCGACCTGCGGGTCGCCGAGGTCGTCGTCGGCTCCAACGACCTCGTCGCCGGCGCCGACGGCACCGTGCGCGCCGTGGACAACGGCGGCCGCGAGACGCTCGAGGCGGGGCTGGTGGTGCGGGCCGTCGGGTACCGCGCCGTGCCGCTGCCCGACGTGCCGTTCGATCCCGACCGCGCGGTCATCCCGAACGAGGGCGGCCGGGTCCTCGGCGGGGACCGCGAGTACGTGACCGGCTGGATCCGCCGCGGCCCGTCGGGCGTGATCGGCACCAACCGCAAGGACGCGCAGGAGACGGCCGAGGCGCTGCTCGTCGATCTGGGAGCCGCGGACCGTCCAGACGCCGACGACGCCCGCCTCGCCGAGCTCTCCTCCTGGCTGCGGGACCGTCAGCCGCACCTGGTCGAGGAGGCCGACTGGCGGTCCATCGATCGGCACGAGACGAGCGCGGGCGAACCGTTCGGGCGCCCGCGCGTGAAACTGTGCACCGTGGACGAACTGCTGGCGGTCGCGACGGCCGCCCGGGTGGCGCCTTGACGGTCGAGCTCCGCTGCGCCGCGCGGACCCACGTCGGGTTGGTGCGGGCCGGAAACGAAGACGCCCTCGTGTCGGGTCCGACGGTGTTCGCCGTCGCCGACGGCGTCGGGGGGCACCGGGCCGGCGATCTGGCGAGCTCCCTCGCCGCCGCGGCGATGGAGCGCCTCGCGCAAGCGCCCGTCCGCGGCCCGCGGGAGGTGCTGGCCGCGGTCCGCGAGGCCCGCGCGGCGATCGCGGCGGCCCAGCGCGAGGAGCCCCGGCGGACCGGGATGGCCACCACCCTGAGCGCGCTCGTCGTCGGCACCGACAAGGCGGCGGGAATGATGCTGACGGTCAACATCGGGGACTCGCGGATCTACCGCCTCCGCGCGGGCGAACTCGAGCAGCTGACGGTGGACCACTCCGAAGTGCAGGAGATGGTGGACCGCGGACTGCTCGATCCCGAGGCCGCCCTCGACTATCCGCGACGGAACGTGATTACTCGCGTACTGCACGCGATCCCGGACACGACTCCGGACATCTGGATGAACAAGCCGCTCGCCGGGGACCGGTACCTGGTGTGCACCGACGGCCTGCACGGCCCCGTGCGCCACCCGCTGTTGACGGAAATCCTGCGACGCGAGCCGGATCCGTCGAAGGCCGTCGATGCGCTGGTCGAGGCCGCGCTCGCGGCCGGGGGGCCGGACAACGTCACGGCCGTGCTGGTCGACGTCGTTTCACCTTGATCGACTCGGGGCCCGTGGCGGGCGAAGCCCCGTCGGCTGCCGTGAGATACCAGACAACGCGACTTTCACCACGCCGTTTTACGCGTGGTGCTTGACTTCCAAGGGTTCCTACCGCTTTGGCAACTTCTTCTGTGTTGCAGCCGGTTGTCCTACTATCGACGCATGAAGACGTCTCTCGCCAATAGCCCGATCATCCCGCTGGTCGGTGGCATCGCTGCCGCCGCACTCATCTTCGGCACGCTGAGCAACGGTGGCGAAGAAATCGAGCCGGTGAGCTCGGAGAGCAGCACCGACGTCGGCGCGACCGACCTCAACGCCGCTCCTCCGGCCGACACCGCCGCTCCGACCGAGACTGTTCCCGAAGAGGTGGCCGCGACCGCGGGCGCCCTCACCGTCGGCAAGGCCGGCAAGGTCGGTGGCCTGGCCCTGACTGCGACCAAGGCCAACGCCAAGGGCGCGACCGTCACCGTCGCCAAGAAGTCCTACGCACTGAAGACCGGCAAGGCCGCGAAGATCGGCAAGTACACCGTCACCGTCACCAAGGCGACCGCCAAGAAGGTCAACGTCGAGGTCAGCAAGTAGCTCGAGCCCACGAGGCGCAGAGACTCACAGACCGGGTCCCCCACCACGAAGGGGGATCCGGTCTTCTCCGTTGTGGCTGCGACCTCTGTCGGGGACCGCACCGCCCCGCTCCACGCGCGGAACGCGAACAGGCCCGGACTCTGTGAGTCCGGGCCTGTCGCGGTGGCCGACTAGTCGCCGACGATGGGCTTGTCCGGCGGGGTGAACAGGTCGTGCGCGCCCCGGGAGCGTCCGGCGATCGGCTGGCAGTCGCGCTCGTCCGGGCCGATGTAGATCTGGCGCGGGCGGGCGATCTTCTGCTCGGGGTCGAGCAGCGACTCCTCCCACTGGGAGAGCCAGCCGGGCATGCGGCCGATGGCGAACAGGGCCGTGAACATCTCGGCCGGGAAGCCCATGGCCTCGTAGATGATGCCGGTGTAGAAGTCGACGTTCGGGTACAGCTTCTTCGCGATGAAGTAGTCGTCCTCGAGCGCGATCCGCTCGAGTTCGACCGCCACCTCGAGCAGCGGGTTCAGGCCGGTGACCTTGAAGACCTCTTCGGCGATCTGGCGGACGACCTTGGCGCGCGGGTCGTAGTTCTTGTAGACCCGGTGCCCAAAACCCATCAGGCGGAACTCGCCCTTGCGGGCGCGCTCGACGTAGGCCGGCACGTTCTTGACGTTGCCGATCTCGCGCAGCATCTTCAGCACCTGCTCGTTGGCGCCGCCGTGCAGCGGGCCGTAGAGCGCGGCGACCGCGGCGGCCGCGGCCGAGTACGGGTCCACGTGCGAGGAGCCGACGGCGCGCATGGCGTTCGTCGAGCAGTTCTGCTCGTGGTCGGCGTGCAGGATGAACAGCACGTCGAGCGCGCGCTCGAGGATGGGGTCCGGGTCGTACTTGGGCTCGGACATCTTCCACATGAGGTTCAGGAAGTTGCCCGCGTAGCTCAGGTCGTTGTCCGGGTACACGTACGGCAGCCCGCGCATGTGCCGCGAGGCGTAGGCCGCCAGCGTCGGCATCTTCGCGATGAGCCGGGCCATCTGCAGGCGACGGTTCGCCGGGTCGACGAAGTTTTTCGCCTCCGGGTAGAAGGTCGACAGCGCGCCCATGGTCCCGACCAGGATGCCCATCGGGTGGGCGTCGTGGTGGAAGCCCTCCATGAGCTTCTTGATGTTCTGGTGCACGTAGGTGTGCATCGTGATCGTCTGGGTGAACTCGGAGAGCTCGTCCGTGCTCGGGAGCTCGCCGTTCATCAGCAGGTAGGCCACCTCGAGGAAGCTGCTGCGCTCCGCGAGCTGGTCGATCGGGTACCCGCGGTAGCGCAGGATCCCGGCGTCGCCGTCGATGAAGGTGATCGCGGAGCGACAGCTCGCGGTCGCCGTGAAGGCGGGGTCGTAGGACAGCATGCCGACGTCGTTGTCGTCGACCTTGATCTGGCGAAGGTCAGCCGCGCGGATCGCACCGTCGGTAATCGGGAGCTCGTAGCTCCGACCCGTACGGTTGTCGGTGACGGTGAGAGTCTGGCCAGCGGATTGCGCATCGGTCATGGATGCAGTCTTTCCTATGCACCCTGGTGGGACAACTTCGGGCCGTACGGTTGCGTTCCCGTCGCGTTGAACCCAGAAAACACGCAGACGCCGCACAGCGCCCCCTCAGGACTGTGCGGCGTCGACGCAGGATCCAGCCGGGCGGCGCGCCACCCAGCAGCGCGCCGATCGGTCCGGAGGTCCGGGTCTAGCTGGCGTTCTTGCGAGCCACCGAGGCGAGCGGCTTCTGGGCCGCACGCGGGGTGAGCTTCGACGGCGCCGGGACCGAAGCCGCAGCGGGCTCGGCCGAACGGGCGGACGCGTATCCGGCCATCTCGATGACGGCCGCGTAGGAGCAGTCCATCGCCGGAGACAGGATCGGACTGCCCATGTCGCGGATCAGCAGTTCGTAGATCGGGCTCTCTTCAATCGCCATGTCCGTCACGGTAGGCCTCTCTTTGCGCCGCTGGGCCCGGATTGGGCAGTTCGGGTGATGAGCCGCGCATGCCGTGCACGCGTCGAAACTCATGCCTGAGGCGGTGAGGTTCTACCCGCCTACGAAGGGTCAGACGCACGAGAGGCCCCTTCGGTTTCGCCCGATCGGTCCAGAGTTTTGGGCCGGGCCCGAACGGTTGAGGGCCGCCTCAGCCGTTCGTCCAGACCTTTCCCGGACCCCTTTTATTGCGCTTGCGGCTGCCTACATTCGAGTCATCCCCGCGTTCGCAAGGCCAGGAGGCAACCGTGTCCGTCGAGACCCACGAGCTGTGGCGCGAGTACCGCGCAACCGGCTCCCCGGACCTGCGCAACCGCCTCGTCATGCAGTACGCGCCGCTGGTGAAGTACGTGGCCGGCCGCGTCCGTTCCGGCCTGCCCCAGACGGTCGACGTCGCCGACCTCGTCTCCGAGGGCGTGTTCGGCCTCATGGACGCCATCGAGAAGTTCGACCTGTCCCGCGGCCTGGAGTTCCAGACCTACGCGGTGCCGCGCATCAAGGGCGCCATGATCGACGCGCTGCGGGCCGCGGACTGGGTTCCCCGATCTGTCCGGGACAAGATCCGCGCCATCGAAAAAGCCCACCAGCTCCTGCAGGCGCGGCTGGACCGGATGCCGACCGAGGAGGAGGTCGCCGAGGAGCTCGGCATCCGCGTGAACGAACTGCGCGACCTCTACGCCAAGGTCTCCTACACCTCGGTCGCGGCCACCGACGACCTGATGGTCGTCGACAACGCCGCCGCGCCCGGGGAGGCCCTGGAGGACGAGGCCGTCCGCAAGCTGCTGCTGCGCCACGTGCGTCAGCTGCGCGAGCGGGATCAGATCATCGTCGCGCTCTACTACTACGAGGGCTTCACCCTGGCCGAGATCGGCAAGGTGCTCGGCGTGACCGAATCGCGCATCAGCCAGCTGCACACGCGGGCCATGCTCGACCTGCGCACGCTGGTCAAGAGCTCGCAGGCCGCCATCGAGTCCGCCGCGTAGCCGTTCTGAGCAAACGTCAGATCGATGTGACGAGCGCATCGGAGCGTCGCGGGAACTCCCCGGTGCGTTCGCACGTGTACCTGGTGAGCCGGTTGCACTAGCGCAGCCGCACACCAGGAGGTCCGTACGTGCTCGACGTTCCGCTGTGGCTGTGGCTCGCCTTCGGCGCCATCGTCGTCGGCGCACTGGCCGTGGACCTGCTCGCCCACCGCAAGGACCACGTCATCGGCTTCCGCGAGGCCGCGTGGTGGAGCGCGCTGTGGGTGGGGCTCGCGATCGCGTTCGGCGTCGTGGTGTTCGCGGTGCTCGGCGCCGACGCCGGCATCGAGTACACGACCGCCTGGCTGCTCGAAAAGAGCCTGTCCGTCGACAACCTCTTCGTCTTCGCGCTGATCTTCGGCTACTTCGCGGTGCCGCGAGAGTTCCAGCACCGCGTGCTGTTCTTCGGCGTCCTCGGCGCCCTGGTGTTCCGCGGCATCTTCCTCGCGCTCGGCGTCGCCGTCGTCTCGAAGTTCACCGCAGTGCTGTTCGTCTTCGCCGCGATCCTGCTCTTCAGCGCCTACAAGCTGCTCAAGGACGACGAGGACGAGTTCGACCCGTCCACCAGCCTCGGCGTGCGGATGCTCAAGAAGTTCGTTCCGGTCCGCGAGGAGTACGCCGGTTCGAAGTTCTTCGTTCGCGAGGCCGGCAAGCGTGTGGCCACTCCGCTGCTCGCGGTCGTCGTGGCGATCGAAATGGCCGACCTGGTGTTCGCCGTCGACTCGGTGCCCGCCGTACTCGCGGTCAGCGACGACCCGTTCATCGTCTACACCTCCAACGCCTTCGCGATCCTCGGCCTGCGGGCGCTGTACTTCCTGCTCGCCGGTCTGCTCGAGCGCTTCCACCTGCTGAGCAAGGGCCTCGCGCTGATCCTGGCCTTCATCGGCGTGAAACTGGTGCTGCAGGCCGCGCACAAGACCATCGACACCTCGATCCCGGAGATCCCGTCGCTGGTCAGCCTCGGCGTGATCGTCGTGGTCCTCGCCGGCAGCGTCCTGCTGAGTCTGCGCTTTCCGCACACCCCGCACCTGCAGGGCGAGGGGCGTGCCGACGCCGAAGCGGGGAAGAGCCTGCAGTAGGCCACCACCCCGAGGTGTCCTCGAAGGAGGACCGTCGTGGCCAAGATCTTGATCGTCGTGCTCGTGGCAGCCGCCGTCGGCTTCGTGATCGCCAAACGGTCCGGTCGATGACCGTTGGCTTCGCGGTGGGTGCGCTGGCGGTGGCGCTCGTCGTCGCCGCCGCCCCGAGCGCGGACGCGGTCGAGCCGTTCGAGGGCGCGGGCACGCTCTTCGACGACACCCGGGACTGGGTCTCGGCGGAGTCGGCGACGATCCGGCCCGGGGTGCGGACCTACACCCGCGGCGGCAGTCGCTGCACGGCGAACTTCGTCTACACCGACGCGAGCGAGAACGTCTACCTCGGCCAGGCTGCGCACTGCTCGCAGAATGCCCAGGCCGAGGACCCGGGCGGATGCGGCGGACTTTCGCTGCCGCTCGGGACCGAGGTCGACGTTCTCGGCACCGGAGTGGTCGGGCGAATGGTCTACAACTCCTGGCTGACGATGCGCGAAGGCGGCGAAAGGGACGTCAACGCCTGCGCCTTCAACGATCTGGCGCTCGTTCAGATTCCGCGCGAGGCTGCGAACAGGGTCAACCCGACCGTTCCGGTGGTCGGCGGACCGACCGGAGTCGGCACCGGCGATGTCGAACCCGGCACTCCCGTTCTCTCCTACGGCGACTCCGCGATCGACAGCGACCTCGACCGGGTCTCGCTCAAGGTCGGCACGAGTCTTGGAACCTCGGGCGAGGGCTGGACGCACCGCGTCTACACCGTCGCTCCCGGCCTGCCCGGCGATTCCGGTTCCGCGGTCCTCGACGCCCGCGGGTTCGCCGTCGGCGACCTGAGCACCCTGGCCTTCGACGAGGCGCCGCTCAGCAACCAGGTCAGCGACCTCGCCCACCAGGTCGCCTACGCCCAGACCTACGGCGATCGGTTCGCCGGGCTGCGAGTCGCGGCCGGAACCGAACCCTTCCTCGCCGGGTCGGGCTCCGAATCCCGGGACATGGGCAACTCGTAGCCGCCGTGCGGCATCTGCCCCATTTAGCCGGAGTTCTATCGATGCCGCCGCGCATCCAGCGCCGCGTGCACGTCGATGTAGGAGGCACCCATGCGTAGTTCGTGGGGTAGACAGCACCGCTCCGCCCGTCACGCCGCCGCCGCGGTCGCGGGCCTTTCCCTGCTCGCGACGGCCGCCGCCGTCGCAGCTCCCGCCGCCTCTGCCGCGGACGGTCCCGACGCCAAGGTCGCCGCCTCGTTCCTGGACGACACCGGCACCTGGGCCATGGCTGCGCTCGCCCCGGTCCGCCCGGGTGTGCAGACCCAGACCCGCGGGTCGGGCCAGTGCACCGCCAACTTCGTCTACACCACGCCCGGCAAGGTCTACCTCGGCCAGGCCGCGCACTGCTCGGGCAAGGGCGAGGCCACCGAGACCAACGGGTGCACCGCCGAGTCGTTGCCGCTGGGCACCAAGGTCGACATCCCCGCCGCCGGCGTGACCGGCACGATGGTCTACAACTCCTGGCTGACGATGCAGCAGCGCGGGGAGAAGAACGAGAACGCCTGCAACTACAACGACCTTGCGTTGATCGAGATCCCCGCCTCCGCACTGGACAGGGTCAACCCGTCCGTCCCGGTCTTCGGCGGCCCGACGGGCGTCAACACCGGCGGCACCGAGCCCGGAGAGCGCGTCGTCTCCTACGGCAACTCCGGCCTGCGCGGCGGCCTTGCGCTGCTCTCGCCCAAGACCGGCACGAGCATCGGCACGATCGGCGAAGGCTGGTCGCATTCGGTCTACACCCTGACCCCCGGCATCCCCGGAGACTCTGGTTCGGCGTTCCTGGACTCGCAGGGCCGCGCCCTCGGGGACCTGTCCACCCTGTCGCTGGCGCCGACGCCGCTGAGCAACCAGGTCAGCGATCTGGCGCACGCGCTCGCCTACGCCCGCGAGCACGCCCCCACCTTCGCATCGCTGCGGGTGGCGAAGGGCACCGAGCCCTTCCTGCCCAACGCCCTTCCGCTCGGCTAGCGCGTCTTTCGGCGCAGGTCCTGCACGGCCTAGCCGACCAGGGAGAGGTAGCCGCCCCAGATCGTCGAACCGACGAAGATGCCGACGGCCGCGCCGGTGAGCATGAACGGGCCGAAGGGCAGCGCGGTGCGGCGTTTGGCGCGCCCGGCGGCGATCATCGCGACGCCGACGAGCGCGCCGGTGGTGAACCCGGCGAGCAGGCCGACCAGGCTCGGGCCCCAGCCCAGCCACCCGAGGGCCAGGCCCAGGCTCGGGGCGAGGACGACGTCGCCGAGGCCCATGCCGCGGCCACCGGTGCCGAACCACAGCCCGCCGTAGATGCCGAACCACACGGCCATCGACAGCAGCGCGGTCGCGGCGGGCGACCAGCCGTCCGCGAGGCCGTCGACGACCAGCAGCGCGGAGACGACGGCGAGCATCGGGACGGTGATGACGAACGGCAGTCGGCCGACGTCGAGGTCGATCAGCGCGAGCGCGATCCCCGCCGCGCCGAGTGCGAGCAGCGCCGGCAGGACCGGGTCGGCGCCCAGGCGCAGCGCCAGCGCGGCGAACAGGACCGCGCAGGCGAGTTCGACGAGCGGGTAGCGGACGGAGATCGGGGCGCTGCAGTCCCGGCACCTGCCGTGCAGGAGCACCCAGGACAGCAGCGGCACGTTGTCCCGGGCGCGGATCTCGGATCCGCAGGCGGGACAGGCAGACCGGCCGCCGGCCACCGAGCGCCCCTCGGGCACTCGGTGGACGACGACGTTGAGGAACGAACCGATCAGCAGGCCCACGAGCCCCGCCGCGACGGCGGCGAGCCAGACGTCGCCCACGGTCTAGGACGCGGGCTGCGCGGCCGGCGCGGCGGCCGGCTGCTTCGGTGCGGCGAACTCGGGCAGCAGGAACATCGTGCCGCCGATCTGCGCGGTGGTGCTGCCCCCGGCCACCGCGGCGCCCGCGCCACCGCCGGCGGCGCCCGCTCCGCCGCCTCCGGCCGCCTGGATGTTCAGGTTCAGGCTGGTGACCTGGAAGGCCCGCGGCAGGTCCTCGAGGTTGGCGACGAACTTGCGGATCTGGTCGGGCTTGCCGCGCACGTCCATCGTGACGAGCTGCGAGGCGATCTTGCCGATCGGCGAGGCGACGCCCGGAAGTCCCGCGCTGGGCGAGCTGGTCGCGTCCGCCGGTGCCTGAACGGTCAGGTTGGTGACGTACTGCGGAGCGATCCCGGCACTCGCCGCGGCGGCGCCGATCATCGAGAACAGCTTGGCCTGCTCGGCCGTCGCCGGGAAGCGCGCCGACAGTGCGTCGGAGAGCTTGACCATCTCGGGGAGCTGAGCCGCCTGGGCCTGCCGGGCCGCGATCTGGCTGCGGAGCGAGGCGTTGGCGCTCGCGGCGAGGGCGGTCTGGTCCTTGACCTCGGCCACGTCCGCGCCACGGGGGCTCAGGACGAGGAACCAGGAGGCGGTCATGCCCACGGCGATCAGCGCGGCCCCGATGGCGGCGGTTTTCCGAGTGGGCGTCAGTTCCCTGGACGGACGCTTCAGCTGCGGCCGCGCCTGGCTGCGCGAGCCGAGCATCGCTGGAAGTTCGAGCGTCTTCATCCGCGGCTACTGCCCTTCTCCGGTGTCGTTGGCCGTGTTCTCGTTGGCCTTGTTCAGGGCGTCGATCAGCGCCTTCTGCTGCTTGGCCGCATCCTCGGCGGCCTTCTGCTCCGCCTTGGCGGCGGCGGCCCGCTCGGCCCGCTCGGCCGCAGCGGCCTGGGCGCTCTCGTACTCGGCGAGGGCGTCGGCCTTCTCGTCGAGCTTGACTCCGGCGGTGTTGCCCGCGGCGACCATCTTCTCGGCGGCGGCGAGCACCTTCGGGTCGGTGAGCCAGCTCAGGTCCACGTAGCGTCCGCTGACGAGTTCCGGGGTGACGGCCACGCTGCCGGCGAACTGGACGCTGCGCTGACCGGTCGCCCCCGCCACCGTGGTGGTGGTGACGAACGGGTCGGCGTAGACCTTGGCGGCCTTGAGGTTCTCGACGAACTTGCCGACCGCCTCGCGGCTCGGGGCCGTGCCCGAGATGGTGACGCAGCCGACGATCACCGCCGGCTTGAACGGGTCGGGGCGCGCGCAGGACACGGCCGTGGCGGCCGCCGCGCTGGCGGCGGCTGCGGCTGCCGCCGCCGCGGCAGTCGCCGCATCCGCGTCGGCGGCGTCGGTCGCCGCGGTACCCGCGGCGGCTCCGGCTCCGGTCGCAGCCGCGGGTGCGGGTGCCGTCGCGGTGGTGGGCGCGACCGCCTTGCCGGTGGCGTTGCCCTGCCCGTCGATGCCCGCCTTGGCCAGCGGGGACACCGCGGGCGCGTTGGCGCTGACCACGGCCGGGGTGAGCGCGACCGACATCGAGTTGAGCTCGACGCCCTTGGGCAGGCGCTTGTTCATGTCGATGAGCGCCTCGGAGAAGAGCACCTCGGCGGCCATCGCCTTGGAGGCCGCCTGCTTGCGCGAGTCGAGCCCCGAGACGAACTTCGCCACCGGGTCGAGGGCGGCCAACTCGGCCTGCAGCGGCGGCGTCAACTGCTGCTCGGCGGCCAGGTCGCTCTTGGCGGAGGACAGCCGCCAGCTCTGCACTCCCCAGCCGCCCGCGACGAGCACCGCCCCGACGAGTCCGGCGGCGACCAGGCGACGCTTGATCTGACGGACCACCAGATTCTGGAGGCTGTCGGGCGAGAGCAGGTTGACCGAGGGCAGGCGCGGGCCGGGGGTTCCGGTCCGCGGCGGCAGGGTGGCGGTGGCGGTTTCGCCGGTGGGCGTCGTCATCGACTACTCCGTTCCAAGTGCGAGGCCGGCGAGCAGGGCGACCGAGCCTGCACCGCTGAGAACGTCGGCTGGCAGGGCGGCGACCTTGACGGAGTCCGGCGGGGTGAGCCCGACGACCGGAACGTCGAGGGCGGCGGCGATCCGCTCGTCGAGCCCGCCGAGCAGCGCTCCGCCGCCGGTGAGCACGACCCGGGACAGCGAGGTCACGCCCGTGCCCGCGCCGAGGAAGAAGTTCAGGGTGGTGCGCACCTCGGCGACCACGGAGTCCACGCGATCGGCGATGGCACGCTGCGCCGGGTGGTCGTGGGCGCCGCCGGGCTCGCTTTCGGCCTGGCGCGGCCGCGGCAGGCCGTAGGTGGCCTTGGCCTCCTCGGCCTCGTCGTAGCTCCAGCCGAACTTCTGCTGCAGTTCCCCGGTGATGAACCGGCCGCCGAGGTGACCGACCGTGCGGACGAAGCGCGGGCGCCCCCCGGTGTGGGTGACGACGGTCAGGGTGTCGGCGCCGATGTCGACGATGGCCTCGGCGGTGCCGGGCTCGGCCGGGCCGGCGCCGGCGGCCGCCGCGCGGATCAGAGCGAACGGAGCGAGTTCGGCGCGCCGCGGCGAGAGCCCGGCGGCGTCGAAGGCGGTCACGAAGGTTTCGATCATGTCCCGGGTCGCGGAGACCACGAGCACGCGCAGGGTGCGGTCCTGGCCGAGCTCGGGAACGGCGGGCAGGTCCTCGAGCACGTGGTAGTCGAGGTTGGCGTCGTCCAAGGACATGGGCAGGGCGTCGGCGACGCTGTACGGCAGAGCCTTGCGGAAGTCCGCCGGCTCCATCCAGTCCAGGTCGAGCTGGCGGACGAGCACGCGGTCGTTCGCGACCGAGAACACGATCTGCTTGGTCGTGAACTTGCCCTGCGCCCACAGTTCCTTCAGCGCCTTCGCCAGCGCCGCCGGGTCCATGACGACGCCCGCGTTCACCGTGCCGGTGGGCAGCGGGACCGCGGCGTAGCGTTCCATCTTCGGCCGCCGCCCAGAGGTGAATTGGGCCGCACGCAGGCCCGAGCTGCCGACGTCGAGTGCAACGACGCCGCGATCGAAGAGACGGTTCACGTAGCTACTCCACGGCCGACGATGTTCAGACGAGGGCTGTATCGGAATGCCGCGAACCGAGCTTTAGCCGCGTTGCGCTACCGAACCTCCTCCTGCGCGACCGTCCGCCGTGTCGCCTTCCCCGTTCCACGCAGTGACGGTCGTCCAGGCGACCGCGGCGAGTGGAACAGCCAGGAGCGCGCCGACGACTCCGGCGAGGACCACTCCCACCGACAGCGCGACGAGCACGACCAGCGGATGCAGCGACAGCGCCCTGCCGAGCACGACCGGGGCGAGCACGTCCCCCTCGATCTGATTGACCGCCACCACCAGCACGACCACGACGAGCGCGATGACCGGCCCCCGGGTCACCAACGCCACCGTTGCCGCGAAGAACCCCGCGACCGTCGCGCCTAGCAACGGCACGTAGGCGCCGAGGAAGACGACCACGGCCAAGGGAAGAGCGAGCGGGACACCGAGCAGAAGTCCCGCTCCGATGACGACCGCGTCCACGAGGGCGATCACGGTCGTGCCCCGGACGAAGCCGCCCAGCACCTCGAGGCAGCGGACCCCGATGCGTTCGGCCCGTCCCTGCGCCACCTCGGGCAGCAGGTCGACGAGGAAACGCCACAGGCGCGGGCCGTCCTTGAGGAGGAAGAACAGGACGACGAGGGTCAGGAAGGCCCCGGCGAGGATCTCCGTCGCGGTGACGGCTCCGTCGAGGACTCGGCCGCGGACCTCGGGGCCGGACAGGGCGGCGGAGAGGTCTTCGCGGGCGCTCTGCAGTCGTTCGGCGCCCACGTGCAACGGCGGTCCGGCCAGGTAGTCCTGCAATTCCCCGACGCCCTCGTCGACGCCGTCGCGCAACTCCCCCCATTCGCTGCGGATGCCGGCCACCACCAGCCACGCCAACGAGCCGAGTGCCCCGGCGCCGGTCAGCAGGGTCGCCCACGCGGCGAGCAGCGGCGGAAGCCCGCGTGCGCGCAGCCACCGCACCATGGGCCACAGCGCGGCGGCGAGCATGAGGGCGATCAGCACCGGCACCACGACCAGCGCCACGGCCGCGAGCAGCCAGCACAGGACCGCCGCCAACGCGAGCAGCAGCAGCGTCTGGCCGCTGCGGTAGGCCGCCCGGGCGTAGGCGTCGTCCCGGGACGACGGCACCCGCCGGGCCTCGACGTTCGCACCGGCCCCGCGCAGATCGTCCTCGCGACTGCGCCCGCGCGAGGGCGAGGGAAGCTTCACCGGGTATCCGTGTGCGGCCCGTCCAGGTTCGACGGCACCACCACCACCGGCACGACCCGTTCGCGCAGCACCGCCCGCGACACCGACGGACGAAACAGCCGTCCGAGACCGGCCACGGGTCCGTCGCCGCGCGACCCGACCACGACGCAGTAGGCCCCGACCTCCAGCGCCAGGTCCGCCAACGCCCCGCCGGCGTCGCCGCTGCCGTGACGGGCAATCCAGTCCACGGTGTCCGGTGCGACGTCCGCGGCCGCCTGCGCGCACATGTCTGCCACCCAGTCGCTGGATTCGTCGGCAGCAGGCCGTACCGCCGGGTCCCCAGCCGCCGGGACGACGACCGCGGCACTCGGGGCGGGGACGGCATCCACCCGCATGGACTCGAGTCGTCCGTGCAGTCGAGCGGCCAGGTCGAAGCCGACCTCCAGCACGGCGCGATCGTCGGGATCGGCCAGCCCCACCACGACCACGGGAGCTTCGATTTCCTCGACGGCGGAATCGACGGCGCGTGTCACGTGTGTCCTCCCGGTGTCGAACGGTCCCACCGTCGACCTACCGCAGCGGGCGGCCTGTACTCGGGATTCCACAAGCAGTCCCATAGCGGCCTCAAGGTGCGCGATCCGACAACCGACAACTGGGGCATGAGACTCGCCCTGGAGCCATACCTCCGCGCGGTCGTGGACAACCGTGCCTCCGACCTGCACCTGAAGCCGGGCAGCCCGCCCCGCGTCCGGATCTCCGGTTCGCTGGTGCCGCTGCGCGAAGAACTCCTCGACCCCGTCGAGGTGTCCGACCTGGTACTGGCGACCGTTCCGCTGGACCTCGTCGACGTGTTCGCCACCGCGAACGAGGTGGACTTCGCGCTGAACGTCCCCGGCGTCGGGCGCTTCCGCGTCAACATCTTCCGCACCCGCGGCGAGGTGGCGGCGGTGCTGCGCCACATCGGCGACCGGCCGATGACCCTGGACGAGCTCGCCATGCCGGAGACGCTCACCAAGCTGGCCCTCGAGCCGCGCGGCATGGTGCTCGTGACCGGCCCTACCGGCTCGGGCAAGACCACCACCCTGGCCGGCATGGTCGACGCGATCAACTCCAATCGCGCCGTGCACGTCCTGACCCTCGAAGACCCCATCGAGGTCATCCACACCGACAAGCTCGCCGCCATCAGCCAGCGCGAGATCGGTTTCGACACCAAGACCTTCGCCACGGCGCTGCGCGCCGCGATGCGTCAGGACCCCGACGTCATCCTGATCGGCGAGATGCGCGACAGCGAGACCGTCCAGGCCGCGCTGGCCGCCGCCGAGACCGGTCACCTGGTGCTCGCGACGCTGCACACCACCGACGCCCGCGAAACGATCAACCGCATCGTCGACTTCTTCTCCGAGCACGAGCAGCGCCAGGTGCGCCTATCGCTCGCGGCGGCGCTGAAGGGCATCGTCTGCCAGCGCCTCGTGCCGCGGGCCGACGGCGCCGGCCGCACCGCCGTCATGGAGGTGCTGGTCTCCGACGCGCGCATCGCCGAGGCGATCGCCGACCCGGAGAAGACCGAAACGATCACCGACCTGATCTCCGCCGGGTCCTGGTCCGGAATGCACAGTTTCGACCAGGACCTGTGCCGCCTCGTCCTCGAGGGCGTGGTGAGCCTGGAGGAGGCCAAGCTCGTCGCGAGCCGACCGCACGACCTCTCGGTCATGTTGCGGCGCGCAGGTATGACCGCATCGCAGGTGGAGGCCGTGACACGATGAGTCCCATGAGTCTCGAGGACAAGCCTGGCACCTCCCGGGTGCTGGCCGACATGGAACTGGACGCGCTCCGGGCATACCGCAAGGACCTGCAGTCCGAAGAGGACAAGGTCTCCTACTGGCGTCGTCTCGTGCACGCCCGGCTCGACCTGATCGAAGCCGGTTCGTCCACCTCCGGTTCTCTGACGCTGCCTCAGTTGATTCGCGTGCTCGGGGACACCGGCACCGGCGCCTCGCGCCAGGCGCTGTCCACCATTCACGCCTCCGACCCGCTCCCCGACCTTCCGGAGTCGGAGTGGATGTGGGTCTCGGAGATCGACTACCACGACCCGGAGGCGGTGACCGAGGCGACGGCGCGGCTGCGCGCCGCCGAGGAGAAGCTCACCGAGTACCGCAAGGCGCTCTTCGAGCGTCTCGACGCGGCGACGGCCGAGCTGATCGTCCGCTACCGCGAGAACCCGACCGCTGCGCTCACCATCCTTCCGCTCGCCGACTGAGGTCGCTCGTGCCGACTTTTTCCGACGAAGACGCACTGCGAGCCCTGCTCGACGCCGAGATCGTCAAGCCCGACGCCCTCGCGCACGCGATGGCGATCGGCGCGACGGACGGCCGCGGGGCCCTCGACGTCCTGCTGCAGTCCGGCGGCCTGACGAGCACGGAGGTCGTCCAGGCGACCGCGGCGCGCACGGGCTTCACCTACGTCGACCTCGAGCACGCCGCGGTGGACCCGGGGGCGGCAGCCCGCGTGCCGGCCGACGTCGCCAAGCGGTTGCAGATCGTCCCGCTGTCGATCGAGGCCGGCGAACTGACCGTCGCCGTCGCCCTCGAGCGCGCGGGCAACATCGAGCTCAAGGACGACCTGTCCCGGATGGCCAAGTGCCAGATCCGGTTCGTCGTCGCCACCGAAGAGGCCATTGCCGCCCGCATCGCCCAGCTGTTCCGCGCCGAGGACGAGCTCACCGACATCGGCGCGGCCGCGGCCGGAGCGGAGGAGGCCGCCGAGGTCGACCTCTCCGAGTTCACCGCGGTGGCCAGCGAGGCCCCCATCGTCCGGTTCGTGAACCTGCTGATCTCCCAGGCCATCACCGACCGGGCCTCGGACATCCACATCGAGCCGACCGAGCGCGACCTTCGGGTCCGCTACCGGATCGACGGCGTCCTGCACGAGGCGCACCGCTCGCCGAAGTCGATCCAGGCCGGGGTCATCTCCCGCATCAAGATCATGGCGGACATCAACATCGCCGAGCGGCGCATTCCGCAGGACGGCCGCATGTCGGTCAACCACCAGGGCAAGAAGATCGACCTGCGCATCGCGACGCTGCCGACGGTGTGGGGCGAGAAGATCGTCGCCCGCGTCCTGGACAACAGCACCGCGCAGCTCAGCCTCGACGAACTCGGCTTCTCCCCGGACAACTTCAAGCGCTTCGAAGAGGCGTACAAGAAGCCCTACGGGATGATCCTGGTGACCGGGCCGACGGGCTCGGGCAAGTCGACGACGCTCTACGCGACGTTGAACATCATCAACTCCCCGGGCGTCAACATCATCACCGTCGAGGACCCGGTCGAGTACCGGCTCGCCGGCGTGAACCAGGTGCAGACCAACCCGAAGGCGGGCCTGACCTTCGCCAAGGCGCTGCGCAGCATCCTGCGCGCCGACCCGGACGTCATCCTGCTCGGCGAGATCCGCGACCACGAGACGGCGCAGATCTCGATCGAGTCGGCCCTGACCGGTCACCTCGTCCTGACGACCCTGCACACCAACGACGCGCCTAGCGCGATCGGCCGCCTGATCGAGATGGGCATCGAGCCGTTCCTCGTCGGGTCCGCGCTCGACACGATCCTGGCCCAGCGGCTGTGCCGCATGCTCTGCCTGAACTGTCGCGAGCCGTACTCCCCGACGATGACCGAGCTGTCCGAACTGCGCTTCCCGATCGACCCGAACGTGGGTCCGCCGGTGCTCTACCGCGCCGTCGGGTGCGCCCAGTGCGCCAAGACCGGGTACCGCGGGCGCATGGCGCTGCACGAGGTCATGAACGTGTCCGAGGAGATCGAGCGCCTCGCGGTCGCCCGCGCGAGTTCCGACGCGATCGCCCGCGTCGCCGTCGCCGAGGGCATGGCGACGCTGCGCGAGGACGGCTGGCGCAAGGTCGGCAAGGGCCTGACCTCCGTCGAGGAGATCCTGCGCGTCAGCGTCTCCTAGTCTTCGTTCACCCGAACGGCCCAACGGCCCTCCGACCTGCGGTTTTGCATGACAGCGGTGTAATTCACCCCTCCGGCGCAACTGCGTCCGACCCCTCCACAAATGCGACAAAGCTGCCTTCGAGGACAGCGTCGCAGCGGGGGTCACGATGTCGCGGAACAAGCTCTTTGCAGGGATCGAGCGGGGCAAGGCGGTCGCGGTTGCCGGCGCCCTCGCGGTGCTGGTGGCGGGTTCCCCGCTGATCGGCCCGGCTCTCCCGGGCCAGGCGGCCGTGCCCGCCGCGGCGCCGGTGCCGATGGCGGCCAAGGCCATGCCCTCGGCCGTCGAGGCACTCTCGCCCTATCTGCCGCAGAAGTCCTGCGACCCGGACGCCAAGCCCGGCGTCAAGGCATTCTCCGAGCTCGTCCTCGGCTCCTGGAAGCGTGGCTCCAGCGGCGGGGTGTCCCGCGACTGCGGCCGCGGCGGCTCCTCCGAGCACAAGGAGGGTCGCGCCTGGGACTGGATGCTCGACGGCAACAGCTACGAGGACACCGTCGCCGGTCAGCAGGTGGTCGACTGGCTGCTCGCCGACGACGCGCGGATCGCGCGGCGCATGGGGATCATGTACATCATCTGGCACGAGCGGATCTGGTCCTCCTACAAGATGAAGGAGGAGTGGCGCGGCTACCACTACGGGGACCCGCACACCGACCACATCCACATTTCCTTCGGCTGGGCCGGCGCGATGGCCCGCACGTCCTGGTGGACCGGCAAGGTCGCCCCCGTCGAGTTCGGGCCGTGCCGCAGGTACATCGGCGAGGCGATGCCCGAGTACACCGAGCCGAACACCAAGCCGTGCCCCAAGCCCGTCCGCAAGCCCAAGGCGAAGCCGGCCCCCGAGCCCGTTCCCGCCTGGCACCCCGGCGGATGGTACGCCAACTCCGCGCCGGCGAAGGACGCGGGCCCGAAGGCGGGCTGAGCGCGGCGGCGCCCACCCGACCCGGGGGCCAAGCCGGAGCGAAAAGGTACACAGCCGCCCTCAACTCCGCGTCCCGGACTGACGAAGTTCTCCCTGAAGAAGAACTCGTCGGCGTGGAGGTTTCGGTGGAGCACGTTCTTGACTCGTACGGGGACTGGGACACCGACGACGGCTTTCTGGAGAACACCCACGAGCACGCTGTTTCGGCGTTGACCGCCGAGCACCGCGCCGACCAGATCGCCCGGGCCCTGCAGGAGGCCGAGTCCGCGGCCATCGCCCGGGCCGCGGAGATCGAGCGCAAGCAGGTCGACCTCGACGAACTGCTCGAGCACCTGCTCGGAGTCGGCGGGTCCGACCTGCACCTGACCGCCGGGTCGCGGCCCGCGGTGCGGCGCAACGGCAAGATGGCGATCGTCGAAGACCAGCCCACCCTCGACGGCCCCAAGCTGCGCGACCTGCTCTACGGAATCCTGACGGAGCGTCAGCGCAAGACCTTCGAGGAGAACCTCGAGCTCGACCTGGCCTACACCCTGCCCGGCCGGGCCCGGTTCCGCATGAACATCTTCCAGCAGCGCGAATCGCTCGGCGCGGTCCTGCGCGTCATTCCCTGGGAGATCAAAAGCCTGGAGGACCTCGACCTGCCGCCGCAGCTAGCGACGATCGCCGAGATGAAGCGCGGCCTCGTGCTGGTCACCGGCCCCACGGGTTCGGGCAAGTCCACGACGCTCGCCGCGATCCTGGACCGGATCAACCGCAACCGGCACGAGCACATCATGACCATCGAGGACCCGATCGAGTTCCTGCACCAGCACAAGAACTCGATCGTGAACCAGCGCGAGGTGGGCATGGACACCCACTCGTTCGGCAAGGCCCTCAAGCACGTGCTGCGCCAGGACCCCGACGTCATCCTCGTCGGCGAGCTCCGCGACCTCGAGACCATCTCCGTCGCGTTGACCGCGGCCGAGACCGGCCACCTCGTGCTCGCGACGCTGCACACCCAGTCGGCGCAGGACACCATCACCCGCGTCGTCGACGTCTTCCCCGCCGAGCAGCAGCAGCAGATCCGCACCCAGCTCGCCGCGACGCTTCAGGCCGTGGCCTGTCAGACGCTGTGCCGCACCGCGGACGAGAAGGGCCGCGTCGCCGCGGTCGAGTACATGGTCTGCACCCCCGGCATCCGGGCGATGATCCGCGACGACAAGCTTCCGCAGATTCCCGGCGCGCTCCAGGCGGGCGCCAAGGACGGCATGCAGACCCTCAACGGCCACCTCGCCGACCTGGTGCGCTCCAGCCGCATCACGATGGCCGAGGCCATCGAGCAGTGCACGAACCGGGACGACCTCTACACCCTCTGCGGCTCCTCGCTGCGCAGGCCGCCCGCGCAGACCCGGCACTCCGACCTGCCGCTCTCGATCTAGTCGGGGGCTCCGCCCCCGGCGGCCCCCGCAGACCTCCCAGACAGCTGCACCGTCGGGGGCTCCGCTCCTCGAAGACCTCCGGGACCGCCGTCCCGTCCATGTACCGCTCGACAGGAGATCCAGGTGGCGACCGCTACTCAGTTCGCGTACAAGGTCAAGGACCCCAAGGGTCGCCTGGTCGAGGGCAAGGTCTCGGCCGAGAGCGAGGCCGCGGTCGCCGAACAGCTCCGCTCGATGGGCATGCGTCCGCTCGAGGTCCGCCCGGCCAACACCGGCCTGGACCGCGAGATCAAGCTGCGGCGCGGGCCCAAGCACGTCAAGCTCAAGGACCTCGCGATCTTCTCGCGGCAGTTCTCCACCATGATCGGTGCGGGCCTGTCGATGCTGCGCACGCTCACGATCCTGTCCGAGCAGACGTCCAATCCCGAACTCGCCCGCGTCCTGCGCCTGGTGAAGTCCGACGTCGAAGCCGGCAACTCGATTTCGGCGTCGTTCGCGAAGCACCCGGCGGTTTTCCCCCCGCTCATGGTCAGCATGGTCCGAGCCGGCGAAACCGGCGGCTTCCTGGACCTGAGCATGCGTCAGATCGCCGACAACCTCGAGTCCGAGGTCAAGCTGCGCAGCAAGGTGAAGTCGGCCATGACCTACCCGGTCGTGGTGCTGATCATGGCCGTGCTGATCGTCGTCGCGATGCTGCTGTTCGTCGTGCCGATCTTCGACGACATGTTCAAGACCCTCGGCGGCGCCCTGCCGTTCCCGACCCGCGTCCTGGTGATGGCCTCCAACGCGATGGCGTGGCTGGCCCCGCTCGGCGCCGCGATGGCGGCCGGTGCGTTCTTCGCCTGGCGCAAGTACGGCAGGACCCAGCGCGTCCGCGAGGTCGTCGACCCGCTCATGCTCAAGCTTCCGGTGTTCGGCAAGCTCTTCCAGAAGGTGGCGCTCGCCCGCTTCGCCCGCACCCTCGGCACGCTGCTGCGCTCGGGCGTGCCGATCCTCGCCGCGCTCGACATCACCGCCGACACCACCGGCAACGTCGTGGTGAGCCGCGCGCTGCGGGACGTCGCGGAGTCGGTGAAGACCGGCGAGACGATCTCCGGCCCGCTGCGCAACCACTCGGTGTTCCCGCCGATGGTCGTCTACATGATGGCCTCCGGCGAGGAGACCGGTTCGCTCGACGAGATGCTCACCAAAATCGGCGAGTTCTACGACGACGAGGTCGAGGCCACCACCGATGCACTCACCGCGTTGATCGAACCGATCATGATCGCGATCCTCGGCACCGTCGTCGGCGGCATGATCATCGCGCTGTACCTGCCGATCTTCAAGATCTTCGACCTCATCCAGTAGGTCTGTGCGGTAGACCTCGGAGCACCGCGGGCGGCCCCTCCTCGGACGCAGGGGCCGTCCGCGGTTTCACGTCTGCGCGGCCCGCCAGGCCTGCAGGATCTCGGGCCGAAGCCGGCCCCGGTCGGGAACGTCGAGTCCCGCCGAGCGGGCCCAGGCCCGCAGTTCCGCGGTGCCGGGCGCCGGCGCGAGCGGGGCGTCGGTCGTTTCGGCGCGTCCGGCGTCCTGGCCCATCCGGGCGACGGCCGCGCTCTCGTCGTGCGCCCAACCCGCGGCGGCGGCCAGGAAGCGGTAGGTCCACTCCTGCGCCATTTTCCGGTTGTCGCAGAAGGCGATCGGGATCGCGGGCCAGCGCACCTGGAGTTCGGCGAGCGCGTCCGCGACGGCGGCCGGGCGCTGGTGGGTCAGGCCGAAGACGGCCGAGTACCGCTCCTCGACGACGACGGCCGCGCGGGGCAGCGCGGCGAGTTCGGTCATCGCGAAGCGCAGCTTTCCGTCGAGCAGGCTGGTCGCGAGGTCGGGCAGGGACTTGCGTTCGACGGCCGCCACCACGCGGTCTGCGGCGAGCACCGCGTAGTCCCCGACGCGCAGCGCCCGACGCGAGATGCTCACCTGTTGATCGGCGAAGGCGAACGCGTACCGCTCGCGGGTGTCCACGACGATGTCCAACCGCCCGTCGACGGCGGCCGTCTTGGCGCCGGCGGCCCGCGCGGTCGGCACCTTCACCTGCGGGCGGGCCTGCCTGCGGGTGCGCGGGCCCTGCCAGAAGACCATGTCCCGGCCGCGGGCCTTGGTGAACACGATCTGCGAGCGCTGCTCCCGCGCCCGGTCTGCGACGACGTCGATGGCCGCTCCGCGCCGTTCGCAGGACACCAACGGCACCCGCTCGACGACGTCCGGCTCGGCGGGCCATTCGCTCGTGGGCACCGGGTAGCAGAACACCGCCGCGGTGCGCGGCCAGGTCTCCTTGACGCGGAACACCAGGCCGATCGGCAGCCGCAGCAGGTAGGGCAGCGAGCTGTCCGGATCGGGATTGCGTGCGACCACGAGCTCCACGACCTCATCGTGGCACGGGGCTCAGCCGTCCTCGGTCTCGCCTCGCTCGCGACGAATCAGCACGTTGAGTAGGCCGACGATCTGCTCCTGTCCGGCAGCCAGGTCCGCGCGCTGGCCGTCCACTGCGTCGAACCGTGTGTGGACCTGGGCGAATCCGGAGACGACTTCTCCTCTCAGCTCTACGTGGTCCTGCCGAAGCGCGTTGATTGCGAGCGTGTGAGCGCGCAGTTCGGCCCGAACCTCGGACACGTCGTGATCGGCGCCCGAGGCAAGGATGCGCGCCGCCTCGGCGTCTTGAGCGGCCTCGGCCAGACGGGCGTCGCTTGCGAGGACCCGCTCGCTGAGCCGCGCAACCTCGCGTTCCAATGAACTCACCCGCTCCTCGAGCGGCTTGTCTGCGTCGGGCATGCGCCCACTGTAGGAGCAGGGTCAGACAATTTCGACGGGAACCGAGTCAGCGGACGGCGGCCTCCACCGTGCCGTACAGGAGGGTGGGCAGGTCGATCCCGTCGGCCTGGCAGACCGGGCGTAGGACGGTGATCGTGGCCCAACCGTCGGCGAGCAGCGCCGCGTCGCTGCCGGGTTCGGTGAACGGGTCGATCTCGGAGACGGCGACCTGCAGAAAGCCCTCGCCGGTCTCGACGTTGGTCTGGACGGCGCCGAAGCTGGCGAGCGGCGCCTGCCGGATTCCCCGGACGGCGGAGGGGGCCGCGTCGGGGACGTTGAGGTTCAGCACCGTGCCCGGGGTGGAGCGCAGCAGTGCCGGGAGCACGGTCGCGGCGGCGCGCACGGCCGCGTCCCAGTTCCGGTGCTCCCCGATCCCCAGCGAGACGGCCATGGCACGGGTTTCGTGGGCGGCGGCGGTGAGGGCGGCGCCGACGGTGCCGGAGTGCAGGATCGCGTGGCCGGTGTTCGGGCCGTTGTTGATGCCGGAGAGCACGAGGTCCGGCGGGTCGCCGTAGGCGCCGTTGACGGCGGTCAGCGCGATGAACGCGGGCAGGGCGGAGACCGCGTAGGCCTCGTGGTCCTCGAGCCCGGCCAGGACGCGCGGCTCGACGAGGATCCTGCCGCCCTCCTCGGTGGCGAAGATCGACGCGCTCGCGCCGCTGGCCTCGGTCCGGGGGGCGGCGACGACGACCTCGAAACCGGCCTCGGCGGCGACGAGGGCGAGGCGGCGCAGGCCTTCGCTGTCGATGCCGTCGTCGTTGGTCACCAGGCATCGCAGGCGGCGGCTGCCGGCGTCGCCGTCGACCATCGGGTCGATGCCGCCGAGGTCGGACAGCTCTCCGAGCGAGATCTCCGGTGCGGACTGATCGTGCGTCACTTGTCTTCCTCCGGGATGCGGCGCAGCTCGAAGTGTTGGGCCAGTTCGGCGATCTGTTCGCGGTCGCCGTTGGCCAGGCCGCGCCGGGTGACGTTCAGCGCGCCGGCCGCCGTCGCGAGCCGCAGGGCCGAGGGCGCGTCCAGGCCGCGGGCCAGCCCGGCGGCCAGGGCGCCGGTCATGGAGTCCCCCGCGCCGCGGTGGTCGACGGCCTCGAGCCGTGGGCCGGCGACTTCGAAGACCTCGTCGCCGAGCAGGGCCAGCGGGCCGGCTTCGGCCCGGGACACCACGACGTCGTCGACGCCGTCCTTGCGCAGCCGGTACATCGCCTCGACGAGTTCGCGTACGTCGCCCGAGTCGGCGACGAGACCGTCGGCCGCGAGTTCTTCGTGGCTGATCTTCAGCAGGCTCAGCCCGCCCGCCACGGCGCAGCGGCGCGGCTCGCCGCTCAGGTCGGCGAGCACGGTTCGCCCGGCCCCGCGCAGGTCGGCGGCGAGGCGGCGGTACACGTCGGAGTCGACGATCGGCGGGTCCCAGGGCCCCGGCCCGGCGAGCACGGTCACCTCGCACGCCAGCGCGGCGGTCAGGGCCGCGCCGTAGAGGTCGTCGAGGTCGTGCCGCGACAGCGCGCCGGGCGCCATGGTGGCGATCGCCTCGCGTTCGCCGCCGCGCCGATCGTGGACGTAGCAGCCGTTGTTCGAGGTGGTGTGCACGACGACCAGTTCGACGTCGGACTCCCCCATGAGGTGGCGCACGACCGCGCCCGTCTCGCCGCCGAAGGGCCCGACCATCGTCGTCTTCACCCCGAGCGCGGCGACCATCCGCGCGACCCAGAAGCCCTGGCCGCCGGGGTGGAGGTGGATCTCGTCGCGACCGTCTGGGTCTGCCTCGACGGTGACGGTCAACAGGGGGTCCGGCGCGACGACGCAGACGGACGGTTCGGCGTTCATGACCGAGCGCTACCCAGCCGAACGGCGCGGAACCCCGGTGGGTTCCGCGCCGTCGGCGAGGCGTCAGTTGACGGCGGCGACCTCGGCGAAGCTCGCCTGGATCCACCGGGCGGTGCCGGCCTGCGGCAGGTAGAGCGGCGGGTTGCTGGTCAGCCGCGAGTCGTATTCGAGCTTGAGCCGGTAGCCGATGTCGGCGTTGGCGTTGGCCAGGTTGATCGTCGCCGCTCCGACGCCCGCGCTCGCCACGATGTTCAGCAGGTCGACCGAGGTGGCGCCGCGGTAGTACTGCGCGACCGAGCCCTTGATGGTGAGCGCGGGCGGGGTGATGTTGAGGTTGACCAGCTGGTTGATCAGCGACGCCGACAGGCTCGGGGACAGCAGGGGCAGCTGCACGCCCACCCGGTGCTGCAGGGAGATGAGCGAGGCGTGCACGTTGATCGGCTGCCCGTAGCCCGGCACCGTCTGGAGCAGGGTGGTCAGGTCTCCCGACCACACGGCGCTGCGCACGCCGGTGAGGGCGTTGAGCACGGTGGTCCCGATCGGCTGCAGCGACAGGCAGGTGCTGGCCGCCAGCGTGCACTGGAGGGAGTTGTAGACCTCGATCGGGCCGGTGGCGACCATGCCGAGTCGGTCGTCGGATCCGGCGTACTCCACGCTGGACATGATCAGGATGTCGCCGTTGACGCCGATGGTCACCTGACCGTCGAGGTCCTTGCTCTGGTCGGCGTCGACGAACAGCTTCCCGGCCCGGCAGGCGGTCGCGGGGGTGTTCGCGGCGTCGAGGAGTCCGGCGGTGAGGTTGGTGTCGAGCGAGCCGTACATGCCGAGCGCGGAGGACACCAAGCACTCGATGCCGGTCGGGTCGGGCGGGTTGAGCGGGCTGGCGCTGGTGCCGACGGGGTTGTCCCGCACGTAGATGGCCATGTTCGGCCGAAGGTCGACGACGTTGCCTTCGGCGGCGACGCCGGCGAGGACCTGGCTGAGCCCGAGCCCGGTGAGCAGGTCGTTGCCGATGACCGAGGACAGCGGCAGTTGCACGGTCTGGCCGAGGATTCCGCCGAGGGCGCAGGCGAGGGAGAGTACGGCGTCGAGCAGGCCGAGGCCGTTGAGCAGGTTGCACACGCCGGTCCGGTTCAGGGTGGTGACCAGGATGTTCACCGGCCGGTTCAGCAGGGTCGGGTCGACGCCGCCGCCGCAGCGCTGCTGCGCAGGGGTCCCGGCGAGGTCGGCCGGGGTCTGCGGGCTCCAGACCCGCATCTTGTTGCCCTCGAACTTGATCCGGGTGGGGCCGTAGTAGGTGCAGCCGCCGACGACGGAGGCCGCGGCCGAGACCAGGGCGAGGCCCTCCGGTCCGGGCATGGTCAGGTCGTCGGCGTAGGAGGGGTTGCCCGCCTGGTAGGTGGGGGTTCCGCCGACGACGCAGCTCGCGGGGTTGGCCGCGCAGGCGGTGGACGCGACGGTGATCCGGCTGTCGAAGTCCGGGTTGCCGACGGCCTTGAAGGCGTCCGAAGTGTGCACTCGGCTGCCGTCGGTGGTGTCGCCGCCGCGCCACGTGGGCTCCACGCAGCCGCCCACGGGGCGGGTGCTCGGTCCCCAGGAGGGGTTGGCGCAGGCTGGGTTGGGCGAGCCCAGCGGGTAGAAGAACCGGTCCGCGGGGTCGGCCGCCTCCACCGCGGAGTAGTAGAGGTAGTCGGTCAAGGCCTGCTGACGCAACGTCACTTTGACCGAGCGGACGTCGCCGCGGGAGTAGCCGCTGGAGACGATCTCGTAGCTGCTGCCGTTCTGGGTGACCGTGTACCGGAACTTCGGGCAGTTCGGCGGAAGGCTGCCGCCCGAGACCGTGGTGCACGTGGTGCCGGCGCCGTCCTGCGATCCCGGGATGGGCTGCCAGGTCGCGCCCGCGCCGATCGCGGCGGTGATGTCCGCGGGCGAGGCGGCGGTGTTGAGCTTCGAGGCGAACTGGTCGACGCCGGCCTGCGCGGCCTGGACCGAGGCGTGGAAGCCCTGGGTGGACCCGGCGCTGCGCATCGCCTGGAGCGAGTAGGCGCTGACGGCGCCGACCGAGAGCAGCATGGCGGTGCCGAGCCCGATCACGGAGATCAGCGCGTAGCCGTCGTCGCCGCCGACGCTGCGATCGCGAAACAGGGAGGTCATGCTCAACGCCCAATCACGGAGTTCGGCAGGAAGACGGTGGAGGTGACGCTGGTGCCGGCGTTGTCCCGGGCCCCGGCCACGCGCAGGTCGACGGCCACGCAGGCCACGGAGGTGGAGACGGCGGCGGGCTGCGGGGCGGGCGGGGCGGCGAAGCCGGAGCAGGTGGGACCGGCGTAGGTGAACGGTGCGGTCGGGACCGGCCACACCAGACCGCGCACCAGGGTCCGGGACACGCAGTTCGTGACGCAGGTGCTCGGGGCCAGGGCGACCGGTGCCGCCGCGGGCTTCAGGGTCGCCACCAGCCGGCCCGTGCCCGGCCGGTCCGGATCGGCTTCGACGCTGTAGCTGGTGAGCCGGGCGCCGGCTGCGTCGCCGTGGTTGGCGTAGAAGGCGACGGAGGTGGCGGTGGGCGCGTAGAGGGTCACGTCGCAGGTGCCGGTGCACGCGGCGTTGAGCTGCTCGGGCCGCACCGCAATGCGCAGGCCCTTGCTGATCTCGTCCATCGCCACGCGCAGCTGGTCGACGTTGGTCACCCGGTTGGAGGTCGCCGATCCCTTGCGCAGCATGTCGATCGTGAAGGTGGCCAGCAGGCCCATGACGACGGAGAAGATGACGATGCCGACCAAGACCTCGATCAGGCCGGCGCCGGTGTCGTCACGGGCGGAACCGCGGCGCTTCACGAGAGCACCGTGGTGTTGATGACCGACGGCCGACCGGCTTCCAGGCTCTGCCACCGCACCCGCACCTCGACACGCAGCAGTTCGCCGGTCGTGGCGTCGAACGGTCCGCCGACCGTGGTGCCGTTCTTGTTCAACCAGGTGACGTCGCGCACGACCGAGTAGGCCTCGCCCTCGACCGAGACGTCGTAGCCGGCGTCGAGGTCGTCGACGACGGTGGCGGGCGCGGTCCGGAACGCGGCGCGGGTCTTCTCGATTTCCTGGTCGGCGAGGTTGGCGGCCCGGACGCGCTCGCGGTTGTCCGCCGAGGTGTTCATCGTCTTGATGAGCGAACCCGCACCTGCCGTGGCGATGAGGGCGAACACGCCCAGGGAGACCACGACCTCCATCAGGCTGAAGCCGGCGTCGCGGTCGCGACGGCTCGGGGGATCGGCTGGGGCTGACACGGAACTCCTCGGGCGGAAGTGGATCTCGCAGGGAATGTCGGCTTCCGCCAAACCGTGCTTGAGCGCCGCGAAGTGGGGTGTACGAATCGAGACCGACGCTTTGCCGTAACCAGGTCTCACTTCGCGACGAGGGCCACGCTCTTGGTCGCGTCGGCCGGGCCAGCGACGACCGTGGCGGGCGTGCTGCTCAGCAGCTCCCGACCGGCGATGGAGAAGGTCCACGTACCCGGCGAAAGCGCGACGGTGCCCTTGCCCGATCCGTCGAGCGTGACCGAGACCGGTGCGGTGGCGCGGCACGGTCCGGTGCCGGCCGCCGGGGTCGCCGTGACGGCCTTGGACGCGATCGGCGTGCCGAGCACCTCGATGCCCAACAGGTTGAGCACGCCCTTGTTCGTCGCGGTCACCGCGACAGTGGTGACGCCCGACGGGCAGGTGCCGGCGACGTTCGCGGTCGAAGTCAGGGCCTCGCTGGAGGTGACGGCCAGGACTGGCCATTCGGTCGCCGGAGTCGCCCCGTCCAGGACGATCGCCCAGGCGCCGTAGCCGAGCCGGCCCGCGGCGCTGCCGTTGGAGATCGGCAACTCCACCACCTGGGCCGAGCAGGGCCCGAACGCGGGGCGGCTCGCCCGCAGCGTGCCGCCGGCAACCGGAACGGTGTTGGCGGCGCCGCCGCCGGGATACACGGTGTTGACCGCGACCGCGACGGGAGCCTCGAGCGTCGGGCAGGCCGGCGCCGACGGGCTCGTTCCGCCGCCCGCCGGGGAACCGGGCGCTTGCGTTGCCGGTTTCTGCGGCGTGGACGGGCTACCGCCGGCGCCCGGCGTCGTCGCGCCGGGCGCGGGCCCCGGGCCGCTCGCGGGGCCCTCGAGCCCGGGGATGGTCAGGTCCGGGAAGTCCGGAAGGTCCGCGATCGTCGGCAGGTCCGCGCCGCCGTCGGAGAGGACGGGCGCCTCCGCCCCGGGAACCTCGGATTGCCCTGCGCCGACGGGGACCTGGTCCACCAGCCCGGCCTTGGCCCCGGCCCCGGCGCCGGAGGTGTCGAGCTGCACGACTCCGTCGCCGTCGCCGCCGAGGGCTTTGACGAGGAAGCCGCCGCCGACGACGGTGGCCGCGAGGACGGCTCCGGTCGCGACGGCCGCCGCGAAGCCGGGCTTGCTCTCCCGTGGCTTGCGTCGTGAACTGCGGACATCGTGATTCGGCGCGGCCACCGTGAGCTCCCCCTGCTTCGCTGGTGTGCCCACTGCTTCGGTGCGCCCGGCTGCGCAGTTGAGCGGGACACGCCGATCTTGAAAGGTCGTTATCCGAGAAGGTCGACGTCCTGGACGAGCACGACGTCGTCGGTGTTCTTCCCGACGGTCACGAACTCGCTGACGCCGGCGCCCGGGCCCTCGACGGTGAACATCCAGTCGCCGTAGCCGATCGTCCCGACGTAGGAGCCGCCGACGCCGGTGACGAAGGAGGACTCGGCGGGAATGGCGCACTCGCCGTCGGGGATGCGGGTCGCGGTGACCTTGGTGCCGGGCAGCGCGCCGGTGAGCCCGAGCAGCGATTCGCCGGTCACGGTCTTCACCGCGAGCGACGCCGTGCCGCCGCAGTCGCCGTTCAGCACCTGGGTCGGCGCGGTCACCGCGGCGCGGTCCACCGTCACCTTCACCGACTTCTTCGCCCCCGAGGTGGCGATGTCCAGAACCCAGTTCCCGTAGGGCAAAGCGCCCTCGAAGGCGTAGTTCTCGCCCATGAACAGCTTCACGTTCTTCGTGCACGCGTTGCCCTTGCCCGGCCGCGCGAGGACCTTGGACTCGGCGGCTTCGCTGCGCACCGTGCCGCCCTCGGCGCCCATCGCGTGCACGAGGGCGTCGACCACCAGCGAAACGTTGCCCTTGGTCGTGCTGCACGCCGCGCGCTCGACGGGCTTGACGACCGGCGCGAGCTTCGGCGCCGCCGCGACCGGCTTGGCGGCGGAGCGCCCGACCGTCGGGACGGGCCCGGCGACCTGCTCGGCGACCTGCCCGCCCGCCTTCTGCGCCGCAGGGGTGGAAGCCGCGGGACCGGAGGGGGTCGAGGCGGCGGACAGGTCTGCGACCTGCACCCGCTCCTCGCCGTCGCCGGCGTTGACGACGAACACTCCCCCGCCGACGACCACGCCCGAAACGACCGCGGCCGCCGCGACGACCTCCAGTCGCGAGAACCCGTAGTCCCGGCTCTTGCGGTGCCGACCGGTGGCTACACCCTCGAAACGCGACGTACGCACGGCAACTCCTTCAGCTCGACGATATGCACAAAGAGCTTCGGTAACCGTCGTTGCCCACTTGAGCCGGACAAACCGGACATCCGAGTTTTCTCTTCTACGACAGGAACCTGACGTTCTTTCAGGGACTACCCCGAGATCGCCGCCCAGTCGAGGGACTTTGGTCCCGACCCTAAAGCCCGCCCCATCCACTGCCGACGATCTCGTCAGTTCCGGGCCGCACCCCACACCGCAGCCCGCCTCTCCCCACAGAGGACGAACCCCACCCCGCACCCATCACATCCCCAGGAGATCCCGCCATGCGTACCGCCCTCGAGAAGCGCCTCGGCCCGAAGGACAAGGGCTTCACCCTCATCGAGCTCCTCGTCGTCATCGTCATCATCGGCATCCTCGCCGCCATCGCGATCCCGATCTTCCTCAACCAGCGCAAGAAGGCCGCCGACGCCTCGGCCAAGTCCGACCTTCGAAGCGTCGCCACCGCCCTCGAGACCGCCTTCACCGACAACGCGACCTACCCGGCCGCCGGTGCGACCGCAGCCGACCTGGGCGCGCTTCCCCTGACTGGCGGCGGAACGCTTGCAGTCGCGGGCGAGTCGGTCCGGCTCTCGCCGAACAACACCGTGGCCGAGGTCAGGTACAACGGCCCCGCAGCGACCGCCACCGCCTTCTGCATCCGCGTCGTGAGCAGCAAGGGCTCCACCGCGACCGGCTACACCTGGATGAGCGACGCTGGCGGCATGCAGAGCGCCGCGGCCATCTGCCCGGTGGGCACCTACACCGAAGCGATCCGCTAGCACCCCGTTCCACCGCACTTGCACCGCCTAACGCCGGCGGCAGTACACCGCAGCCAGGCCGCTCGTTCAACGAGCGATCCCCGTTGCCCCGTGCTGTCGCCGGCGTTCCGGCTCTCGCCCGATGCAACCTGCCGCATTACGGAGCTCTCCCGCCGGGCTTCGCATCCATCGCCCTAGGAGTACTCCCCATGCGCACCTTCCTCGAGAAGAAGCTCGGTCCCAAGGACAAGGGCTTCACCCTCATCGAGCTCCTCGTCGTCATCGTCATCATCGGCATCCTCGCCGCCATCGCCATCCCGATCTTCCTCAACCAGCGCAAGAAGGCCGCCGACGCCTCGGCCAAGTCCGACCTTCGAAGCGTCGCCACCGCGCTTGAGACCGCCTTCACGGACGCGGCTTCCTATCCGACCGGCGCCACGATCACGAACACCAGCAGTGCCGCCGCCACCGGCGGATCAATCGCGGTGTCGGGTGAATCCGTAAAGCTCTCGCCCAACAACTGGGTGAAGTTCATCGGCTACAACGTGGGCGCCACCGCGTTCTGCGCCCAGGTTGTCAGCACCAAGGGCACCGACACCACGAACGGCTACGTCTGGAAGAGCGACCAGGGCGGCATGCAGGCCGCCGCCGGGGACTGCACCGGCTACACCGCCCCGGTCTAGTCGACACCAGCTGAGCTCAGACTCGCTTCTGACTCCGGGGGACGGTCTACGTCCCCCGGAGTTCGTCGTTCGCGCCAGGGCAAGTCCTTCCCCGGGTTGGGATTCCTTTACTCCGGCTCGGTGATCCTCTGGACGGCGCACCCCGATGAACTCGACGAAAGTTCAGTCGAGAGTCGAGGACCCGCATGCGCCCCCAGAATCCCCGCTCCGCCCGTACGGACAAGGGCTTCACGCTCATCGAGCTCCTGGTCGTAATCGTGATTGTCGGCATCCTCGCCGCCATCGCGATCCCGATGTTTCTGAGTCAACGTCAGAAGGCGTTCGATGCGACCGCGAAGTCCGACGCAAGCAGCCTCGCCATTCAGGTCGAGTCGTTCTACACCGACGATCTGACCTACCCGGGGGACGCCGACTTCGACCTCGCCGGTCCGCAGGTGCTCATCGGCGGCGAGGTCGTGCGGATGTCCCCCGGCAACGTCCCGGCAGTGCACGTCGCCGGGAATGCCTTCTGTGTCTCGGTCGCCAACCCCGGTAAGGCCACCCGCTCCTGGGTGTGGCAGAGCGACAACGGCGGCCTCCAGTCGGACGGCACCCAGAACTGCTCCGCCTACGGCTCCGCGCTCAGCTAGCCCGACCCGAGCGAGGAACCACCCCTCCCCCTCGCCAGCACGATCTACCGGCCTCCTGGAGGTGCCGTGCTCCTCCTTCGCTCCCGTGTTCTGACCTACGTTCCGATGGTGGTCCTGCCGATCGTGGCTGCGTTCGACGCAGGAACGATCGCCGTCATGCGCATGGCCGCCCCGGACAACGCCGCCGAGGCCGGGCGCGCCGGCGTCTCCGCCATCTTCGACTCGCGCGACCCCACCCCGGCCAACGCCCAGGTGGCCTTCGACGCCGCGAAGAGCGTCTCGGACATGCACGGCGAGACGATCGACCCGACCAGCTTCCGCATCCACTCCGACGGCTCGGTGACGCTGACCGTGGCCAAGTCCACCGACACGGTGCTGCTCAAGTACGTCCCCGGCCTACGCAGTCTGACGGACACTCAGACAACGCAGACGGTCTCGCGGTCGAACTGGTAGCACTGGGCCGATCGGTGGAGCGGAGAAGATCCACTCGGACCAATCGGATCTGACCGAAGGACCGTCCCGGCGAGCTCTCGCAGACCGCAGAGTGGTCTGGTCAACCCGACCCGCACTCTTCGAGGACTTGAAATGGCCCTTCTCCAGGACACCGCCGTTGTCGCCCCGGCACCCGCCAAGACCCACTGGTTCGCCCGCCACTACCTCGCCACCGCCGTCGGCGCCGCCCTCCTCGGTGCCGCACTCGCCGTCGGCGGCGCGCTGGCGCTCAACGCGAACTCCGGGTCCTCCGACTCGGTCGACACCTTCGGCATCTCCACCCAGCTGCTCAACAGCCCCGACGGCGACGGGGAGCGCGCCGCCCGCCGCCTGCTCGAGAACGCCCAGTAGCCCCAACCTCTGCCGGGTTTCGCGCCCTTCCACCCACGTGGAAGGGCGCTTTTCCATGTAGAGGATGCGGCGCGGCGCTTCCGCGGAAACATTGTTGAACATCGTTTTCAGCAGTGACGGGGGCCGCGTCCGGTCCGGCGCGTTCGCTTGGGAGGCATCCTCCGAACGGCTGAGAGAAAGATCGTCCGTTCGGGGAACCGAATGATCCTTTCGGCCCTCTAAGTCCACGTCCGGGCGATTTGCCCGGTTCGGGACCCCACCAGGAGCAGTTGCCGATGCCGAACGTCACTCGGATCTCGACCCGCGTCACCGCCGTTGCCGCCGCCCTCGCCGCGGGCGTCGCGCTGGCCCCCGCCGCCTCCGCCCAGAACGACAAGGAGAGCGTGAACCTCGCGGGCCTGTTCACCGACCAGGTGATCACCGGCTCGCTCAACCTCGAAGGCGGCGTCGCCCGCCTCGTCGACGTCCGCTCGATCACCCAGGCCGTCGACGACCTCGGCCGCTCCCTCGGCTCCCCGCGCACCGTCGCCCTACGCGCCGGCACCGGCACCAAGGCCTCCCTCGGCGACTACGCCTGCCTGCCCAAGGGCAAGGGCAACAGGGACTTCCGCCAGTTCTCGCCGGTCGAGATCTTCCAGAACGACGGCAAGGGCAAGATCCAGGCGCTGTTCCACACCTACCGCCAGGACAACGCGCGGACCGTCGGCGCCGGACACCGTCAGATGTCGACCCAGTACGAGATCTGCGGCGTAGGCGGCGTCGCCCCCGACGGGAGCCGCACTCGCCGCGCCGGCGTCGGCATCACCCTCGCCAACGAGGCCACGACCTACAAGATCGGCCAGGCCTGGAAGTCCGAGTCGACTCCCGCGAACTACACCCTCGACATGGCGTTCAAGGGCGCGGCCAAGGGCGTCGAGATCGGCGGCGGGATGTCCCAGACCCCCACCCACAAGCTGCTCGGTTCGTTCTCCACCCCGTTCGAGGCCCCGGTGGACGCCTACGCCCGCAACGCGGCCAACGCCTGGTGGCAGGACGCCTGCATCGGCTCCTGGCACGGCTGCCGCCACATCCACGGCAGCAAGGACTTCCACGGCGCCGTGGCGCACGGCCTCTACGAGTTCACTCCCGGCCAGGCCGACGCCGCCTACCACGGCTTCCGGTTCAGCGCCTTCCGCTCCGCCTCCTGAGAGACTGCGACCCGTGCCTTCCCTTCGACGACTCGCCGCCACGGCCGCCCTCGCGGCGTTGACCGTGGCGTCCGCAGCCGGCTGCGGCGGCGACTCCGCTCCTGCCGCCCCGGCAGCGCAGGAGAGCACCCCGGTCGAACGCGACCTGACCGGCTACGACGCGTTCGTGCTGGCCAGTGCCCAGAACAATCGCCTGTTCGCCGACGTCTACGCCGTCCGCTTCAGCCCGTTCGCCGTGGAGCGGATCACCGTCGACAAGCGGGTGTCCTCCCTGGCCGCGGACTCTGATCGCGTCGTCGTGGCAGCGGCCGACCAGGACGTCGATCGCCTGGCGGAGGTCTCCGGGTCCGGGACGCTGGGCCCCATCCCCGGCCTGGACCGGCCCTTCGCCTACACCCCGTCCCTGCGCGACGGCGTCATGTACTACTACGACGCCCAGGGCGAGGAGAAGGGCAAGAAGTTCCAGTACTTCGCCTGGGACCTCGAACGCAAGCGCAAGACGCTGACCTTCGCTTCCGCCGTCTCCCTCGGCGCCGCCCAACCGCTCGGAGCAGACCGCTTCCTCGTGAGCACCGCAGACGGCAAGGACCTCGACCAGGTTGCGGTCCGTGCACCGTCGGGCAAGCTGAAGACCTACCCCGTGAACGGATTGATCTCGGAGCTGAGCCCGGGCCGGCGTCACTTCGCGGTCACCGTTCTTCCCGCCGGAGCGTCCTTCGGCGACACGCCCGAGGCCCTTGTCCTGATCGATCGCGAGACCGGCACCACCGCGCGGATTGCCGGCCTCCAGGGCATCGCCTGGAACCCCGCCGGCACCCGTCTGCTCGCCCGGCGCACCGCCTCGCCGACCGACAGCCCGCTGGTGCTGATCGACCCGGCCAAGCCCAATGCTCCGGTGGACGTCGCCAACGTCCCGGGCCTGACGATCTACAGCGGCGCCTGGGTGCGCGGCGAGGCCGTCGCCACCTCCTGACGTTCTTCTGCACCACGGCTTCTCCACAACGGACCTGCGTGCCACCGCGACGCAGTCCGGCCGGTGCCGCGCGCGCTCGTGCGCGCACCAGCCCCGACCCGGGGCACACCTCATCCCTCCACCCGAAGGAACCCTCATGTCCGAGCAGCCTCCCGCCTCGCACGCCACCGCCGGCCCCGGCTCCTACGCCCCGCCCGCCGGCTACGCCCCCGGCTGGTACCCGCCGCCCGCGCCGCGCACGTCGGGACAGTCGGTTGCGGTGCTGGTGCTCGGAATCGCCTCGCTCACCGTGTTCTGGGGCCTGGCGGGCATCGTCGCGCTCGTGCTCGCGCCCGGGGCGAAGCGGCAGATCGCCGCCTCCGGCGGAACCCTCGGCGGCGAGGGCCTGATCCGCGCCGGGGTGATCTGCAGCTGGATCTCCATCGTGCTGACCGCGATCGCGATCGTGCTGATCGTCGGGCTGCTCGTCGCGGTCGGCGCCGGCGGCAGCGGCGTCGACACCTACATCGGCACCGAGGTCGCCGAGCTCGGCACCCGCTAGCACCCCGGCGTTCGCAGGCCCGATTCCCCTTCGCTCGAAGGGGGTCGGGCCTTTGCGCGTCGCCACCCGGCTGCACCGACGCCGGGCTCGGAACCCGGCACGTTCGGCCCCTCAAGCCGCCCGCGCAGCCCGCCGATCCTCTTTCCGAGCAGCACGCAGCACGCAGACCGTCCGAACGGATGATCTAGGTCTGACCGATCGACGGCGACCGGGCCCCACCCCGATGCGTCGAAGTGGAAGACCACCACAACTCCACAGAGCACCCGGCACCCCGGGCCTCGCGTCCTCTGCGGGCGAGTGGGCGTAGCGACGCATCGCGATAGGCCCACACGCCGACAGAGGACGAGGAGCGGCCGCCGCGGACAGCACCCGCAGCGCCCACCCGCACCGCCCCGAGGCCGGACACGCCAAAAACGACACCGGCCCGGACGGAGAGCTTGCGCTCCCGCCGGGCCAGTGCCGGGGGTCACCGTTGCCGGTGCCTTGCTTCGGGCGGTCGGTGGTGTCGTACCGACCACCCATCAGAGTCCAGCTCACCGCGGGACTTCCCGGGCGCGCCGGGGGGGTTGCGAGCCCGGGAAGCGTCTGATCCCCGCGAGCGGTCTCTGAGTCCTGGGAGCGACGCCGCCTTTTCAGGCGGCGCCGCCCATCAGCGAACTAGCGCTGCGAGGTGATCTGGCGGCGACGGAGAGCCGCGCCACCGGCCACGAGGGCCAGACCGAAGGGCAGGAGAGCCAGGCCAGCCGCACCGGTGTGCGGGAGGGCAGTGGACTTCCAGCTGCGCTTGTGGTCGTTGTCGTTGTCGTGGTGCTTCCACTTCTTCCACGACTTGCCGTGGTCGCGGTCGCGGTCACGGTCGTGGTCGCGGTCACGGCCGCCGCCACGGATCACGTCGCCGCCGTTGCGGTTGCCCGCCTCGACGTCGACCGAGCAACGGGCCGAACCGAGAACGGCCAGGCCGCAGACGGTGACGGGGACGTTGGCGTCGAGGTTGTTCAGCAGCTGCAGGCCGTTGAGCAGGCCGGAGTTGCGGCTGGTGGAGGTGTTGCCCTGGTCGCCACCGGAGCCGGCGTTGCCGCGGCCCGAGCCACCGAGGAGGCTGCCGCCGTTGCCGTTGCCGGCCTCCGACTCGCAGTTGCCACGGCCGTCGGCCAGGAGCAGGCCCACGCCACAGACGTTGACCGGGACGTTCAGCGAGACGTTGTTCAGAGCCTGAACACCGTTCAGCAGACCGTCGTTGCGGGACGAGGTGACGTTGCCCTGGTCGCCACCGTTGCCGGCGGAACCCGAGCGGCTCGAGCTGCGCTTGGAGGAGGAGTTGACGTCCCCACCGTTGTTGTCGCCAGCCTTGGCCTCGCACTTGCCGCGGCCGGAGCCGAGCAGGGCGCCGACGCCACAGGCGTTGACCGGCACGTTGGCGGTCAGGTTGTTGCCAACCTGGGCGCCGTTGAGCAGGCCGTCGTTGCGGGACGACTTGACGTCGCCCTGGTCCCCGCCCTTGCCGGCCTTCGAGCCGCCGGTGCCGTTCTTGCCGAGATTGACGTCGCCGCCGTTGCCGTTGCCGGTCTCGGACTCGCACTCGCCCTTGGCGGTGGCGAGCAGAGCGGCCACGCCACAGGCGTTGACCGGGACGTTCAGGCTGGCGCCGTTGAGCACCTGCAGTCCGTTGAGCAGGCCGTCATTGCGGCCGGTCTCGGTGTCGGCGTACACGGTCGGAGCACCGAGAACGAGTGCGGCGCCCGCCGTAAGGAGCACGGCTCCCTTGACCTTATTCGAGGCTCGCATCGAAGCCCCTCCTGATTCTTTGGATGTGGTCTGTCGGGTAGGTGTGTAGTTCGGCTTACGCTTCCGGCCCTGCCCCAGGCAGGTCCGCCACCGCTCCCCAAGCAGTGGAGGTCGAACGTGTATCCACAGCGCTAGCTGTTTCGGCTTCGGGCGACACTTCCCTTGGCCACCACGTCTCCGGTCGGGGCAGGTGCCGTCGTCGTCGGGTCCACAGACCCGAAAGCGACGACACCGGGGGCTGCGCCGGTGAGGACACCGGCTGAAAGAGAACCGCCCATCACACCGAGGGCGGGCTCGACGACCCGACGGACCGAGGTCCGACGAACCGGCGATACCGAGTCGGCGAACGCCTGGTGGCGTGCGACAGCTCGTCCCTGGTACTGACCGACGCGCAGCACACGCTTCGGCTTGTCCTCATTCATGTCTCTACATTCGCGCCTGGCGGCGAAGCCGGTACCCCACTTGTCGTGGGTTTGCCCAGCCTTTCCGTTCCACGCGCCACCGCACACTCGCTCCAGCCAGAGGGCCGTTTCCGCGGACCCCTCATCCCTGGCCGTCCGGCTGCCGAAGTTCTCGGCAAGGACGATCGCAACCGCGCCCCCCGCGGGCTCCCCGGCCGCCGCAAGGCGACCGAAGGATGCGACAAGGAAAGAGTGCTTCTGGTGTTCCGCCGCCTCGAAGGCGACGAGACGCATCCCGGAAAGGGACGTGACCGGGCGCGAGACGGCAGCCTTGCGGCCGACCAGCTCCCCCACCGTGATCACGCTGTGTTCCTCCCCTTGGGACCCTGCGATTTCTCGCCGGGCAGCTCACCGTCTCGAGGACCCTGTGTCGTCAGGGATGTAAGGGATCAACGAGACATGTGAGGCGTACGACTTCCGGAAGCGTAGACCGGAATGGCGACGTCGCCGCCCATGCCCGAGAGATGACCATTCAAAGTCTGGGGAAACCCCGAGAGCGCCGGCAAAGATCAACTACTACGCTCCGTGACGAACAAAGCGGCAGGTCAGCGCCCTGCCCTCCGGGCAAGCGCCGTTTGGGGGGCGGTTACGGATCGTGCCGAAAGCTCCGGCCGAACCGCGCCGAACTGGGCGGTTCGAGCCGTGGTGACGATCCAGTAGGCCCGGAATGCAACGCAGCGTTATCGCGGCGAGCTTTACAGATCGGCCTCGAAGAAATACGGCCTCTGTAATTCGATCACGGGGCGCTAGGCAAAATTTCCCCTGACGCAATGTCACATGACGGGGGTGGCCACCGCCGCCGGATCCGGGTCGTTCGGCCCGTAGCCCGGCCAGGCCCGCCCGTCGGAGGGGCCCCCGCCCGAAGTGGAATGCGCCACGGCGTCGGGAGTGAACAGCTGCGCGCACACCTCGCGATAGAGCCAGTCCGGCTCCACGATGTGGTCGATGCGGGAAAGGGCCTGGTCCTGACCGGCGGATTCCATGATGAAACTGCCGTAGCCGAAGATGCGGCCCGGCACCGTGCGCTCGTAGCGCATGTCCGTGACCTTGCTCAGCGGCATCATGTCCGCGTTGCGGTTGAGCAGGCCGTGGACCCACATCACCCGCTTGTCGGTGACCACGAACCGGTCCGACCACCAGTTGAGGTAGTGCCAGCCGAGATACCAGAGGCTGGCGGCCCAGGCGAGCCAGAGGACGTCGCGGGCCAGCGCGGCGGAGGCGGGCAGTGCGACGTCGAGGGCGAGCGCGAGCACGAATCCGCCCACGGCGATCGCGATCGGGACCCAGAGCGCGAGCCAGTGCAGGCGCAGCGCGACGATGACCCGCTCCGCGGGCAGCAGGTACTTGGAGACCAGCCTCGAGCCCGCGGGCCGGTGCGCGCGCGTCGGCGGCGCGACGGCCAGGCCCGGCACGGAGCTAGAGCCGGTTGACGAAGGTGAAGAAGCCCTCGACGACGCTGCCGGAACCCACGGTCACCTGGTCCCAGCCCTTGGAGACGGCGTCGGCGGACTGGGCCGGCTGCTGCGCCATGGCGTAGACGGCCAGAATCGCCGCCGGAATGACGACCTTTCGGTTCTTCATGCGAACCCCTCCCCCACCGCCAGACGTAGTCGATTGACTACGCAGCGCGACTATCGGGTTCAGAGTAGCCGCCTCGCGAGGCGGACAACAACCGCAGATCGGGCAAACGAGCCCAAACGGGTGACGTCGCAGCCCGGGCGCGTCGTTTACCAGGCTCCGCGCCCGGACGAATGACTGTGGGGGTTGTCATCCCCCACAGTCATCCCGACCTGGGCCACCGCGTGCCGAGCGTCGCCGTGGGGCGTCCGCCCAGTCCCGGTCCGCCTAGACGGAGGCGCCCTCGGTCGCGCCGATGGCGGCGACGATGTCCTCGACCCGGGCCTTGGCGTCGCCGAAGAGCATCTGGCTGTTCTCCCGGAAGAACAGCGGGTTCTGCACGCCCGCGTACCCGGTGGCCATGGAGCGCTTGAACACGATGACGTTCTTGGCCTCCCACACGTGCAGGACCGGCATGCCCGCGATCGGGCTCGTCGGGTCCTCGGCCGCGGCCGGGTTCACGGTGTCGTTGGCGCCGATGACCAGGACGACGTCGGTGTCCGGGAAGTCGTCGTTGATCTCGTCCATCTCCAGCACGATGTCGTAGGGGACCTTCGCCTCGGCGAGCAGCACGTTCATGTGCCCGGGCAGGCGCCCGGCGACCGGGTGGATCCCGAACCGCACGTTGACCCCGGCACCGCGCAGGCGCTTGGTCATCTCGGCGACCGCATGCTGGGCCTGGGCCGTCGCCATCCCGTAGCCGGGGGTGATGACCACCGAGGACGCCTCGCGCAGGAGTTCGGCGACGGCGTCGGCGGTGACCTCGCGGTGCTCGCCGTACTCCTCGTCGCCCTTGGCCGAGGAGCCGGCCTCGACGCCGAACCCGCCCGCGATGACCGAAATGAACGAGCGGTTCATCGCCTTGCACATGATGTAGGACAGGTACGCACCGGAGGACCCGACCAGGGCCCCGGTGGTGATCAGGAGATTGTTGTTGAGCAGGAAGCCGGAGGCGGCGGCCGCCCAGCCGGAGTAGCTGTTCAGCATCGACACCACGACCGGCATGTCGCCGCCGCCGATCGAGGCGACGAGGTGCCAGCCCAGCGCGAGCGAGACCGCGGTGACGGCGATCAGCAGGGCCAGGTTCGGCTCGGCCACGAACACCACGGTCAGCGCCACGAACGCGACCAGCGCCCCGAGGTTGAGCAGGTTTCGTCCCGGAAGCATCAGCGGCGCGGACTTGATGCGGGCGGAGAGCTTGAGGAAGGCGACGATCGACCCGTTGAAGGGGACCCCGCCGCTGAAGACGCCGACGAAGACCTCGGCGTCGTGGATGCGCAGCAGCGACTCGGTCAGCGGGTGCGCCGGCGGGCCGTCGGCCTCGTGGTACTCGTAGTAGCCGTTCCAGCCGACCAGCACCGCGGCGAGGCCGACGAAGCTGTGCAGCAGCGCGATGAGCTCCGGCATTCCGGTCATCTGCACGACCTTGGCCCGCCACAGCCCGATCGCCGCGCCGACGCTCACCGCGACGATCAGCAGGATCGCCCCCGGGCCGTCGATGTCGTTGAGCGCGAGGCCGGTCACCGCGGCGAGCGCGATGGCCATGCCGGCCACGCCGTAGACGATGCCCAGGCGCGAGGTCTCGTGCTTGGACAGCCCGGCGAGGCTGGCGATGAACAGCAGCGCCGCGACGATGTAGGCGGCGTTGGCGATCGACTCGGCGTCCATGCGGCTCAGCCCTTCGAGAACATCGAGAGCATCCGACGGGTCACTGCGAACCCGCCGAACACGTTGATGGAAGCGAGCAGGATCGCGACGAACGCCAGCGCGCGGATCGTGTTGTCCTCGGACGGGATCTGCACCAGGGCACCGACGACGATGATTCCGGAGATCGCGTTCGTGACCGACATCAACGGGGTGTGCAGTGCGTGGTGCACCTTCCCGATGACGTAGTACCCGATCACGATCGACAGCGTCAGGACCGTGAAGTGCTGCGGCAGCGGCTCCGGCGCGGTCGCGGTCACCGCCCACAGCGCCAGCGCGCCGGCGCCGACGATCCCCAGTTTGGTCCGCGCGGACATCGGCGCCTTGGCCGGCTTCGGCTCCGCGACGGGTTTGACCGCGGCGGCGGGCGCCGCCGAGACCTGCACCGGCGGCGGGGGCCACATGTTCTCCCCCTCGCGCACCACGCAGATCCCGCGCTGTACGACGTCCTCGAAGTCCAGGACCACGACCCCGTCCTTGCCCGGGGTCAGCAGCTTCATCAGGTTGACCAGGTTCTGCCCGTAGAGCTGCGAGGACTGCGCGGGCAGCCGCCCCGGCAGGTCGGTGTAGCCGATGATCGTCACCCCGTTCGCGGTGACGACGACCTCGCCCTTGACCGTCCCGGCGACGTTCCCGCCCTGGGCCGCGGCCATGTCCACGATCACGCTGCCCGGCTTCATCGACGCGACGTCCGCGGCGGTGATCAACTGCGGCGCAGGCCGGCCCGGGATCAGCGCGGTGGTCACGACGATGTCCACGTCCGCGCACTGCTCGGAGTAGATCTCCGCGGCCCGGCGGTTGTAGTCCTCGGAAGTCGCCGTGGCGTACCCGGTGCCGGACTGCTCCTGGACCACGTCGACCGCGAGGTACTCCCCGCCGAGGGATTTGACCTGGTCGGCGACCTCCGGCCGGGGGTCGGTGGCCCGCACGATGGCGCCGAGCGAGGAAGCGGCGCCGATCGCCGCGAGACCCGCGACGCCGGCGCCGGCGATGAGCACCTTGGCCGGGGGAACCTTGCCGGCCGCCGTCACCTGCCCGGTGAAGAAGCGTCCGAAGTGGTGCGCGGCCTCGATCACCGCGCGGTACCCGGCGATGTTCGCCATCGAGGACAGCACGTCCAGGGACTGCGCGCGGGAGATGCGCGGGACCGCGTCCATCGCCAGCGCCGTGATCGGCCGCGCGGCGAGTTCGGCGACCCGCTCGGGCGCGAGACCGGGGGAGAGCAGACAGATCAGCGTGCCGCCGTCGCGCAGCAGCGCAATCTCCTCCGAGGAGGGGGGCCCGACGGCGAAGACGAGATCGGAGGCCCAGGCGTCCTTGTTGTCCACGAGCTCCGCGCCCGCCTCGGCGAAGGCGGCGTCGGGGAATCCCGCCGCTGCGCCGGACCCGGCCGCGACGGCGACCCGGTACCCGAGGGCGATCAACTGTTTGACGGTGGCCGGGGTGGCGGCGACGCGGGTTTCCCCGCGTGCCGACTCGTCGACCACGCCGATCCGGGCGCCGGCGGGCAGCGTCATCGGCTCTCCTGTCTCAGGCGCCCGATGCGCGAGCACGGGCGGCTCACCGACTTGACCTACGTCACACGTCGTGCACGCTATCGCTCGTCGGCCTCGACGCCACGTTGCCGTGACGCCGACGCGAACGCCTATCGCTCTCGCTCAGCAACCGGGCGGCGCCGTTTAGTCCGCGGCGCCGGACAGGCTCGGGACCGCGAGCGCGGAGTGAGGCGTCCCGCGACGGGCAGACAGGACCGAGGAGGGATGAGCCATCGACAGCGAAGCGGAACCGGCAGGCGAACCCGAGCCGACCCGCGCCCAGCGCCGCGCCCACCTCCTGCGCGAGCTGAAGGAGGCCAAGGAGTTGCTCGAGCGCGTCGCCCCGCGCCGCGTGGCCCTGGCCCGCCGCCGCGCCCAGTGGCGCTGGAACTCCTTCAGGCGCTGAGCCCCGGATCTTTCTCCATTGGTCGCACCCGCTTGGCCCGACGCGGCCGTGCACGGGGGATGCTGCCGCGCACACGACGTGTAAGGATGCGACTGAACCAGCGTGCTGCCGTATTCGTTCGGGTGAGGAGAGGCCATGTCGAACGACGTCGCGGCCGACTTCGCCGTCGTCGTCTACCGCGAAGACGACCGGTGGGCCGCCGAGGCCCTGCCGGCCACCGTGGGCGACGACCTGGACGAGTTGGTCGAAGCCGCCCGCCGGCAGTCCGGCGAAGGCGGAGCGATCGGGCTGGTGTCGGTGGAGGACGACTTCTTCGTCGCGGTGCGCGTCCGCGGTCGCGACGTGTCGCTCCTGCTCTCCGACGTCACCGCGGCCGGGGAGTCGCCCATCGCGGGCGAAGTCCTCGAAGCGCTGGACCTGCCCCTGCCCGGCCCGGACGACGAGCGCGTCCAGCCCGCCGGGGACCTGGGGATCTTCTCCGACCTCGGGCTGCCCGCCATGGAACTCGGCGCGCTGTGCGACGACGAAGAACTGTATCCGGACGAAATTCTCGACAGTATTGCCGCGCGGCTCGGGTTCGCCGAGCCGTATCGAAGAGCCGTGGCGGCCTTCGCCCGCTGACGAACCGTCAGGTTCGGGGGCCGGCGCACCGATGTAGACGACGACACGTATGGCAGCAAGGAGCGAGCAGTGGCTTACTTCGCGGTAGTGCTCACCCGCGACGAGAACGGGTGGAGCACGAACGACATCGAACTCGACGAGGTCGAGTCGCTGAGCGACCTCGCCGACGCGATGCGGGACGTCGCCGAGGAGGCGGACAGCGACGGGCCGGTCCTGCTCCTTCTCGAGCAGGAGGACCTCTGGTTCGCCGTGGTCCGCGTCGACTCCGACGACGACCCCCGGGTGTTCATCTCGGACGCCTCGGCGATCGAGCACTCCGCCTACGCGGAGATGCTGCTCGAGGCCGCCGCGGACACCGAGGACGAACTCGTCGACCTCGACGACGAGGACTCCGAGGACGACGAGGAGGATCGGGACAAGGAGAAGGACGACGGCCCGGTCGGGGACTTCGAAATCCTCGCCGACCTCGGCACCAAGCCCGACGCGTTGCTCGACCTGTGCTCGAGCGAGGGAGTGCTGCCCTCCGAGGCGCTGACCGCCCTCGCCGAGCGCGCCGGGGCCGTCGGCGCGTTGGAGGCAGTCCGCTGAGCGAGCGCGACGAGCGAGGGACGAGCGAGGAGCCCGAGCGATCGTCCGCACCGAGCGAGCGCGACGATCGAGGGACGTCCTGACGCTTGACCGTTGGGCGCCCGCCATGCGCGAGGCGCTGCTGCTGGCTGCCCAGGCGCCCGCCGGTGGAGACGTTCCGGTGGGCGCCCTGGTGCTCGACGCCGACGGCGTGGTGATCGGCCGCGGATACAACCGCCGGGAGCTCGACGCCGACCCCACCGCCCACGCGGAGGTCCTTGCGCTGCGCGAGGCCGCGGCGGCCCGGGGCGAGTGGCGGCTGGCGGGGTGCACGCTCGTCGTCACCCTCGAGCCGTGCACGATGTGCGCCGGTGCGATCGGCCTGTCGCGCGTCGCGCGCCTGGTCTACGGGGCCGCCGACGCGAAGGCCGGCGCCGTCGAGTCCCTGTGGGACGTGGTGCGCGACCGGCGCCTCAACCACCGCCCCGAGGTGCTCGGCGGCGTCTTGGCGCAGGAGTGCGCAGCCGCCCTCCGCGCCTTCTTCGCCGCCCACCGCGCGCCGTAGGAAGCGGGCCACGAGTCGCCTTTGGACACCCCTGGCGGGCTTCGCGGCGGTGTTCTACTGCGCCATCGGGATGGGCCGTGCACGCTCCCCGGCGTTCAGCCGGCGCATAGGGGCCTTCCTACGTTCGGCTGATCCGCGGCGAAGTGGGCCTCGCGGGCGCGGTCCTGGGCGCAGACTGCCTAGAGAAAGCGTTCACAATCTGCGCGGAAGCGGCCCAAGGTGCAGCCTTCGGCCGCATCCGGGCTGCTTGCGGGCGCAGGTGGGAACCACCGCCACTGCCACAAGCGTCAGGAGATCCCCATGCTCGCCGAGTCGACGGCTCGACGACTGCTGCCCGAGCTCGCCGTTCTGCTGGTGGCCGGGGTCGCCGCCGCGGGCATTCTCACCACGTTCGGCGGGAAGGAGGCCGCGGACACCGACGCCGTGGCCTGGCGCCAGAACGTGCAGGCCGCGTGTGCCGGGTCGCTGCCGCAGGCGCGCGAGGCCGGGGACATCGCGCGCAGGAACGCCGCCGCCGTCGCCGAACTGCAGGGCGTCGCCGACGCCACGCTGAGCGCGACGCTCGTGTCCGGCGCGGCGCGCATGTCCGAGCGGTCCCGCGAACTCGCCACCGCGTTCCGCGGGTTCCAGACCCCGGGCGAGGGCGTCGACCGGGCGGAGATCGACCAGGCCGTGGCACGGGCGAACGCGCTCGCGACGAGCTGGGAGAGCCTGATCACCGAGTACGCGGCGCTGGAGACCACTCCAGCCGGGGACCTGCGCCAGCGCATCGGCGACTGGACCCTGCGCATCGCGGACGCGGCCGACCGCCTTGGGGAGTCCTTCGCCCGCCTGGACCTGAACTCGTGCGGGCAGGTCGCGGAGTCCCTGGCCCCGACCGCCTGAGCTCGGACCTCTCGCTCGGGGATGTCCTCCGTTCGCGAGCCCCGTCGGCCGGCGGCGGGGACGGGTGCGGCCAACCAGGCGCTAGGGCTCGGCGGCGGCGAGCGCTCGGCAACTGCCGGGACCGCTAGGTCCGGACCTCGACCCGGGTGGTCAGCGAGCGGGCGATCGCGATCGCACCGGCCCGGTCCGTTTCGGCGACGAGGAACAGGTGGAAGCGCGGGTCGCCGACGACGGTGCCGAGGGTGAGCGTCCTCCCGTCGAGGACCGCGGCGTAGCGAGCGGGCGGGTTGGCGCCGTCCACCCCGAGGTCTGCGGCGCCCGCGGCGGCCAGCGCGATCTGCCAGCGTGCGCCGAGCGGGCTGACCAGCGCGGCGCGTACCTCGAGGCTGCCGAGCGGCTTCGGCTCCAGCGCCCGATTCCCCGGCTCGCCCGCCCGTTCGTAGACGACGAGCGGTGCGCGAGGCTCGCCGAGGGCTGCGGCCGCCGGCGGAGCGGGGTCTCCCGCGGGGCTCAGGGTGATCGCGACACCCGAGGCGAGCGCCGTGCCGGCGACCAGCAGCGCGCCGAGGACGCCGATGCGCAGATCGCCGGCGTCGACGGGTGAGGCACCGAACGCATACGTCTCCACGGCCGCTCCCGGTGCTAGTCCTCAGCGGCTGCATCGGCGCCGCCGCCTCCGGACTTGAGCCCGTGCCCGCCCTCACCCCGGCCAGAGGCGGTGGCGAAGCCACCCGCGACGCGCAGCGTCGCAGAACGAAACCGGCCGACGTGGTTCGCGCACTTCGCGAACACACCCCGGCCAGAGGCGGTGGCGAAGCCACCCGCGACGCGCAGCGTCGCAGAATGAAACCGGCCGACGTGGTTCGCGCACTTCGCGAACACACGCCGGCCAGAGGGCGGTGGCGGAGGGATTTGAACCCTCGGATGCTTGCACATCACGCGCTTTCGAGGCGCGCTCCTTCGGCCGCTCGGACACGCCACCGCCGAGGACGATATCAAGGTCGGGGCGGGGGTACGACTCAGATCCCCACCTTGACCGACGGGGGCAGCCGCACGCCCGGGTTTCCTCGACGAGCTGGAGCCCGTCGGACTCCTCGGCGAGCAGGGCGGGGCCTCGAACGGAGTGCCCGCAGCCGCGGGAGGGCGGGCGAGCGCGAGCGTGGGTCCCCGCAGGCGAGGCGTGCGCCGAAGTGCGCCGGGCCGCCCCGGTGCTCACCCGCACACGGATCGGCCTCCCGACGGAAGCGTCGAGAGGCCGGGCGGAACGCGTTGAGCTAGGCGACGACGTCCACGCGGACGAGGAGGTCGCCGAAGCCGTCGGGGGCCGGGGCGTTGTGGCGCGGGAGGCGGAAGTGCCGGCCGCTGGTGGTGCCCGGGGGAATGCGCATCCGGACGTCGGCGCCGGGTGCCGGGACGGAGATCATCGCGCCGTGTTCGGCCTCGGACGCGCGGATCGCGACGACGAGCACCAGGTCGGATCCCTGGCCTTCGAAGCGCGCGGTCAGCGGCTTGAGCGCAGGCTCGTAGGGCAGGGCTCCGGATCCGTCGCGCGGACCCGTACTCCAACGGTCTCGTTCCAACCACGTGATGGCAGTCATTGCACCCCTCCAGGCACCTTCGATAGTGCGGGTTACTGGCCAGAAAGGGAACCGGTCCTCCGAGGAAGATCCGGGAAATTCGGCCGCTCGCGGTGTTTACCTACCCCGCACGAGTCGCGTTACGCGGCGGCGGTGTTGCACGTCGCCGAATTCCATCGGGCGATCGGGTCGCGAAGGGTTCGGCGCGGTCGCGGCGCCGGACTGGTTCGTTGCACAAACGCGCACCGGCCCCGAGGCGGGTGGGGGTTGCCTCGGGGCCGGGGTGGTGCTGCGTTTGTCGCCACCGCCGCCGCGGGAGGGATGGGGGATCACTCGACGGCGGTGGCGACGGTTCAGGGTTGTGCGGGGGCCGGGTCTGCAGGAGCGGAAGGCTTCGTCGGCGTCGGCTCCTCGGCCTGGGGCTCCTCGGCCTTCGGTTCCGAGGCCTTGGGTTCGTCCGCGGGTTTCGGGTCTGCCGCGGGCTCGTCCTTCGTGCCCTTGAGCGTCACCGACTCCGAGGCCCGGTTGCCCGCGACGTCGGACTGACTGACCGTCACCTTCGCGCCCTCGGGCCCGTCGACTTCGGCCGCGAACCTGCCGGACGAGGACGGGTCGAGGTCCTCGACCTTCGCGCCGTCGGTCGCGGCGACCTTGAGCCTGTCCTGGTCGCCGGGCGCGGTGCCCGCCGTCCCGACGATCTTCAGGTCGCCACCGGAGGCGTCGACGTCCACCGTGAGCTTGGGAGCGGTCAGGTCGACCGTGATCCTCCGCTCGCTGGTGTGCGGCGAGGAGTCCCCGTCCCAGCGGGTGACGGCGGTGAGTTCGTGCACGCCTTCGCCCAGGTTGACCGCGATGGCGTACCTGCCCTCGTCGTCGGCGGTGCCGCGGCCGAGTTCCTGGCCGCCCGAGAACAGCACGACCGTGGACTTGGCGATGGCGGTGCCGAGCAGCGTCACCTCGGCGATGTTGGTGATGCCGTCGTCGCTGGAGATCCCGAGGTCGTCCTTCACCGAGAGCAGTGGCAGCGTGGCCGCCAGGTTCAGGTCGAGGGAGAACCCGGGGGAACCCGAACCGCAGTTGGCGATCGCGGAGAAGGTTCCGAACGAGCAGGTCGCCGGTGCCGACACCCAGTTGGTGCCGGCGAAGGCCCGGACGTTGAAGGTCTGCTTGCCGAAGTACAGCCCGAACAGCAGGGTGTTGCACCCGCCGTCGTCGCCGTGGATCGTGCAGACGGCGTTGCCGTTACCGGTCTTGACCACGTACCCCTGCGGCTCGTAGCCGGGAGGTGCGTCCTCCACGCCGAAGAACACGTGACCGGTCAGGATGCGGGTGGCCTTGACCTTCGGGGTTCCGAGCACGCCGGCCTTGGCATACCCTTCGGCCGCGTTGCTGCTCGGGACGATGTAGGACCACGCGGGTCCGGCGAGCACGGCCGCCGCGAGGGTGATCGCGCCGGCGGCCTTCATGGAGCGCTTCATCTACAGGCTCCGTCCGGTCAGCAGTACGGGGATGGCGAAGGTGGCGCCCTGGCAGCCGCTGGCCGCGTCGACGGCCATCGCCACCACGTTCCGGTAGCGCTTGGTGACCGGGCCGGTGGTCGTGGTGACCTCCACCCCCGGCACTCCGATGGCGGCGAGGGTGACCGACGCGCCGTTGCACCCGGAGCCGCCGCCGGAGACGGCCACCGGCCGCCCGGTGTCCTGCGCGATGGCGGTGACCTCGTAGGGCAGCGTCGACACCGCGAAGGTGATCGACAGGTCGCCCTTCCTGCCCGGCCCGAGGACCTTGCCCGTCGGCGTCACGCCGATCGTGGTGATGACGAACCCGCCGGGCTGGACCTTGCCGACGATCGGTGCGGTGGCCGGCGCGGGTCGCACGAAGGCGTAGGCCCCGCCCGCGGTCACGACGCCGATCGCGACGATCGGCACCATCACCGCCGGAGTCGTGAACCAGGTGCGCTTGCCTAGGTGTCGACGTTCGGCTCTGCTTTTCATCGCTTGCCCCCCTGGCGTCGACGCGACCGCACGACGACCGCAGCGCCGGTGCCCAGCAGCAGCAGGCCGGCCGCCGCGGCGGGAACCTCCATGCCCCAGCCGCCGGTGTGCGGCAGGAAGCCGCCGTCGTCGTCGTCGTGATCGTCGTCGCGGTCGCGGTCGTCGCGGTCGTTGTCGCGGTCGCGGTCGTCGCGGTCGTTGTCGCGGTCTCGGTCGCGGTCGTCGTCGCGGTCGTCGTCGTTCCCGCGGCCGGGCACGTCACGGTCGAAGATGCGACCCGCGCCGGTGTAGACCAGGTCGACGTCGGCCCCGAGACACGGGTCCTGGTTGGCCGCGGTGTTGAGCAGCCGAACCTGAGGCAACCGAGCGGTCGTGAGCCCGAGTTCGCTCAGCGTCCGAGAGCCTTCGCCCGCAACGATCAGCGAATCGCCGAAGTCGAAGTCCGCCTGGACGATCTCGAAGTTCTCCCTGCCGCAGCCGGCCGCGGAGATCGAGTCGATCTCGACCGTCAGGTCGACCAGGCGCAGCGGGTCCTCGTTCGGATTCACGATCCGCAGGTTCAGCGGGAGCGTCGAGCCGATGCCCAGCGGCTGGCTCAGCGATCCCTGGATCTGGAACCGGTAGCTGTCGGCCGAGGCGGAACCCGCCGTCAAACCGGTCACGGCGAGCACCAACCCGCCGCCTGCCACGACGGCGGCGGCCGGGCGACGCAGGCCGCCTCGTGCACTGTTGCGAGTCATTCGTGGTCCTCCCCGACCCGGCCGACGCTGGACGGGGCGGGGCGCCTCCCCGGGCGCCCCACCCCGGTGAATCAGCTGGCGGTGACGGTGAACGCGATGTCGTCGCCGAGGCAGTCGGTCTGGTCCTCGGGGGCGTTCTCGAGCGACGCGCGGAAGGTGAAGTTGGCCTCGCCGTTGGCGGCGACGCTGACCGGGAACGCGATCGGGTCGAACCCGTAGGAGAACCAGGACAGCTTGCAGTCGGTGCCGGTGAGGAAGCCGCCGGTCTCGGACGCACCCGGGGTCAGCGCCACCAGGTCCGCGACGTTCGCGCTGTTGTTAACGACCTTGACGTTGTAGGTGACCTCCGCGCCGCCGACGGCGAACTCGCCGCTCGCGCCGCCGACGTCGACGCCCCACATGCCCTGGTCCGCGACCGAGGCGGTGCCGTTGCCGGTGCCCGGGGCGTTGGTGACCCAGGCGTACGCGCCGCCCGCGCCGAGGGCGACGACGGCGGTGGTGGCGACGACGGCCGCGATCTTCTTGTTGGTGATGCGCATGCGGGATCTCCCCCAGATAGGTCGTGGATGCGAAAGTCGATTCGGCCTTTTCTCGGCGACGCCGAGTTCCCCGCCGAATCGATTTCTTTCGCGTGGCCCGTTTCTCGTCGGGCCAACGAGGGAAATACTGCGGATCATCGATGACAACTGTCAGGCGAAAATCGATAGAAGCGTCATTGTCCGAATCGTGCGATCCAACACGCCCGGGAGACGGTGAACTTCACGCGTCGACGGGAACCGTTCCGGGCGGGCCGACGTCAAAGTCCGCTCCCGCCGTTCACAGCGTTTGAGCAGGAAGAACGCCGGTAGGTCCCGGTTGGGCATCGGACGAACGGAGGAGCCGGACGCTGGGCCGTCCGGCCCACCGGCGGCACACCGACCGCCCGCGTGCGGCCCTGTTGATCGAACGGCCGATTATTTTCCCTCGGCTTTGCCGAGACGGCTCATTGGATGACTTCGAGATATTCCAGCTGCGCGGCGACGGACCATTCCGCAGCGGTCCATAAACTCGGATCGACGTCCGAATAAACGGCCTCGACAACTTCGCGCGGCGTGCGCAGTCCATTGGCGACCGCCGCCCGGACCTGTTCCAGGCGTTGGCGCCGGTGTTCGAGATACCACTCGATGGCGGCGAGTGCGTCGGGCAGCACGGGTCCGTGTCCGGGGTAGACGGTGTCCACGCGGTCGCCGGCGAGGTCGGCGAGGCGGTGCAGGGACTCGAGGTAGTCGGCCAGGCGCCCGTCGGGGTGCGCGACGACGGTGCTGCCGCGGCCCAGGACGGTGTCGCCGGTGAGGACGGCGCGGTCGGCGGGGAGCCAGAAGCAGACGCAGTCGTCGGTGTGCCCCGGGGTGGCCATCACGCGGAGATCCAAGCCGGCGATCGACAGTCGTTCGCCTTCGGCCAGGCCGCCGCCCCCGCGGTAGCGGAAGGTCGGATCCACCGAGCGCACCGGTGCGGAGGCCATGGCGGCGAAGGTCGCCGCGCCCGCCACGTGATCGGGGTGACGGTGCGTCAGAAGCACGGTGGCGACCTCGCGGTCCCCCACCTCGGCCAGGAGGGCGGACAGGTGCGCGGGGTCGTCGGGTCCGGGGTCGATCACGACGACGGCGTTCGCGCCCGGCTCGGCCAGCACCCAGGTGTTGGTGCCGTCGAGCGTCATCGGGCCGGGGTTGGGCGCGAGCACGCAGGTGGCGCGTTCGGTGATGCGGCCGCCGTGCCAGGGAGAGGTCATGGCGCGTAGTCCTCGGGGAGCATCACGTTGGCGTGCCCGTCCTCGATGACCACCACCGGTTCGACGGTCTGGATGTCGCGAACGGCGGCGAGCGCCGTCGCCGCGTCCGGGAACTCGCCGAGTTCGGCCATCGTGATGAGCGTGGGCGGCATCATCGCGAGGTCCTCGGCGCGCCAGCGTTCGATCGCCTCGGCCGGGCGGATCCACTCGACCTGGTCGGCCTCCTCCCCGAACTCGCGGGTGCGTTGCCCGGCGGGCATCGCGGCGACGAAGAAGCGGGTGTCGAACCGGCGCGGCTCGGCTCGCGGGGTGATCCAGTGCGCCCACGGCCGCAGAAGGTCCGCGCGCAGGCACAGCCCACGCCGGTCCAGGAATTCGGCGAAGCTCACTTGCTGCGCGATCAGCGCCACCCGGTCCGCCTCCCAGTCGGGGCCGCTGGTGTCGGCGACGACGCTGCTCGCGTCCGATCCGGCCAGCAGGACCCCGGACTCCTCGAAGGTCTCCCGAACCGCCGCGCAGACGAGGGCGCGTGCCAAGTCCTCCGAAACGGCGAACGCCTCGGCCCAGAACGAAGCGGGCGGACCGGCCCAGGCGATGGAGGCGTGCGCGTCGCGCTCGTCGACGGACCCGCCGGGGAAGACGTACATCCCCGGGGCGAAGGCCATCTTCTGCTGGCGGCGCAGCGTGTAGACCTCCACGCCCGCCGGGGTGTCGCGCAGCAGGGCGACCGTCGCGGCGTCGCGGGCGGGGGCCGGCTCCACGTCGCCCGCGATCACGGCCCGAGCCCGCTCGAGGAAGGAGTCCGGCAGGCGACGGGCGCCGGCCAGTTCCGCCGCGAGGGCCTCGGGCACGGTGTTCACCCCGTCCCCGGCAATCCGTCTTCTGTCGGCGCGTGGGGGTATCGCGGAACCGGGATGGCCCCACTCACCCGCAGAAGACGGCCGAGGATCACTCGACCTCGGCCAGGATGTCGATCTCGACCGGGGCGTCCAGCGGCAGGCTCGCCACGCCGATCGCGACGCGGCAGTGCTTGCCGGCCTCGCCGAGCACCTGGCCCAGGAACTCGCTGGCACCGTTGATCACCTTGGGGTGGGTGATGAACTCCGGCGGGCACTGCACGTACCCGACGACCTTGACGATGCGCACGATGTTGTCCAGGCCGCCGGCGACGTCGGCGATGGCCGCGAGGCCGTTCAGGGCCGCGATGCGCGCGAGGTCGTAGGCCTCTTCCACGGTGACGTCGACGCTCACCTTGCCGGCCTTGGGCAGCGCGCCGTCGACCGTCGGGAGCTGACCCGAGCAGTAGACGAGGTTGCCGCTGCGCACGGCCGGCACGTACGCGGCCAGCGGAATCGGGACCTCGGGGAGCTTGAGCCCAAGCTCGATCAGGCGGTCGTTGCGCACGCTCATGCGACGACTCGCTTCAGGTAGGCCACGAGCTGCTCGGGGTTGGGACCGGGGATCACGGTGACGAGCTCCCATCCGTCCGAACCCCACGTGTCGAGGATCTGCTTCGTGGCGTGGGTCAACAGGGGAACCGTCGCGTACTCGAACTTCTGCATGCCCCAGACCCTACGAGACCCCGCGCGCGCCGCTCGCCGGGGCGGTCCGGTGCTCATCCATGACCCCGGGCCCACACTCCCGCCCGATTTGTCCCAGTTCCCGCGGGCCCCAGCTCATCCATGAGCGCCGGGCCACGCCCCCGCCCGAAGTGTCACAGTTCCAGCGGGCCCCAGCTCATCCAATAGCCCAGGCCCACACCCCCGCCCCATCTGTCCAATAACCCGAGGGCCCCAGCTCAACCCAGAGCGCCGGGCCACCACCCCAGCAGCCCATCAGCGCCGGCCCACGCCC
>JBQTIB010000129.1:0-30344 GCA_052389435.1 Sporichthyaceae bacterium | reverse complement strand
CACCTGCGAAGTGCCTTTCGGGTCGGTTTTCTGATGACGTCGCAATCACCAGAATCCCCGACCGGACAGGCACTTTCGCGCTTCAAGACCCGCCGGCACGCCGACGATCGTGAAACGGCGAGGCTAGTGGGCCAGCTTGAGCCCGACGACGCAGCCCACGAGGCCGACCAGCAGCGCGACCTTCACCGCGCCGACGGCCTCGGTCCCGGCGACCATGCCGTAGGCGACGGTGAGCGAGGCACCGACACCCACCCACACCGCGTAGGCGGTGCCGACGGGCAGGTCGCGCATCGCGTAGGCGAGCCCGGCCATGCTCGCGACCAGGGCCGCGGCGAAGAGGACCGTCGGCGTCGGGCGGGTGAAGCCGGCGGATTTGCCCAGAGCCACCGCCCAGACGGCCTCGAGAACGCCCGAGAACAGCAGCACGATCCAGGACATGGAAGCTCCACGCTGGCCGTCTTGTCGCGTGCCGGGTACGGCTCCCTCGTCCGGAAAGGCGCTGCGCCTTCTCCGGCCAGGATAGCCAACGCCCACAATGGGCGCCGTGGAACGAGAGCGGGAGGCCCGCGAGCTGCGGATCGAGATGCTGCGGCTCCCGACCGTGCCGCTGCGGCGCCGGGGATTCCTCACCCCGGCCGATCGGACCGCCTACGGGGTCAAACCCCTGAAGGCCTCCGTCGGTCCGGCCGGCGAGGCGATCGCCGTGTGGCAGAGCCGGCTGCGGCCCGATCGGCTGCAGGCGACCACGCACGGACCCAGCGGCAACGTCGTCGCCGCGGTCGAATTCGACACCGATCTGACGATTCGTCACGTCCAGCCGCTGCCGGACGGCGAGGTCCTGCTGGTGTCCGCCGAGACCCCGCCCAGGGGCACGACGACGCTCGTCGTCGGCGCCGACGGGGCCGTCCGGCGCACCGCTCGGTGGGGTCGCGCGATCGGCGAGGTGCTCGCCACCCCGTCCGGCCAGATCTGGGCGGGGTACTGGGACGAGTCGGCCGGGAGCAGGTTCACCGGCGTCGTTCGCTTCGACGGCTCGCTCGAACCTCGTTGGGAGAGCCGGCGCAGCCCCGGCCTGCCGCGCGTCCTGGACTGCTACACCCTCAACGTCGTCGGCGAAAATGCCTGCTGGGCAACACTTTCCGACGACGCGAACTGCGTGCTGATGGCCGGCGACGGCGAGTCCGCGACGGTGTGGGGACCCGCGCCGGTCGCCACGCCCACTCGGCTGCTGCTCGGCGGGGCCGTCGGGGCGGTGGCGGGGAGTTGGCATCCGGCGATGTACGACGTCGCCACCCCGTTCCGGCTCGCCGGTGGCGTCGAGAGCGGGGCCCCGGGGTGCCGCATCGTGCTGCCGAACGGCCTGGACGCCAGCCGCATGCGGTGGACCTGCCGCGGCGCCGACCTGCACGCGTTCGACTCCGACGGCACCTGGTACCGCCTGGCCCTCGCCGACCTGCTCGCCGGCTCCGACTTCCCGGACTAGGACAGGGCGGTCCAGTAGTCGACGGTGGGCTTGGGGTCCCGACCGGAGACGTTCAGGCCGTAGCACTGGTCGACCCAGTCGGCGAGGTCGGCGCCGAGCGGGACAACCCTGCTGCGGAAGACGTCGAGCACCGGGTGGCCGGAGTGGTCCGGACCGGCGGGCAGGTAGTAGGTGCCGTGCACTGGCACCAGGACCGGCCAGCGACGCAGGGCCCCGTAGGCGACGGACAGCGCGTCGGCGAGGGCGTCCGGGCGCGGCGCCCACTCCGGGTGCCAGTACCCGTGGTGTTCGACGTCGAAGAGGAGCCCGTCCAGCGGCCAGTTCAGCAGGTTGCGCATCACGAGCGGGTCCGGCGAGCGCCAGTCCGGCCACCCCTGGCCGATCGGCAGGCCGCCGCCGAGGAACGCGCGGTGGTCGGCGGCGAAGCGGAACCCCCACCGCGCTTCGATCGCGTCGAACTCCTCCGGCCGCAGCCCCCTCCCGAGTTCGACGCCGGGGACGGCCGCGAGCCGGCGGGCGGCTTCGACGCCGATCTCGGCCGCGTGGAATTCGAGCACCCGGGGATTGTCGCAGCGCGGTGTTACGGACTCGATAGCCTCGCGATCGAGCCCGATCACGGAGGTTGCGATGTCGTCCGTTCTGCCGCTGTCCATCGACGAGGTACTCACCACCACCCGGGCCGTGCGCCGGCGTCTGGACTACGACCGGCCGGTCGACCCGGCGCTGATCCGCGAGTGCCTCGAACTGGCGCAGCAGGCGCCGTCGGCCTCCGACACCCAGCCGTTCCACTTCGTCGTCATGACCGACCCGGAGCGCCGCAAGGCGATGGCCGACCTCGTCCGTCGCGGCACCGAGATCTACAAGACCGTGCCGAACGGCCTGTTCCACCTCCACTACCCCGACGACGCGCAGCGCGAGGCCGCTCGGCTGCGCATCCTGAAGTCGCTCGAGCCCATGATGGAGCGTCTGGACGACGTGCCCGCGTGGGTTTTCTGCTGCGTCGAGGGCTCCCTGGAGGGCGCGCCGCTGCCCCTCTACGCGGGCGTTCTGATGGGCTCGGTGGTCCCGGCCGCGTGGAGCTTCATGCTCGCCGCGCGCTCGCGCGGGCTGGGCACGTGCTGGATGAACCTGCACCAGATGGTGGGCCCGGAGGCCGACGAGCTCATCGGCCTGCCGCCGGGCTACATCCAGGTCTGCGCGATCGCCACCGGCCACACGATCGGCACCGAGTTCAAGCGGGCCTACCGGCGGCCGCTGGAGGAGATCGTGCACACCGACACCTGGTAAGTAGTCTGCCCGGATGATCCTCATCAACGTGAAGTTCCCCGTGAAGCCCGAGCGCATCGAGGAGTGGATCGCGCTGGCCGAGCAGTACCGCAAGGACGTCTGCGCCGAGGAGGGCAACGTCTACTTCGAGTGGGCGCGGGGACTCGAGGACCCGAACGTCTTCTACGCGATCGAGTGCTTCCGGGACATGGAGGCGGGCGGCGCGCACATGGGAATGCCGCACACCGCGCATCTGATCGCCGTCGCGCCGGACCTGGTCTCGGCGCAGCCGGAGGTCGTGTTCGTCGACTCCCCGTCGATCGCCGGATGGGCGCCGATGGGCGAGATCCAACCGCGCTAGTCGGCCCTAGGCTCCGTAGTCGGAGAAGATCTGCTCGGGCCGGTAGGGCACCGCAGCGGTCGCGTCGGCGCGCATCGCGATCACGGCCTCCTCGTCGGTGAACCCGGGGTGGCGCATGGCGTCGGTCATTCGTTCTCCTTCAACGAACAGCGGAAGCCTCGGGGCAACCATGGCAGCGTTGCCCCGCCAGGACCGTCAGACACTCCCACTCCCATGTGACGAGTTCGTGTCGGCCGACGGCGAGGTCGGTGAAGCTTCGCGCCGGAACGCCGAACACCCGCCCCCGGCGGACGGGGGGCGGGTGTCGGGACGTTGACCGGGGTCAGCGGCCGGGCGGGTAGCCGTACTCGGGGCAGCCGTACCCGTTGCCGCGACGGTCGCAGTACGGGTAGTCCTCGAGGTCCTCGTCGGGGTCGCCGTAGTAGTAGCCGTCGTTGCCGTAGCGACCGCGGTGGCCGCGGTGGCCGTAGTCGTCGTCGTGGTCGTCGTCGTCCCAGTGCTGGGCGGACGCGGCGACGGCGGAGGAGGCGGGCAGCGCACTCGACGCCGCAGCCGGGCCTACGCCCACCCACAGCGAACCGAGCAGAGCGGCGGCGGCGAGGTACGGGGCGGTCCTGCGCATGGAAGTCTCCGATCCCAAGATCACTTCCCCCGCCGCGAGACTACCTCCGATCCGGCTGCGGGAAACCTGACGAACCTCACCTCTATGGCTCTAGGACAGGGTGAAGACCCGCTGCGCCGGGGACTCGTCGACGTTGCCGGCGACGTCCGCGGCGCGGACCTCGAGCAGGTGCTCGCCCGGCGTGGCCGTCACCTCGTAGGCGGCGGGACAGGTGGACCAGCCCTCGTCCTCGCCGACGGTTTCCGGGTCCGCGTCCAGGCGGCACTCGAAGGTGACCGGAGCCTCGTTCGCGGCGAACTCGAACCTCGCGGGCCCGGGAGCGGGCTGCGTCGGAGGGCCGGCGACGATCGCCGTGTCCGGCGCGAACACGTCGCGCGGCATGCGCGTCGGGCCGCCGGCGGGGTAGCGGCGCTCGCCGAGGTCGAGCACGAACGCGTCCGAGGCGTGGTTGTTGTCGAACGGCACGAGGTTCTGCGCGGTGGAGGCGAACGCGACGTGCCGCCCGTCGGCGCTGATCGCGGCCGCGTGAGCGGTGTCGTCGGACCGTCCGGTGGGCGGCGTGGAGACGAGTCGGAGCGTGTCGTCGCGCAGGTCCCGCAGGTAGACCTGCGATCCCGGCGGCGGGCCGCCGGGCGTCGGGTCGGCCTCGCCGGAGGAGTAGGCGATCCACCGGCCGTCGTGGGACAGGGCGGGCCCGTACGCGGCGCGAGGCTGCACGAGGCCCGACCCGGCGGCGCCCGAACTGACCAGACGGATCCGACGGCCCGGCGGGGAGGTCGCGGTCAGGTCTACCGCGTAGACGTCGAAGGAGAAGTCCTCGTCCTGCGGCGTCAGCGGCCAGGCGGTCACCACGGCCGCGGTGTTGCCGTCGCCGGACAGCGCGACGCCCTCGGCGTCGCCCTGGGCCTGCCTGCCGTCGGAGGCGAGGTTGGCCCGCCGCACCTCGCCGCCGGGGAGGTCGACGACGAACGCGTCGGCGTAGCCGTTGTCGTCCTCGGGGACGAGGTTGGCGGCCTTGGAGACGAACGCGACGCGGGAGCCGTCGGCGGAGATCGCCGCCAGGCCGCTGCCCGCATCGGCCTGCGCGCCGTCGGCGGCGACGCTGACTCGACGCACGGAGGAGTCGGTGCGGTCGAACACGAACACGTCGCCCACCCCGTTGGTGTCGCCGAGCACCAGGTTCGGGGCGGTGGAGTCGAACGCGACGTAGCGTCCGTCGGCCGAGATCGACGCAAAATCGCTTTCCCCGTCCACCACCGAGAAACTCACCCGCACGGTCGTCCGGGTCGCCACGTCGTGCAGGAACACGTCGGAACCGGCTCCGGTCACCCCATTGAGGTCCCCGACGACGAGATTGGGGGCGTAGGAGGTGAAGGCCACCCAGCGGCCGTCGGCGGACAGCACCGGGGAGATGCTCGCGCCGAGGCCCTCGATCCCGAGGCTGGAGACGCTGACCCGCACCGTGGTGCGCGCGACGCGATCGCGCACGAACACGTCGATCTCGCCGTTGCCGTCGTCCGGAACGAGGTTGTCCGCGGCGGAGGCGAAGGCGACCCTGGAGCCGTCGGCGGAGATCGACGGGGCGCCGAACAGTGCGTCCGCCGCCTGGACTTCGCCCATGCCGAGGTGCACTCGGGCAACGACCGGGGCGGTCGCGGCGGCGGCGGGAGCCGTCGCCGCGCCGAGCAGGGCGACGGTCAACGACAGCGCGACGATCCCCCGCATCGAGCCTCGCTCCCCCGTCTCGGTGACGACGCTTCGCCACATTCAACCCGTACCGGTGCCCGCGAGGTGAGCGAACGGGCCAATGCGGGAAGGCTAGGAACGCACCCAACGGGTCGCTCGTTCATCACAAGATCGACCAACATTCGCGGCGTCGGCCCCGGGGGCGGCCCTGACACTTAGGCTGGACACGTGGAATTGCTGCACCCGGAGTGGTGGCTGGAGACCTTCGGGTTCATCGCCCTGTTTTTGGTCATGTTCACCGAAACGGGCCTGCTCGTCGGGTTCTTCCTGCCCGGGGACTCCCTGCTGTTCACCGCCGGCGTGCTGGGGTCCACCACCAAGGACGGGCTGCACATTCCCCTGTTCCTCGGGCTGATCGCCTCGTGCAGCGGCGCGATCATCGGCGCCCAGGTCGGGTACCTGATCGGCCGCCGCGCCGGGCCGGTGCTGCTCAACGACGCCAAGCGGCCGAAGCTGACCGAGGCGGGACACCGCGCGGCCGGGCACCTGGACAGGTTCGGGTTCCCCAAGGCCATGATCCTCGGGCGCTTCATCCCGATCGTCCGCACGGTGGTCAACCCGCTGGCCGGCACGCTGCAGATCCCGCTGCGCACGTTCACGTTCTGGAACATCGTCTCCGGCGTGATCTGGACGATTCCGGTCACCCTCGTCGGATACTTCGTCGGCACGCGGATCGACAACATCGACAAATACCTGCTCCCGGTCATCGGGGCCGTCGTGCTGCTGTCCCTGCTGCCGGTGCTCTTCGAGATCCGCCGTGCGCGCCGCGCCCCCAAGACCCCGGCGCCCACCACCCCCGCGGCCTAGCCTTCGAGCAACTGGGGAAGCAGCGCTCCGTCGAGGCGGTCGGTTGCCGCCCCGAGCGCCACGACCGCACCCGCCGCGGGGTCGAAGGCCAGCAGGCTCTCCCCCGCTGCGGCGAGGACCAGAACGAGGTGGCGGTCGCCGTCGGTGGCCACCGCGAGCGGTACGGGCACCCCGGCACGGACCCCGGCGGCGATGACGGCGAGGGCCTCGGGGCGGCGTTGCGGCGCGAGGGCGGCGAAGTCGATCCAGGCGAACCCCGCGCCGGTCAGGCGCGTGAACCGGTTCACGAACTGGGCAAGCGCCGCGGTCGAGGACCCGCGCAGCCGGCCGAACAGCCCGGAGCCGCCGCGCGCGATCCGGGCGGCGACGGCCTGCTGCTCGCTTCGGAAGCGCTGCTCGAACGGGAGCCAGTCGGGTTCGCGGTCGTGCTCGAGATGCGCCCCGGTCGTCAGCCAGAGCGCGTAGGCCGGGTCGAGTCGCACCCGCATCGAGACCACGACCGTGGCGTGGTTGGTGCCCTCGTTCAACTGCCGCAGCCGCAGCGGGGCTCCGTCGTCGTCGGTGTACGCGGCCGGTCCGGGCGAGGCGTCGAGCATGCCGAGGTGCCGGTGCAGCCAGGACGGCTCCCGCCGGTGCGGGCTCGCGTGTTCGGCCAGCGCCAGCACGGTCGCGGACCGGCGACCGGTGGCCGACAGCAGCAGCAGATAGGCCCCCAGGGTGGGGCCGGCGTCCGCGATCGCGGACGCGAGGTCATCCGGCGGGCCCTGCTCCGGGTCGGTCAGCCGCACGGCCGCGCGGACCAGGCGCCGATCCGGCAGCACCAGTTCCCCGGAGGGGCGACGCACCGCACGGGCCCGCGCCAGCGCGTCGGCGCCGATCAACTCGGCCCACGCCTGCTGGGCGGTCTCCACCCGCCAGGCCTCGACGTCGGGATCGAGCGCGAGGTATTCGCCGAGGTCCTCGCTGGATCCCTGGCCGCGGCGCAGCCCGACTCGTGTCATGCCCCCGACACCAACCGGGGGAAGGCGGTCGCGGTCAGTGACTCGGACAGTTCCCAGAGGGCCCTCGCGACCCGGTCGTCGTGGGCCTTGCGCATCGCGGTGACCACCGTCGCCGGCCCGCGCCACTCCCCGAACCCCGCCGGGCCGGTGTAGGTGTTCGACGGCAGGTCCGCGGTCGCCGCGTAGAGCGTGGGCCAGCCCCCCGAGACCGGGTCCTGGGAGAAGCCGCCGGGCAGCGCGGACATCCCCACGAACAGCGGATGCAGGAGCCGATGCTGGGTGTGGGTCGCGAGGTCGGTCTTGGCGACGCCGGGGTGCGCGGCCAACGCTCGGACCGGCGAGCCCGCGGCGCGCAGCCGGCGGTGCAGTTCGTGGGTGAACAGCAGGTTGGCGAGCTTGGACTGGCAGTAGGCGCCGACGCGGCCGTAGCGGCGACGGGCGTAGTTCAGGTCGTCGAGATGGATCCGCCCGCTGCGGTGCGCGAGCGAGGACACCGTCACGACGCGGTCCCGCACGTACGGGAGCAGCAGGTTGGTCAGCGCGAAGTGCCCGAGGTGGTTCACGCCCAGGTGCGTCTCGAACCCGTCGGCGGTCCTGCCCTTGGGCACCATCATCAGCCCGGCGTTGTTGACGAGCACGTCGATCGGTTCGGTCCACGCCTGCGCGAAGGCGCGAACCGAGGACAGGTCGCCGAGCTCGAGCCGACGGACCTCGACGTCTCCGCTCATCTCGCGGGCCGCGGCCAGGCCCTTGTCCGGGTTGCGGACCGCGAGGACCACCCGGGCGCCCTTGCGGGCCAGCGCGGCGGCCGCAGTTCTGCCGATGCCGCTGCTCGCACCGGTCACCACGACCGTCCTGCCCGACTGGTCGGACAGGTCGGCGACGCTCCACGTGGGCACGGGCCCAACCTAACGGCCGAGGGCGGCCGGAGGGCACCCCGACCCGCGAGCTGACGATGCGTCAGCGACCGGGTCGACGCCGACCGCCGTGGTCGACCGTCCGGACGACCAGCAGGGCAACGTCGTCCCGGTCCGGGGCGTCGTGCAGCAGCGCGTCGCAGACCGCCTCGACCGGTTCCGCGGCCAGCGCGGCGACCCGAGCGCCGAGTTCGGCGATGGTCGCGTCCAGGTCCGGGCCGCGGCGCTCGACCAGACCGTCGGTGTACAGCACCAGCGTCGAGCCGGGCTCCAGCCGAATCCGGCCGAGCCGGCAGGCGGGGGTCCCACCCTGCACCAGCGCCGCCCCGCCGTCGGCCTCGGTCAGCGTCCGCGCGGGCCTGCCGGGTTCGACCAGCAGCGGCGGAAGGTGCCCGGCGCTGGACCAGGACAGGCCCCAGCCCTCCTCGAGCCGGAGGAGACGTCCGAACATGGCGGTGGCGAAGGAGGTGATGGAGAGCAGCCGGTTCGCCTCGGCCAGCCGCTCGAGCACCCGCGCCGGATCCAGCCCGCGGTCCATCGCCAGCGTGCGCAGCACCGCCCGCAGCTGGCCCATCGCCGCAGCCGCGGTGATGTCGTGGCCGAGAACGTCGCCGACCGCGATCGCCACGTGGTCCGGATCGAGTTCGAACGCGTCGTACCAGTCGCCGCCGACCTCGTCGCGACCCGCCGGACGGTACCGGGCCGCGAACTCGAGCCCGCGGATCTGCGGCGGGCTCGACAGCAGACTGTGCTGGAGCACCAACGCCGTCTCGCGGGTGTGCTGGTAGCTCAGGCCGTGCTCGAGCGCGACAGCGGCGTACTCGGCGAGTTCGGCGATGATCTCCAGGTCCTCCTCGGTCCAGACCGTCCGGTTGTTGCACATGCCGAAGGTGACGACGGCGGCCACCATCCCGTCCACCAGGACCGGTGCGAGCACGAGGTGGTTCAGGCCGGTGCGGAACGGGGCGTCGGCGCCCGCCCGGACCGCCCACTCGGGGACGTCGGGTGTTCGCCACAGCCGCGTCGGCGGGCCGCCGCGGGCGACGGTGTCCCACATCGGGTCGCCCGGCAGCCACCCGGTGCCGCGGACCAGGGGCGCAGGCTCGACGCCCGCGACGGTTTCGCAGGCCACCCGATCGGTCAACAGCGGCACGGGCGGGGCCACGCCCGGACGGGCAGGACGGGCGAGCACCGCCACCGAGGAGAAGTCGGCGAGCTCCGGAACCACGACCCGGGCGAGGGCCTGCAACTGGTCGGCCGGATCGAGGCGACGGTTGATCGCCGCCTGCGCACCGGAGAGCAGCCGGTGACGGCGGGCCTCCACGCGCAGGCGTTCGCTGCGCATGGCACGGCCGAGGGCCTGCGCGGCGAGGTCGGCAACGGTGGTCAGGAACAGCCGCTCCGCGTCGGAGAACTCGGTCTGTTCCCAGTAGCCGATGGACAGGATCGCGAGCAGCTCGCCCTCCACGAGCAGCGGCAGCCGCACCAGGGCCTCGATGCGAGCCGCGTCGAGCTGCTCGCTGCCCTCGCGGCCGAAGCGGCGACGGTTCTCCTCGGCGGAGGACACGAACACCGCCTTGTTCGTCGTCGCCACCTCGGCCATCGCCGAGGGAATGTCGAGCCGAACGTCGGTGAACCGGTCCCGGTAGTCGGGGGGCGTGCCCGCGACCCGGATCCGCCGCGCGAGGTTGGCCGCCCGGTCCACCTCCCGCAGCGAGAAGGTCTGGCCGTTCACTGCGCGCTGGACGTGCAGCGCGAGGACCTCGCCGACCTCCTCGACCGTCTGGGCCGACACGAGCGCGGCGGCGAGCGCACCGACGCGCTCCGCGCGGTCGGCCGCGGCCGCGACCGTTCGCCGGGCCGCGGCCTCGAGCCGGCGCAGCTGGGCGCGATGCAGAGCCTGCCCGGCGAGTTCCCCGACGGCGTCGAGGAAGGCGACGTCGTCGGCGGCCGCGGGACGTTCGCAGTCGAAGCTCAGCCCGACGACGCCCACCGGGGCCACTTCGCCCGCGGGACGCAGCGGAACCAACACCAGCGAACCGACGCCGGGAAACTCGTCCGCGACGGCCGCGAGGCGCCGACGGATGTGCTCGGCGTTCTCCAGCCAGGCCACGGCCGGCGAAGCGGCGGCACGCAGCAGCGCCCAACTCGGCGGGGCGGTGCGAGTGCGCAGGATCGCCAGTACGCGGATCCCGCGTCCGACGCCGTCGAGCGCGAGGAACCGGTCGGCGTCCGGGTCGATCTCCACCGCCCACGCGTCGGAGCAGTCGAGTTCGGCCAGGATCGTGTCGAGTACCCGAGCGGCGATCTGCTCGGCGGAGTCGGTGGTCGCCAGGGCCAGGCTCAGCTCGAAAAGCGCTTCGACCCGGGCACCTGCAACGCCACCCGATGCACCGACTGGACCGTCCCTTTCGATCACCCGAAGGCCACGTCCCTCGTCTCTCGCCGGAGGCCGCTCCACGCTTGGATCGGCCGCGGACGGAGGCGCCCGCGCTATCAGGCACTGCCCAGACAAGGCGAGGTCCATGCCCCTAGGTCATTCGGCGCAGGCCTGCGCGAACTCCCCGGCCACCTCGTCCGGCACCGCGGTGGCCACGTCGATCCACTGCTTGTCCAGACCGCGTTTGCCCAGCGCAAAGGCCACCCAGGCCTTGGTCGTCGCCAGCGCGACGGGCTGCGCGGGCGGGTCGACCTCGACCTCGTCGGGCAGCCAGTCGAGCAGGAAAATTCCCACGTCGTCGGGGGTCCAGGCCAGCGGGCCGTGCCGCAGGTTCTCCTCGCCGTATTCCACGAGCAGACCGACGATCGCCTCGGCGACATCCTCCATCGGCCCGCCCGCGGCCTTGAACTCGTCGACGAGCTCGGCGATGCGGTGGTCCGGCAGGGTCGGGGCCTCCCACGGGATCGGTTCCACGCCGATGCAGCGGCTGTGGGCGAAGGCCCGCAGGGGGGAGTAGTCGGCGGCTTCGGCGCGGTCGGGTGCCTCGTCGGAGATCGCGAGCAGCGCCGAGAGCTGTCCGAGCGCCTGCTCGACCGGGATGGGGGCCAGCGGCAGCGGGAACTCCTCCTCGGCCATGAGTTCGTCCCAGCGTTCGGCCAGGCCGGCGGCCACCAGCGCAAGGGCTTCGACGTCCGACCCGCCGCCGAGGTGGGTGGCGTCGGCCAGCAGGACGTGCGGGGAGTACCCGCCGTACTCGAGGAAGATCACCTGTCGGGAGCCCCACGGGTCCTCCGCCGCCCAGGCGCCCGTGGGCGGGCCGGGGTGCGGCACGACGGTGAACGCGGCGGGCTCGAGGCCCGCGAGGTCGGCGATGGCCTCGTCCAACGACGCCCGAGTGCGTTCGGGCGCGACCAGGCGCAGTGCCTGGAGCGCGCACAGCGCCTCCTCGGACCGCTTGGTGCGGGCGCGCGCGATCACGTCGCGGACGAGTTCGTCCTCGGGGGCCTCCGCCGGTTCGCGGGACACCCAGTACGCGCCGAGCCAGGCACTCGCCGTCTCCTCGGCGACCAGGCGCAGCGTTTCCTCCATGAGGCCGCCGGCCTCGCGGATGATCCGATCGGCCTCCGCCATCGACCCGCCGCCGACTCCGCCGCGCTTCTTCGGCTTGCCCCGCCCCGGAGGACGCCCCTTGCTCTTAGGACTCATGGGCGCAGTCCATCAGGTCCGCCACGCCGTGGCGCGCACCCCCGTCGAGACAGACGCGCCGAATGCGAGGTTTCGCACATTCCCGCAGCGGGCATTCCCTGCCCGCGCGCGTTCGAACACACGGATCCGCGGGGCCTGTCCCGTACCGCCGGAGGCGATCGTGCTCCTGACTCCCACCTTTCCCGAAACCGCCCGTCCGGAGCGACGCGGCATCTTCGTCGTCGGCCACAGCGTGGTGCTGACCGGAGCCGTGGACCGGGAGGCGCTCGGTCGCCTCGGCGAAGCCCTGACCGGCGCGCGACGCGCCGCCGTGGAGGCGGGCGAGGCGCTGCAGGTCGACCTGTCCAGGGTCACCCGCCTCGACGCCGCGGCGGTCATGCTGCTGCGCCGCTACGCCGGCGCCGGGCTGCGCCTGGTGTGCCGGCGACCCTCGCCGGTTGCCCGGGCGGCGATCCGCAGCGGGCTCGTCGAACTTCCGCAGGTGCAGGTGCGCTGGGTCGACTGACGCCCCGCGTACCCGGGTAGCCCCCGGGCATGGCAACTTTCGAAACGACCGTTCCGTCCGGCCGCGATCGGCGGCAGACCTTCGCCTACATGGCCGACTTTCGCAACCTCGCGGAGTGGGATCCGAGCGTGACCGCGTCGGTGCTGACCGCGGGCGAGGCCGGGACGCCGAGCGCCCGCTACGACGTGACCTTCTCCCTGGCCGGGCACGAGTCGACCCTCGCCTACGAAACGCTCGAGGTCAGCGACGACGAACGGGTGGTCCTGCGCGCCGAGACCGACGCGTTCATCTCCCTGGACACCATCCGTGTCGTCGCGGACGTCGACAGCGTGCGGGTCGAGTACCAGGCGGCGATCAACCTCAAGGGAGTCCGCAAACTCGCCGACCCCATCGCCGACCTCGCCCTGACCCGGGCCGGGAAGAAGGCCGCGGAGGGCCTGGCCGCGCGGTTGAACTCCACAGCGTCCGACCCTGCGGAGCGTTCCGGACGCTAGGCGCTACGGGGTGTTTGCGGCGCCAGGAGTTCGACGAGATGTCTGGCCTGTCGGCCGGTGAGGTGGTCGACCTGGGTGCGGCAGCTGAAACCGTCCGCGAGGACGACGGCGTCCGGGGAGGCCGCGAGCGCGGGAACGAGCCCGGCGCGGCCGATCCGGACCGACAGGTCGTAGTGGTCGCGTTCGAACCCGAAGGCGCCGGCGAGCCCGCAGCAGCCGGTGTCCAGGACCCGTAGGTCCACGCCGTAGGTGCGCAGCAGCGCGGCGTCCGCGGAGTAGCCGCCCTCGGCGTGCTGGTGACAGTGCACCTGCGCGAGGACCGGCCCGGCGGGTGGGGCGGCGGGGCGCCAGTCGGGCGCGTACCGCGCCAGCGCCTCGGCGACGGACAGCACGGCGGCGCCGACGGCTTTGGCCTGCGCCCCGTCCAGCAGTGCCGGCAGGTCCGAGCGCAGGGCGGCGGTGCAACTCGGTTCGAGACCGACGACGGGCACGCCCGCGGCGGCGAGCGGCGCCAGCGCGGCGACGGTGCGGCGCAGCACGCGGCGGGCGATGCCGAGCTGACCGGAGTGGATCCACGTCATGCCACAGCACGGCCGGCCCGCCACGACCTGCGCGCGCAGGCCCGCGGCCGCGAGGACCTCGAGGCCGGCCCGCGCGAGGTGCGGGGCGAACGCGGCGGTGAAGGTGTCGATCCACAGCGCCACCCGCGGCCCGTCGACCGGCCCGGCTACGGCGGGCAGGTCGGGTCCGGCCGAGAACAGCGGCAGAGTTCGCTCCAGCGCGACTCCCCCGGCCCGGCGCACGGTGGGCCGCTTCGCGAGGGCGTTGGCGGCGGCGGGCGCCTGGGCCGCGAGACGAGCCCAGACCGGCAGCCAGCCGAGGGAGTAGTGGCCGACGGGCCGCAGCCGGCCACGGTAGTGGTGGTGGAGGAACTCGGCCTTGTAGGTGGCCAGGTCCACTCCGACGGGGCAGTCGCGCTTGCAGCCCTTGCAGGACAGGCACAGGTCCAGCGCGTCGCGGACCTCGGTCGAGCGCCAGCCGTCCTCGATCAGCTCGCCGCGAACCATCTCCTGCAGCACGCGCGCGCGGCCGCGGGTGGAGTCCTTCTCGTCGCCGGTCGCCCGAAAGCTCGGGCACATGACCCCGCCCGCGGCGGAGCGACATCGGCCGACGCCGACGCAGCGGTGCACGGCACCGTCGAAGTCGCCCGCATCGCCCGGGTAGGAGAACAGGACCGGCAGGCTGCGCCGCGGCCGGTCCAGGCGCAGGTCCGCGTCGAGCGCGCGAGGCTGCACGAGCAGACCGGGGTTGAGCACTCGCCCGGGGTCGAAGGCGCGCTGGAACTCGGCGAACGCGGTCAGCAGCTGTGGGGGGTGGGTGCGAGCGAGAAGTTCGGAGCGGGCCTGGCCGTCGCCGTGCTCGCCCGAGCAGGATCCGCCGTGGGCCGCGACGAGGTCGGCGCCCTCCTCGACGAAGGACCGGTAGGCGGCGACGCCCGCCTTCGAGGCGAGGTCGAAGTCGATGCGAACGTGCAGGCACCCGTCGCCGAAGTGCCCGTAGAGGACGCCGCGCCGCCCGTGACGGTTCATCAGTTCGCGGAAGCCGCGGACGTAGGAGCCGAGGCGTTCCACCGGGACTGCCGCGTCCTCCCAGCCGGGCCACGCGGCGGTGGTGCCGCCGTCCGGACGCGAGGTGCGGGTGGCCAGACCGGCGCCGTCCTCGCGGATGCGCCAGATCGCGGCCCGCTCGGCCGGGTCGTGGACGACGGCGGAGTCGGGAAACTCCCCGCGCAGGGCCGCGGCCGCCGCCCGTGCCGCCGCGTCGGCCTCGGCTTGGCCGGCCCCGCCGAACTCCACCAGCAGCCAGCCCTCGCCGCGGGGCAGACCGCCGCGGTCCGCCCCGGGCGGCAGCAGGTGGGTGTCGATGCCCTCGCAGGTGAGCGGACGCAGCGCACGGATGGCCGGGACGGCGTCGGCGGCGTCGGCGAGGTCGGGGCAGCCGAGCACGAGCAGGGACCGAGCCGCGGGCGGGGCGACGAGGCGGACGGTGGCCCCGAGCACGACGGCGCAGGTTCCCTCGGCGCCCACCAGGGCCCGGCCCCAGTGCGGGCCGCGCTCGGGCAGCAGGTGTTCCAGGCCGTAGCCGGAGGCCTGCCGGCCGAAGCGGCCGAGCCCGGTGCGAATCGCCTCGTCGTGACGGACCATCAGTTCGTCCAGGGCGACGCGAAGGCGTTCGTTCGCGGGCGGGCGGCCGTTCAGGGCGAGGCGGGAGCCGTCGGCCAGGAGCACGTCGAGCGACTCGACGGCGTCCACGGTGCGCCCCCAGGCCAGGGAGTGCGACCCGCACGCGTTGTTGCCGATCATGCCGCCGAGCGTGCACCGGGAATGGGTGGACGGGTCCGGACCGAACGTCAGGCCGTGGGCGGCGGCCGCCTCGCGGAGGCGGCCGAGTACCAGACCGGGTTCGACGCGGGCGAGTCGCGCGTGCGGGTCGAGGTCGAGCAGGCGGTTGAACCGGCGCGAGCAGTCGAGCACGACCCCGGGACCGATGGAGGAACCGCCGACGCTGGTGCCGCCCCCGCGCATAGTGACCGGGACGCCGTGCGCGGCCGCGACGGCGACCGCGGCGGCGACGTCGTCGGCGTTCGCGGGGAAGACGACCGCCCGCGGGACGTGCCGGTAGTTGGAGGCGTCGGAGGAGTACTCGGCCCGCCGCCGCCGGTCCGCCTCCACGCCGCCGGGGACCGCCGCGCGCAGGTCCTCGAGAAGGTCTCTCACGCGTGACGCTCCCGTGGGGCGGCCACGAACGCGACGAGCACCGCGGCCAACGCCGCGCACAGGGCCCCGTTCAGGAACACCGCCTGGAACTGCTCCAGCACGGCCAGGCGGACCTGGAGTTCGTAGGGCGCGCACTGGCCGGGGGCGGCCGGGCAGAGGTCCTCCGGCGGCAGGATCCGGCCGAGGAGGTCGTTGAACCGGGCCTGCCCGGACAGCGTCACCGCCCAGATCCCGACCGCGGCCCCGGCCAGCCACGGCAGCAGTCCGACGCGGCGCAGGGGGTGGACGGCGGCCCCGAGGCCTACCCCGACGCCGATCAGCGCGAACCAGCAGCCGACGCCGCGCAGCGCCGAGGCCGACCAGGCGGACATGACGACCAGGGCCACGACGGCGCCGACGAGGCCGAGGACGGCCCTCGTACGAGCCGAGACCGGGCGGGCGAGCCGCTCGCCCGCCCAGGCGACCAGAACGAACGGGAGCACCGCCCGCCAGGCGATCCCGGCCGCCCCGTCGACCGAGCCGGAGTCGCGGGTGACCCGGGCGAACAGCGGCGCGTAGACCAGCAGGGTGGCGAACGTCGATCCCGCCAGCGCCGCGGCCGCGCCGGTGGCCAGGCTTCTGCGGTCGCCCGCCAGGGGTCGGGCCTGTGTCCGGCCCGCGGGGGCCCGCCGCGCCACCCAGGCCGCGCACGGGACCGCGGCGAGGGCCAGCGCGGCGTAGGTTCCGGTCCAGTCCCAGGCCGACAGCATCAACGGGGTCAGGAACGGCGCGGTCGCCAGGGCCGCCCAGAGCGTCGGGGCCGCGCGACCGGCGCCGCCGGCGTCGGCCAGCAGGGTCGGAGCGACGGCGAAGGCGACTCCCGCGGCGAGACCGCCGACCACCCGCGCGCAGAGGTAGGGCGCGAGGCTGCTCGCGGTGGCCGCCACCAGCAGCGCAGCCGCGTTCAGGGCCAGGGCGGCGAGGAACGCGCCTCGGGTCGGGCACGAACGCCTCGCACACCACCACGCCCCGGCCGCGGCCGCACCGACGAACAGACCCGGGGCGAGCACGCCCCGGTGCAGGTCCTCCGGGATCACCCCGAGCGCGGACATGACCTCGGGCAGCGCGAACACGGTGGCCAACGGGTCCAGCACGAGCAGCGCCAGCGCGACGAGCACCGGCGCCGGGCCCGCCGCCGGGGCGCGGGCTCGGGCACGACGGACGAGGTCGGCCTTCATCGCCCGCCCGATCCCCCACGACCGGGCCCCGACCGGCACTCGGGTGCGACCGCCGGCACACGCGGGCCGGACGTGCGGGTCGCCGCTCGGGGGGCCGTGCGGTCGCGAACGGGCGTAGGGACGAACAACCTGAAAGGATGGGTGCAATGAATGGGCCGGAGCCGGTGCTGCCCGAACGCAGCCGAGACGACGAAGACCGCGGGTGGGGCGAGGACCTCGAGGGCGCGGGGCGCGATCGCGACGAGGAGTTTCGTCGCGAACGGCCGCCGCACCACGAGGGCTGAGGTCACAGCGGGTCTTTGACGGCCGTCAACGTGTACATGAGCGGGACCTTCTCCCGGCCGGCGGGAAGCCCGTAGCGGCCGTCGCCCGTCGGCACCATCCAGGGAAGCGCGTGCCACTCGCTCTCGTGGTGCTCGACGAGCCCGGTGATGCGCATGCCCGCCTCCACGAGCCCGGTGACGATCTCCCCGAGGCCGTGATTCCAGACGTACCGCTGCGGGGCCGCGAGCTCCACCGACCGGTTGTCGTAGCTCGTCGGGGAGTCCACGAACTGCGGCTCGGCGGTGTTGAAGTAGGGGTACCGCACCACGAGGAGCCCGTCGTCGCGCTCGTCGTCGAGGGTGAACAGCACCGGGTGCAGTTCCCGGACGAACAGGCTCCCACCGGGGGCGAGCAGCGCCGCGACCACTCGCGCCCAGCCGGTGATGTCGGGCAGCCAGCACAGGGCGCCGACCCCGGTGTAGACGAGGTCGAAGGTTTCGCCGTCGAGCGCGACGGGGGCCTCGTAGACGTCGGCGACGACGAACCGGGCCCGCACCTGCGCCCGGCCGCACAGCTCGCGAGCGGCCTCGATGGCCGTCGGGGAGAAGTCCAGGCCGGTGACGTCCGCGCCGAGGCGCGCCAGCGACAGCGCGTCGACGCCGATGTGGCACTGCAGGTGCACCGCGCGTTTGCCGGTGAGGTCGCCGAGGGCCGCGGCGTCGTGCGCGACGACCCCCGACAGCGCACTGGGGTCCTCGACGAGCTCCGCGACGCCCGCGCCCGCGGTGGCCAGCTGCACCAGAACTCGGGACTCCCAGTTCTGGAGGTTCGCCTGCCGGTACTGATCCACGCCCTACCGCTCCCCACGCCGCGTTCGTCCGCCTGTCGCGGCACCCCCGCCCCTGGGCGCGCCGTTTGCTCCCCGCCAGTCTTCCCCATTGCACGCCCCTAGCCCGCAGGCACTATCGTCGTGACGCGCGGGAGACCGGGGAAGACGGTGCAAATCCGTCGCGGTCGCGCCACTGTGAGCCACTGTCGTGGCAAGTCAGGAAGCCGGATCCCGTCTGGAGCACCGCCGAACAGGGGACGCGAGATCCCCGAAGGGAGCCCAAAGTGAGCACCATCCACCCCACCGCGTCGCTGACGCAGGAGCGCGCCACCCCCGTGGTCGTCTCCGCCGCGACCGGATTCCTCTGGCTGCTCGGCACCGCCGTGCTCGCCGTCCTCATGTACTACTTCATCGGCATCGACCAGGGCATGGTCTCGATGTTCGGCGCCGACTCGCACGTGCACGAGTTCGTGCACGACGCGCGGCACCTGCTCGGCTTCCCCTGCCACTAGGGGCGCCCACATGGAACGCACGCTGATCCTGCGAGGACTCTTCGCAGGGGCGGTCGGCGGCGCCCTGGCGTGGCTGTTCTCGCTGTGGCTGGCCGAACCGATCGTCGACGCGGCGATCGAGTACGAGGGCGGCCGCGAGGCGGCCTTCGCCAAGCTCGACGGCGTCCCGCTCGAAGAGGGCGAGGCGCTCGTCAGCCGGACGATTCAGGGCGGCGTCGGCATCGGCGTCGGCATGGTCCTGTTCGGCCTGGCGATGGGCGCGCTGGTCGCCGTGGCCTACACCCTGTGCCTCGGCCGCACCGGTGCGGTCCGCGCGAAGCCGTTGGCGCTGCTGGTCACCGCCGCCGGCTTCCTGACGGTCTTTGCGATTCCCTTCGCCAAGTACCCGACCTCGCCGCCGGCGGCGAGCACGGACGACACCCTCCACGACCGCGGCACCCTGTTTTTGTGCGTGCTCGGCATCGCAGTGCTCGGCGTGGTGGCCGCGACCGTCGTCGGTCAGGCGCTGCAGCCGAGGCTGGGGACGTGGAACGCCTCGGTGGTCGTCGGCCTCGGCTATCTCGTCGGCATCGTGGCGCTGTTCCTGGTGCTGCCGCCGCTGGGGCACCTCGGGGTGAACGTGGCCGAGACCGGGTTCGAACGCTCGGCGGAAACCCCGCTCGCCCTGCGGGACGACGCCGGGAACATCGTCTTCCCCGGCTTCCCGGCGGACGTGCTCGCGGAGTTCCGGGCGGTCTCGGTCGGCACGCACCTGGTGCTGTGGTCGGCGATCGGCCTGGTCTTCGCTCCCCTGGCCGAGCGCGCGCTCCGGGAGCGCAGCGGCGCACCGGCCCGGGTGCCGGTCGCCTCCTAGGTCGCCTTCGTCGGCGGGCGCGGTCGGATCCCTCCGACCGCGTCCGCGCGTTGTCAGGCGAGGACGCAGTCGCCGCAGTACCCGCCGCCCGGGACGCGGTAGTAGAGGCAGCAGCCGGTGCGCTTGAAGGCGGGCGCAAAGGTCCCCTGATCCTGCAACGGCGGCGCGGCAAAGAGCTGATCGACGACGCGCGCCAGCACGCCCGCGCGGTCCGGGGCGAAGCGCACGAGTCCGCTCGCGGCGGCGACGAACGACGAAGCGACGTTTCCCCACAGCACGCGCCGCGAAACCCCGAGAGCCGCCACGGCCTCGGTGAGAACCGCGACTGGACCGTGCGCGAGCGCCTCGCGGGTCGACTCGGCGATCGCGACGGCGTCGTCGGAAATCGGCGTCACCGTCAGATTCGGCTGCGTCAACGGAACCGGACCGAGGACGTCGCGCCAGTGGAGGCGATCGACGGCGAGGTGCAGGGCTACCCCGCCGAGGACGGCCGCGGCCAACGGCGGCGAAACCAGACGGGCCGACATTCCGAGATGGACCAGGGAGGCGGCGGCCTTGGCGTCGATCCGCTCCGGCGGGACGTTCGCGCGCTCGCCGAGAACGCCGCAGACCGCGGAAATGCGCGCCCGCAGCAGTTGTCGGTCCGTTGCGACGAGGTCGGCGAACGGCCACCAGGGTGGGCCCCCACCCCCGCCGGGGGGCGGAATGTGCGTTTCCAGGACGTAGAAGGGGCCGGCCGCGGCGGCGGCCGCCAACGCCTCCTCGACACCGGTCACGACCTCGACCGTAGTCCGCGCCCGAGCCAAGCCGGCAGAAAGCTGACAGGACGGGATCCGCGGACTGGGGTGACTGAACGTCAGATGAATGGCTACGATGCCGACGTGGCCAAAACTGACGCACCGAAAGTGAAGCTTCGCACCGTCGACAAGCGCATGGCGGGTCGCCGTGCTCGGGAGACCCGGGAGCGCATCCTGGAGTCCCTGGGCAAGCTGCTCGGCACCATGTCCTACCGCGACGTGCGCGTAACCGACGTCGTCCGCGAGGTGGGTACCTCGCCGGCGACCTTCTACCAGTACTTCGCGGACGTCGAGACCGCCGTGCTGGCGCTGGCTCAGGACGCCGTCAAGGAAGCCGGCAGCCTGAAGTCCCTCGCCGAGGGCGCCTCGATGACGGGCAAGGCCGCGGTCGCTTCGGTCGAGGCGATCGTGGACGGCATCGGTGCCTTCTACAAGGACAACGAGGCCGTCCTGCGGGTGCTGGACACCGCAGCCGCCGAGGGCGCCGCGCCGTTCAAGAAGGCGCGCACCGCGCTGCTGACGGCCGTCGCCGCTCCGCTCGTCGCGGTCGGCGCCGACAAGGCGAACGCCGCCGCGGCAGCCGCCCTGATCGCCGCCACCTCCGGCTCGCGTGCCGCCGACGGCGGGGTCACCGCCGCCGAACTCCGTGCCGCCGTGGGCAAGCAGGTCTTCTGGGCCCTCACCGGGCGCAAGGCCTGACCGCTCCTCTCGACGGCCTGCCCGAGAAGGTTCACCACCTCTACGGGCGGGCCGTCGACGCCGTCCTGGTTCGCAACGGTCTGCGCGCCCGGCACTGGCACGTCCTGCACGCGCTCAGCGGCGGCGCGCTGGACCGCGCCCAGGTGGCCGAGGCGATGCTCGCGTTCTGGGTGGAGGCCTCCGTCACGCAGACCGACGTCGTCGACGACCTCGTGCGCCGGGACTGGGTGGCGACCGACGGCACGATGTACGAGCTCACCGACCACGGCCTGGCCGCGGTGGCAAGGATCGAGGGCGCGCTGGGCGACCTGACGGCGCAGTCCCTCCTGGGCCTGGACCCGGACGCGGTGGCCGCGGCGGTAGAGGTGCTCGGCACCATCGCCGCGAACCTGGAGCAGTCCCTCCCCCCACGCCGCTAACCCAAAGCCGTCCCGTCGTTTCGCCGATAGTGCAGTCCAGGTACGCATGTGGGCTTGATCGCGTACCTGAACTGCACTATCGGGAGTGTTTGGGTACGCGGCGGGGAGTGGTTAGGACTCTGGCGCGAGGTTGAAGAAGCTCGGGAGGACCAGGTCCGGGTCTAGCTCGACACCGGCCTCGGACAGGACGCTCGCGAGCATCGCCCAGGTCCAGGCCGTCAGCCGGTCGATCTTGGCTGACTGTCCGTCAGTCGCGGCCCCGTCGCGGGCGCCCGTCACCGACTCGACCATGCCGACGACGGCGTAGGCGAGGTCGGCGGCGACCTCGCGCGGGGTTCCCAGCAGGTCCAGGTAGGTCGCGAAGACCCGCGCCAGGTGGTCCGCGACGGCCTTGCGCACGCCCGGGTACCCGTCGAGGGAGTTCGGGTCGTCGTCGGGGCGGGCCTTGGCGAGCAGGTAGTCGTGCAGGTTCCGATTCGCGTCGAGCCAGTGCACGTAGGCGCCGACGGCGCCCGCGATCATCTGCCGCGCGGAGCCTTGGGGCCGCCAGACGGGACCGAGGTCCGCCACGACCAGGTGCGCGACGCGGGCGCTGATCGCGCGCTCGAGGTCGGCACGGTCGGCGAAGTGTCGATACAGGCGCGTGCGGGCGACCCCCACGGCGGCGGCGATGTCCTCGACGGAGACTCCGGGCCCCTGTTCGGCGATGACCCGCAGCGCGGCGTCGACGAACTCCTCGCGGCGCCTCTCCCGCTGCCCCGCCCACCGGGCGGCCTGCCCGCTCAATTCGGTCGACGCGTCCACGGGATTGAGTCTAGCGCCTGAGTGGTACAAGGCGTACCATGCAATACGTAGAGAGTGGTACACCACGTACCACCCAAGGCCGTCTTCTGTAGGCGAGTGGGTCCATGCAAGCCCGCCGATAGACCCACCCGCCGCCAGAAGACGAGTCCCCGAGCACGAGGAGAAGACAGATGACCGCCTCTGTCACCACGCAGCGCAAGCCCGCTCCGGAGCGCGAAGTCACCGCGAACCGGCTGCTGGAGTCCTCCGCGCGCCACTCGTTCGATCCGCTGACCGAGATCGACTGGGCCGCCCCGCCGGTGCCCGGCCTGCCGTACATGCCGCTGCAGCACGTCTCGCTCTACGGCACCGCGCTGTGGGAGGAACTCTCCGAAGAACAGCGAATCGAGCTCTCCAAGCACGAAATCGTCAGCGGGATGTCCGTTGGGCTGTGGTTCGAGGTCATCCTCATGCAGCTGCTTTCGCGCTACGTCTACGACCTCGACCCGCGCAGCGCCCACGCGCAGTACGCCCTCACCGAACTCGGCGACGAGACCCGGCACTCGATCATGTTCGCCAAGGTCTCCTCCTCGCTGGACACCCCCCTCTACCGCCCGGCCAAGCTGACCCACGAGGTCAGCCGGATCGCCAAGGCGACGATGGGCGGGCCGTCGATGTGGGCGGCGATCCTCGTCGCCGAGGAGACCACCGACCGCATGCAGCGGGCGATGATGGACGACGCGGGCATCCAGCCCCTGATCCGCCAGGTCAACCGGATCCACGTCATCGAAGAGGCCCGACACGTGCGCTTCGCGCGCGAGGAGGTCGTGCGCCTCATGGAGGGGATGGGGCGCGTCAAGCTCGAGATGCACCGCAGCCTGCTCGCGATCATCAGCTACCTGATCGTCGACTCGATGGTCGATCCCGCGGTCTACAGGTCCGTGGGCATCGACCCGAAGGTCGGCCGCGCCGCCGCCCTCGCGAACCCGCACTACCAGGCGTCGCGCCGCTGGATGGCCGAGCGCATCACGGGCTTCCTCAGGGAGCAGAACCTCATCGGCGGCCCGTCCACGCTGATCTGGCGGCGCGGCAACCTCATCTGAACTGGCAACCGGCCATTGCGCACGGGCGATTGAGGCGAGCGAAGCGAGAGAGAACCTGGTTGCGAGCCTGCAAGGGACTTTCTCGATCGCGAGCCGATCGAGCCTGTTGAGCGAAGCGCAACACGTCATCCGCAACGGTTGTTGGCACGCCCGGTTTGTCCCGGTTTGTGGAGCCGTCTCGGCTGACACTCCCGCCGGCTAGGGTGCCGTCAGGGCTCGAGAGGTTCTCGGGCGCGGGGAGGCACCGGTGTACGGGCGAGTGCGCGCGACCAGGCGGATCAGTCGCAGCATGATGCGAGTGGAACTCGACGGGGAGGGCCTTGCGGGCTTCGATCCGGCCGGGTGGACGGACGCGTACGTCAACGCCTACTTCCCGCCGGCGGACTTCGGCTACGACGTCCCCTTCGACGTCGACCTCGTGAAGTCTCTGCCGGCCGAGCAGCGTCCACCGTCGCGTCGCTACACCGTCCGCGCCTGGGACGCCGGGACCGGCGTGCTGACCCTGGACTTCGTCGTCCACGGCGACACGGGCGAGGCCGGACCCTGGGCCCTGCGGGCCCAGCCCGGCGACCTGCTGCAGTTCAACGCCCCGAGCGGCGGCTACCGCCCCAACCCGGAGGCGGACTGGCACCTCATGGTCGGCGACGAGAGCGCACTGCCGGCCATCGCCGCCTCGCTCGCCGTCGTGCCCGCGGGCGCTCCGGTGTACGCCTTCCTCGAGGTCGACGGCCCCGCCGACGAGCTCGACCTGTCGACCGCGGCCGCCCTGCACCCGACCTGGCTGCATCGCGAGGCCAACCCCGGCGACGGCGGCCTGCTGATCGACGCGCTGCAGGCCTTCGCCCGCCCCGCCGGACGCGTGCACGCGTTCGTGCACGGCGAAGCCGTCGCGAATCGGGAGCTGCGCAGGTACCTGCTGACCGACTGGGCCCTGCCCCGCGCCGACGTTTCGGTCTCTCCGTACTGGCGTCGCGGCGACACCGACGAGTCCTGGCGCAAGGTCCGCAAGGCCTGGCTCGCCGAGGTCGAAGCAGACGTCTGAGACCCCGCGTCGAGACCCCGTGGGCGCATCGGGACAATCGGTCCCGTGTCCCAGGGAAGAGAGACCATCGCCCCGCTGCAGATGCAGCGGCTGGCCACCTCCGTGCCGTGGACCCTGGTGGCCCTGGTCCTGATCTACGGAGCCCTCGCGGGCGACGAGACCAAGGACAAGATCATCGGCTTCGGCGGTGCCGCGCTGTCGATGGTGGTCTCCTTCCGCGCGGCCCGGATGCGCCTGGTGCTCGGCGACGACGTCGAGGTCGTCGGCTGGTTCAGAGCCCGGCACGTGCAGTGGTCGGAGATCGACCGCTTCGTGCTGAACGACAAGGGGCTCGCGATCAAGATGCGCGGCGGCATCGAGGAGACCGTCCCGGCCTTCTCGATGGGCGGCGCGATCTTCAAGAAGGTCAGGGCCAGCATGGAGGCGGACCTTCAGCAGTCCCTCGAGCGAGCCGAACGGTACCGGCGCCGGGCCCGAAAGGAACTCTGAAGTTCGGCTACAAGCGGTTTGCGGTGCCGGTCGTCCGGGCAAGCTGGCCAACCGACGGGGACCCACATTCGGTCAAGAGCGGCCAAATCGTTTCCCTTCGGGTCATGCTTGCACCGATTGCGCTGACACACCCGATCTCGGCCCCCTACCGTCGATCACCGGGGAGGGATCCACATGTACGGATCGTCGAAGCTGACGGCCGCCGCACTGGCGGTGCTGTGCGGCGTGTCGGCGTGCGGCGCGGCCAAGGACGCAGCCGCGCCGCCCGCGCCCGAGGTTGCGGTGGTGCAGACGCCCATCGACCCGTTCGCCTGGAAGGACGTCCGGTACCAGGAGTACCGGACCGCGGCGCTGCAGGTGCCGATCAGCGCGGAGCTGCTCGTGCAGCCCGCGGCACTCACCGCGAGCCTCGAGACGCTGTGCCGCACCGACGCCGCCGGCTTCGCAGCGCTCATCGCCGAGCACGAGACGCGCGCCAAGGAGGCCGGGGACAACGACCTCGAGACGCACCTCGACCAGGAGGTCGCGCTGCGCCTCGGCATGGCCTGCGCGCAGCGCATGGGCGACTGGCTGACGGCCCAGCGCGACGCCGACCCGGCCGAGGACGCCGGATCCGGAGCCGCCGATACCTCGACGACCGAGGTCGAGTCGTCGAATTCCCCCTCTCGCGTGGAGACGCCGCAGGAGGTCGAGGGCGAGAAACTGCCCGAGAACCCGTACGTGGAGTCCAGCGAAGAGGACGTCGTGCCCGCCTCCGTCGCCGGCGGCGGTGGCGGCTCCTAACCTTGGGCGCACCAGGCCCGGCCGTCCGAAGGATCGGGGCCCCGGAGGCACGGCTGCTCGGACGCCTCCGCTCGTGGAGGTAGGTCAGGTGCCGCAGAAGGTGCGGTAGCGCCCGAAGTCCTCGGGCGGACCCTCGGCGTAGCGGGACAGTCCCGGGCGCGCGGTGTACGGGTCGGTGATCGCCTCGAGCAGCGCGTGCGTCGGCGCCAGGTCCCCGGTGGCGGCGGCCGCGAGCGCCTCCTCGACGAGGTGGTTGCGCGGAATGTAGGCCGGGTTCACGCGGTCCATCGCCTGGGCAGCGGCAGCCTCCTCGACGCCCGCCTCGGCGAGCGCCTTGCGCCAGCGGGCCAGCCACGCCTCGAGCGCGGGCGGGTCCAGGAACGCGGCGTGCGCGCGGGAGTCCTCGCCGCGCAGCACGTCGGACAGGGAGCGGAAGCCCCGGGTGAAGTCCTTCTGGTGCAGCAGGCGCAGCAGGTCCGCCATCACGTCCCCGCCGGCCGGCGCGGTGGTGTCGGCCGGTGCGGGCAGCCCGATTTTGGCGTAGGTGCGGCGCATCCACGCGGCCTCGAACCGAGGCGCGTACTGGTCCAGTGCCTGCTTCGCGGCCTCGACGCCGGCCTCCTCCTCGGGGGCGAGCAGGGGCAGCAGTGCCTCGGCGAGCCGACTGAGGTTCCACAGCGTCACCGGGGCCTGGTTGGCGAAGGAGTACCGGCCGCCGGAGTCGATGGAGGAGAACACCGCGTTCGGGTCGAAGACGTCGAGGAAGGCGCACGGGCCGAAGTCGATGGACTCCCCCGAGAGCGTGACGTTGTCGGTGTTGAGCACGCCGTGGACGAAGCCGACGGACATCCACGCCGCGACGAGTTCGGCCTGCGCGGTCACGACGGCGTCCAGCAGAGCGAGCGCCGGAACGTCGGCGGCCGCGGCCTGCGGATGGTGCCGCTCGATGGCGTAGTCCACCAGACGCTTCAGCAGCGTCTCGTCCTCCTGCGCCCGCGCGTACTGGACGCTGCCGACCCGCAGGTGCGAGGCCGCGACGCGCACCAGCACCGCGCCGGGCAGTAGACCGGTGTCGCGGGCGATCTCCTCCCCGGTGGCCACGACGGCGAGCGAACGCGTCGTCGGGATGCCGAGCGCGTGCATCGCCTCGGACACGAGGTACTCGCGCACCATCGGACCGATCGCCGCTCGCCCGTCGCCGCCCCGGGCGAACGGCGTGCGTCCCGAGCCCTTCAGGTGCAGGTCGCGCCGCGTGCCGTCCGGGCCGACGACCTCGCCGAGCAGCCACGCCCGTCCGTCGCCGAGTCGCGGGGAGTAGCCGCCGAACTGGTGGCCCGCGTAGGCCTGTGCGATCGACGCGGCGCCCTCGGGCACCTCGTTGCCGACGAGCACCGCGACGCCCTCCGGCGAGCGCAGCGCCTGCGCGCTCAGGCCGAGTTCGGCGGCGAGGGCGTCGTTGAACAGCAGCAGGCTCGGTTCGCGGACCGGTCGGGGCCTGAAGGGTAGGAACAGCCCTTCGAGGTCCCGAACGAAGGAGTTGTCGAAGGCGAAGGTCGGCGCGGCGTCGACGGTCATCCTTCGACAGTAGCGAGCCTTCGCGAACCCGGCGCGATATGCTCGACCCCGTCGACGTCCCCACCGGGACCCGGCTCGCGGGTGTAGTTCAATGGCAGAACATCAGCTTCCCAAGCTGACAGTGCGAGTTCGATTCTCGTCACCCGCTCCACCCGAAACAGCCTCTGACCTGCAGGTTCGTTCCACCTGCTCATCTCGCTGAGTGTCCGTCAGAAGCCGCTGAAGACCCCTTTTCGCCGCCCTTTAGTCCACGTTTAGTCCACGACGGTGACACCCGGTCTTGCACAGCCGGCCGGCGACGGGAGCCGGAGAGGGTTGTCAGCCCGCTGCCAGATCCAGGTCGGACGCGGCTTTGGCGACCGCCGACCGCAATGCGGCCATGGGGACCCCGCCGTCCGATCGGATCGGAAGACCGCTCGCCCAACTGCCTCGGCGCAGCACCACGAAAGTCGCCCCGCGATGTGATCCGTGCAGCAGCTCGATGGCGCTTGGGCCAATGGACGTCTCGGCCAGCACGGCAACCGCCTGAGCATGCAGGCCCGGCTCAATCTCGAGGAGCGGTCGAACGTCCGTCCAGAGGTCCATCACGTCCAGGGGGATTTCGTCCGACGCGCCAGCAGGGTCGTTGGCGGCGAACTGCGCGCCCGCGGCAGCGCGATCAGGCACCCGCCCGTCTGCCCAGCTCGTCGCCGACCCCATGACCGAACTCTAGAAGCGCGGCCCCGAAAGGGCGAGGTTTCCTCCACTTGCCCGGATTTGAGCGGCGACGAGCTAGGACTTGTTCGGGAAGTAGGCGCAGTTCACGAGGACTGAGTCGCTCGGCCGGCTGAAGCCGCGCCCTCCTGGCACGTAGATCGAACCCGTCGTCCCGTACCGGGTCGGGATCGGTCCTTCGCAGAAGTGCTCCGCCGCGATCGTCTTCGTGGAGTTCGGCGCCATTCCTGCGACGACGCGGCGGATGTCCACCCAGTTCTTGCTCTTCGGCGGCTGCCACTGCAAGTTGACCTCGATTACGACCTGATCGGCGCCCTTGCAGGTGACCGTGTTGCGGCCCTCGACGATCGCGAGAACTCCCTCGACGAAGTGGGGCTTCTGTGCGTCGCCGCGGCACTCGGTCGCCTGCGCCGTGGCGCTGCTTGATGGCGCTTCGGTCATCGCCGTCGCCAGAAGCAAGGTCACAACGAGTGCCCGGGCCGTTCGGCGGTGCATTGCGCCCCCATCTGGATCTCGACGTCCCGTTCGTCCGACGCGTCCGGAACTAGCTCGGTTCCATCGAGGCGCCGGCCGTCGTCAGGGACGTCGTCGCGCGCTAGGGATGCGGTTTACCGGCTCGACCCGTCCGTCGGCCACGAAGGCGTCGAGTACTGGACCCTCGATGCGGATGTGTCGTCCAAGGCGCGTGAAGGCGATGCGTCGTTCGGCTATGAGCCTGCGGATGAAGCGGGTGGTCGTGTTGAGCCGCTGCGCGGCTTCCTCGACGGTGTAGAGCTGCACTGGCATGCAGACCTCCCCTTGCCTGCCCGCCGAAGATCCGAGTCGCAGGTGGCGGGCGGTGCGTCTTGTTGTTGGTTCGCTGTTGCTCATGTGTGCGCGTCTGGCTCGGTTATCGACGTACTTCACCCGGCGACGCTCCACACCGAGTCTCATGGGCTGCCCGTGATGTGCCCACAATGTCCGGGCAGTGTGACCGTACATCCCCCGCTGGTGATGTCAACACGTCCCTCACGCCATGTACGGTGGCTGGCATGTCGCCCCGCCGTAGGCCTGATCCCGATCCGCCGGTGAACCTCAACGAGGTGATCGCCTACAACTTCCGTCGCGCACGGGAGTTGCGGGGGTGGACGCAGGAGCAGGCCGCCGACGCATTGGAGCAGTTCCTGGGTGTCCGGTTGCCGCAGGCAAGCATCTCGGCAATCGAACGGTCGTGGGGTGCGGATCGGCGCCGGGAGTTCGACGCGCAGGAGATCCTGGCCTTCGCGTGCGCGTTCGACCTTCCGTTGCTGTGGTTCTTCCTTCCCCCGCCCGGTGACACCCGTGGCCTGGTGGGTACCTCGGACCGGGTCAACGAGCTCTACCACCTGACTCTGGGCCGCGACGACCAGCTCCCCGACCTGTACGACCGGTTCCGGGAACTGGGCATGCCCGAGCCGGCCGAGCACGACAAGGTGCTCGCGGCGATGGGCCGCCCGACCCGGGTGTCGTTGGACGATTACCGGCATCGTCGCCAGGAATTGCTGCTGGCGTTGCTGGCCGAGTACGCCGACGAGGTCGATGCCGCCGCCGACGAGATTGGGGCGTTCTTCGACCGGCTGCGTCAGATCGGCATCCGCGGGCTGCTCGCGGAACGGGCGGACGACCCGAGACTGTCCCACGTGCGCACCCGCAGCGAGTCGAAGTCCCGCCCCGGACGCTGACACCGGTCTCACCAGCCGATGCCCGGGTTGTCGTCGCGACCGCGACCGTGATCGCGCGCGTGGTCGCGGGCCAGGCGCCGCGACCGATCCAAGGCCTGCTCGAGGGCGCACCGATCTTCGAGCGATACGCCCCGGGCGAGCTCGGACCGTAGCTGAGGTGGGCGCCGGACGAGCGCCGCGGGCAGCGCCGCCGCCAGGTGTGGCTCCTCGTCCCTCGTTCGGGCTTCCTCGGCTGCCCGGGCCGCTCGCACACGTTGCTCGGCCGCCACCACTCGCTCATGGCCATCGGCTTGGACCAGGCGCGAGAGGGTCTTGATCTCCTGATCGAGCCAACCCACTTGCCCGGCCGCGGCGTGCGTGGCGTCGTCGTGGCCGAGGATGGCATCGCGGAGGTCGGCCCGCCGCCCGGAGCGCAACATCGTGGTCCGGGCCAGCTCGTCCCGGGCCCGGGCGGCGGCCTCCCGGTGGTCCTGCAACTCGCGCGCGCATCGATCGCGTTCTGCCTGACGTCGCGTCAGTTCGGTCGCGCGGGAGGCATGCTCGTCCGGCACGACCGGTTCAGCCGCCCGTTCCACTGCCAGGGCCGCCGCTCGTCGGGCGTCCTCGGCCGCGCGGACGCGGGCGTTCTCGCGGACGGTGTGGGCGGCGTCCTGCGCGCCGCTGCGGGCCAGCGCCGTGGCGAGCACGTCCCACGCCCGGTCCTCCACCTCCCCCGCGTCCTTCCGACTCGACGACGGCCGGCCGCGGTGGTGGGTCTCCTCGGTGGCGTCGGCGGCGATGAAGGCGTGGTTGGCGTGGCGGCCGCGGGTCATGGCGACGTAGACATCCCACGCTTCTAGTCGTCAAGCGGCTGCTGCGGTTGCGTCTGCGTTCGGGGTGGGGAACGCGGTGTGCTCGTCGTAGGCAACCTGCTGGTGGAGGCAGTGGTAGAGAATGCCGA
>JBQTIB010000128.1:0-30198 GCA_052389435.1 Sporichthyaceae bacterium | reverse complement strand
GCCTGGAAACCCGCACCCGGCGCGAGAGCCGGCAATGCCGGCCGCCCCGCACCCCGCCACCGATCCCGCCGGCCCCGATCAAGCCCCACACTCAGGACCGGCCGGACTCACGAAACGGTGAGGCTAGCGGCTACCCGTCGACGAAGGCGTCCTGGCCCATGTCGAGCATCTCTCCGCCCGCGGCGGCGACGACGGAGGCGACGACCTCGGCCGGGATCGGCGGCGAGGTCCGGCGCGCGGACACCTCGCAGGCCACGCCCATGTCGCCCACCGGAGCGATGACGACGAGCACGTACGCCTCTCCCTCGGCCGGAGCCGGCAGCTGCTCGAGCAGCGTCCGCGCCCGCCCGCCCATCCAGTCGTTCACGCCAACCCCTCCCGGCGCCGACAACCTCCGCCCATCCTCCCCTCCCGTCGGCGCGCTTCACCCGCCGGAGTCCCGCTCCGCTCCCCCGGGGGTGCGCCCATGCCCCCAGCTCATCCATGAGCGCAGGACCACACTCCCGCCCGATATGTCCCAGCGCTTCACTCGTTGGAGCGCCCCTCTAGGAGGTGGGTGGAGGGAACAGGTGCAGGCCCGCGTCGGCGGCTATCGCGCGGTAGGACGCGGCCAGGTCCGCCAACTGGGAGTGGGCGTTGAGGCCGCTGGGGTTCGGGGCGATCCACAGGCGCGCGCCGCCGAGCGTGTCGGTCTGCCTGCCGACGGCCGCCTTGGGTTGGCCGAATGCGGCGCGGTAGGCCGTGACGCCCAGGACCGCGACGACCTCCGGCCCGATCCGTCGGACCCTGCGCTCCAGGTCGCGCCCACCCTCGAGGAGTTCGGCCGGCGTGAGTTCCTCCGCGCGGGCGGTCGCGACGCGCACGACGTTGGTGATGCCGATCCCGCGCTCCTTCAGGTGCGCGAGGTCCTCGGGGCGATAGCCGTCGTGGGCGTCGATCGGGCGGTCGGTGATCCCTGCGGCGTAGAGCGCGGGATAGAACCTGTTGCCCCGGCGGGCGAAGTGGGCCTGCACCGCCGCGGTGCGCAGCCCGGGGTTGATGCCGACGAACAGCAGTCGGGTCTTCTCCCCGAGCAGGTCGGGCAGGGTCGCGCCCCGGTAGGCCTGGAGCTGATCCTGCGTCAGTTTCACGGCGTCGGCTGGAGGGTCAGGGACATCGTGAGCATGAGGTTCGGTTCGACCTGCCGGGGCGATTCGACGTAGCCGAGCGCGCGGTAGAGGTCGATGGCGATCGTGCGGGTGTAGAGCACGTCGAGCCGGATCTCGCTGCCCCCGCCCGCTTTCGCGTGCTCGGCGGCCGCCAGCATCAGCGCGCGGCCGAGGCCGCCTCGGTGTTCGGGTCGCACGTAGAGGCGGCGCAGTTCGAACACGCCGTCGGCCAGCGCCTCGATCGCGACGCAGCCGGCAGGCTTGTCTTCGACGTAGGCGAGCAGGACCGCGCCGGGTGGGGAGTAGACCTCGCGGACCCCGGCCACCTCGGCGCGCAGGATCGCGAACCCCTTGGAAATCGCGGCGACCGCGGGGCCGATCTCGACCGCGGTGACCTCGGCGTACTCCGCCACCAGGTCGGCGGCGTCGGCCCACTGTTCGTCGCCGTCCGCGACGAGCACTCGGAGGGTGTTCACCTCAGCTCCGGACGACCTTGACCTTGACGCCGGCGGAGGTGCCCGCGGCCAGGTCCGTCGCGGCCGGCAGCGAGAGGCGGAAGGTGTAGGTCGCGACCGAGGAGAGCCTGGTCTTGATCGACACCCTGCCGCCGCTGCCGATCTTCGCGGTGCCGACGGTCTTCCACTTTCCGTCCACGTAGCGCTGCAGGGATACCGTCCGCCCCGTCACGCCCGGCGACACGACGCCGCTCGCGGTAATCGTGGTCCCGACCTTCGCGCTCGTCGGCGCCTTGAGCGTCAACTTCGGGCGCACGGACGACTCGGTCACGGGCGAGACGGACTGCGCCCACTGTCCGTCGCCGCGGTACACGAACCGGTAGAAGCAGGTGCGCGTCGGCCTGTGGGTGGCGCGCACGCTTCCGTCCGAGCCGCTGACGACGGTGGCGACCTTCTTCCAGGTCGAGGTGCCCTTCACCCGCGACTGCAGTTCCACCGTCCGTCCGGGCAGCGGCGCTCGGGTCGCCGTGCCCAGCAGAATGCCGCCGCCGATGCTCGCCGCGGCGCCGATGGCTACGGTCCCCGTCGAGAACGCCTTGGAGAAATACGACGGCCGTCCGGGCACGACCACTTCGCGGTACACCGGCGGCGGAGCAGTGGACGCGTCCGCCGGGTAGGCGCGCAGACTCGCCCACACCCGAGCGCCCGGCTGGAGCCGGGAGGATTCCTCCGCGCGGCGGTCGAGGTAGTGCTCGATGCTCGCCGCGTACTCCTGACCCGGGCCGAGGCCCGCGCTGTAGGGCACGTACCCGAGGTCCCGCTCGAGTCGCTCGCGCGAATGGGCCACCTGCGCGACCACGTACCAGCGCCCGCGATCGGCGGGAACGACCGTCCGAATCTCGACACGTGCGGCGAACCCGAACGTGGCGGTCACCTGCAACGCGGGCGCCGGGCCCGAGAACGTCGGCTCGCCCGGGCGCACCAGAGCGATCCACGCCGACGGCCGTCGTACGTCGACCACGACGAGGCGGCCGTCGGGCCCGTCGGCGATCGTCGGATGCTCCAGTGCGACGCCGACGAAGCCGGGCCCGAACGGCTGAGCCCCCAACGCCACCACCCGGGCGCCGTCCGGGCGATGACGCCACACTGTGCCGGGACGGGACGAAGCCGAGTAGACCGAACCGTCGGCGCCCGAGGCGTAGCCGGGACCGAAGCCGGTAGCCGTTCGCATGACGCCGTTCGCGTCGACTTCTCGCAACCCGCCGGGGTCGGTGATCAGGAGGTTCCCGGTGCGGGGGTGGGTGCCGAGCCAGCCGACGCGTCCGGAGGAGGCGGAGACGGCGGGCACGTCCACGCGCTCGGTGCCCTCCGGTGTGCCCGCGACGTGCTCGAGGGTGTTGGTCTGCGGGTCGACGCGCCAGACCTTCTCCGCGAGTCCGAGGTGGATGCCGTTGCCGCGGACGACGATCCGCCCGCCGTCCAGGCGCACGAGGGCAAGAGCCGCGCCGGAGGTGGCGGTGGCGGTCCCGCCCTGGCTCAGCGTCGTGACGAGGCCCTCGGGCGAGCGGGCCAGCAGTCGGCCGCTTCCGGCGAGGGGGCCGGACGCGAGCAGGTACAGGGTGCCGTCGGGCCCGTAGGCGGCGTCGACGCTGTTCTCCGTGCGGAACGTACGGCTGTCGTTGCCGTCGACGAACGCCCCCGGGTCCAGCCCGGAGTCGAGCACGCGGACGAGGGTGGCGTCCGCGCCCGTCCCCTCGAGTGCGTACACGCCGCCGCCGGTGACGAACTGCGGACGGCCGTCGGGTGCTCGTTCGATCTCGCGGATCACGCCGAGGTAGGCGCGAGCGAGAGGTGTTCCACTTGCCGAATCCGTGGTCCCCGGCGCGAGGTTGCGCCCGGCCAGGACCGTGCCCGCGGTGGAGCGTTGCAGGCCGTCGTAGGTGTAGGAACGCACGCCGCCGCAGGCGAGGAGGGCACGGTCGGCCTCGGCGAGCAGCGCGGCGACGGGGCGCCCGCAGGGGGTTGCCGCCTCGCCGCTGCCGCCGGCGATTCCGGTCACGACCCCGCCGACGGCAAAGGTCCGGACGTACTGAACGTTCTCGTTGAAGAACTCGGCCTGCACGTAGACGACGCGGTCCCCGGCCGGGGTCACGGCCAACCGGCGGGGGTACATGCAGACCTGGGTTGCGGGCCAGTTCTCCGCAGGGGAAGAGCTCTGGCACGCAGTGCCGCCCACGACGTCGGTGGCGCCGTCCGGGCGGATCCGAACCACGTCCTGTCCGGTGGACAGGAAGACCGTCCCGTCCTCGGCGGTCGCGGCGGTCCGCGCGGCGTAGTCGCCGAGCGGGCGAACGCTGCCGTCCGCGTTCAGCAGTTCGGTAGCGGTCGGCGCGAGGTAGACGCTCGAATCCCGCACGAGGACGATCGCGCCCTGGCGCGAGACCTCGAGCACGCGCACCGAGTCCTCGCCGATGCGCGCGCCGCGGACCACCTCCGCACTACCGGTCTCGGTGACCCGCACGACCCAGACCTGCGAGTCCGACTCGATGCGGTAGTACGTCCCGGACTCGGTCTGCCAGGTGCCCGTCGGACTGCCGTCTCCCCGAGCGGCGGCGGTCAGCGGCGGCAGACCGGTGTCTGCGGCGATGAGGCCGTTGGAGATGCGGCGCACCCCGGAGACGTCGGTGACGATCAGGTCGCCGTTGGCCGCCCGAAACAGATGCGAGGCGTTGACGAGCGCGTCCGCCGCCGGACCGCCGTCGCCGACGCCGCCGGGAAGAAGGACGTCGATCTGCGGCGCGGTGTTCGCCGCCCGAGCCTGCGGTGGCGCGCCGGCGATTGCGCCGACACCGGCCACGAGCACGCAGACGACCGCGCCCGCGACGAGGCGAAACCGATCTCGCACTCAGGTCCTCCAGGGTGAGCCGACTGCGCGTCAGGTGCCGATCTGGTCGCGCAGAACGCGCTTGAGCAGCTTGCCGGAGGCGTTGCGGGGGAGTTCGTCGACGAAGTGCACGAGCTTGGGGATCTTGTACTTCGCGAGGCGTTCCTTCGTGTACGCGATCAGCTCGGCCTCGGAGACCGCCGCGGCGCCGGGCCGCAGGACGACGACAGCGGTGATCGCCTCGATCCACTTCGGGTCCGGGGTGGCGATGACGGCGACCTCGGAGACCGACGGGTGGGTGTAGATGCAGTCCTCCACCTCGCGGGAGGCCACGAGCACGCCGCCGGTGTTGATGACGTCCTTGATCCGGTCGACGACGGTGATGTACCCCTCGGCGTCGATGCGCACCATGTCCCCGGAGTGGAACCAGCCGCCCTCGAAGGCCTCCGCGGTCTCCTCGGGCTTGTCCCAGTACCCCTCGCACAGCTGCGGCGAGCGATAGACGACCTCGCCGACCCCGTCGACCTCGACGTCCTCGCCGTTGCCGTCGATCACGCGCATCTCGACGAACAGGACCGGCCTGCCGCACGAGTCGGGCCGGGCCGCGTGCTCTTCGGGCCGCAGGACCGTTGCGAGCGGGGCGATCTCGGTCTGCCCGAAGCAGTTGTAGAAGCCGATCTCCGGCAGCGCCTCCTGCAGCCGGGAGAGCACCGGGCCGGGCATGATCGACGCGCCGTAGAAGGCCTTGCGCAGGCTGGACAGGTCCCGGGTCTCGAAGTCCGCATGCTGGGACAGCGGCACCCACACGGTGGGGGCCAGGAACATGGTGTCGATTTTCTGACTCTCCACCAGTTCCAACATCTGCGGGATGTCCGGGGTCGTCACGAGCACGTTCCGGGCGCCGATCGCCAGCCACGGCAGCATGAACACGTGCATCTGCGCCGTGTGGTAGAGCGGCATGGCGTGCAGCGCGACGTCCGTGGGCTTGGCGTCCAGCGCGATCAGACACGAGGCGTAGTGGTGGACGTAGGCGCGGTGGGTCATCATCGCGCCCTTGGGCCGGGAGGTCGTCCCGGAGGTGTAGATCAGCTGGCACAGGTCGGTGTCGACGACCTCGACGTCGATCCGAGGCACGGGCCCGGAGCGCACCTCGTCGAGCAGGCAGCCGTCCGCGCTGTGCAGCAGCAGGTGGTCCGGGGCGGACTCGAGCTTGCCGAGGTTGGGGGCCAGCTTCGGGTCCGCGAGCACCAGGGAGGCGCCGGACTGGTTCACCAGGTACCCGAGTTCCTCCCCGGTCAGCGCGTAGTTGATGGGCACGTGGACCAGGCCCGCGCGGGAGACGCCGAGGAAGGCGATGACGTAGGCGTCGCTGTTCTGCCCGTAGGCGGCGACCCGATCGCCTCGGGACAGCCCTCTGGCCAGGAGCAGGCCCGCCGCCCGGGACACCGCGTCGTCCAGTTCGCGGTAGGTCCAGGTCCGGTCCCCGAACTGCAGGGCGGTGCGGTCCGGGTGCCGGCGCGCGGAACGGGCCAGGATGTCGTCGACGGTGCTGGAACGGGGATTGCTCATCACGGGCCCCTTTGCCGGTGGATTCCAAGTGAATCTAAACGGCTTGGGCCAAATCCACATCTGCCGGGGAGTACCCCGATCGGCTGTCAGTTCCCGCGGGAGCGCGCCGCCCGCGCGGCGCGCACGCGCCCCTGCACCAAAATGGCGATGCCCGCCACGAACGTCACGGTGCCCGTAGCGAGCAGCAGGCTCTGCTGCGAATCGGCCAGGCTCAGGCTCGCGTTGATCACCAGCGCGACCCCGAGGAGCAGGTGGCCGAGGCCGTCGCGGCGCGGCTCGAGGCCCGCTCCGAGGCCGCGGACCCGAATGTTCCCGACAGCGCCGAGCAGGCCGAGCACGATCACGATCGAGCCCACGACGATCGCCACGTAGTCCATGCCGGAAACCCTAAAGGGTCACCCGGCCCCCCTCTGGACGGAGCCCTGCGACCCGGACTGCGGGGCGGCCCGGTGCAGGCGACCCCGCGGGGTTCGCGACCCGGGTTCTACGGTCCCAGGGCTGCCGAGGCGAACCGGGCCCGTGCTCCCTGCCAGGCCGGGTGCAGCTCGCGCGAGGCCGCCGCGGCTGCGGTTACTCCCCCGGGTCCCCGGAGGTCGCCGGGGCGTCGGGGTCGTCGAGGATGCCGCCGAGGGACTCCCCGAATTCGGCCACCGAGTTGGGGCCGGACACGAACGGCGCGATCGCGGTGCGGGTGAGCGCGCGGTACCCGGTGCCGTCGTCGATGCCGTTGCACCCGCCGTAGCGCAGGTAGACCAGGGTGAGGCCGGCCGCGGAGGTCACCCGCAGGACGATCGCCTCGGTGCCGACGCCCTCGGGCGAGGGACAGTTGGGCGCGTCGTTGGGGCCGCCGCCGTCCTTCGCGTCGGCCATCGCACGAACTGCGTCCGCGGCCGACTGCCCCGTGACGTCCAGCGAGGAATACAGCGTGGCGGTGCCCGCGGACGGTGCCGCCGTGGGGCCGTCGGTCGGGGAGGCGGCCAGGACGTAGCGGCAGGCGACGATCCGCGTGACCTCCCGCAGGTCCGAGAGCCGCTGCGCCGGCTGCGGGCGTCGGTAGGGGTCGGTGCTGATCGGGTCGTTCGTCGGGCAGCCGACGACGTCGGTGGAGATCTGGCGGGCCGAGGCCAGGATCTTCCCGCGGGTTTCCGGATCCGCCTGCACGCGCAGCAGCACCGAGCCGACGACCGCGGTGGTGCGGTCCCCGGCGTCGCCGAGCACGACGTCGGGAAACGCCGCGGCGCGCGCGAAGGAGACGAACGTGCCGCCCCGCGCGAGCTGGGTCGCCGGGTCGACGGCGCCGGGCGTCGGGCTCGGGCACGGCGCCTCGGCGGGGTTGCCGGGGCGGACCACGAACGGCACCGAGTACGTGCTGTCGGAGATGCACCACTGCTCGGCCGCGACGTCGCCGGTTCCGTGCGACCAGCCCGGCGGAACGGCGACTTCGAGGTCTCGGTAGGACTCCCACACCCAGCCGTCCTCGCGGACGTCGAGCGAGCCCGGGGCAGGGGTGTACGGCACCGGACCCGGCGGGTCCGGACGTGCCTGCGGGCTGTCGGCGCACGAGCTCAGCATCGGTGCGAGGAGCACCAGGGCGGCCGCGGCGAGGCGGCTGCGCCGCAGGTGGATCACCGGTCAAGGGTAGATGTCGCCCGGGAATCCCCGGGTGCGAAGGCGGCAAAGGCCCGGCGCGGAAAAATCTTGAAATCGCCCTCAAGCCCGTCGCGGGAGGTGCCGAGACTCTGGTTGTCAGCAGGCGCAACCGGCCCCCACCGGAAGCGACGACGAGAGGCCGGTCCCCGGTTCACCTCCCCGGACCCGGGCGCGGACCTCTCGAACGCAGCAGAGCCACGACGGACGGTCTCCCCCACCGGCCGACACGGCTCGGGCACCACCCGGTTTCCTCCCCCAGACAACCGGGAATAGAACAACCCCGGGCGAATCCCCTCCCCAGGATCTCCGCCCGCCGTCGAAGGCCCCGGTCGCATCGGACCTGGGGCCCTCGGCATTTTTGGGCCGAATCGCGCCCGAAAAATTTTTCTCGCAGGCCCTCAAGTGGCCCTGCGCCCCTGCCGAGACTCTGGGTGTCAGCACGGCGACCGGCTCCCCACCGGAAGCGAATTCCACTGAGCGACTCGCACTCGGACGGTCGTCCCCAGCGCCCACCCGAGCCCGCACCACCGAGAACGCACCACCCGGCATCCGCCCCCACGGACCGCCGGACGCAGCAAGCCCCGGGCGCTTTCCCTCCCCAGGATCGCCCGTCGTCGAAGGCCCCGGTCGCATCGGACCTGGGGCCTCCGGCGTTTTTGGGCTCGTGTCAATACGACCATTGCGCACGTCGTCCGCCATGGCTGTCGGCGCGCCCGATGTGTCCCGATTCGTGGAGCCACTTCGGCTGACACCGACGAACTCGTGGTGGACTGCGGGTCGGCGAACGCTCGACGGGGGTGGGATGTGGACGGATCCAAGATCGACGAGATGCTGGCCGGCGCGGTCGCGAGCGGGGCGGCGCCGAACGTCGTCGCCATGGTCGCCGACCGCGGCGGGGTCCGGTATCTCGGAGCGGCCGGGCCGCGGACCGCGGACTCGCCCGCCGGCGGAGACGTCGGACCGGACAGCGTGTACCGGATCGCCTCGATGACCAAGCCCGTCGCAACGGTGGCCGCGCTCCAGCTGGCCGAGTCCGGGGCGCTCGACCTCGACGCCCCCGTCGGGGACTACCTCCCGGAGTTCGACCAACTCCGGGTGCTCACCGGCTTCGACGGCGACACGCCCCGGTTCCGCGCCCCGGCCACCCGGGCGACGCTGCGCCACCTGGCCACGCACACCGCGGGGCTGGCCTACAACTTCTTCAATCCCGAGCAGCGCCGGTGGCAGGAGGTCACCGGGACGCCGTCGATCCTGACCGGGTCGCGCGCGATCCTCGGTTCGCCGCTGCACACCGATCCCGGCACGCGCTGGGAGTATTCGATCGGCACGGATTGGCTGGGCCTGGCGGTCGAAGCCGTGTCCGGGACCGACCTGGACGCCTACTGCCGCGCGCACATCTGCGAGCCGCTCGGCATGAGCTCGACGAGATTTGCCGCCGACCCCGCGATGCTCGCCGCGGCCGTGCCGGTCCACACCCAGGACGAGGCGGGCCGCTGGACCGCCACCGACTTCGAGCTTCCGGCCGGCCCCGCGTTCTGGGCGGGCGGCACGTCGCTGTACTCCACGCCGTCGGACTATCTGCGCTTCGCCCGGATGCTGCTAGGCGACGGCGAACTCGACGGCGTCCGCGTCCTCGCCCCGGCGACCGTCGCGACCGCGTTCGCCGACCAGATCGCCCCCTTGGAGATTCCGACGGTCCTCGTGAGCCTGGACCACGGGCTCACCGGCGACTTCCTGCTCCCGCCCGGTTGGGGCTTCGGGCTCGGCTTCGCGCTGAACAAGATCGACCTGCCGGGCATGCGCCGCGCCTACAGCGGTTCGTGGGGCGGCATCTTCAACACCGGCTTCTGGGTCGACCGCACGGCGGGGGTGACCGGCGCGATCTTCACCCAGTGCCTGCCCGGCAGCCGCGCCGAGTTCCGCAACCTAGGCGTCGGCTTCGAGCTAGCGACCTACGCCGCGCTCGCCTGACCCCCACCCCACCAACCCCGCAGCTTCACGCGCTGGGGTACTGCCTCACGAGTTCAGCGCCGCGTCATGTGGCGAGTGAAGCGGTACCCGGGCGAGTGAAGCGATGCCCTGGGGGCGGAGCGTCCGCATTGGGGTCGCGGCGTCGCGCGCGAAGTGGGCTTCACGCGTTGAGGTGTCGCTTCACGCGGTCGGAGTCGCGTTCTGTGGCGAGTGAAGTGGAACCCCGGCGAGTGAAGCGGATCGCAAAGGGGGCGGAGACGCGACGACGCCCGCCGCGGGTGGACCGGAGCGGGCGTCGGCGGAAAGCGCGGGGCTAGAACTCTGTCGCTACCAGCTCCGCGATCTGCGCCGTGTTCAGGGCCGCGCCCTTGCGGAGGTTGTCCCCGCACAGGAACAGGTCGAGGGCGTGGGTGTCGTCGAGGGCGCGGCGCACGCGGCCGACCCACGTCGGGTCGGTGCCGACGGCGTCCGCCGGGGTCGGGAACTCCCCGTTCGCCGGGTCGTCGACGAGCACGACGCCCGGGGACTGACGCAGGATGTCCTGCGCACGAGCCTGGGAGACCTCCTTGGCGAAGGTCGCGTGCACGGCCAGGGAGTGGGTGGTGACGACGGGGACGCGCACGCAGGTGGCGGAGACCCGAAGGTTCGGCAGGCCCAGGATCTTGCGGGACTCGTTGCGGACCTTCATCTCCTCCGAGGACCAGCCGTCGGCCTTCAGCGAACCCGCCCACGGCACGACGTTCAGCGCGAGCGGGGCCGGGAACGGCCCGAAGTCGCCGACTGCCGAGCGCAGATCGCCCGGGTGCGTGCCGAGAGAGGAAGACCCGGCGACCTTCACGAGCTGGTCGCGCAGCGCGTCGATGCCGGGCTGACCGGCGCCGGAGGCGGCTTGGTAGGACGCGACGACCAGCGACTGCAGGCCGTACTCGGCGTGCAGGGCACCGAGCGCCACGATCATCGACAGCGTCGTGCAGTTCGGGTTCGCGATGATGCCCCGCGGGCGCTGGCGGGCCGCGTCCGGGTTGACCTCGGGCACGACGAGCGGCACGTCGTGGTCCATCCGGAACGCCCCGGAGTTGTCGACGGCGATCGCCCCGCGGGAGACGGCGACCGGCGCCCACTCCGCGGAGATTTCGTCGGGCACGTCGAACATGGCGATGTCGATGCCGTCGAAGCACTCCGGCGACAGGGCGACGACCTCGACCTCTTCCCCGCGCACCGTCAGGCGTTTGCCGGCCGAGCGCGCGGACGCGACCAGCCGGATTTCGCCCCACACGTCGGCGCGGGTGGACAGCAGCTCGAGCATGACGGTGCCGACGGCGCCGGTGGCTCCGACGACGGCGAGATTCGGGCGGCGACTGCTCATCTGCCGGTACCTCCGTAGACCACGGCGTCCCCGTCCTCGGTGTCCAGGTCGAAGGCCTTGTGAACCGCGAGCACCGCGGTGTTGACGTCGTCCTCGCGGACCACGACCGAGATGCGAATCTCGGAGGTGGAGATCATTTCGATGTTCACCCCGGCCTCGGCCAGGCAGGTGAAGAACTTCGCCGAGACGCCCGGGTGCGAGCGCATGCCGGCCCCGATCAGCGAGACCTTGCCGATCTGGTCGTCGTAGCGCAGCGTCTCGAAGCCGTTCTCCAGCTGGAGCTTCTTCAGCGCCTCGACCGCGGTGGCGCCGTCGGTGCGCGGCGCGGTGAAGGAGATGTCCGTGCGGCCGGTCGCGGCACCCGACACGTTCTGCACGATCATGTCGATGTTGACCCCGGACTGCGCGACGGCGGCGAAGATCGCAGCGGCCTGGCCGGGACGGTCGGGCACGCCGACAACCGTCACCTTGGCTTCGCTGCGGTCGTGGGCGACGCCGGCGATGATCGGCTGTTCCATCTGGTCCCCTTCGTAGGCACCCACTACCCAAGTGCCCTCACGCTGACTGAACGATGAACGTACGTGGACCGGCAGCCCGAACCGGCGGGCGTACTCCACGCACCGCAGATGCAGCACCTTCGCGCCGCTGGCCGCCATTTCGAGCATCTCCTCGTAGGTGACCGACGGCAGCCGGCGCGCGGCCGGCACGATCCGCGGGTCGGCGGAGAAGACTCCGTCGACGTCGGTGTAGATCTCGCACACCGACGCGTTCAGAGCCGCGGCCAGTGCCACCGCGGTGGTGTCGGAGCCGCCGCGGCCCAGGGTGGTGATGTCCTTGGTGTCCTGCGAGACGCCCTGGAACCCGGCGACGATCGCAATCGCGCCGGCGTCGAGCGCCTGCTGGATGCGCCCCGGGGTGACGTCGATGATGCGGGCCTTGCCGTGGACCGAGTCGGTGATGACGCCGGCCGGGCTGCCGGTGAACGACCGGGCCTCGTGGCCGAGGTTCGCGATGGCCATCGCGAGCACCGCCATCGAGATTCGCTCGCCCGCGGTCAGGAGCATGTCCAGCTCGCGGGCCGGCGGGATGGGGGAGACCTGCTTGGCCAGGTCGATCAGGTCGTCGGTGGTGTCGCCCATGGCGGACACGACCACGACGACGTCGTTGCCGGCCTGCTTGGTCTCCACAATGCGCTTGGCCACGCGCTTGACCGACTCGGCGTCGGCGACGGAGGAGCCGCCGTACTTCTGGACGACCAGGCTGCGGGCGCGACTGCGCTCGTCGGTGGCGGTCAACGCGGGGCTCCTATAGCTGTGGCGGCAGGCGGACGCGACGCGGGCGACGCCAACGGTCGATCCTAGTCGGAAGTCGGCGGCCTCGTCCCTCGGTCCGCCGGTGGCCGCGAGCGTCCGCTACGCGACCGCGTGCCGTCGCCTCCTCGCCGCTCGGCGGGCCTGGAGGCCACGTAGGCTCGCGGAATCGTTCCCGGCTCGACATCCCTTGGAGAACTCGTGACCGCTGGCGGCATGCCCGACATGGCCACGCTGCTCGCCCAGGCGCAGCAGCTGCAGGAGCAGGTGCTCGCCGCTCAGGCCGAGCTCGGCAAAGTCCAGGTGCACGGCACCGCGGGCAACGGAGCGGTCAAGGCGACCGTGACCGCCGCCGGCGAGCTGATCGGCCTGGACATCTCCCCGGAGGTCGTCGACCCCGCGGACACCGAAACCCTCGCCGACCTGGTCGTCGCCGCGATCCGGGACGCCAACCGCGCCGCCGCGGAGGTCACCGCGCAGACCATGGGTCCGTTCGCGGCCGGCATGGGCCTGGGCGACGGAATCATGTCCGACCTGGGCCTGGACGCCTTCATGGGTGGCGGTCCGGAGACCGGCCAGTCCGGCTCCGCCTTCGGTCTCCCCTCGGGTCGGTAGCAGCGTGTTCGACGGGATCGTCGCCGACCTGATCGACGAGTTGGGGCGCCTGCCCGGCATCGGTCCCAAGAGCGCGCAGCGGATCGCCTTCCACCTCCTTGCGGCAGATCCGGCCGACGTGCGCCGGCTGGTCGCGGCGATTTCGGAGATGAAGGACAAGGTGAAGTTCTGCGAGCTGTGCGGCAACGTCACCGAACAGGTCCGCTGCCGCATCTGCGTGGATCCGCGCCGGGACCCGGCGGTGCTGTGCGTCGTGGAAGAGGCCAAGGACGTCGTCGCGATCGAGCGCACCCGCGAGTTCCGCGGCCGCTACCACGTGCTCGGCGGCGCGATCTCCCCGATCGACGGGATCGGCCCCGACGACCTGCGGGTGCGCGAACTGATGGTGCGCCTCGCCGACGGGGAGATCGTCGAGATCATCCTGGCCACGGATCCGAACCTGGAGGGCGAGGCCACGGCCTCCTACCTCGCCCGGCTGATCAAACCGATGGGGCTGCGGGTCACGCGCCCGGCGAGCGGACTGCCCGTCGGCGGCGACTTGGAGTACGCGGACGAGATCACCCTCGGGCGGGCATTCGAAGGGCGCAGACTGCTCGACGTGTGATCGACTGTCGTCGTAGCGTCGGTCGAAGACGTGCTCGCTGCCCGCCAGTGGCGAGCGGATGTGGATGGGGTCTGTCGATGGGTGAGGAACCGGACGGCTTCGGCGTTCAGATCGCCGACCAGGTCGAGGGCTTTCTGATCGCGTTGCGCGAGGTCGCACGGTCCGACCGGCCCGGCGAGGCCGTGTCGATCCTGCTGGTCTCGGTCTCGCAGCTGCTGCTCGCCGGCGGCCGCCTCGGCGCGATCTCGGACATCCTGCTCGAGGAGCAGTTCGAGACCGACGCCGGCGAGGACCCGGACCTCGACGAGCTCCGCGTCGCGCTCGCGACCCTCCTCGACCCGATCGACGAGTACGCCGAGGTCTTCGACCCCTACGAGCCCAAGCCCGAGCTGCTGCGCTGCCGGATCTCCGACGACCTCGCCTCGGTCGCCGGTGCGCTGCTGCACGGCCTGCAGCACTACAAGGCCGGCCGCCACTCCGAGGCGCTGTGGTGGTGGCAGTTCTCCTACCTCAGCCACTGGGGCAGCCAGGCCGCCACGACCATGCGCGCCCTGCAGTCGGTCGTCGCGCACGACCGCCTCGACGCCGCCGGCGCCCCGACGTCCTCCTCCGCGGCCGCCGCCGCCGAAGCCGTAGCCCACTAGCCTCCGCCCCCCGGCCCCCCGGCCCCCCGGCCCCCCGGCCCCCCGGGTTCGGGTCTGGTCAGGGGCGCTGTACCGCGCTGGCGACCAGAGTCGGCCGGGAAATCGGGCCGAAGTTGGTCACGGGCGAAGGCAAGTCCCCCGCAAGGCCGGAATCTCCGCGCCGGGCATCGCGGAAAAGGATGACATCCTCGGCGATCGGCGCGCGGGAATCCTCCGGGCGGTGCGGCCCGGGGCGATCCCCGCGGTTCAGTCGTGGTGGATTTCCTCGAGGACCGTCGCGCCCAGCGTGCGCATCAGGAGCTCCTGGCCGGACAGGCCGGAGTCGTCCATGGTCTCGTCGTCGGGACTGGCCTCCTCGTCCGCCGGGCCGGTCTCCTCCGCCGCGACGGGCGTGGTGCGCGGGGCCTGACTCGTCGCCTGCGCGGCCGCAGCGCGTGCCGCCGCGGCTGCCTCCGACGGTGCGGCGGGTCCCGGCGCGGGCGGCGGCGCCGGTTCCGGCGCGAGGGCCGCGGGCAAGGGGGCGGGCGAGGGGGCGGGCTCCGCGGGCGGCGGAGACGTCGCATGGCTCGGGCCCGCGGGCGGAGTCTTCGCGCCGGCGGCGCGAGCCGGATCCAGGACGGCGTCGATGCGGTACTTGGTGCGCAGCACCCGCTGGATGGCCTCGCCGAGCGCGTCCGTGCCGGAGCCCAGGAAGTTCTTGCGCTTGCCGTCCTCGGCGAAGGCGAGCACGAGGTTGGTGCCGTCGACCGACACGACCTGTACCCCGTCGCTGAGCGTCATCCAGACGAAGCGGCGGATCTTCGCGACTTCGGTGAGGATGTCCGGCCAGAACCGACGAACGGTGGCGAGATCGCCGCCGCCGGCCGCGGGCGGGTGGGCCGGGGTCGCGACCTCCGCAGGCGCAGGGGTCGCGGCGGCAGGCGGGGTCTGCGCGGACGCCGCAGCTGCGGTCCCGGCCGACGCCGACCCGGCAGACGAACTGCCCGCAGGAGCCGGGACGCCCGGCATCGACCCGGCGGACGAAGGTTCCTCCGAAGTCCGGACGCCCGACGCCGACCCGGCGGACGGAGGACCCGCTGGAGCCGAGACGCCCGGCGTCGCCACGGCGCCGGGTGCCGGTCCGGACGGCGCCGCAACACCCGACGCCGCGTGCGAGCGATCCGCAGCGGGTTGCGCGACGGCGGCCTGGGCGGGAGGGGGAGCAGGCGGGGCTGCGACGTCCGGCCAGGCTGCGGCGGGCTCGGGCCGGGCGGCCGGGGCCGGGGCAGCTGCGGGTGCGGGCGCCTGGGCCGGAGCTGCGACGGGGCGGGAGGGGGCTTCGGCTCGTGGCGGTGGACCGCCGGCGAGCATCTGCCGTTCGACGCGGTCGAGGCGCACCTGCAGGTCGCGGTAGGCCTCGTTCTCCAGCCCGGACCCGGCGCCGGGGAGCAGCACGCGCGCGCAGATCAGCTCCAGCAGCAGGCGGGGAGCGGTGGCGCCGCGCATCTCGGTCAGGCCCGCGTTGACCAGGTCCGCGGCCCGGGACAGGTCCGCCGGGGAGAACCGGGAGGCCTGGGCGCGCATGCGCTCCACCGCGTCGGCTGGGGCGTCGACCAGGCCCGTCATGTCCGTGTCCGGAACCGCCGCGAGCACGACGAGATCCCGGAGGCGGTCGAGCAGGTCGGCGACGAAGCGACGCGGATCGTGCCCGCCCTCCAAGACCCGCTCCACGAGCCGGAACACCCCGGCGCCGTCGCGGGCGGCGAAGGCGTCGACGACCTCGTCGAGCAGGGCTGCGTCGGTGTAGCCGAGCAGCGCCGTCGCGCGCGGCAGCGTCAGGCCCTCGACCCCGGCGCCCGCGATGAGCTGGTCCAGCACGGACAGGCTGTCCCGGACCGAGCCTGCGCCGGCCCGAACGACCAGCGGCAGCACCGCCGGGTCGACCGGCACCTTCTCCCGTTCGCACAGTTGGCCGAGGTAGTCCCGCAGCACGCCGGGAGCGACGAGGCGGAACGGGTAGTGGTGGGTCCGCGAGCGGATGGTCGCGATGACCTTGTCCGGCTCGGTGGTCGCGAAAATGAACTTGAGGTGCTCCGGCGGCTCCTCGACGACCTTGAGCAGGGCGTTGAAGCCCTGCGTGGTCACCATGTGCGCCTCGTCGATGATGTAGATCTTGTAGCGCGAGGACGCCGGGGCGAACGCGGCGCGTTCGCGTAGGTCCCGGGCGTCGTCGACGCCGCCGTGGCTGGCCGCGTCGATCTCGATGACGTCGAGCCCGCCGCCTCCGCCGCGGGCGAGGTCCCGGCACGACTGACACGTGCCGCACGGCTCGGGCGTCGGGCCGTTTTCGCAGTTCAGCGCGCGGGCGAGGATGCGCGCGCTGGTGGTTTTGCCGCACCCTCGCGGGCCGCTGAACAGGTAGGCGTGGTTCACCCGGCCGTTGCGGATGGCCTGGCCCAGTGGCTCGGTGACGTGCTCCTGCCCGATGACCTCGGAGAAGGTCTCGGGGCGGTACCGGCGGTAGAGGGCCTGCGTCACGCGCCCACCCTATGCGGCGCCGAGGACACGAAAAGGACCCCTCGCGCACCTACCAGAGCCCGCTTATCCTTGCTGCCTTCCGGCCCTGGGGAGGTTCACAGGGTGGCACCACGCGAGGGGCCGTCGCAGAGTCTACGGGCACTGGGGGCCGGGTGCGGATCGGCGTCCGAACCGCCGTCGCGAGGCGGTAGGGTTGGGCCCGCTCCAAGGAGGATTCGCCTAGTGGCCTAGGGCGCACGCTTGGAAAGCGTGTTGGGGGCAACCCCTCACGAGTTCAAATCTCGTATCCTCCGCCGGTTGAGCAGCACGAACGCCGGGCACCGATCCACGGGTGCCCGGCGTTTGTCTGTCTCCGTCTCAGTTTCCGTCTCATTTGTGCTCATTCCGTCTCATTTGTGCTCAGCGCGACGGCGTCGGCGGCTCGCGGCGCGGTGCAGCCGGGCTCGTCCGTCGCGATGGCGCGGCGGGGCGGCATGCCAGGTCGCCGCCCCGGGAATCCACGTCCCGATCGGCGCCGTGCCGCTGAGCACGGGATCCGCGAAGGCGATCACGCGGGCGATGACCTCCGCGAAGCTGCGGGGCATCGTGGAGGCCAAGCCGGCTCGAGCGACGAAATGTTCCCAGGAAGCCTGCCGGTCCTCGGCGAAGTTGACCAGGACGTCAGCGATCGGCCGCAGAGTGCCGCCCTCGGTGGCGAGCGGTCGCACCGAGGGCGGCACCGAGGGCGACCGAGCCGATCGGATGTCTGCCGATCAGCGTGGCAACGTCGGCGAAGTCGCGGTCACGGGTGTTCGTGTCGGCGCGGTCGATCATCGGGACCAGCTTCTCCGCCAGCACCGTCTCCAGCGGACAGCCGCGCAGGACGAATGTCCCGCCCAGCAGGGCCGGGTAGCGCGCCCGGTCGAGGCGAGCGGGGACCGTGATGCGCACCCCGCCGTACTGATCGCTCTCGCGAATGGTGGCGGCGCTCAGGGCTCGACATGGAACAGCAGGCCGTCGTCCGTCTCGATGCCCGCAATCTCGCCTCGAAGGTCGAGGTAGACCCGCCCCGCCGTGGTCGAGCGGTTCGTGGGGGTCACGCCTCCATCACCCGCAGTGCCGCCCGCAGAGCCGACCAGGCCCGCAGCGATCGGGCGGTCTCGGCCAACCGAGCTCGGTCGGGGCGCGTGGCGAGATAGCGGCGGAGCGCGTGCAGCGCGGCGTCCTCGCCGCTCAGACGAGGCAGGCGGAAGGCGTCGACGACGGTGCGTTCGCGGTCGGTGATCCAGAACCGCTCGCCCGGTTCGGCGCCCACCTGCAGGCGGCCGAGTTCGAACGTGGTGGCGTGGAACACGTGGACCCGGGTCAGCGGGTAGTCGATACGAGGCCGATGAGCGCCTCGGGCAACGGCCAGGTGCACGACGGTGGGGATGTCGTCGGTGAGGTCCCAGTACGCCAGCGCGGAGTCCAGGCAGATCGTGCTCTCCGGTGCGCGTCCGCAGACGGTTACGAAGTCGAGATCGCCCCCGCCGGCGGCCTCCGCCCGCTGATAGAGCCCCCGCGAGAGTTGCAGGATCTCCCCCTCGTCCCGCATTGCGTAGAGGTCGCGCCACGAAATGCCGGCCGCGACTGCGTCCCTAGACCGGAAGATCGGTTCCAGGGCCAGGAGGCGGTGAGAGCGGTCTATGTATGAAAGTCTACATCGACTCATAGCGTATGTGTAGTTATTCATGCACGCCCTGGACCTGGCTGGTCCCGCTCGGCGCTCGGCCAGAGCAGCCCGTTGACCTGCTGGGCGACGTCGCGCCGGACCGCGCCGGTGATGTGTTGGTAGCGCGCGGCCATGCCCGTATCGGACCAGCCCATGATTCCCATGACTGCCCGGTCGGGCACGCCGAGCAGCAGCAGGGCGGTTGCTGCGGTGTGCCGGGCGTCGTGCAGGCGACCGTCGCGAAGGCCGGCCGTGACGAGCAGTGCCTTCCAGATGCGGTGATCGGTGTTCATGTTCACCGGTGCGCCCGTGGGGTCGGTGAACACCCAGCCCTCGTCGCGCCAGAGCTGGCCGGCGACCTCTCGCTCGGCCGCCTGTACCCGTGCGTGTTCGCGCAGCAGGTCCACCAGGGCGTCGGGTAGGCCGATGCCTCGGCGGCCCGCCGATGACTTGGTCGGGGCGGTCTCGCCGCGGACGTTGCGCCTGTCCGGGCAGAAGCCGGGCGCCCTGCGCCCGCACGGCGATTCGCACCCGTGCTCGTAGCTCGGACGCACCCGAGTGCGCCGCACCCACAGCACGGCGCCGTCGAGGTCGACGTCCTCCCAGGTCAGGCCGAGCGCCTCGCCCTGGCGCAAACCTAGAGCGAGCGCGAGGGCCCAGCGAGTGCCGTTGCGCGTCTCCCGCCCGACCTCTAGCAGGCGTTGGACCTCCGCCACCGTGAACGGCTCGACCTCGTTCTCCTCCACGCGCGGCGCCTTCGCGATGGACGCGACGTTGTGCGTGACGTGCCCACGGCGCAGGGCTGCGCCGAGCGCCGTTCGCATGGTCCGGTGGGCCTGGTGTGCCGTCGCAGGTTTGCTGCCCTTGGCGATCATCGCGGCGTAGAGCCGCTCGAGGTGCTCGGGCTCGAGCTTGTCGAGGCGGTGCGCGCCTACACCGGGAACGAGGTGCACGCGGACGGCGACGCGGTAGGCGTCGAGCGAACTGGGGCGGACGCTGGCGGCGGCGATGTTCTCGACCCAGTGGTCCAGCCAGTTCTCCACGGTCCACACCCGGCCGGCCTTGCGGACCTGGCCACCGTCGCGGGCCCGCTCCAGTTCTCGGACCGCTCGAATGACCTCGGCCTGGGTGTTGCGTTCGACGTGCCGGCGGTCGGGGCGGCCGTCGTCTCGAACTCCGACGGTGACTCGCCCATGCCACTTGCCGTCGGCGCCCTGGTAGATCGAGGAGGCACCGTTCGGGCGCCGGGTGCGGTCAGCCAATGTGGCCTCCGGGCGTCTCGCGCAGCCGGGCGACGTACTCCGAGAGTGCCTCGGCGGGGACGCGACGCAGCCTTCCGATGCGGACGGATTCCACGGCGCCGTCGCGGATCAGCGCGTACATCAGGGTCCGCCCGATGCCGAGGTCGTCCGCCGCCTCTTCGACGGTCAGGACCAGGCGGCGCCGCTGCGCGGGCAGCGAGGCAACGGTGGTGGGTGTGGTCATGCAGGACCTCCTCGGCGCGTCGGCCGTGGCCTGACGCGCGCGTCTCGTGTCGTTGGGACCACGCCGTCCCTGGGCGTACGGACCGGCGCACTTCTTATGTGCGCGCGTGCGGCGTCCAGATCGACCGCAAGCCGCTACCGGCCCGGGGCCTCGCGTTCGCGGCGAGACGAAGGCAGGGGCGTGGCCGAGAGGCCGCGGGACTGCGCGGCGCGGTGGCTTCGAACGAGTTGGTCGAGTTCCGCGAGCGCCTGGACGTCGTCGAGATCGCTCGACGGGGGAGAGCCGGGCGGGGCGAGAAGGTCGCGGATTGCGCGCAGTCGAGCCACCGATCTCGATTGGTCCCGGCGGATCCGCAGAGTGGCGGTGGCGGAGAGCTCTCCGCCGTCCCGGGCCAGAACCTGCTCGAGAATCTGACGCCCACTCACGTGCGGCTCGCGGCCGTGTGCTTCGCCGTCAGCCAGGCCGTCGGTGGCTACGTACACGTGGTTGGCCTCGCGGCCGCGACCCAGGGCGACGTAGAGCGCCCGCCGGTCCATGACGCCGGTCGCGATCGCGTGGGCCGTGTCGACCGTCGCGCCCTGCGCTCGGTGAATCGTGGTGGCGTAGCCGAGCTCGACGTGCTCGTCGACGTAGCCGGCAGGCAGGTGCACGGTGTCGCTGCCCGGCTGATCCGACGCGGCCAAGAGGCTCCCGTCGGGGCGGACCTGCGCGACGGTCCAGTTCGCGCCGTTGCGGACGAATCCCTCGCCGGAGACGGGGATCTGGCGGTTGTTGCGGCGGGTGACGATGCGGTCGCCGACGGAGCATCGCGTGCCGTCGTGCAGGAGGGCCTCCGGCCCCGCCGGCCCTTCGCCCGCGAGGCGGTCGGTACGGGCTCGAAGGTTCAGGGCCGCGACGGTGTCCCGATCGGCGGCGAGCAGCAGCGAGGTGCGTCCGGCCGCGAGGTCGTCGCTCCAAGCCCGGTAGGCGGCTTCGGTCACGGCGTTCGTGTCGCCTTCGTGAAGGCGTCCGCGTTCGGCATAGGCGTCGAGCGCGGCGGGCTCGCCCGTACGCAGCGCGCGCGTGGCCTCGGCCTCCCAGCGGTTGCGGAAGCGCCACAGCGCGTGCAGTTCGTGGCCTCGGCCCTGGGCGGTCGCGGTCTCGGCGAGAAGGGCGAACGCCCCGCCGGCGTCCACGGCGTCGAGCTGGCGGTGATCGCCAACTAGAAGCAGCTTCGCCCCGGCGGAATTGGCGTGGGCGAGCAGCGCATCGAGGTGGGCGGTGGAGGCGAGCGACGCCTCGTCGAGGATCACCAGCATGCCGGGCCTCAACGCCTGGCCGGCAAGCGTTCCGGCAACCGGATCGCGCTTGCAACTCGGATCCGCTGGGTCGTTGTCGTGGAGCCATTTGGCGGTGGTTTCGCACTGGACGTCCAAGGCGTTCCCAAGTGCGAACGCGGCCGCAGCAGAGGGAGCGAGGCCGACGACGCTCCCGGGGCCGTGGGCGTTCGCCCAGGCACGGGTGAGGATCGCCAAGGTGCGGGTCTTGCCGGTTCCGGCCGGGCCGACCAGGACGTCGAGCCGTCGACCGGAGCCTGAGATGCCGACGATGGCTGCGTGCTGGTCGGGTGCCAGCCGTTGTCCCGGCATCGGGCGCCCCAAGGGTTCGGTGACCGCCGCGGGCACCGTCGGCGCTGCGTCGTCGTCGAGCGCGGCCAGGAGACGCGCTTCCGCGTCCAGCACTGCCGCGGTGGTGAAGGCGGCGTCGCCGTTCCGCTCGAAGACGCTGCTCGCGTCGGCGCGACGGAAGCGGGCGGGGCTGTGGAACAGCACCGGCGGGTCGAGCCCGATGCAGCCGGCGAGCGCCGCGTCGACGACTCGGTCGAGGAGGTCGAGACGCGCCTGCGGCGTGGGCAGGCGCAGATGCCGGGAGGCGCGCGCGGCCTCGGCGAGCATGTTGGCCCTGGTCCATGTCGAGCGCCGGGTCTGGATCCCGGTCAGCACGGTCTCGGCAAGCATCTCGGCAACCGCGTCGTCGACGCTGTCCGCAGAGCACGGCTGGTCGTGCAGGGCGGCGGTGACTATCTGCTCGGTGCTCCGACCGGTCAGCTGGGAGGCGGTCCGGGCCCAGCGGGCCTGGAGTTCGGACAGGGAGTGCACGTGCTTGGTCGGGCGGGTGGTCAGAGTGGCGTGCTGGCGCAGCCGGAGCATCTCGATTCGCGACGGCTCTCGTCCGTGTGTGCCGGCGAATTCCACGACCAGCTCGTCGAGGTCGGTCTCGATCTGATGTGACCGGCCAGAGAAGGCGGCGAGCAGCTCGTCGCCCAGGCCGTCGATTTCGAAGGCCGCCGTGCGGCGGGGTCCACGGTCGCGGTGCGCCCAGGTCACAGGCAGCCTGGTGGCGAGGGCGTCGGCAAGCAGGCTGTCGTAGACCTCGGAACAGGCGACGGCGGCGCGGTAGAGGACCTGAGCGTCGACCGACCGCCAGATCCCATCGGGACCCTGGACCTTGTTCGCGATCACGACGTGCGTGTGCAGGTTCGGGTCGCCGGTCCGGGAGTCGAAGTGGTCGAAGGCCGCGGCGATCAGGCCCCGGGTGTCGACCTGCATGCACGAGTTCGTACCGGTGCGCGTGAACAGGAACCGCTCCTCGATCAAGCCGAGGACGACGTCGATCGACTCACGGTGCGCGTCGACGACCGCAGCCCTTACCGCGTCGTCCCCCAGAGCCCAGAGGACGCTGGCGGACTTCGGGACGGTGAACGTGAGGTCGAAGCCGGCCACCGCCGACCTCTTCGGGGTTGCCCCCACGCGTGCCTCGATGGCTGCGACGGCAGCCGCGCGTGCGGGCTCCGACAGCGAATCGGGCAACCCGGCAATTGCCTCGGCAATGCGCTGTTCGGCGCTCTTGTACGCCGGGTAGGGCCGACCGAGCTGCTCACCCGTGGTCGGGTGGTGACCCGCGCCGTACAGCGCCGCCATTCCCGGCTCGGTCACCAGCGCGCCGGGGACGAGCGTCGGCGCTTCGCCACTCTGCGCGAGCCCGGCCAGCCCACTGCCCAGCCATCGCCCGGGCGGGTTGCCCGACGCGGCGTAGTAGGCCGTCAGCTCCTGGCCGGACGCACGCGCGACATCTCCGGCTGCGGTGTTCCGCAGCAGGTATCGGTAGCCCGAGCCCGCCGACAACCGGGCCAGAGACATCAATCGGTCGACCGGCAGGACCTCGGATTGTCAGCACCCACGTCCTATATGTGCGCGCGGAGGACCTCGAGATCGACGAGTCGCTCGTTGCGAGCAAGAGGAGTAATTGTTTGGCGCTCTGCGATCGCCTGCGGCGGGGCCTGAGAATGCGCGGTCGGGTGCGGGTCGGCGAGGGTGCCGTTTTGCGCGGAACGGGCGGATGCTGGCGGGGTGTCGCCCGGTGACGCCGCCTCACTCTGGTGCTGAGTTTCGAGCCCGCAGATGTGTATGGCGTGGGGCTCTCCGGGTGCGTCGGATTGTTGCCATCGAGCACGCGGGTCTGTGTCCAAGCAAGGAGGCCCTGCGGGCGGCACGCCCGGCTCTTCCGTTCGGGAGGGCCGGCCTCTTATCGGGAGGTGAGCGGCGTGGACGTGGTGGTCGAGCGAGTCGCCGGCCTGGATGTCGGCAAGGCATCGGTGACGATGTGCGTGCGGGTCCCGGGCCCGGGCAAGGTCCGGGTCGGTGAGACGCGGACGTATTCGACGATGACCCGGCAGATCCAGTACATGGCCGAGTGGCTCGACGAGTGCGGGGTCGAGCTGGCCGCGACGGAATCCACGGCGACGTACTGGAAGCCGGTGTTCTACTGCCTGGAGGAGCACACCGAGACCTGGCTGCTCAACGCCGCCCACATCAAGGCCGTCCCCGGACGCAAGTCCGACGTCCGCGATGCGGAGTGGATCGCCCGGTTGGTCGAGCACGGCTTGGTCAACCCGTCGTTGGTGCCGCCGCCGCAGACCACCCGACGGACCAAGGCGCTCTGCGGCGGCGGGAAGCAGGGTCAGGCGGGCGCGTTGGAGGACTTCGGGTCCAGGTAGCGGCGGGCCTCTGCCCATTCGGCGTGCTGCTCGGCGAGCACGGCACCGACCAGGCGCACGAGCGCTGCGCGGTTGGGGAAGATGCCGACGACGTCGGTGCGGCGGCGGATCTCGCGGTTGAGTCGTTCCTGCGGGTTGTTCGACCAGACCTGGCGCCAGAGTTCCTTGGGGAATGCGGTGGACGCGAGCACGTCCGCGCGGGCCTCGAGCAGGTGCTCGGCGACCTTCGGTCGCTTCTCGGTCAACGCCTCCACCGCCCGGTCGAACTGGGCGTTGACCGACGCTGGCGTCAGGCTGGTCGAAGACCGAGTGCAGCAGTGCCCGCACCCAGAGCCAGGAGGCCTTGGGGGTGATCGACATCAGGTTCGCCGCGTAGTGCTTGCGGCACCGCTGCCACGACGCCCCGGGCAGGGCCGAGCCGAGGGCCGCGACCAGACCCGCGTGCGCGTCGGAGGTGATCAGCCCGACGCCGGACAGGCCGCGGGCGACCAGGCCGCGGAAGAAACGCCAGCGACCCCGCGCCGTCCTCGGCCGAGGCGACGTCGATGCCGAGGATGTCCCTGTGGCCGTCGGCGTTGACGCCGGTGGCGATCAGGGCGTGGACGTTGACCACCCGCCCGCCCTCGCGGACCTTGAGCACGAGGGCGTCGGCGGCGACGAAGGTGTAAAGCCCGGCCGGCCTCCAACGGTCGGGAGCGGAATTCCGCGACCTGGTGTCGAGTTCGGCGGCCATCCGCGAGACCTGCGACTTCGACAGCCCCTCGATCCCGAGGGACTGCACGAGCTTGGCCATCCGACGGGTCGAGACTCCGAGCAGGTAGCTGGTGGCCACGACCGTCGCGAGGGCGGCCTCGGCCCGCTTGCGGCGCTCGAGCAGCCAGTCCGGGAAGTAGGAGCCGTGGCGCAGCCTGGGGATCGCCACGTCGATCGTCCCGGCGCGGGTGTCGAAGTCGCGGTGGCGGTAGCCGTTGCGCACGTTCGTGCGCTCCGGGCTGCGCTCGCCGTAGCTGGCGCCGTAGACCGCGTCGGCCTCCGCGCCCATCAACGCCGAAACGAATGTGGACAGCGTCTCGCGCAACAGGTCCGGCGAGGCGGACGCGAGCTGGTCGGGCAGGAACTGGGCGGGGGCGATACCGGGATTGGCGGCCACCGCAATGTGCTCCATCGAGTCGACTGTGAGAGGTCTCTCGAGGGTCACGCGGTGGCCGCCTTACGGGTCTACGCCACGCCCACCGTCATCGGGGGCTAGCTGTCGCACACCACTCTGCGGGACGCCACTTCCGAAGGCGGCCCCGGCCATCACCATGCAACCGAATCCGGCGGTCAGGCGACCGTTGGCGTCGTAGGAGTAGGCCTGCTCGGACCCGGCCGCTTCGGAGTCGGCGCGGGTGCGGCCGGTCCACTGCCCGTGGGCGTTCTCGGCGACGGTTTCGGTCATCAGCACGCCGCCGCTGGTCGCGTAACTGCGGGTGAGCGAGGTCGCGGTGGTGTCCAGGGTCTGGGTAGCTGGGCCGGCCATCCGACGTCGGTCCGATAGACGAATCGGATCGGTCGACCGATTCGTGAGTGAATCCGATGCGGCGACACCCACGATCTCTCAGCGCGGAGCTCAACCGACCGATGTGACAGCGCCCTTTGAAGGTGATCGACGCGTCATGCTTGCAGGCTAACGATCATGCCCATCAGCGAGTCGCCCGGGTGCGCGCAGGGATTCCTCACGAAGCTTCCATTTGAGGCGAAGTGAGTATTTCCTCCCATTGCGGATCGTACACCACGAGATAGGCAGACTCGGCCGCGGCCAGGATGGCGCCGAGATCGTCATCGTCGGGGCAGCAAGTCAAATTAAGATAGAGGAAGTCGTGAACAACCATCGGACCAATGTCACCGCTCAGTGGTCCTTCCCACAGGGGTGTGTCGCGCGAGATAGCAAGTTGCCCGAGTTTCCAGCAAAAGCTATAAAATTCTGGGCAAGAGGGAATGTTCGACCCACTGCGGCTTCGCTGCTCAGACTCCTTTGCCCGGATCTCATACTCAGCCTGACAAGGCAGACCAATAAATCGGTCGTCTGGACGCCAGATCGCGATATCGTAGCTCACCAAACCTCTTTTTCCGGGGGAGCCTTGAACGGGGCACGCTGGACAAAAGCGGGCGTTCTCTTCGTACGTGCGAGCGACTTTACCGGAAGTGGATGTCAACCTCCATATTGCCGAGGCCCTAACTTAAGGTCTCCTCCGCCCAGACGGATTGCGCCAGTTGTCGTCGGTATGCTGAGCGGAATCTACGGGGAACTCGGTTCGATGTCGCGCTACAATTTCTGGGAGCGAGGCGCTGAGGAACTCGATCCAATCCTCGATGTCTTCCGCCGAGCAAACGTCGAAGTTCGCTTCAGGCACACGCGCGGAGACCCTTTCGAATCGTTCGAAGAAGTACTCGCTCGTAGGCGGGGACACCCACTTGGGTGCCCGGATGCGGTTGACCCTCTGCGCGTACTCCGCCCACATCGCGTCCGTCATGCATTCGCCAAGATCTCGAAACCGGTAAAAGCTGAGCGGATCAGCGTGCTGCGGGTCGTCCTGTAGCGAGATGTTGGCGCGAAACTGCCGACCGGACCACAGATTGACGCCTGTCAGGGACTCTTGTATTTCAAGAACCCGATAGAAGTCGCCTTCGGGCGCACTCCACTGCGCCGCGACGCCGCGGTCGCGGCGGAAGCCAAGACTTTCAAGTGGCGGTCCAAGGCCTGCCACAAGACGGCCGAGCATGTCACGCTTACCAATCGCCGGCATTGATTCGAAGTCGTCGATGTCACCAGTTCGCACTGGTATTACCCCCTAACCAGATACGTAGGAATTCCGCGGTGGCGAGCGATGTAGCTGTCCTTGTCGGATTGGCGGGTGCCCCAATAGCGAGCGTTGCCAGTCTTGATCTCGACCAAGAATACTCGACCGGTCCTCGGGTTGGTGACTCTTAGGTCGGGGAATCGGCGGCCGAGGGGGGTCCAGATCCCGCGCGGGTTCGTGTCTACGCGCAGGCCCATGCTGCGATAACGCGCGGCCGTGCGCAGCAGCACCGCTTCATGCCGGGCTTGTGCGCGCCGCAGCTCTGCGGCCTTCTCTCGCTTCGCCCGAGCGCTGCTAGCCCTGGATCCAGCGCCGGAGCCCGCACCAATCCCTCCTCCGGCGGGGAGCCACGAGTCACCCCCGCCTCTCCGGTCGTTGATCCGGCCGTCGAGATCTTCGCGGTTGATGGGATCGGCGGGGTACAGGTAAGCGTTAGCGTTGCCCCCAACGACGGGGTCGACGCTAAGGAAACGTCCGGTGGCGGGGTTGTACAGGCGGACGCCCATGAGGGTCAGGGTGTTGCCGACGGTGTCGGCGGAGCGCTGTTTAGCGCCGAGCCAGCCGTAGCGGGCGGTGTTGAAGACGGGGTTGCCGTCTTGGTCGTAGCCGTTGGCCTTGTCGTTGCCGTACTCGTCGGCGTCGCGGAAGACGCTCGGCACGCCGGTGTCGATGGTCGTCGTGTTCGCCAGGGCGAGCTCCTGGCCGACGTCGCCGTGCATTGTTGCGAGTTGGAGCTTGATGGCACCCGTCGCGGTGGTGGTGGCGGCGAGGTCGCCGGCGATGCCGCCGACGGTGCGGGTGATCGCGCCGCCGCCCTCGGCGATCCAGGCGGGGGCGTCCCCGTCGTCGTCGTAGTGGTTGGTCTTGGATCCGGTCGAATTCCAGGTCCCGCCGGCGTCGGTTTCGGTGGTCCAGGCGTGTAGCCGCAGGCCGGGGTCGAGGGTCCAGGTCTGCCGCTGCGTGCCGACGGTCTGACGGCGGATCAGGTCGTTGGCGTGGTACTCCAACGAAGCTGCGCCGTTGGGTAGGGGCGCGGTGGTGGAGCGTCCGAGCGCGTCGTAGGCGTAGCCGGTGGCGATCAGCCGGTCGGCGCTGTCGTAGGTCGAGTTCACGGCCGCGGGTGCGGTGCCGGTGCAGCCGGTGGCGAGGGTGGTGGTCAGGGAGGTGCGGTTGCTGTTCCTGTCGAATCCGTAGGCGCGGGTGGTGGTGCATCCGCTGGCGGTTTCGGCGACCTGGGTCAGGCGGGCGTTGGCGTCGTAGGTGTAGGCCTGCTCGGAGCCGGCCGCGGCGGAGTCGGCGCGGGTGCGGGTCGTCCACTGCCCGTGTACGTTCTCGGCCACGGTTTCGGTCATCAGCACGCCGCCGCTGGTGGCGTAGCTGCGGGTGAGCGGGGTTGCGGTGGTGTCCAGGGTCTGGGTCATGGTGACCCCGCCGGGCATGGCCTGGGTGAGCAGTTGCCCGTCCAGGTCGTAGGTCGCTGTGAAGGTTCCGGCGACGGGGTCGACCAGGGCGGTGAGCAGGCCTCGGTCGGCGTCGTAGGAGTAGGTCGTGGTCAGCGGGGTGGAGCCGTTGGAGTACTGCTTGGTGCTGGCGATCTGCCCTAGCCAGTCGTAGACGGTTTCGGTGCGTCCGCCGGCGGCGTCGACGTAGGCGATCTGGCGGCCGAGTTCGTCGAACTCCCGGGTGACGACGACGTCCGGGTTCGGGGTCGTGTCGGTGGTCGTGACCGCTCGCCCGGTGGCGGAGTCGTAGCCGGTGACGACGGTAGGCACGGCGGTGCCGATCCCGGAGCCAGTCGTGGTGACGGTGTCGACCCGGCCGGCGGCGTAGGTCGTGGTCGTGGTGCGGGTGGTGGAGCCGGAGGTCTCGGTCACGGCTACCGGCGCCCCGAGGTGGTCATAGGTGGTCGTCTCGGTGATCAGCGTCGAGGGGTTGGATCCGCCGCCGCCGACGATGGCGCCGGCTGGGGAGGTGCGGCAGACTCGGCCCTCCCAGGCGCTCTTCTGGCAGGCCGAGGGGTTAGTGCCGGTGGCGTAGTACTCGGTGATGGTGGAGTCCGCGCCGGTGGTGCTGGACGCGGCGATGGCCTTGGGCATGTCGGTGCGGATCGTCCGGCCGCGGCTGTCGTAGGTCGTTTTGGTGGCGATGTTGAGGGTTCCGGTGCCGGGGTCGACGGTGGACTTGGTCGCCAGGCCCAGGATCCAGTCGTACTCGGTGGTGGTGGTGCGCACGTCGACGTCGCTCGTCGCGCCCGCGGCGCGGGCCCCGACGCTGGTGGTGGTGACCAGGTCGCGGGGGCCGTCACCGGTGGGGCGGCCTTCGTCGTAGGCGTTGACGGTGTGCGCCCGGGCCGGGCTGGTGTTTCCGCCGGGCAGCACGGTCACGCGCAGCGGGCCGAAGGACTCCATTGCTCGCTGGCCGGTGACGTCGTAGAGGGTGGTGCTGGACAGGGCCTGCGCCCGCGTCGCCGTGCTCGCGCCGGTCAGGCCTAAGGCGAGCAGCTGCGGGTCGCTCGCGGCGGCCAGGGCCAGAACCCGGTTGGTCGCGGACAGTTCGCGGACGGTGTTGCCGAACGCGTCATACTCGACGGTGTCCAGGCCACCGCCCGGGGACAGGGTGTTGACCTCGCGCCCGTCGACGTTCAGGTAGTGCACGGTCGCCTTGGTCCACGGTCCCTGCGCGCCGTAGTGGGTGGTGCGCACGGCGGCGGGCGGGAACACGGCGGTGGCGGTAACGGGCACGTCGGTCTGCCCCCAGGCCGCGACGACGGTGGACGACATGTCCAGGGGCCTGCCGGTGGCGGTGACGGGGACGTCGTAGACGACGCTGGTCGTGGCGGTGGGGTCGGCCGGGACGAGGGTGTCGCGACTTGCCTTGAGCAGGCGGCCGTTGTCGACCGACCCGATCGTGCCGGAGGTGTCGTAGACGAAGGTCCAGGCGCGCTCCCCTGGCGGGGTCAGACCCACGACGCGGCCGTCGGTGTCGTAGGCGTAGACGGTCTTCAGAGCCGGGCTGATCCGCGGGTCCCAGGCCTGGGCCAGGCGCCCGTCGCTGTTGTACGCGTAGGCGGCGACGTCCGTGGCCACCGTGGCGCCGGTGGAGGGGTCCATGGAGTAGAGGGTCAGGGACTTGACCCGGCCCGCGTAGTCGCCGGTCGTCCCGGAGGCGGGCGGAGTGGTGCCAGAAGAGGCGTAGTTCAGCTGCAGGACGCGGCAGCCCGCGGCCGGGGTGGTGCCGGTGCCGCAGCCCGACAGCGGGCTGACTGCGGTCGTGGGGGCGATGATGCGGGCTAGGAGCTTGGGTCGGTAATCGGTTAGAGGGGCCTTGATCGATCCGGAGATTGGTCTGGCCGTTCGCGGGCGGGTGGTGCCGCCGGTGCGCCCGCGGAGCGGTGTCGGGGCGTTCTCGGCGGCG
>JBQTIB010000127.1:0-7483 GCA_052389435.1 Sporichthyaceae bacterium | reverse complement strand
TCCATCATCGCCGGCAACGGCCCGCAGGTCAGCAGTGGTGAGAGTCAACGTGATCAAGCCCGATCTCGCCCCGTGCAAGGGAAGAAGAACTACCCGAGGTGTCTCACATCAGCCTGACGCACAGGGCTCAGCTACGCCGGGGCTCCGGAGTCGATGCCACTAGTTCTTCGAGCCGAGTTCGAACGGAAGGCCACGGCTTCAAGCCCAGTCGCCTCCGGAGTTCCGACAGGAGCACCTCGTCCTCCTCGACCGCTGTTTGGATCGCACCTGCCGTTCCAGCAAGGTCGTAGGCCAACTGCTCCAGTTCGAAGTAACCGAAGCGGCAACCCAGCGATAGGAACTCCTGCAGATTGCCGCCCACCACTACGTTCGGCCGGTCCCACATCATGGGAACTGTCATCACGATGACCGAGTTGGCAGGCGACTCCACGAGACTGAAGTGGACGCCGTCTCCGCCAGTCGATGCGAAGGTGGTGGCGCCGAGCGGAGTCGCGTCGTAGTCCCACTCCGTGGCGCGATCCGCGGGCTGGAGGATCAACCCGACGGGGTCGAAGACCAACTCCGGGTCACCCTCGCCCGCTAAGGCTTGCGCGGCGCTCCAGAGCAGTCGCCGGGTCGCTTCGAACTCTGCGCGCGCGCCGTCCATGCCGGTCATCCGGCGAACTCCTCTGAGAGGGACCTACACGTTGAACCTGAACTCCACGACGTCGCCGTCGCGCATGATGTAGTCCTTGCCTTCGATGCGGACCTGGCCCTTGGCCTTGGCTTCGGCCATGGAGCCGGCGGCGATCAGGTCGGTGAAGGACACGACCTCGGCCTTGATGAAGCCGCGCTGGAAGTCGGTGTGGATGACGCCCGCGGCCTCGGGGGCGGTGGCGCCGGCCTTGATGGTCCAGGCGCGCGACTCTTTCGGACCCGCCGTCAGATACGTGGCCAGGCCGAGGGTTGCGAACCCGACCCGGGCCAGTTGGTTCAGGCCCGACTCCTCCTGGCCGATGGACTGGAGCAGTTCCAGGGCCTCGGCCTCGTCCAGATCGATGAGCTCGGACTCGATCTTCGCATCGAGCAGGACCGCCTCGGCGGGCGCGACGAGGGCGCGGAGTTCGGCGAGCAGGTCGGCGTCGGCGAGTTCGTCGGAGTCGACGTTGAACACGTAGATGAACGGCTTCGCGGTGAGCAGGTGCAGGTCTCGCAGGGGCGTCGTGTCCAGACCCGCGGAGAAGATCGTGCGGCCGGAGTTGAGGACCTCGAGGGCCTCGCGGACGGCTTCGAGCTTGGCGGCGTTCTCCTTGGCGAGTTCCTTGGAGAGCCGGCCTTCCTTCTCCAGCCGCGGGAGCGCCTTCTCGATGCTCTGCATGTCGGCGAGGATCAGTTCGGTGTTGATGGTCTCGAGGTCCGCCTTCGGGGCGACCTGACCGTCGACGTGCACGACGTCCGGGTCGGAGAAGACGCGGATGACCTGGCAGATCGCGTCGCACTCGCGGATGTGCGAGAGGAACTTGTTGCCGAGCCCCGCGCCCTCCGACGCCCCCTTCACGATGCCCGCGATGTCGACGAAGCTCACCGCCGCCGGAATCGTCTTGGCCGAGGAGTACAGCTCCGCCAGCACTCCGAGGCGCGGGTCGGGAACGCCCACCACGCCGACGTTCGGCTCGATCGTGGCGAACGGATAGTTCGCCGCGAGCACGTCGTTGCGCGTCAGCGCGTTGAACAGGGTGGACTTGCCGACGTTGGGGAGGCCGACGATCCCGATGGTGAGGCTCACGCGGTTTCCTCGCTTCGCTCGGAGACCGCATGAGCCTCGGGCTGATCTGTTTGTTGGTTCGCTTCGCTCACGGGGTGCCATCGTACGGGGCGCAGGTACCCGTCTTCTGCAGGCGAGTGGGGCCATCGGGGCCTGCCCATACCCCCACTCGCCGGCAGAGGATGACCGTCAGCCCCAGAAGCCGGCCCTCCACGTCGCGTCCGAGAGCGCGCGCTGGCCGCCCTTGTCGGGGTGGAAGAAGTCCCAGCGGGTGAGTTGGTTCAGCGAGAAGCGATAGGCGAAGACCGTGCCGCCGTCGTAGCGGCACCGCGTGCCGTAGTCCGCGCAGGCCATCGCCAGTTCGGCGTTGTAGGCCTGCACCCGCTCGCGCACCGAGGCCCGGCGCGCGGCGTCGGCCTGCGCCTTCGACGTGGGCCGGGCCAGCATCGCCTGGCAGATCCCGAGCTTCTTCCACGCCATGCGCGCGAGGCGGCTGCCGTGGCCGACCTCCCAAAGCCGATGCAGATCCGGGATGCTCGCAACGAACAGCCGCGCTTCGGGGCGCTCCTTCTTCAACGTCCCAAACGCCTCGCGCACGCTCGCGCGGTAGGCGGGGACCGAGGTCATGGCGGCGGGGTCGCGCCGGCAGGCGTCGTTCGCGCCGATTTCGACGGTCACGTAGTCCGCACCCGCGGCGACGGCGGCTGCCATCTGCCCGGGCAGCGCCTCGACCCTGGCGCCGGTCCGGGCCAGGTTGTTCGCCTCGGCCAGGCGGGCGCCGGCGTCGGCGAGCCGCTGCCGGTGGCTGTAGACGGAGGAGTCCGAACCGGCGCTCCACGAGCGCGTCGGACAGTCTGCAAAGAACCCGCAGGCGTTGAAGCCCGCGGTGATGGAGTCGCCCAGCGCCGCCAGCGACGTAGGCAGCGCAACGGCCTCCTCGGCCGACGCCACCGCCGGCGCGCTTGCCACCGCGACGCCGAGCAGGGCCGCCCCGACAGCACTGCGCACGAACAACCTGCGCACCAACAACCTGACCCCCAAGCGATCCGGACGTCCGCCACTTAACTAGACGACTAGTCCGTCCGAGGGCGTTTCGGCGAAAGATCCACTCCAACGGACCAATCGGGCGGAAGAAACTGTCGGACCCACCCGGCAGGCTCCCGCCCATGGATCCCATCGCCGTCTTCGCGGTACTTCTCGCCCTCGGTCTCGGCTTCGCCGCCGGGCACTTCCGCGGCGCCCTGTCGCTCGCCACGCTGCGGGCGACCCTCGCCGCCGAGCGGCGGGCCGCCGCCGAACGCAGCGGCGACGCCCTCGCCGCCACTCCCCTGCGCGACTGCCTGGACCGCGTCGAGGTCCGGTTGCGCGAACTGGAGATCGCTCGTGTGGGCGCCTACAGCGCGCTCACCGAACAGGTGGGCATGGTGCGGGTCGCCTCCGAGCAGCTGACGACGCAGACCGCCGCGCTGGCCACCGCCCTGCGCGCACCGCAGAACCGCGGCCGGTGGGGCGAACTGCAGTTGCGACGCGTCGTCGAACTGGCGGGCATGGTCGAGCACTGCGACTTCGTGGAGCAGGACGCGAACGCCGACGGAACCCTGCGCCCGGACATGGTGGTGCGCCTCACCGGTGGGCGCACCGTCGTCGTCGACGCCAAGGTTTCCCTCGCCGCCTACCTCGAGGCGGCCGCAACCACACTCGAGGAGCAGCGCGAGTCCCGGCTGCGCGCCCACTCCCGCCACGTCCGCGCCCACGTCGACGGCCTCGCCGCCAAGCAGTACTGGACCGCCCAGGCGGACACCCCCGAGTTCGTCGTGCTCTTCATCCCGGGTGACCCCTTCCTAGGCGCCGCACTCGAGAAGGACCCGGAACTTCTCGAGCACGCACTGGCAAAGCGCGTGCTGATTGCGACGCCGACGACGCTGGTCGCGATGCTGCGCACGATCGCGTGGGGCTGGCAGCAGGACTCCCTGACCGCGCACGCGCGCGAGGTGTTCGACCTCGGACGGGAGCTCTACTCCCGTCTGGGCACGTACGCGGAGCACGTCGACCGCCTCGGTCGCACCCTGGGCCGCGCCGTGAACGACTTCAACGCCGCCGGCGGCTGCCTGGAATCGCGCGTGCTGGTGAGCGCCCGGCGCCTGCACGCGACCGGCGTGGCGGCCGGGGAGATCCCGACGCCCCGCGTGGTCGAGGTCGTCCCGCGCCCCTCGGCCGTGGTCGATCTCGAGGGCCGGACGCAGGCCAGTCCGTAGACTGAGGACCATGACCGCGTCCGAAACACCGACCGCGCGCCGAGTTCTGCTCGCCGCGCCCCGCGGGTACTGCGCCGGAGTGGACCGCGCCGTGCAGACCGTCGAGAAGGCCCTGGAAATCCACGGGGCGCCGGTCTACGTGCGCAAGGAGATCGTGCACAACAAGCACGTCGTCGCCACGCTCCGCGAGCGCGGTGCGATCTTCGTCGAGGAGACCGAGGAGGTCCCCGAGGGGTCGGTCGTCGTGTTCTCCGCCCACGGCGTCGCACCGGTCGTGCACGCCGAAGCCGCGGCCCGTTCGTTGCAGACCATCGATGCGACCTGTCCGCTGGTCACCAAGGTGCACAAGGAGGCGGTGCGCTTCGCCGCCGACGACTACGACATCCTGCTGATCGGTCACGAGGGCCACGAAGAGGTCGTCGGCACCGCGGGCGAGGCCCCGGACCACATTCACCTCGTCGACGGTCCGGACGACGTCGCCAACGTGACCGTCCGCGATCCCGGGCGCGTCGCCTGGCTGTCGCAGACGACGCTGTCGGTCGACGAGACGCTGTCCACTGTCGCGGCGCTGCGCAAGCGCTTTCCCCTGCTGCAGGACCCGCCGAGCGACGACATCTGCTACGCCACGCAGAACCGTCAGGAGGCGGTGAAGGCTCTCGCACCGCGAGCGGACGTCGTCATCGTCGTCGGCTCGACGAACTCCTCCAACTCCGTGCGCCTCGTGGACGTCGCCCTCGACTACGGCGCGGGCGCGGCGTACCTGGTCGACTGCGCGGCCGAGGTCGACGACGCGTGGCTCGCCGGGGCACAGACGGTGGGCGTGACCAGCGGCGCGTCCGTACCCGAGATCCTCGTGTCGGACCTGCTCGACCGGTTGGCCGCACGGGGCTTCGCCGATGTCGAACTGGTGACCGCGGCGGAGGAAACGCTGCTTTTCGCGCTGCCCAAGGAACTGCGGCGCGCACAGCGCGCGGCCGAGCAAAGCCGCTGACCAGCGGCACTATGGGGGCATACCCATCCCCCGTACGGGTGGGAACACTGCCGGGCGCCGGTAACCTGAATGTAGCCCGGGACCCCGCTATTCGGTCTCGCCGAACACCGACGGGTAACAGAAACGTCGCGCAGCTGCCGTTCTATGTGGAACATCCGCATTTCCACATGGAGGGGACACCCCAATGCATCGTCCTACGACTCGCAGTTCAGCCCGCGTTGCCGCCACGGCGCTGGTGGCCGGCACCGGACTGCTCCTGACGAGCGTCGGTCCCGCGTCTGCAGCGCAGCAGGCTTCGAACCCGACCGCCCCCGGCTACGTCCAGCCTGCCGCCGTTTCCAACACCATCGTCTTCAACGCCCCGACCGCAAAGGCCGCCGGCGCGAAGATGGACATCGAAAAGAACACCTTCCTGGTCAAGGACCTGAAGGTGGCACTGGGCGAGACCGTCACCTGGACCAACAAGGACAAGGCCCCGCACTCGATCAACGTCACCAAGGGCCCGGAGAAGTTCGACTCGCCGCTATTCAAGCAGGGCGAATCCTGGTCCCACACGTTCACGAAGGCGGGCGCGTACGACTACTACTGCGCCGTCCACCCGGACATGGTCGCGATGGTCACCGTCGACGAGAAGGCCGCCAAGCCGGCCAAGAAGTCCGCCAAGTCGGCCAAGCCCGCAGCCGAGCCCGGCGGCGCCGCGATGGACAACGACAGGAACGCCACGGCGAATTCGGACAACGCGCACGCGGGCATGGGCCACGGCGACGCCGCCAAGCCGAGCGCACCGCACCAGGACAACGACAAGTCCAGCGCCGCGCCGGGCACCTCGGACAACGGCGCTGCACAGGCTGCTCCGTCCTACCCGACCGCCGCCGACCCCGTCTCGGGCGCCGTGGATCCGTTCGTCAAGCACTTCGAGGTTGCCCACGGTCAGCGCACGGCCGCCGGCCAGGTGCAGGACATCGTCGAGGCCGACTCGTGGGCCAAGTCCCACCAGGCGCTCGTTCGCACCATGGTGGACTACGAAATCGGCAAGCAGAGCGTCGTGGGCACCGCGCCGATGGTCAGCACGTTCATGCAGCACATGGACGCTGCCCACTTCAACACCTCGCCCATGGAGCAGGCCTCGGCCATCTCGAACTTCGACTCGTGGAACAAGTCCCACCTGGCGATGTTCCGGGTCATGTTCGACCCGATCGTGGGCAAGTCCAGCGTGCTCGGCTCCTCGGCCGGCACCGGCGTGTTCATGCAGCACCTCGACGCCGCGCACTGGAACCAGTCGGCCAACGAGCAGGCTTCGGCGATCGCCGACGACCCGGCAGCGTGGACGACCTCGCACCAGGGCATGGTCAACCAGATGCTGACCTCCGCGGGTTCGGGCGCCTCGGGCAACACGCCCGGCCAGTAGCGCTCCGCCGGGCGGGCGGTGCCCAGAGCACCGACCCGACCCGAAGCGTCGGGCTTCTCCGGCGACGTCATCGGGCCGACTGCCCTGCGGGTCCTCCGAGCCTGCAGCGGCAGTCGGCCTGACGAACTTTCCCCTACCCCCAGCAAAAACGGAGCACCCATGCGCGTCCTACCCGTGTGCGTTCTGGCCGTCCTGGCCGGAGGCCTCGCGGCCGCCCCCGCGGTGGCGGCCACGTCGAGTGCGACCTCCACTCCCGCAACCTCGACGCCGACGGCCGGCGCGAGCCAGAAGATGGCGATCGTCGATCTCAAGTTCGCGAACCCGAGGGTGAAACTGTCCGTCGGCGACACGATGACCTGGACCAACGACGACAGGGCACCGCACGACGTCAGCACCACCAAGGCGCCGGTCAAGCTCCAGTCCCCCCTTCTGACGAAGGGTCAGTCCTGGAGGCACACCTTCGAGGTCGCCGGCGTCTACGACTACATCTGCACGATCCATCCGGAGATGAAGGCCGCCGTCGACGTCGCGGCGGCGAGCAAGCCGGCCGCGACGAAGACCGCCACTCGGGCCGCTGCGGCGAAGGCGGAGGCCGCGACGGCACAGGCAGCCGCGGCCGCCAAGAGCAAGGCGGCGAAGAACGAGGCCGCGACGAAGGCGAAGCAGAAGGCCGCGGCGAAGGCGACCCAGCCGAGCCCGAAGGCGGCGGAGCCCGCCTCGGCCGCGGCGGACGCGACGCAGGCACCGGCCGCCGAGCCGAGCGCGGCCGAACTGGCGGTGGCCGCCGCGGCCGAGCGAGCCGAACTCTTCGCGTTGACCGCCAACGCCCGCGAACTCGAGGACCTCCGCCAGTACGGCGCCGCCCTGGTGGGCGTGCTGCTGGCCGGCCTGCTGATCGTCGGCATGCAGGGTCGCACCAAACGACTCCACGCCCCCGTCCCGGACTGGGCGGCCGGCGTCGGGGTGTCGCCGAGTCGCCACGCACGCGGGCCGAAGCGCGGCTAGCCGCCACCGGCCGAGGGCGCCGGCGTGATTCCGCCCGAGCCCCCGGCGCGGGGCGGGCCCGCCTCCACGGCGGGCGCCGA
>JBQTIB010000126.1:0-17006 GCA_052389435.1 Sporichthyaceae bacterium | reverse complement strand
CCTCCGGCCGCTCCACCGGATCCATCTCGAACAGCGAATCGTCGGTACCCACGGCACCAATCGTCGCCGGCACCGCCGTCCGGATGTGGGACCTACCCGGGCGTGTTACTGACCCACGCTCCTAGGCGTCCAGCGATCTGATCTGGGCGGAGGCGCGCAGCAACAGCCGGGACAGGTTCTGCCCCGTTCCGATCAGGATTCGGGCGTGGACCTGCGGGTGGGCTTCGGCCAGCTTCGTCAGGGCGGCGACGTTCAGCACCCGGCAGGTCGCCGGGCCGTCCGCGACGACGTCGGCGGTGCGGCGGGCCTGTTCGTAGAGCGCGGTCTCGCCGAAGGCGACTCCGGGGCCGAAGGTGCGCAGTCGACGCCCGCGCACCGGGGCTCCGCCGCTGCCGACCTCGACCGGGCCGGCCAGGCGCGCGGTCGCGTTGCCCGCGGCGAGAAAGAAAACGTCCTCGGCGACGTCGCCCTCGTGCACGATCGTCTCGCCGTCGGCGTAGTGCACCGTCGCAAGCAGCGGTTCGAGCAACGCCAGATCGGCCGGATCCAGATCGCGCAGGATGTCCAACTGATCCGCAGTCAGTTCCGTGGCCGGATCCGTCCCGGTGCCGCCCGCGGCAAGGAGCTGGTCCTCGCAGTGTTCGAGGGCGTCGTCGGTGTCCGGCCAGAAGTCCGTGGCCAGGGGCGCGGCCTCCTCGGCCTCCGCGCCGGTGGCAACCAGCATGGCGCGCAGCGTGTCCGACCACGAGCTGTACATGACGTGGGCGCCGCAGCTCGACATCCGCCGATGCAGGTCGGCGAGAAGCCCCAGGGCGCTGGCCGACGCGCGCTCCACCCGGCGGGCGTCCAGGACGATGTGCGCCGCCCAGCTCGAACTCGCCTCGACCTGGCGGATCAGCTGTTCTGCAGTGGCGAAGTAGAGGTCGCCCTGGAGTTCGTACACGTGCACTCCGCGGCCGGCGGCGGCGAGGTGGCGGCGCTCGGCCAGCGGACGCAGCCGCTTGGACGGCACCTCGGCGGCGTCGTAGCGCCGTCGCACGATGGTGCTCGCGGCCCAGTTGACCTCGAGCAGGTGCAGACCGAACTCCTCGGCGAGTTCCTCGCACACCGCGACGCCGCGGGTGCTGTTGCCGAAGGAGTCCAGCTGCGGCGAGAACGTGCCGACGCCGAGCTGGCCGGGCAGCACGGCGAGAATTCCGCCGGCGACGCCGCTCTTGGCGGGAATGCCGACGCGGTACATCCATTCCCCGGACCAGTCGTACATGCCGCAGGTCGCCATGACCGTGAGAACCCGCCGGACCGTCTCCGGGGCGGCCGCCCGCCGACCGGTCCGCGGGTTGACCCCACCGTTGGCCAGAGTCGCCGCCATCAGCGCCAGATCGCGCGCGGTGACCAGGATCGCGCACTGGGCGAAGTAGAGGTCGAGATGCTCCTCGACCGGCTCGGTGATCATCCCCGAGCTGAGTTCGAGGTAGGCGATCGCCCGGTTGCGGTTTCCCGTGGCCCGCTCCGAGGCGAACACGTCCTGGTCGACGCGAAGGGGGCGGCCCGCCCAGGTGGAGAACACCTCGAGCAGGTGGTCCAGACGCTCCCGGTGGCTGTCCCCGCGCACCAGCGACGTGCAGGCGATCGCTCCGGCGTTGACCATGGGGTTGAGCGGTCGATTGTTGCGCTCGTCCATCACGATCGAGTTGAAGGCGTCGCCCGAGGGCTCGACGCCGATCCGGGTCAGGACCTCCGCGGGCCCGCGGTCCTCGAGCGCCAACCCGTAGAGAAAGGGCTTGGAGATGGACTGGATCGTGAACTCCCGGTCGGCGTCGCCCACGTCGTAGACGTGCCCGTCCGCCGTGGCCAGCGCGATGCCGAACTGGTTCGGATCCGCCTTGGCCAGTTCCGGGATGTAGTCGGCCACCGAGCCGCCGTCGCTGGGCTGCACGCGTCGGAAGACGCGGTCCAGTCGGGTGGCGAGGACCGAGGCTGGACGAGGTCCACGAGTCGACATGCGGCGGACCCTACAAGGACCTCACTACGGATTTGTTACACGGTGCGGAGGCGCGAGGCGATGTTCCACCGGTTGCGGATTCGCACGGAAAGTTCTTTCGGAAACGGCCATGTGGCCCATATCGGACGCAACCCCCGCATGCCACTATCCGCTCGTGCGCTACGGACGCTCCGCCCTGACGGTCATCGCGATCGCCGTAGGGCTCGTGGTGTCCCAGCAGTTGGTACTGAGCATCGCCCTGCCGCAGATCTCCGCCGATCTGCAGGCCTCGCAGTCCGACCTGCAGTGGATCGTCGACAGCTACCCCGTGGTCCTCGCGGCGCTGCTCCTGCCCGGCGGGGCACTGGGGGACCGGTACGGGCGGCGCCTGCTGCTCGTCGTCGGACTGGTCCTGATGGCGGGTACGAACGTGGGCCTGGCCCTGGCGGGTTCGCCCGAGTCGGCGATCGCCTGGCGCATCGCGTGCGCGTTCGGAGCGGCCCTGGTCTTCCCCGCGACGCTGTCGAGTCTGACGACGGCCTTCTCCGGCGAGCAGCGCTCCAAGGCGGTTGCCATCTGGTCGATCGCCGCGATCGTCGGGGCGTTCGTCGGCATGCTCGGCGCCGGTCTGCTGATCGAGTTCTGGTCGTGGCGCTCGATCTGTTGGGGCTCGGCCGGGCTGGCCGCCGCACTGATTCCCGCGGTCGTGTTCACGGTGCCCGAAGCCGAGCGCAACCCCAAGGTCGTGCTGGACCCGATCGGTTCGATCCAGGTCGTGCTGGGCATCGGCGCCACGGCGTACGGCATCATCTCCGCCGGCACGCACGGCCTGCTCGACCCCCAGGCGGCACCCGTCCTGCTGTTCGGCCTGGCCTGCACGGCGGCGTTCGTGCGGCGGCAGTGGTTCGCGCATCGGCCGTTGCTCGACGTGCGCAAACTCGCCGACGTGACCGTCGGCATCGGGATGGTCGGAACCACCGCACTGTTTTTCGCCTGCTACTCCACCGCCTTCGTCACCATCCAGTACCTGTCGATCGTGCAGGGCCTGAGCGCCCTTCAGATCGGCATCACCCTGATGGCCTACACCCCACTGCTCGTCCCGCTCACGTTCGTCTCGGTGCGCGTGGCCCGCCGGGTCGGACCCGGACCGATGGTCGTCGCCGGTCTCCTGGTCATCGCGGCGACCGACCTGCTGTTCGCCCGACTCGCCGTCGACGACGGCATGGGTGCCTACATCGTGCTCGCGATCCTCTTCGGGGCCGGCATCGGCCTGATGCAGGCCCCGGCCACGGAGTGCGTCGTCGCCGCCCTGCCGCCGGAGGAACAGGGATTGGCCTCGGCCGTCAGCGACATCACCCGCGAACTCGGGGCCGCGCTCGGCATCGCCATCTCCGGAGCGGTGCTGACCGCCAACCTCGAGCCCGGGCGATCGCCCGCGGAGATCTTCATGACCGGATGGGCGGAGACCTGCATCGCCCTGGCGATCGCCGCGGCGGCGTGCGCCGCCGGCACCGCCGTGCTGCAACGCCGCGCCCCGCGCCCCGTGCGCCGCCGCGGACGGCACGCCGCGGTCCCCGTCGACCGCCGCGGACGGCGCACTTCGGCAGTGCCCGTCCCGGCCGAAACCCCCGTGCCGTCGACCCCGACGACCGGCCGGGTACCCGAACCCGTGGGCGCGGCCGACTAGGCTGATCGGCCTATGCTTCTCGCCTCGATTCCCAGCCCCTCGCAGGGCGTGTGGCACATCGGCGATTTCCCCCTGCGCGGCTACGCGCTGGCGATCGTCGCGGGCATCGTCGTTGCGATCGTCGTGGGGGACAGGCGGCTGCGAGCCCGCGGCGGCGCTGCGGGCATGATCCCCGACATCGCCTTCTGGGCGGTGCCGTTCGGCATCGTCGGCGGTCGGATCTACCACGTGCTCACCACCCCGGAGCCGTACTTCGGCAGCGGCGGGGACCCCGTCGAGGCCCTCATGATCTGGAAGGGGGGCCTGGGCATCTGGGGGGCGATCGCCTTCGGCGGCCTGGGCGCCTACATCGGAGCGCGACGTCTGGGCATCCTCTGCCCCGTCGTCGCCGACGCGGTGGCCCCCGGGATCGCGCTCGCGCAGGCGCTCGGGCGCTGGGGAAACTGGTTCAACCAGGAGCTCTACGGCAAGCCGACCGACCTGCCGTGGGCCCTGGAGATCGACGCGGCCCATCGGCCCGCCGCGACCCCCGAGATCGGGACCTACCATCCGACGTTCCTGTACGAGTCGCTCTGGTGCGTGGGCGTCGCGCTGCTGGTGATCTGGGCCGACCGGCGCTTCGAGCTCGGGCACGGCCAGGCCTTCTGGCTCTACGTCGCGACCTACTGCGTGGGTCGGCTGTGGATCGAGGCCCTGCGCGTCGACACGGCCGAGGAGTTCTTCGGCCTCCGGTTGAACATCTTCACGTCCCTCGTGCTCTTCGCCGGAGCTGTTGCGTACATCGTGTACTCGCGCCGCCGCTTTTCCTCCCGTGAGCCCTCTGTTTACCGGGAGGGAAACGCACCGGGGACGGTCTCCGCCGTGCGGTAGAATCCCCGTACCGCCCCTGGGCCAGTGTCGTCCCGCTGCGCAATCTCCGGCGTCCGGCTACCGCCTCGCCCGGCGAGCGCCCAGATGCGCCTATCGACGAGTGTCTCGTCGCCGTCCCGCTGTACGTCCGCGCACAGCACTCGCACCCAGTCGACGGGAGTCACCATGCCCGATGCCACCTCGCTGGGGGGATGGCCAGCCCAGGGCCTCTACAACCCGCGCAACGAGCACGACGCCTGCGGCGTCGCGTTCGTCGCCACCATGACCGGTGTCGCCTCCTACGACATCGTCAACAAGGCCCTCATCGCCCTGCGCAACCTCGAGCACCGCGGCGCCGCGGGCAGCGACCCGGACTCCGGCGACGGAGCGGGCATCCTGACCCAGGTGCCGGACGCGTTCCTGCGCGCCGTCGTCGACTTCGAGCTGCCGGCCGCCGGCTCCTACGCCGTCGGTCCGGCGTTCCTGCCGATGGAGGACGCGGCCCGCGCCGACGCCCAGGCGCGCATCGAGGCCATCGCCGTCGACGAAGGACTGACCGTTCTCGGCTGGCGCGACGTCCCCACGACGCCGTCGCTGCTCGGCGAGGCCTCCGGCGCGACCGTCCCGTTCGTGCGCCAGCTGTTCGTAGCCGCCGACGGCTCGGCCAAGGCCGCCGGCTACGTCTCCGGCGCCGACGACTTGGCGCTGGAGCGCCAGGCGTTCGTGCTGCGCAAGCGCGCCGAACGCGAGGTCGAGATCTACTTCTCCTCGATGTCCTCGCGGACGATCGTCTACAAGGGCATGCTCACCACGGGGCAGCTCGAGCCGTTCTATCCGGACCTGTCCGACCGCCGGTACGCCTCGGCCGTCGCGCTGGTGCACTCCCGGTTCTCCACGAACACCTTCCCGTCGTGGCCGCTGGCGCACCCGTTCCGGTACGTCGCCCACAACGGCGAGATCAACACCGTCATGGGCAACCGCAACTGGATGCGGGCCCGGGAGTCCCAGCTCGAGTCCGAGCTCATCCCGGGCGACCTCGAGCGCCTGTTCCCGATCTGCACCCCGGGAGCGTCGGACTCCGCGAGCTTCGACGAGGTCCTGGAGCTGCTGCACCTCGGCGGCCGCTCGCTCCCGCACGCGGTGCTGATGATGATTCCGGAGGCGTGGGAGAACAACCCCACGATGGACCCGGCGCGTCGCGCGTTCTACAGGTACCACTCGACGCTCATGGAGCCGTGGGACGGCCCGGCGTCGATCACCTTCACCGACGGCAAGCTCGTCGGCGCGGTGCTGGACCGCAACGGCCTGCGTCCCTCCCGGTACTGGGTCACCGACGACGGCTTCGTCGTCATGGCCTCCGAGGTCGGCGTGCTCGACCTCGACCCGGCCTCCATCGTGCGCAAGGGCCGCCTGCAGCCGGGCCGCATGTTCCTCGTCGACATGGAGGAGCACCGCATCGTCGAGGACGAGGAGATCAAGTCCGGCCTCGCCGCCGAGCAGCCCTACGACGAATGGCTGCACGCCGGGCTCATCAGCCTCGAACAGCTGCCCGAGCGGGAGCACATCGTGCACACGCACAGCTCCGTGACGCGGCGTCAGCAGACCTTCGGCTACACCGAGGAGGAGCTGCGCATCATCCTGGCTCCGATGTGCCGCACCGGCGGCGAACCGCTCGGGTCGATGGGCACCGACACCCCGATCGCCGTGCTGTCGGGCCGTCCGCGCCTGCTCTTCGACTACTTCACCCAGCTCTTCGCCCAGGTCACCAACCCGCCGCTGGACGCCATCCGCGAGGAGCTCGTCACCTCGCTCGGCACCTCCATCGGCCCCGAGTCGAACCTGCTGACCACCGGCCCGGCGCACTGCCGTCAGGTGGGCCTGGGCTTCCCGGTCATCGACAACGACCAGCTCGGCAAGCTCCTGCACATCAACGCCGACGGCGACAAGCCGGGCCTGAAGGCCGTCAACATCAGCGGCCTCTACGAGGTCGACGGCGGGGGGCAGGCCCTGGCCGCGCGCCTCGAGGAGATCTGCGTGCAGGTCACCGCGGCGATCGCCGACGGTGCCCGCATCATCGTGCTCTCCGACCGGCACTCCGACTCCGAGCACGCGCCGATCCCGTCGCTGCTGCTCACCGGCGCCGTGCACCACCACCTGATCCGGGAGAAGACCCGCACGCAGGTCGGCCTGGTCGTCGAGGCCGGCGACGTGCGCGAGGTCCACCACGTCGCGCTGCTCGTCGGCTTCGGTGCCTCGGCCGTCAACCCGTACCTGGCGATGGAGTCCGTCGAGGACCTCGCCAACAGCGGCGTGATCGTCGACGTCGAGCCCGAGAAGGCCGTCGCCAACCTGGTGAAGGCACTCGGCAAGGGCGTCCTGAAGGTCATGTCGAAGATGGGCGTCTCGACCGTCGCGTCCTACCACGGCGCGCAGATCTTCGAGGCGATCGGCCTCTCGCAGGAGCTCGTCGACACCTACTTCACCGGCACCACCTCCCAGCTCGGCGGCATCGGCCTCGACGTGATCGCCGAGGAGGTCGCGCAGCGCCACCGCGTCGCGTTCCCGCCCAGCGGCATCCCGCAGGCGCACCGCACGCTGCAGATCGGCGGGGAGTACCAGTGGCGGCGCGAGGGCGAGCCGCACCTGTTCGACCCGGACACGGTCTTCCGCCTGCAGCACTCCACGCGCAACCGGCGCTACGACATCTTCAAGCAGTACACCGAGCGCATCGACTCCCAGGCCAAGCGCCTGATGACGCTGCGCGGGCTCTTCGAGCTCAAGGAGGGCCTGCGCCCGCCGGTTCCCATCGACGAGGTCGAGCCGGTCTCGGAGATCGTCAAGCGGTTCAACACCGGCGCGATGTCCTACGGCTCCATCTCGCAGGAGGCCCACGAAACGCTCGCGATCGCGATGAACCGTCTCGGTGGCCGCTCCAACACCGGCGAGGGCGGCGAGGACGTCGAGCGGCTCTACGACCCGGAGCGTCGCAGCGCGGTCAAGCAGGTCGCGTCGGGCCGGTTCGGCGTCACCGCGGAGTACCTGACGAACTCCGACGACATCCAGATCAAGATGGCGCAGGGCGCCAAGCCCGGCGAGGGCGGGCAGCTGCCCGGCGCGAAGGTGTACCCGTGGGTGGCCAAGACCCGCCACTCCACGCCCGGCGTCGGCCTGATCTCCCCGCCGCCGCACCACGACATCTACTCGATCGAAGACCTCGCCCAGCTCATCCACGACCTGAAGAACGCCAACCCAGCGGCCCGCATCCACGTGAAGCTGGTCGCCGAGGTCGGCGTCGGCACGGTCGCGGCGGGGGTGTCCAAGGCGCACGCCGACGTCGTGCTGATCTCCGGCCACGACGGCGGCACCGGCGCCTCGCCGCTGACCTCGCTCAAGCACGCCGGCGCCCCGTGGGAGCTCGGCCTGGCCGAGACCCAGCAGACCCTGCTGCTCAACGGGCTGCGGGACCGGATCGTCGTGCAGACCGACGGCCAGCTCAAGACCGGCCGGGACGTGGTGATCGCCGCGCTGCTCGGCGCGGAGGAGTTCGGGTTCGCCACCGCTCCACTGGTCGTGTCGGGCTGCATCATGATGCGCGTCTGCCACCTCGACACCTGCCCCGTCGGCGTCGCGACGCAGAACCCGGTGCTGCGCTCGCGGTACTCGGGCAAGGCCGACTTCGTCGTCACCTTCTTCGAGTACATCGCCGAAGAGGTGCGCGAACTGCTCGCCTCGCTCGGCTTCCGCAGCATCGACGAGGCCGTCGGCCAGGCCAACGTCATCGACGTCACCGCCGCGGTCTCGCACTGGAAGGCCTCGGGCCTGGACCTCTCGCCGATCCTGCACATGCCGGAACTGCCCGAAGGCGCCGTTCGGTACTGCATCGGCGAGCAGGACCACGGCCTGGACAAGGCGTTGGACAACGAACTCATCGCGATCTGCCGCGAGGCGATCGACACGCTCGCGCCGGTGCGTGCGAACGTGCCGATCCGCAACGTCAACCGGACCGTCGGGACCATGCTGGGCCACGAAGTGACGAAGCGTCACCGCGGCGCGGGCCTGCCCGACGGGACGATCGACATCACCTTCACCGGGTCTGCCGGGCAGTCCTTCGGCGCGTTCGTGCCGGCCGGTGTGACGCTGCGCCTCGAGGGCGACGCCAACGACTACGTCGGCAAGGGCCTGTCCGGTGGGCGCCTGGTGGTCCGGCCGGACCGCGCGGCCACCTTCACCCCGGAACACCACGTGATCGCGGGCAACACGATCGCCTACGGCGCGACCGGCGGGGAGATCTACCTGCGCGGTCAGGCGGGCGAGCGCTTCTGCGTCCGCAACTCCGGCGTCACCGCGATCGTCGAGGGCGTGGGGGACCACGCCTGCGAGTACATGACCGGTGGCCGGGTCATCGTGCTCGGCCCGACCGGCCGCAACGTCGGAGCGGGCATGTCCGGCGGCATCGCCTACGTGCTCGACCTCGACACGGACAAGGTCAACACCGAAATGGTCGACCTCGACCCGCTCGACGACTCCGACCGCGAGTTCCTGCTGAAGTTCGTCACTCGGCACGGCGAGGAAACCGAGTCCGGTGTCGCGGCGGCACTGCTCGCCGACTGGCCGGCGGCGGTTGAACGGTTCGGCAAGGTCATGCCCAAGGACTACAAGCGCGTGCTGGCGGCACAGGCCTCGGCCGAGGCCGAAGGTCTGGACACCGAGGCGACCCTGCGTCGCGTCATGGAGAGCGCAAGCTGATGGCCGACCCCCGTGGATTCCTGAAGAACGGCCGCGAGGTCGCCTCCCGTCGTCCCGTCGAGGAACGGCTCAAGGACTGGAACGAGGTCTACCCCGAGGACGGTCTCGGGCGCGCCCTGCTGCCGATCATCAAGACCCAGGCCGCGCGGTGCATGGACTGCGGAATCCCGTTCTGCCACTCCGGCTGCCCGCTGGGCAACCTGATCCCCGAGTGGAACGACCTCGTCTACCGCGGGGACTGGCAGGAGGCGATCGAGCGCCTGCACGCGACGAACAACTTCCCGGAGTTCACCGGGCGGCTCTGCCCTGCGCCGTGCGAGCCCGCGTGCGTGCTCGGCATCAACCAGGAACCGGTCACGATCAAGAACGTCGAGGTCTCGATCATCGACCGGGCGTGGGACTCCGGCTGGGTCACCCCGCAGCCGCCGGACCGCCTCTCGGGCAAGACGATCGCGGTCATCGGCTCCGGCCCGGCGGGTCTTGCCGCCGCGCAGCAGCTCACCCGTGTCGGGCACACCGTCGCGGTGTACGAGCGCGCCGACCGCATCGGCGGTCTCATGCGCTACGGCATTCCCGAGTTCAAGATGGAGAAGCGCTACCTCGACCGTCGCCTGCGCCAGATGAAGGCGGAGGGCACCAAGTTCCGTCCGGGCGTCGACGTCGGCGGCCCGGATCTGACGGCCGCTCAGCTGCAGAAGCGCTACGACGCGATCGTGCTCGCCATGGGCGCCACCGCCTGGCGCGACCTGCCGGTGCCCGGCCGCGAACTCGAAGGCGTCTACCAGGCGATGGACTTCCTGCCGCAGAGCAACAAGGTCTGCGAAGGCGACACCGTCGAGAACCAGGTCGTCGCCACCGGCAAGCACGTCATCGTCATCGGCGGCGGCGACACCGGCGCGGACTGCATCGGCACCTCGCACCGTCAGGGCGCGCTCTCCGTGACGAGCCTGGAGATCATGCCGCAGCCGCCGGAACAGCGTCCGTCCGCTCAGCCGTGGCCGACCTACCCCATGATCATGCGCACCGCGAGCGCCCACGAGGAGGGCGGGGACCGGGTCTACTCGGTCTCCACCAAGCACTTCCTCGGCACCGAGGACGGCAAGGTCCGCGCGCTCGTGCTGTGCGAGGTTCGATTCGTCGACGGCAAGTTCGAGGAGGTCCCCGGCACCGAACGGGAGATCCCCGCAGACCTCGTGCTGCTCGCGATGGGCTTCGTCGGCCCGGAGAAGGGCGCGCTGCTCACCGACCTCGGCGTCGAGTACGACGCCCGGGGGAACGTGGCACGCGACGAGACCTATGCGACGAACGTGGACGGCGTCTTCGTCGCCGGCGACGCGGGCCGCGGCCAGTCCCTGATCGTGTGGGCCATCGCCGAGGGGAGAGCGTGCGCGGCCGCGGTGGACCGCTACCTCACCGGCGACACCAACCTCCCCGCCCCGATCCCGCCGAGCGCCCGCCCCCTGGTGGTCTGACACTCCATCTTCGGCAGGCTCCGCGCCCTACGACCCAGGTTGTAGGGCGCGAAACCCTGCCTTGGATGGCCATTTTCAGGACACTGGTCAGCAGGAGGGCATGGCCTCCGGGCGGTCCTTGAGCCACTGCACGACGTCGCCGGTGACCTCGGGGCCGTTGCGGTGGAACTCCACCCCGTGGCCGATGCCCGGGTAGTTGATGTACGTGACGTCGTCGGTGTTGACGAACGCGGCCTCGTCGAGCGGAGCGCCGGCCTTGTCGAAGATGGCGTCCTCCTCCGCGATCAGCGTCAGCACCGGTACCTCCACCTGGGTGGCGAAGGCGCGCGAGGGCTGCGGGCCGATCGACAGGATCTCGCCGGACGGGGTCTCGTTCACCAGCGGGTGCAGGGCCTTCACGAGCTTGGGGTCGGCCTGGTCGGTGAACAGGAAGCTGTCCCGCTTTTCGATGGTGCCCCAGAAGTAGGGGTAGTCCTCCGCCATCGCGCGGGGGATCTCGTTCGCGGCGAAGTCCGAGGCGAACCCGGCCGTGGCGAGGTGGGTGAACCCGGACAGGATCAGCGCGTCCACGTCCTTGTACATCCCGGCGTGGATCTCCGACTCCTCGCTGCCGGCCGAGTGCCCGATCAGACCGACGTGCTGGTAGCCCATCTCCCGCAGTTGCTGGGTCACCTGGTGGCTCGCGTGCGCCAGGGCCTGGATGGTCACCGTCTTGCCCGGGGGCTCGTCCGAGGCGCGGAAGGGGTGGTCGGGCTGGCCGTAGCCCAGCTTGTTCAGGGAGAGGAACGGGATGCCGGAAGCGGCGACCTTGCGGGCGATCGAGTACTTCTGCTGCTCGAACGGGATGTCCCAGTACCAGGCACCCGTGGTCAACGCGTGGTTGGCCTGCAGGATCGAGGACTTGCAGTTCGCCTTGCCCTTGGGCTCGTAGAGGAAGCCGCGCAGGGTGTAGGAGGAGCCGGGTTCCAGGAGGTTCTCGACCTCGAAGTCGATCGGCTTGACCGTGACCTTCGCATCCGAGACCGGAGCCTTGTAGTCCGACAGCTTCGGGTCGCCGGGTAGCGGTTCGGGGCGTCCCGCGGAGTCGGCGGCGGGGCCGGCGATCGCGGTGCCGCCACCGACCGTCAGCGGAAGGAGGGCGAGGGCCGCGGCCGTCGCCACTACGGCTCGTCTGGTACGTCGCGGTGCGGTGCGCATGGGAGCTCCAAGGCCGGGATGGTCGAGACGCTGCTTGCCTCGATCGGCCGCATTCGGAGTCGCTTCGTCAGACGACGTGTGGGAATCCGCCAGTTGTGGCGAATCACCCCGCACCGCTCGAAAGTGCCGGCGAAAATGCGTGGGGGTCCCCCCGCTGGGCCGCTTGCGCCGGAGCGGATGTTGTGAATGTCTGCGCCGGTTGAGGCGTAGGCCACAACCGAAGAGATCACAGCGCGAATCCACGCGACGGACACCCGGGTGCAACACGGCGCTGCGTAGGGTCGCAGCATGCGTCGCGCGAAGATCGTCGTCACCCTCGGTCCGGTCACCGACAGCGAGGAGGCGATCCGCGCGGCGGTGAGCGTGGGGATGGACATCGCCCGGCTCAACCTCAGCCACGGATCGCACGCCGAGCACGAGATCCGCTACTCCCGCGTGCGCGCGGCCTCCGACGCCGCCGGCCGCGCCGTCGGGGTCCTCGTCGACCTGCAGGGCCCCAAAATTCGCATCGGCCGCTTCGCCGAGCCGGGCACTGTCCTGCGGCCCGGCCAGGAGTTCGTCGTCACCACCCGGGACGTGCCCGGCACCGACCAGATCGTGTCGACGTCCTACGAGGGACTGCCGGGCGACGTCTCGGCGGGGGATCGCATCCTCGTCGACGACGGGCGCCTCAGCTTCGAGGTCCTCTCTGTCGACGGCACCGACGTGCGCACGCGCGTTCTCGACGGCGGTCCGATCTCGAACAACAAGGGCCTGAACCTGCCCGGCGTCGCGGTGAGCGTCCCCGCCCTGTCCGAGAAGGACATCGAGGACCTGCGCTGGGCGCTGCACCTGCGCGCGGACATGATCGCGCTGTCCTTCGTCCGCGACGCCCGGGACATCGAGTTGGTGCACGCGGTCATGGACGAGGAGGGCGTGCGACTGCCGGTGATCGCGAAGATCGAGAAGCCGCAGGCGGTGGCGAACCTCGACGAGATCATCGACGCCTTCGACGGCCTGATGGTCGCCCGCGGCGACCTCGGCGTGGAACTGCCGCTCTGGGACGTGCCCCTGGTGCAGAAGCGTGCGATCTGGCGCACTCGGCTGCGGGCCAAGCCGGTCATCGTCGCCACGCAGATGCTCGACTCGATGATCACCGAGCCGCGGCCGACCCGCGCCGAGACCTCGGATGTCGCCAACGCCGTCCTCGACGGCGCCGACGCGGTCATGCTCTCCGGCGAGACCAGCGTGGGCCGGTACCCGCTCATCGCGATCGAGACGATGGGCCGCATCGCGCGGGCCGTCGAGGACGACACGCTCACCATGCTCGCACCCGACATGGGACCGCCGCAGACGCAGGGCGCCGCGATCGCCCGGGCTGCCGCCGAGGTCGGCGCGGCCGTGAACGCGAAGTTCCTCGTCGCGTTCACCCAGAGCGGCGACACCGCCCGGCGGCTGGCCCGGCATCGCTCGCCCATTCCGCTGCTCGCCTTCACCCCCGAGGGCGCGGTGCGCAACCAGCTCGCGCTCACCTGGGGTGTCGAGACCTTCCTGGTGCCCTCGGTTGGCCACACCGACGAGATGGTCCGTCAGGTCGACGAGGCACTGCTCGCCCTCGGGCGCTGCAAGGAGGGCGACAAGGTCGTCATCGTCGCCGGCAGCCCGCCCGGAATCGTCGGCGGCACCAACGCGATGCGCGTGCACCGCATCGGCGACGCGGTGAACCTGACCCACCCCGCCTACGTCGACTGACACACCGTCAGGTCGGCTGTTCGGTCTCCAGGCGAGCGCGCAGCGCGGGCACGTCCAGGCCCGGATCGGGCCAGTCGAGGTCCATGGCGAGCAGGGCGTCGCGCAGCAGCGTCGCAACCGCCCAGTCGCGGTACCACTTGCGTCCGGCCGGCACGACGTACCAGGGCGCGGCCTCGGTGTCGCACCGTGTCAGCGCCACCTCGTAGGCCTCGCGGTAGGCCGACCAGACCCGCCGCTCGACCAGGTCGCCCTCGTTGAACTTCCAGTGCTTCGCCGGGTTGTCGAGCCGGGCCAGCAGCCGCTCCTTCTGGATGTCGGCGTCGATGTGCAGGCAGATCTTCAGCACCGGAGTCCCGGCCGCGACCAACTCGGCCTCGAAGAGGTTGATCGCGTCGTAGTAGGTGACCCACTGCTCCGGCGGCACGAGATTGCGCACCCGCTCGATGAGCACGCTCTCGTAGTGCGAGCGGTCGAAGACGCCGAGCATTCCCGGACCCGGCAGCGCCCGGCGAATTCGCCAGAGGAAGTCGTGCGCCAACTCCTCCTCGGTCGGCTTCTTGAAGCCCGCAATCCGTACGCCCTGCGGATCGACGAGCCCGACGACGTTCCGCACGGTCCCGCCCTTGCCGGAGGTGTCCATGCCCTGGAGCACCAGCAGCAGGGAACGGGTGCCGCCCGAGATCCCCTGCGCGAACAGTCGCTCCTGCAGCTCGGCCAGCTCGGGGCCGAGTTCGGCAACCGCCGCGACGGCCGTGGCCTTGTCGCCGTCGAAGCCCGGCGTGGAACGCGGATCGAGCGCCGCGAGGTCGAGAGCACCTCCCTGGACGCGTAGCAGCTTCCCCAACTCCGCTGGGGCCGGCCCCGATGTCGATTTCCCGTTCATGCCCTCGACCCTAGTGAGCGGCGCTGCGGCTTGCCGGGCCGCGCGCCGCGGGCGATGCTGGAGCATGGCCCCCTCGGCGCAGCGCTGCCAACACTGCGAAGCCACCCCGCCGATGACCGACGACGTGCTGTGCGGGCCCTGCGCCGCTCCGGTCCAGGTGTCCTGGGGGATCGCCCACTCGCGCGGCGCCCAACGCGGGGAGAACGTGCGTTGGGAGGGTCGTCGGCGAGCGGTCGAGACCGTGGACCTGCACGTCGACGTGCTCTAGCGGACAGGTCTAGGGTCTAGCCGTGGACGACATCCTGCCGCTGTGCGCGGATCTGCCGGTCAGTCAGTTCGCCGCGGGCGAGGACCTGATGGCCGAGGGCACGACGTCCGGCACGATCTTCGTGCTCGAGGCGGGCACCGTCGGCATCGAGGTCGGCGGCGTGCTCGTGACGCGGGTGTCGCAGCCCGGGTCCTTTCTCGGCGAGATCTCCGCGCTGCTCGGCACCGCGCACTCTGCGCGCGTGTTCGCGATCACCGACTGCCGCGCCCGTTCGATGCCGGCCTCCCAGGCGACGGGCAGCCCCGACCTGCTCCTCGGGATGGCCCGCCTGCTGGCCGCCCGGCTGTCCGCCATGACCGGCTACCTGGCCGATCTACGGCACCAGTACAGCGACTCCGAGACCCACCTCGGGCTCATGGCCGACGTGCTCTCCGAACTCACCGCGGTGCGTCCGAGCCTGGCCACGCTCGGCTCCGATCGTCCGGATCAGCCCGACTACTGAGCTAGGACGCCGTCAGGGCTCGATCCTCGGCACCGACCATCGAGGTCCAGCGCGCCGCTGCGCCGTCGAAGTCGAGTTCGATGCAGGCCGGAACCGGACCGGTCTGCTTGCCGGGGTTGAACACCCAGGTCTGCCCGATGCGGTCCACCCACGATCCGTCGGGAGCAAACGGCGCCTGGTGGATGTGCCCGCACAGGACCGCGTCGGGCCGCCACTTCTCGATCCATTCGGCAACCGTCGGGTCGCCGAAGTGGCGGGCGCCGGTCCAGCTCAGCAGCGACTGCGGCGGCGAGTGGTAGACCCAGAGCCACCGGCGTGCGGCCCCACGGTCCACGCCGGCGAGGAAGTCCACCGACTCGGCACGCGCGACCGGACCGTCCCACCAGGGCAGCACCGAGATCTGCGCGTCGCCGACGATCGTCGACTGACCGTCCGTCACGACGCCGTCCTCGGCGAGCCCGTCGAACCAGTCGGCGGTTTTCTCCCCGGCGGCGTTCAACGCGTTCAGGTCGTGGTTGCCCGAGCACGCGATCACGGTGGTCATGGTCGCCAGCCTGCGCAGCGTCGCGCGGATCGCGACGATCTGCGCCTCGACCGCGACCGGCGCGGCGATGCTCAGCAGGTCGCCTGCGAGGACGACGGCCTCGTACTCGGGCGCGCGGGACGCCAGCCAGTCGTACTGGCGCAACGCGTAGTGCAGGTCGGAAACGAGCAGCAGGGCCATCGGCGCGTCCCTCGGCAGGAGGACTTTCGAACCGCAACTCCGCGACCGTATCGGGTGGCGGGGCCTCGAGGCGCCGATCTTGCTTAGGATCGATCGTGCCGATCGCCCGGTCCTTCGACCCGTACGTGCCGCGCGGAGTGCTGCGCCACCTCGCGGGCGTTCCGTTCGAGCCGGTGCGGACCGTCCCCGGCTCCATGCTCTTCGCCGACCTCTCCGGCTTCACCAAGCTCTCCGAGCGCCTGCAACGGCGCGGACCCGAGGGCGCCGAACTGCTTGTCGGCACGATCAACGCGGTGTTCGACTCGCTGCTGCGGGTCGCCTACGACAACGGCGGCAGCCTGGTGAAGTTCGGCGGCGACGCCCTGCTGCTGTTCTTCGAGGGAGACCGGCACGCCGAACGCGCCGCGCGATCGGCCTACGCGATGCGGGAACGTCTGCGCACCGTCGGCCGCATCGAGGTCGCGGGGGTCCGCGGCACGCTGCGGATGACCGTCGGCGTGCACACCGACGAGTTCCACTTCTTCCTCGTCGGCGATTCCCACCTCGACTACCTGGTGCTCGGTCCCGGCGCGGGCGGCATCGTAGGAACGGAGGGACTGGCCGAGAACGGCCAGATCGTGGTGTCGGCGAGCACCGCCGCCGCGCTCCCTGCGCGGTGTGTCGGCGCGTCGGTCGGCGAGGCGTTCCTGTTGCGCTCGGACCCGTTGGGCACCGACCTTGCGTGGATGGAACCGTTGGCGCGCCCGGCGGACGAGGCGGTGGCCCGATGCCTGTCCACCGGAGTCCGCGCCCACCTCGCCGCGGGCGTCCACGAACCGGAACACCGCCGCGCCAGCGTCGCCTTCCTGCACTTCTCGGGGACCGACGCGCTCATCGCCGTCGAGGGCCGGGGCGTCGCCCCCCCCGTAGGGGGGGAACTCGGCGCCCACCGGCACGCCGCGGCCGAGAGGGGGGGGGTCGTCTAAC
>JBQTIB010000125.1:0-3032 GCA_052389435.1 Sporichthyaceae bacterium | reverse complement strand
CAACGTTTTCAAGCAGTGGCGAGGATTGGCCACCCGCTACGACAAGCTCGCACTCACCTACCGCGGTGGCGTCGTCCTGCGAGCCATCACCATCTGGCTACTCGAATAAGGAGACACGCCCTAGTGGCCCAACACGGTTCTGGCTCGTTCGAGGCGGTCAGTGGGGAGCCGGCGCCGTCGGTACGCGGGTGCTCGAACCGGGGAGCTCGCCGGTCTCGGCGACTCCGGCGGCGATGTCGCGGAGCTTCCGGTGCAGGCGTTGGCTGGTAGTGTTCAACACGTCGAAGGCCTGATGGCGCGTCACTTTGTAATGGCTCATCAGAACTCCGAGCGCGACGCCCATGTGGCGGCTGGTCTCCAAGGCCGGCTGCAGGTTGACGATCTTGGTCCGCGCGGCGGTGGCGTTGAACAGCAGCGCTCCGTAGGTCGCAAACGGCATGCCGGTGTGCAGCGTGGCTTCGTCGAAGGCGTGAGCTTCGGCGGCGTAGAGGTTGAGTCCGCCGACGACGCCGCTCGAATCCGTCGCAAGGGGGAAGCTCAGCATGGCCATCACCCCCAGTTCTTCGGCCGCCATCCTCCCGAACTCGGGCCAGCGGGAATCGCGCCGCAGGTCGGGTAGGTCGACAACGGAGTTCGCCCCATGGCGTCGACGCAGGGCCCAGTGTGCAGTCGGTACTGCATCTCGTCGGCCGCGATCGCTCGGCTGTCGCTGGCAGCGGTGGTGACGAAGCGCTCGCCTTGCGGGTGATCAGGCTTGCGGCCGACGATCGTCGGGCATTCCCTCGGCGGCGGTATCGCGCTTCAGTTCTGCTACCAGTACCCCTACGCCTGCGATCGCCTCGTCCTGGCGTCCGCCGGCGGCCTGGGTCGGGAGCTGCACCCCGTCCTGCGGGCCGCTGCACTCCCCGGAGCGGAACTGGTGCTGCCGCTGCTCGCGCACGCGAAGGTGACCGGCGCGGCCGCCCGGCTTGCCGGCGCATGGCGGCGGCTATCCGCACGGGAGGTCGCCGGCGGCAGCCCTTCGGTCGACGCCTACGCGTCTCTCGCCGACTCCGCCCGTCGTCGCGCCTTCGTCATCTCCGCCCGCAACGTCATCGACTTGGCCGGCCAGCGCGTCAGCGGGCTGGACCGGATGTACCTGACGGCCGAGATGCCCACCATGGCCGTCTGGGGCGGCCGCGACCCGATCATTCCCTCCGCGCACGGGCGGCAGGCGATGGCAGACCTCGCGCAGGGTCGCTTCGAGTTGTTCGAACTCGCCGGCCACTTCCCCCACTGCGACGAGCCCGTGCGCTTCGCCCGGGTCCTCCTGGACTTTCTCGCCACCACGAGGCCCGCCGAGCTCGACGTGGACGTCGTCGCGGCGCGCATCGCGACCGGACGCCCCGTGCTCGACCGCTAGCACGTCCGCGAAGCCCGAACCCGGTCAGCTCCGATCGGCGTCGTCGTCGGCCGTCGCGGCCGCCCGGGCGACCCCGCGGGCCATGACGCCGAAGACGGCGTCGTGCACCGGGCGTTGCAGCCACCAGTAGGCCGGACCGCCCACTCCGGCCGGAGCGAAGCGCACCTCCTGCCGTAGGACCGAGCCGCCGTTGTCGGACTCCAGCACGGTGAAGATCAGCCACGCGGTGCCCGGCATTTTCATCTCCGCGCGCAGGACGAGTCGGTGGCCGTGCTCGATCGCCTCGACCCGCCAGAAGTCCACGGTGTCCCCGGTTCTGAGCCGGTCCGGGTCGCGTCGGCCGCGGTGCGCCCCGACCCCGCCGAGAAGGTGGTCCACCGCGCCTCGCACCTCGAAGACTCCGGGAATCGTGTGCCAGCCGCGGTTCCCGCCCAGCCCCTCCACGGTGCGCCACAGCGCATCGGGCTTGGCGTCCGACGCGATCTCCCAGCGTTGGGAGTAGGCGGCGGGTGCGGCGTCGGGCCCGTGCAGGGCCGCCCGCAGCGCGCTTTCGAAGTCCATCGGTCCGTCCGGCGGCGGCGGGACGTGGTCGGAGATGTCGTGCTCCGCGCACACCAGATCGTGTCGCAGCGATTCGAGCAACGGCTTCGCGAGCCGACGCGAGACCGGGGTGGCCGCCGCGATGCCCAGCGCCGAGGCACGCACCGACAGGAACGGAACGGGGATAGCGAACCGGCGGGGCAGGCGGGCAACGCGTGCGTAGCGGCGCGTCAACTCGGCGTAGGTAAGCACGTCCGGCCCGCCGATGTCGAAGGCGCGGTGCACCGTCGCCGGCAGGTGGGCGCAGGCCGTCAGGTAGTGCAGGACGTCGGCGACCGCGATGGGCTGCGTCCGGTTGCGCAGCCACGGCGGCGTCAGGGTCACCGGCATCCGTTCGGTCAGGTGCCGCAGAATCTCGAAGCTCGCGGAACCGGACCCGACAACCATTCCGGCGCGCAGCACGACGGTCGGAACGCTGCCTGCCAACAGGATCTGCCCGACCTGCTCCCGCGAGGCGAGGTGCTCCGACGCGGTCTCGCCGGCCGGCGGGCGCAGTCCACCCAGGTAGACGATGCGTCCGACGCCCGCAGCCGCGGCGGCGGTCGCGACGTTCTGGGCCGCCACGCCGTCCAGTCGTGCAAAGTCCCTCTCCGCCAGGGAATGGGCGAGGTAGTAGACGACGTCGACGTCGCGCATCGCGGCGTCCAGTCCGTCGCCGGAGACGACGTCGCCCTGCGCCGTCTCCACTCGGCCGGAGATTCCAGCGTCCGCCAGCCGCGCCGGATCGCGCGTGAGCGCGCGCACCGTCGCGTCGGAGGGCAGCGCCTCGACGAGCCGGCTGCCTACGTAGCCACTCGCTCCGATCACCAGGCAACGCACGGGTCAGACCTCCGATCGACGCGCAACAGGGGCGGCGGGCGCACACGACGCGCGCGGAGCGCGGCATGTCTCAGTAGCGGTAGAGCTCCGGCTTGTACGGGCCTTCGACCGGGACGCCGATGTAGGCGGCCTGCTCCTCGGTGAGGGTCGTGAGCTTCACCCCGAGGGCGTCGAGGTGCAGGCGGGCGACCTTCTCGTCGAGGTGCTTGGG
>JBQTIB010000124.1:0-13145 GCA_052389435.1 Sporichthyaceae bacterium | reverse complement strand
TTGCTTGTTCAGGCGCTGTTTTCGGCGTTGTCCGTGTACACGAATGTGCCCGGCCGGGTGGAGTGGTCCCCGGGGCGGGGCCTGGTTCTGCCGCGCGCTAGGGCGCGCTACGGGGAGCTAGCCGATCGTTGCTCGCGGCTCGCCCTCCGCTCGGCTCACTTGGAGGTGTAGATGACGTACTGGTCCTTGTCCGGAGTGAAGCCGGACGGCGAGCCGTCGGGGTTGGAGACGGTGTTCGTCGAGGTGTACTTGTACATGAACTCCCGACCCTGGCCGTACTCCTTGTTCCAGTTGTTGCCGGTCCGCTCGGACGCGACGTACTGGAAGCGCTGGTCCAGCGAGGCGTCGGACTGCCACACCGTGCCGTTGCCCAGGGTCGCCATCAGGCGCTCACGGGTCAGGTTCGGGCCGACCTCCTTCGCCGCCTGGGCGAAGATGTTCACCGCCGCGTAGCCGGCCTGCACGATGTGGTGGTTCGTGCCGCGGTTGCCGCGCGCGTACTTGTTCATCGTGGACATGAACTCCGGACCCCACAGCTTGTAGGTGGTGTTGGTCCAGTAGCGGTTGGTCGGGTGCTTGCCGAACAGCGAGCCCAGGACCTCGGCCGCGAGGTGGTTGCCCGAGATGCCCTTGGGCGGGTAGTAGTTCTGCTGCGCCGCCTCGACCATGAACTTCGCCATGGTGGAGGGGTTGATGACGTAGTGGATGATGTGCTCCGGGTTCGCCGAGCGCATCGCCAGGATCTGCGAGGACATCGACGTTTCGGAGATCGAGACGTCCGACTTCTTGACCATCTTCGAGCCCGAGGCGTCCATGATCTTCTGGACCTCGGAGCACGCGAGCTGCATCTCCGGGCTGGTCAGGCAGATCAGGCCGTAGGTCTTGGGCTTGACCACGTTCTTCGCCCAGTGGGCGCCCGCCATGGCCTCGTGGATCATCGACATGTGCGTCGGGAACATGTACGGGTCCTGCCACTCGGTCTGGCTGTAGGCCCAGGCACCGACGTACGGGAGCTTGTACTGCTTCAGGTCGTCGTGGATCGAGGCGGTCGCCCAGTCCACGCCGGTGATCAGGGAGAAGATCTTGTCCTGGCCCGCGAGCTTCTTGATGCAGGCCTTGGCGCGGGAGACCTCACCGGGACCGTCGTCGCAGTCCACGATGTTCATGCGACGACCGAGGATGCCGCCGCGGTCGTTGATCGCCGAGGCGGTGGCCAGGTTGCCGCGAACCTGAGGCGCCGTCAGCACGTTGCCGAGCGCCATGCCGTGCATGTTGATCGACCCGAGCTTGATCTCGTCCTTGGTGATGCCCTGGTCGGTCGCGCCGCCCTTCTGCTGGGCGATCTTCTCGTTGGCGGCCTTCTCGGAGGCGGACTCCGAGGACTTGACCTTGGTCAGCGCCGCGCCGCTGCCCTTGGCGGCCTTCGCGGAGGTGTCCTTGGTCTGGACCGCACCCCCGGCGGGCTTGGCCGCAGGCTTGGCCGCGCCGCTGGCGGCCTTGGACTTCGTGGCCGTTTCCGGAGCGGCCGCCGTGGAATCGGCTGCCGACGGGGCGGCCGCGGTGTCCTTGGCCGCCGCCTTGCTCGAGGTCGGCGCCTTGGCTGCGGCTTCGCCACCCTTTTCGGCCTTGGGAGCGGCGGCCGCCTCGGGCTCGGCGGCTTCGGGAGCGGAAGCGGCCGATTCGGCGCCGCTGTCGGGCACCTGCTGTGCAGTGTTCTCGCTGCCGCCGCTGCCGCAGGCAGCGAGCACCAGACTCGCCGAGGCGACGACCGGGACGATCTTCATGGAGGTAGACCAGCGTCTCACCTGCGAACTCCTTAACTCGTCGACAGGCACATAGGGGGACGCCTGTCGATGCTCGGGACATGTGCAGAAAGCCCGAGAAGGGCCTCGTGGCGGCCCTCCGGGCGCGGGACCCGACGCTGTACTGGGTCCGTACCTCCGGCTCCGGCGATCCCCATACGGGGGACCCCATCCGGGGGCGCACAGCCTTTCCTTCCCTGAGGAAAGCAGAAGAAACCCCCAAACATCGGATTAGAGCACCCACCCTGCGTGTGCCCAGTCCCCTTTCAGGCCGGCGGAGGGGCCGTTCGGCCGATCCCGGCCATGGCCCGAACGGCCACTCTCGCGAATGGGACGAACCGTTTGCCCTCCCGCTGCGTCGGATCGAGACGCCGATCGACCGGGAGGTCCTGCGTGATTCGTCAACGCCGCTCCCCCGAGCGGTCCGCGGCCTCGCCCGCCGAGGATCCCGACGCGGCCCTGACCGCCGCCGTCGCGGCGGCGGCGCAGGGCGACGAGGGTGCGTTCGTCGTGGTCTATCGCACCCTCGCGGCCGGGCTGGTGCGCTATCTCGGCTCCATCGTCGGCGCCGAGGCGGAGGACGTCGCGGGCGACGCGTGGCTGCAGATCGCGCGCGACCTGCCCACGTTCTCCGGCGACGGCCGAGCCTTCCGCGCCTGGAGCGCGACCATCGCCCGCAACCGCGCGCTGGACCATCTGCGCCGCGCGAAGAGCCGGCCGGTCCTGGCCGACCTGGACCTGGACCTCGCACCCGAGCAGGCGGCCGTCGACGACGTCGCCGCTCTGGTGGACGAACGGCTGGGCACCGAACGGGCGCTGGCGCTGATCGCCAGACTGCCGCGGGACCAGGCAGAGGCGGTGCTGCTGCGCGTGGTCGTCGGTCTCGACGCCCAGGCGGCCGCGGACGTGCTCGGTAAGAAGGCCGGCGCCGTGCGCACCTGCGCCAGCCGCGGGCTTGCCCGGCTCGCCGCGATCCTCGCCGAACAGCCGGGTGTGACAGAAATCGAGACCCATGCGCTGAAGGAAGTGAGATGAACACCGAGCCCACCACCCCGAACCGAGCCGACGCCGTGTCGGACCTGCTCAGCGAGCAGGCCCTGAACCCGACGGAGGCGGCGGCCCTGCGTCTGCTGCTGAACGAGGCGGCGGCGCCGGCCAACGGTGCGGAACTGCGCGGGGAAGCCGCCGCCCTGGCGGCCTTCCGTGCGGCTCGACTTCCCGTCCGCGACTCGAGGAGCTCTTCCTTCATGAACCGTCTGACCCGCATTCTGACCGTCAAGGCCGCCGCCGTCGCGATCGCCGTCACCGGCACCGGCGGCATGGCCTTCGCCGCGAGCACGGGCGTTCTGCCCGTCCCCGCCGACACCCCGGTCGTCGGTTCCGAGGCCAAGGCGGAGAAGAAGGCCAAGAAGGACAAGGCCGAGCAGGAGGCGAAGGTCCGCGACTGGAGCGGCCTGTGCGAATCGGCCACCACGGGCAACGTGCTGGCCAACCCCGGCAAGGCCGCCGACAGCACCGCGTTCTCCGCCCTGATCGCCGCAGCGGGCGGCATCGCCCAGGTCCCCGCCTTCTGCGGCGGCATCCTCGGCACCCCGCCGACGACGCTCCCGCCCGTCGAGGAGGCTCCGGCCGCTGCCGCCGAGGGCGAGAACTCCGGCAAGTCCGAGACCGCCGGCAACGCGACCGCTCCCGGCCAGCTCAAGGAAGACGGCTCGCCGGCGCAGGGCAAGGGCAAGGCCACCGCGCCGGGTCAGGTCAAGAAGAACGCCGCGCCGGCCCCGACCTCCGAACAGGACGGCGACGCCGCCGAGGCGGGCAAGTCGGAGAACTCCGGTCGGGCGAACGCGCCCGGCCAGCTCAAGGCCGACGACTCTCCCGCCGTCGGCAAGGGCCAGGCGGGCAAGGACAAGCAGGACGAGGACAGCGACGACGACACCGACAACGAGTCCGGCGACGAATTCCCCGCGTCGGCCTCGTAGGGGCTTCTCCCCCCTCCAAAAACCGAAGGGTCGAACGGCCGAGCGGCCGTCCGACCCTTCGGGCCGTTTTCCCTGCTACGGCGCGGGTTCGGTGCCCAAGGTCCGCGCCATGCCGCGCTCGACGGCGCCGATCAGGTACGGACGCAGCTCCTGCGCCGAGATGATCGTGTGCACCGAACCGACCTTCTGCGCCCGCCGGATGTCGTGGATGGCCTCGAACTCCGCAGCCACCTCGCCGAGCTTTTCGATGCGCACCGTGTTGCGCATGTCCGCGAGCTGCACGCGCAGTGCCGCCGCCGCGGCGCCCTCGGCTCCGGCCACGGCCGCCTCGAGCTCCTTGATCCGCGGGTCGGACTCCGTGCGCTTGCGGACGTCGCCGGTGAAGACGATCGCCGCCGCCGGCGCACCGCCGAGCACGGAGGCGTAGGAGCCCTCGACGGCGATGACCTCCATGTTCTCGTTGAGCGCTCCGGAGAAGACGACGAAGGCACCGCCGTGGTAGCGGGAGATCACGGTGAAGACGATCGGGCCGTCGAAGTTGACGATCGCCCGGCCGATCTCGGCGCCGAGCTCGAGCTGGGTGTTGCGCAGCGACTCCGGCGAGCCGTCGAAGCCCGAGAGGTTCGCCAACACGACCAGCGGACGTACCCCGCTGGCCGCGTTGATCGCCCGCGCGGTCTTCTTCGACGACATCGGGAACAGCGTGCCGCCGGTCCAGATGTCGGGGCCGTCCTTGGGCAGGTACCCGCGGCGCGGCACCGGCTTGGACTCGATGCCGATCATCTGCACCGGAATGCCGCCGAGGTGCGCGTCGAACACCACCGAGGTGTCCGCGTCCGCCATGCCCGCCCAACGCTCCAGGACGGCGTGGTCGGCGTCGGAGACCGCACGCATGACGGTGCGGATGTCGAAAGGCTTCTTGCGCTCGCCGTTCTTCTCCGCCGAGAAGATGTCGCCGACGCGGGTGAAGTCGCTGCCCGGGTGCACGTGCGGGAAGTCCCGCACGTCGCGATCGCGCGGGTCGGTGGTGACGGCCGGACGCGGGAAGCGCTCCCCCGGAGCCCGGTACCCGTGCTCGTAGTGCGCGAACAGGACGTCGATGGCCGCGGTCATGTTCGGGGCCCAGTACTGCGCCTGCCCGTTCGGGCCCATGACGCGGTCGTAGCCGCCGATGCCGAAGTTGTCCTCGGCCGAGACGCCGCCGGCGTAGTCCAGGGAGTGCTTGCCGGTGAGGACCATCGCCGAGTCCGGCGTCATGACCAGGATGCCCTTGGTGTGCATGAGCATCGTGGCTTCGGCGTTCCAGTACGGCTGGGCGCCGACGTTGATGCCCGCGACGACGACGTTGATCTCCCCGCCGGCCTGGGTGAACTCGATGATCCGGCGCAGCGCGCGGGAGACCCAGTCCATGTTCTCCGTGCCGGACTCCATCGAGATGCGCGCACCGGAGGACAGCGCGAACCACTCGACCGGGTAGCCCTTCTTCTCGGCGAGGTCGAGCGCGGCGCACACGCGGTGGCACTCGCCCTCGGCGACCGAGCCGAGCGAGCGGGTCGGGTCGCCCAGCAGAATCACGCGGGTCATGCCCTCCGGGTAGCGCTCGGTCGGCGTGGTGACCAGACCCGCGACCATGCCCGCCTTGTTCTTGCCCGGCGGGCGGTGCACCGGCACGAGCACGCCGTCGGCGTCGAGGTCGTGCTCGACGAAGTTGCCGCCCTCGCCGGTCAGCAGCTTGACGAGCTCGTACGGGTAGATCGTGCCGCGGGCCGCGGAGGCACGGACCTTCATGTCGTACTCGTCCAGCGGCGGGATCGGCTCCTTGGGCCGCTCGCTCACCGAGATCTGCACTCCGGCGCCGTGCCGGTAGGAGATGAGCACCGCGACCTCGTGGGCCTCGACGCCGTCGCTCTCCTGGAGCCGGCCGACGACCATGACCTCTTCCAGACCGGCGCCGACCGTCATCGGGACGAGGTTGCGCACCACGTGGTGCATCTCCTCCAGCGGCACCTTCGCCGTCGGGGCGACGGTCAGGATGATGCGGTTCGCATCCGAGCGTCGCTTCGGCGGACGGGCGAAGTGCACCGCGCGGATGGCCTCGACGCAGCTGCCGAGGACGCGCTCCACGGTCGGCACGGCGAGCACGCGCCCGTTGGCGTCGCGCAGCGGGTGGACGTCACGGATCTCGCCGAGGGCGATGAAGCGTTCGTCCTCGGCGTTCGCGCGGCCCACGGCCTTGTACAGGTAGACGTTCTCGTCGGCGGGCAGCCGGGTGAGCTCGAAGTTGACCAGGCGCGCCAGGTCCAGCCGCTGGGCGACCAGCGGGTGCAGACCGCGGATGAGGCGGTCCTCCTGCAGCTCTCCGTCGACGGGGCGGAAGGTGAGGTAGTGCGCCCGAGCGGCGACGGCCCCGGCGATGCCGACGGTGACGCGCCGGAGGGTGTCGGGGAGTTCGAGCTCGGCGAGTGCGTCCCGCAGGGTCGCGGCGACCTGGTCCTGGTCCGTCGGAGCGTCGGCCCAGGACAGGAAGAAGTCCAGCACGAGGCTGCGGGGCTCGGAGGCCTCGGTGCCGGCCGCGACCTCGGAGAGCGCCGCGACGGTCGCGCCGAGTTCGCTGAAGTCCCCGACGGTGTTGATCAGGTAGAGGCGGTTGCCGTTCAGCTCGAAGTCCGCCGTGACCATCTGGCGCAGACCGTGCTGGAACAGGCGCACGTTCTCCAGGTCTCGGGACCGGTAGTACCGACGGGTGAGGACCTCGAGCAGCGGGCCGAGGTCCGCGGTGCCGGTGCCGATCCACTCGCTCATCAGGCCGATGACCGGCTCGGGCGAGACGACCATGGCCTCGACGCGCTCGGCGCGATCGGGGGTGTCCGGGTTCTGGACGAGGTAGCCCAGCTGTTCGCGCACGCGCGAGATCTCGGTCTGCCGGAAGGCCATGTACAGCGGCTTGTCGAAGTACCGGTACCGAACGGTCCGAGCGGTGTCGGCGATCAGCGGGTAGCGGATCTGCGTCGCGACCATCAGGCGCTCGAGCACCTCGGCCAGCGCGTCGTGCGCGGCGGTGCCCGATTCGGCCTCGCCGGTGGCGAGGTCCATCCACCGCTCCAGGAGCGCGTTGACGACCGGGATCTGCGACTCGGTGCGCTCCAGCGCCAGGAACACGCGGTAGACGGCGTCCTTGAGCCGACCGTTGACCTCGAGCTCGGAGAGTCCGTAGTGCGCGAGGGCGCGGAGCAGCCGGTTCTTGAACGACTCCGGCAGGCCCTCGCGCTCGAGGTCGAGGGAGTGCAGGTAGGAGTGCAGGTGCTCGCGCGGACTGTGCACCCGGTGATCGCCCGAGTCCTCGTCCTCCAACGGCTTGTTGCGCGAGAGCTCCGCGACGTCGGCGAAGACCGTGAGCAGCGCGAGTTCGGCGGCGACGAGTTCGGCGTCGTCGGCGGGCAGCGACCTGCGCACCCGGGCGTACTCCGCGACGAGGGCGCGGCCGTCCTTGGCGGTGATGTCGTAGCCGGTGATGAGCGCGCGCAGCGAATTCAGCAGGTCCTTGGCCAGGGCGTGCGGCTCGACCTCGGCGGTGCCGTCGGTGGCGAAGTCGACCTTCGGAGAGTCCGAGACGGAGGTGTCCGCGGAGTCCGGATCGATGCGCATCAGCGGCGTGCCGGCCGGGACCTGGGAGTTCGCGACGGCGAAGACCTCGCGCACCCGCCCGGACACCGGGGCGGCGACGGGGGTCTCCATCTTCATCGCCTCGAGCACCGCGACGGTCTGCCCGGCCTCGACGGTGTCGCCGACCTTGACCGGCAGGGACACGATCACCGCGGGGGCCGAGGCGCGGATGACGCCGCCCTCGTCCCGGGCGACGCGGTGGCTGATGCCGTCGACCTCGACGAGGTGGTCCGCGGCACCGCGGGCGAGCACCACACGGTGGGTCTTGCCGGCGACGGTGAGCCGGAACAGGTACCGGCCCTGGCGGTCGACGCGAGCGTCGACCGTGCTGCCGTCGACGGTGAGCCGGTACCGGCTCGGCGCGATCTGATTGACCGTCAGCTTGTAGTTCTGACCGCGGTAGCGAACCTCGACGGCCCGACCGATAGTCTGGTTGGCCTGCGGGCGCCCACCACGGGCCGAGGCCAGGAACGCCTCGCGCTCGACTGCCTCCTCGTGGGCGTAGACGTCGATCGCCACGGCGTAGAGGGCAACGTCGGCGAAGGCCGGCACCGTCGCGGAGTCGAGCCCGGTGCGGTCGAGCCACGCGGTGTCCGCCGAGCCCGAGAGCACCTCCTCGCGAGAGAGCAGATCGAGCACGAAGGACTTGTTGGTGGTGCCGCCCTCGATGACGACGGTGGTGTCCCGCAGCGCGCGGCGCAGGCGGGCGATGGCCTCGGTGCGGTCCGCGCCGATCGCGATGATCTTGGCGACCATCGAGTCGAACTCCTGCGGGATCGTGTCCCCCGACGCGATGCCGGAGTCCACGCGAATGCCGGGGCCCTGCGGGAACTCCAGGAACACGACCTTGCCGGGCGCGGGAGCAAAGCCGTTGTCCGGGTCTTCGGCGTTCAGGCGGATCTCGATGGCGTGCTGGCGTTCCGGCGGGCACTCGCCGGGCAGCGGCTCGCCGGCGGCGGTGAGGATCTGGAGCTTGACCAGGTCGATGCCGGTCGCGGCCTCGGTGATCGGGTGCTCGACCTGCAGGCGGGTGTTGACCTCGAGGAAGGCGAAGGTCTTGCGCACCGGGTCGTAGAGGTACTCCACCGTGCCCGCGCCGTGGTAGCCGACCTCCTTGATGAGCTCCATGGAGACGCGGCGCAGCTCCAGGGACTCCTCCGGGGTCAGGACCGGGGAGGCCGACTCCTCGACGATCTTCTGGTTGCGGCGCTGGATGGAGCAGTCGCGCACGCCCGGCGCCCAGACGTTGCCGTGCCGGTCGGCGATGATCTGGACCTCGACGTGGCGGCCACCGGTGACCAGGGCCTCGAGGAAGACGCCGTCGTCGCCGAAGTAGCGGGCCGCGTCGGCCTTGACGCCCTCGAAGGCCGCTTCGAGTTCGGCGGGCTCCATGACCTTGCGGATGCCCCGACCGCCGCCGCCGGCCTTGGCCTTGATGATCAGCGGGTAGCCGATCGCGGAGGCGTGGCGCTGGGCGTCCGCGTAGGACTCGACGCTCCCGGCGCCGGACCAGGCGGCGACCGGAACGCCGACGCGCTCCGCGACGAGCTTGGCCTCGATCTTGTCCCCGAGCAGGCGCATCGCCTCGGCCGACGGGCCGATGAACGTGATGCCGAGTTTGGTGCAGACCTCCACGAACCCGGGGTGCTCGGACACGAAACCCCAGCCGACCCACACGGCGTCGCACGTGGACTCGACCAGCGCGCGCTCGAGCTCGGCGTAGTCCAGGTACGGCACCGACGCCGTCGCGCTGGGGTGCAGCAGCACGACCTCGTCGGCCTGGCGCACGAACATCGCCGAGCGCTCGCCCTCGGTGTGCAGGGCGACGGTCTTGATCGAGAAGCCTCGCTCCTCGTTCAGCTCCCGCACGGCGCGGATGAGACGGACCGCCGCCTCGCCGCGGTTGACGATCGCAATGCGCTCGAACACCTGAGGGCCTCTTTCTTTGGCAACCGGGGACGCTCCGGCAAAGCAGGAATGGCTCGTCGCACGGCGACTGCCGACGCGATCGGGACTTTGCGCCGGCGCATGGGCCACGCCTGCGGCGAGCCTAGGGTTCCCACCCCGCTCGGCACAGTGACGGCGACGACAACAACGGACGATCACGAGCGTGACGGCCGCTACACACGAGGCTGGGGAGGTGACCGAGGGCACGGCCGGCAGGGTGTACCGGTGCGTAGCGTCCATGTAATCGGCATCGGCAGCGGCGACCCGGAGCAGTTGACGCTCCAGGCGGTGCGGGTCCTCGGCACCCTCGACGTGGTCTTCGTCGTCGACAAGGGCCGCCCGACGGCGGAGTTGGTGGCGCTGCGCCGCGACATCTGCGAGCGGTACGTCGATCGCCCCTACCGGCTGGTAGAGATCCCGGAGCAGTCCCGGGACCGGGCCGCGGCGGACTATCCCGGCGCGGTGAACGACTGGTACGACCTGAGAGCCGTCGCGTTCGAGGCGGCGATGCTCTCCTCGCTCGGGCCGGCGGAGAACGGCGGGATCCTGGTCTGGGGCGATCCGGCGCTCTACGACAGCACCCTGCGCGTCCTGGACCGGGTCCGCGCCCGGGGTCGCGTCGATTTCGCCACCAGCGTCGTCCCGGGGATTACCAGCCTGCAGACGCTCGCAGCCGCGCACCGGGTGACCTTCACCGGTCTCGGCGAGCCCGTGCACGTCACCACCGGGCGACGGCTGCACGCCGGGATGCCCGCCGAACTCGACGACGTGCTCGTGATGCTCGACGGCTCGGCGGCCTTCGAGCGCCTCGAGGACGACGACCTCGACGTCTACTGGGGCGCCTACCTCGGGATGCCGGACCAGATCCTCGTCGCCGGAGACCTGCAGGAGCGCAAGGCGGAGATCGTCGCACTGCGCAATGCGGCCCGCGAGCGCAAGGGCTGGATCATGGACTCCTATCTCCTGCGCCGCCGCCGCTGACTCCAACCCGGACGGGGCGAGGTGCGCCCGCCGCGGCCCCGCAGGGGCGCGCAGGGTTGCCGGACCCGGTCGTCGCATAGGTTTTTCGCGTCGCAGCACGGCGCTCCCACGGAGGAACTACTTGACCCGCGTTCGCAATCTCGACCACTCGATCCCGCTGGACTCCCCGGCGCTGGCGGCGTTCTGGTCGGAGCGGCACCCGTGCACGCTGACCACGCTGCACGCCGACGGACGCCCGCACGTGGTGCCGGTCGGTGCCACGTTCGACCCCGAGGTGGGACTGGTGCGCGTCATCGCGTCGCGCCCGTCGCTGAAGGTGCGTCAGGTCGCAGCGGCGGGTCCCGCGGGGGCGCACGTGGCGATCTGCCAGGTGGACGGCGGCCGGTGGGCGACCGCCGAGGGCCTGGCCACCGTCTCGCAGGACCCCGACGACGTCCGAGAGGCCGAGCGCCGCTACGCGCTGCGCTACCGCGAGCCCAAGCCCAACCCCGAGCGCGTGGTCATTCTGGTGAAGCTGACGCGGATGCTGGGGCACGTTCCGTCGTGAGCGGGCGTGCGGGCGAACCGTCGACCGAGCGTCCTCCGACGGCAACGGCACGGCCGACGATGGAGGCGGCGTGATCGTCGTGGTCGGCATCGGCGCCGACGGGTGGGACGGGCTGTCCGGCCCGGGCCGCACGGCGATCGCGGCGGCCGACGCGGTGATCGGCAGCGAGCGGCAGTTGGCCTATCTGCCCGACGCCCTGCCGGCGCTGCGGGTGCCGCTGCCGACCAGACTCGTCGAGAACCTGCCGCCCGTGCTCGAGAAGCTGACCGGACTGGGGGTCTGCGTGCTCGCCAGCGGAGACCCGATGTTCTACGGAATCGGCTCGACCCTGGTGCGTCTGCTGGGGCCCGAGGCCGTCGAGGTCGTGCCGCATCCGGGGTCGGTGTCGCTGGCGTGTGCGCGCCTGAAGTGGCGGATGGAGGACGTGGTGGTCCGCTCGGCCGTGGGCCGGCCCCTGGACCGGCTGCGGACCGACCTCGCGCCGGGCGCACGTCTGCTCGTGCTCAGTTCCGGGGCCCAGACGCCCGAGCAGGTGTGCGCGCTCCTCGCCGACGCGGGCTACGGCGCGAGCAAGGTCTGGGTACTCGAGCAGCTCGGCGGTCCGCGGGAGCGGATCGTGGCCGCCTTCGCCGGCGACCTGCAGGCGCCGAGCGCCGGGTTCGACGCGTTGAACGTCGTCGGCATCGAAGCGGTAGCCGACGGCGCACCGCTGCCGCGGACCGGGCTGCCGGACGAGGCCTTCGACCACGACGGCCAGCTGACCAAGCGCGAGATCCGCGCCGTGACGCTCGCCCGGCTCGCGCCGCTGCCCGGCCAGCTGCTCTGGGACGTCGGCGGCGGGGCGGGCAGCGTCGGCATCGAGTGGATGCGTGCGGCCGCGGGCTCCCGGGCGATCGCGGTGGAGCGCAACCCGGAGCGCGCCGACCGCATCGTGCGCAACGCCCACCGGCTCGGCGTGCCCGACCTGCAGGTCGTCGTCGGCGAGGCGCCCGCGGCACTGGTCGGCCTGCCCGCACCGGACGCCGTGTTCGTCGGCGGCGGCGGCAGCGACCCGGACCTGCTGGAGCTGTGCTTCGCCGCGCTGGCCCCGGGCGGGCGGCTGGTCGTGAACGCGGTGACGCTGCAGACCGAGGCGGTGGTGATCGAGCACGCCGACCGCCTCGGCGGCGACCTCACCCGCCTGGAGATAGGCCGCCCGGTCCCCCTGGGCCGCTACACGGCCTGGCAGCAGTCCCACCCCGTCACCCAGTGGACGGCCGTCAAATGAACCGGATCCCTTTTCCGCCGATAGCGCAGTCGAGCCCCGAAAACGATCTCCACCCCGGTGCCTTTCTGCGCTATCGGACGAGTTCCGTCGCGGGTTGGGGCGCGGAGCGGTGACGGTGCACTTCATCGGGGCGGGGCCGGGGGCCGCGGATCTCATCACCCTCCGCGGGCGCGATCTCATCGCCGCTTCGCCCGTGTGTCTGTACGCCGGGTCGCTCGTGCCCGCCGAGGTGCTCGCGTGGTGTCCACCGGGCGCGCGGCTCGTGGACACCGCGCGGCTGGACCTCGACGCGATCGTCGCGGAGCTGGTCGCCGCCCACGCCGCGGGGCTCGACGTCGCGCGACTGCACTCGGGGGACCCGTCGATCTACTCGGCGCTGGCCGAGCAGATGCGCCGGCTGAACGAGGCCGGCGTTCCCTACGACGTCACCCCAGGGGTGCCGGCCTACGCCGCCGCGGCCGCGACGCTCGGCCGCGAGCTGACCGTGCCGGGCGTCGGGCAGAGCGTGCTGCTGACCCGGATCTCGGAGCGCTCGACGCCGATGCCGCCGGGGGAGGATCTCGCCACGCTGGCGCGAACCGGCTGCACCCTGGTGCTCCATCTGGCGGTGCAGAACATCGAGGCGGTCGTCGCGGACCTGCTCCCCCACTACGGGCCGTCGACCCCGGTTGCCGTGGTGGCTCGGGCCAGCCGCCCGGACGAGCTGGTGCTGCGCGGCACGCTGGCCGACATCGCCGCGCAGGTGACGGAGGCCGACGTCCGCCGGACCGCGGTCATCCTGGTGGGCGCGGTACTGACGGCACGTCAGTTCGGCGACAGCCATCTGTACAGCGCGGATCGTTGCCGCGAGCTATGACGATCGCCGAACTGACGTGCCGTCAGTACCGCGCCCACCAGGATGACCGCGGTCCGGCGGACGTCGGCCTCCGTCACCTGCGCGGCGATGTCGGCCAGCGTGC
>JBQTIB010000123.1:0-5924 GCA_052389435.1 Sporichthyaceae bacterium | reverse complement strand
GGGGGGGGGGGGCGGTCGGCGGGGCCCGGGGGGGGGGGGGGGGCCCGCGGGGCCGCCGGGCCCCGGGCCGCCCCCGCGCGCCGCCCGCCGCCCCCCCCCCCCCCCGCCCCCCGGGGGACGCCCCGCTACCCCCCGGGGCAGGCGAGGGGCGCCGGCGCCCACGCCCCCGGCGCCGCCCACCCCGCGGTGCCCGCCGACGCCGACGACCTGGCCGGACTGCCGGTGGTCGTCGCCGACCTGCACTCGGCGCTCGCGCCGGTGGCCCTCGCGATCGCGGCGGACCGGCCCGGCACCCGGGTCGTCTACGCGATGACCGACGGCGCCGCGCTGCCCGCCGCGTTCTCGCGCAGCCTCGAGGAGTTGCGGCGGGCCGGTCTGGTCCACGGCTGCGTGACCACCGGACCGTCCTTCGGCGGCGACCTGGAGTGCGTGTCGGTGCACACCGGCCTGCTGGCGGCACGGCTTGTGCTGAACGCCGAGGTCGTCGTGGCGACGCAGGGCCCGGGCAACCTCGGCAGCGACACCCGCTGGGGATTCTCCGGCGTCGCCGCCGGCGAGGCCGTCAACGCCGCCGGCGTGCTCGGCGGCCGGCCGATCGCGTCGCTGCGGGTCTCGCAGGCCGACCCGCGCGAGCGACACCGAGGCCTGTCCCACCACAGTCGCACGGCCTACGGGCGGGTGGCCCTCGCTCCCGCCCGCCTTCCCGTGCCGCGCGTCGACGACGAGTTCTGGGCCGCGGTCTGGGACGACGCGGCGACACTGTGCCCGCCGCACGAACGGGTGGACGTCGACGTCGCCGGACTGGCCGAGACGTGGCGGGGCGCGCCCGTGGGGCTGTCGAGCATGGGGCGCGGCGTCGCGGAGGACCCCGCCTACTTCCTCGCCGCGGCGGTCGCGGGACGGCTCGCCGCCCGACTGCTCGAGGAGAGCCGAGCCCCCGTCAGGGGGCGGGGGTCGGCTTGATGCCGCTGCGGTAGGCGCCGAGGATGTCCAAGACGAACACCAGCGTGTCCTCCGCCGTCACGCCGGCCGCCTTGGCCGTGTCGTTCAGGTTCTGCCCGTAGCCCAGCGACGGCGGCACGACGACCAACAGGCGGCTGCCCACCTCCTTGCCGACGACCGTCTTCAGCAGGCCCTCGACCATGCCGCCGACGGGAACGTCGTTGAGCAACTCCCCCGATGGCGCCACGCGCACCATCAGCGGTTTCGCGCCGCCGGTGCGCTTCCAGGTGGAGTCGAAGACCTTGCCGGTGCGCCAGACGATCGCGGTGTACTGCACGGCGAGCCAGGCCTTGTCCACCACCTTTTCTCCCCTGCCGCGGATCAGTACCGCGCTCAGCAGGTCGGCCGGCGGGTCGCCCTTGGGCAGGGTGATCTTCGGGTCCTTCGCGCCGGCGACCGTCGGCAGCTTCGGATCGCCGCCCGGCGTCACCGAGGCTCCGGACGGTCCCGCGTCGCCCGGGAACGCGCCGAGGACGTCGATCACGAACATCAGGGTGTCGTTGGGCAGGATCTGGGAGTCCTTGGGCGGCTTGAGACCGAAGGAGTCCTCCGGCGTCGCGACCAGCAGCACCCGCGATCCCACCGCAACGCCGGGCAGTTTCTTCGTCCACGACTTGAAGATCGAACCCTCGATGGGCTGGATGACCGGCATGCCCTTGTCGAAGGTGTTCTCGAACGTCGGCAGTTCCGCGCCCCCGGCCTCCCAGGGCTGGCCCTTGAAGTCCACGACGACGAAGTCGTCGGCCTTCACGGCCGGTCCCTTGCCGTCGGTCAAGACCTTGAGCAGGGTCTCCTGGGGCGGCAGGGTATTCGACGTGATCTTCGGGTTCGTGCCGACGGCGAAGTCGGACACCTGCGGGAACTGGAACGGGCCGGGCTGGGGCGGCTTGGAGTCACCGCCGCCGCAGCCCGTCAACAGCAGGGCACCAGCGAGAAAACCGACGAGCAGACGACGCACCGAGACATCCTTGGCACAGGGACCTTTGGCAGTACTTCGACCCTAGCGATCCCCGCGTTACAGCGGTCCAAGATGGAAGGCCCACCCCCGGCGTTTCGCGGGGTCTGCAGTGGGCGGAAGGCCTCGGGCGTCTCTCTGCCTTTCCGGGGGCGGTCGGGGCGGTCGGCGGCGGAGCCCCCGACCGTCTACATCGAGGCGATGAGCTTCTCGACGCGCTCGTCGGTATGCCGGAAGGGGTCCTTGCACAGGACCGTGCGCTGCGCCTGGTCGTTGAGCTTGAGGTGCACCCAGTCGACGGTGAAGTCGCGACGGCGCTCCTGCGCGCGGCGGATGAACTCCCCGCGCAGCCGGGCCCGGGTGGTCTGCGGCGGAACGGACTTGGCCTCGAAGATCGCGAGGTCGCGCGAGACGCGCTCGACGGCGCCCTTCTTCTCCAGCAGGTAGTACAGACCGCGGTGGCGGTTGATGTCGTGGTAGGCCAGGTCGAGCTGCGCGACGCGCGGCGCGGAGAGCGCGAGGTCGTTCTTGGCGCGGTAGCTCTCGATCAGGCGGTACTTGATGATCCAGTCGATCTCGCGCTCGACGCTGGACAGGTCCCCGGTGTCGACCGCGTTCACGGTGCGCTCCCACAGGTCCAGCACCCGCTTGATCACGCCGTCGTCCAGCCCGCGACGGGCGGCGAAGTCCCGAGCCTTGGAGAGGTACTCCTCCTGGATCTCCAGCGCCGTGGCCTCCTTGCCGTTGGCCAGGCGGACCTTTCGACGCCCCGTCATGTCGTGGGAGATCTCGCGGATCGCCCGAATGGGGTTCTCCAACGTGAGGTCCCGCATGACCACGCCGGATTCGATCATCCGCAGCACGAGGTCGGTCGCGCCGACCTTGAGCATCGTGGTGGTCTCGGACATGTTCGAGTCGCCGACGATGACGTGCAGGCGGCGGTACCGCTCGGCGTCGGCGTGCGGCTCGTCGCGGGTGTTGATGATCGGGCGCGAGCGCGTCGTCGCGGAGGAGACGCCCTCCCAGATGTGCTCGGCGCGCTGGCTGACGCAGTAGACCGCGCCCCGCGGGGTCTGCAGGACCTTGCCCGCGCCGCAGACGATCTGACGGGTCACCAGGAACGGGATGAGCACGTCGGCCAGGCGGGAGAACTCGCCGTGGCGCGCGACGAGGTAGTTCTCGTGGCAGCCGTAGGAGTTGCCGGCCGAGTCGGTGTTGTTCTTGAACAGGTAGACGTCCCCGGCGATGCCCTCCTCGCGCAGGCGCCGCTCGGCGTCGACGAGCAGGCCCTCGAGGATCCGCTCCCCGGCCTTGTCGTGCGTCACGAGGTCGACGACGTTGTCGCACTCGGGGGTGGCGTACTCCGGGTGGCTGCCCACGTCGAGGTAGAGCCGGGCACCGTTGCGGAGGAAGACGTTGCTGGACCGTCCCCAGGAGACGACCCGCCTGAAGAGGTACCGCGCCACCTCGTCCGGCGACAGCCTTCGCTGCCCCCGAAACGTGCACGTGACGCCGTACTCGTTCTCAAGGCCGAAGATGCGGCGATCCATGAACGTCACAGTACGCCGCAGGGATCACGGGAGTGTGCAGAAGGGGGCCCCGACCCCCCCACGAGATCGGAATAACCGGGGCGGCGGTCACCCCCCCCAGACAACGAGCCGGCCGAAAAACGACGCCGGCGGTGACTGTGAAGGCTGTCAGCTCCCACAGTCATCGAGCCGGGAGAAAACGACGCCGGCGGTGACTGTGGCGGCTGACAGCCCCCACGGTCACCGCCGGCGGAAAGAGCTCCCTACAGGGCTGGGCCGTCGCCGCTGCCGGTGTCCGTGCTGCCGGGCTTCGGCGGGGTCGGGCCGACGGCCGGGCGGCCGGCGTCGGTCGCGGCCTGGTGGGCCTGCGCCGACTCCGAGCCCGGCGAGGCGGGCGAGCCCTCCGGGTCGGCGCCGAGGACCTCTTCGAGCCGGGCGCGGGTTTGGCGCTTGAACTTGCGCTGGCCCGGGCGGGCGCGGTCCAGGACCGCGACCTCGAGTTGGTTGGCCGCGATCTTGCGCGGGCCCTCCGGCGTCGGGTTGCTTTCGCCGAGGGCGCGCACGGCGATCCGGAGAGCCTCGTCGAACGACAGGCCGGAGGCGTAGTTGGCCTCGAGGAAGGTGCCGATCGTGTCGGTCTGCCCGCCCATCGCCATCCAGCCGTGCTCGTCGGCGACGGAGCCGTCGTAGGTGAGGCGGTAGATCTGGTCGTCGGCCTCGGTGGCGCCGATCTCGGCGACGACGAGTTCGACCTCGAAGGGCTTCTCGCCTGCGGAGGAGAAGATCGTGCCGAGGGTCTGGGCGTAGGCGTTCGCGAGCCCGCGGGCCGTCACGTCGCGACGGTCGTAGGAGTACCCGCGCAGGTCGGCCACCCGCACGCCCATGATGCGCAGGTTCTCGAACTCGTTGTACCGGCCGACCGCGGCGAAGGCGATCTGGTCGTAGATCTCGCTGATCTTGTGCAGCGCCGGGGACCAGTTCTCCGCGACGAGCAGGATGCCCGCCTGGTACTGCAGCACGACGGCGGACCGACCGCGGGCGATGCCCTTGCGGGCGTAGTCCGCCTTGTCCTTCATGATCTGCTCGGGCGAGATGTAGAACGGCGTCGTCACCGCGGGTGGGTCCTCTCGGTCTGGCGAAGATCAGTCTGGCGAAGCTCGGGGGTCGGTGCGACGCCCTAGGCGACGGTGGGACCGTCGGGCGCGGACATGCGTGCGGCGACGATGCGCTTGGCGACCTCGCCGACCTCGGCGTCGGGCATGCGGTGCGCGCCGTCGGCGGTGATCACGTAGACGACCGGCCAAATCGCGCGGGTCAGGTCCGGACCGCCGGTGGCGGAGTCGTCGTCGGCGGCGTCGTAGAGGGCCTGGACGAGGGTCTCGACGGTCTCCTCCGCAGTCGCGGTCTTCTTGTACAGCTTCTTCAGCGCGCCCTTGGCGAACAGCGAGCCGGAGCCGACGGAGTGCCAGTCGAACTCTTCGTACCGACCGCCGGTGACGTCGTAGCTGAAGATCCGGCCGATCTTGGCGTCCTCGTCGTAGCCGCAGAACATCGGCACGACCGCCAGGCCCTGCATCGCCAGGCCGAGGTTGCCGCGGATCATCGTGGACAGCCGGTTCGCCTTGCCGTCCAGGGAGAGCGTGGTGCCCTCGATCTTCTCGTAGTGCTCGAGTTCGACCTGGAACAGCCGAGTCATCTCCAGGCCGATGCCCGCGGTGCCCGCGATGCTGACGCAGCTGAACTCGTCGGCCGGAAAGACCTTCTCGATGTCCTTCTGCGCGATGAGGTTGCCCATGGTCGCGCGGCGGTCGCCTGCCATGACCACGCCGCCGGGGAAGATCGCGGCGACGATCGTCGTGGCGTGCGGCGCCTCGATGTGCGAACCCTGCGGCACGGCGCGCCTACTCGGCAGCAGTTCGGGGGCGTAGGAGGAGAGGAAGTCGCTGAACGAAGAGGTGCCCTGGCTGAGAAACGCCGCGGGGACTCGTCCACTGCCGTCGGGAATGCTGCTCACGCGCTGCCTTCTCCTGAGGTAGATCGGGATCGACCCGAGCAACCCTATCGGCCGGGCTTCGCACCGGCGCTGCGCGCCACCGGCGCACCGGCGCTGCGCGTCGGCTTCCGCACAGGCGTTTGGCTGCAGGCGCTCCGTGCCGGCATAGCGCACCGATGGTCGTCCGAGTCGGCGCTGAGCGCCGACGCTGGTCTCGGCGATGTGCGTAGGCGTCGCTCGCCGGCGTTGCCCGCAGGCTCTGCGTGCCGGCGTTGGGCTCCGGTGTTCCTCCGAGTCGACGCTGCGCACCCACGTTGGTCTCGGCGACGTGTTTAGGCGTCGCCCGCCGGCGTTGCAGGCGGGCTCTGCGCACCCACGCTGGTCTCGGCGACGTGCTTAGGCGACGCCCGCCGGCGTTGCAGGCGGGCTCTGCGCACCCACGCTG
>JBQTIB010000122.1:0-37929 GCA_052389435.1 Sporichthyaceae bacterium | reverse complement strand
GCGAGGGAGTCCGCGTCGACCCCGAGCTGCGGCGCGAGCAGTTGCGCGTAGCCGACCGGGTCGCCGATCAGCATCGGGTCCGCGGTGACCTTGCGGGCGGGCACGCTCCGGGCCAGGACTTCGCCGTCGCGGTCGAAGATGACGCCGCGGGTGGCGGGTACGTCGATCGTGCGCAGCCGTTCGCTCTGGGCGACGGCGGCGTAGGTCCGGGCCTGCACGCCCTGGACCTGGACCAGCCGGCCGACCAACAGCGCGACGACGAGACCGAGCAGGAGCGAGGCCACGCCGAGCCGGCGTGCCGGGTCGCCCAGGCCCACGCCGCGACGCACCGGGCGACGCCGCATGCGGCGCTTCGCCGCCGGGGCACGCCCCGGCGCCGGCCGGCGCGCCGGCCCCGAACGCGCGGACGGCACCGACCAGTCGCCTCGACGCTCCCCCGGGCGGTTGCTCATCTGCTTCGACCTTCCGACGTCGGGGGCGCGAGCACGGTCTCGCCACGCCCCTGGGCGGCGGCCCTGTTCTGCTTGGCGACCTTGGCCCGCAGGGCCTTCTCCCTGGCCTCGACCTTCGACCGCGCGATCTCTGCGGCGCGGGCTCGAGCTTCGGCGGCGGCACGCGCAGCGTCGGCCTTCGCCTTCGCCTGCGCCTTGGCCTTCTTCTCCGCCGTGGCCTGCGCCTTCGCGAGCGCCTGTTCGGCGGCCTGCTCCGGGGTCAGCGGTGCCGGGGCGCCCTTCGCCGTCGAGGCGCGGCCGCTGATGGTGCCGTCGGCCAGTCGTAGGTAGGCGACGCTGCGGGCGGGCACCATGCCGAGCTCGCGGGCAGCCTTCGCCAGAGTCGCCGGGGACTCGGCGCGGGCCAGGTCCTCCTGCAGCGCCAGGCTGAGTTCGGCCTGCTCGAGGTTGGCTCGCTGCAGCTGGTTCACGGTGAACGAATTGCGCGCCAGGGCGGTGTTCACCACGAGCAGCCCGACGAGACCGACGCTCAGGACCAAGAGCACCAACACCACGAACGAGGCGCGACCGGCGCGATCGGCCGCCTCCACCGGGCTCGGCCCGACCGTCGGCAACCCGGTGGTGCCGCGCCGGACCGTCCGCTCCGGCAGCGGCAGGGCGGTGGCCGCGGCCGAGCGCGCGACGTGCTGACGTGCTGCGGAGGCCATTACGCGCACCGACCCTCTCGGAGCTTTTCCACGGCCCGCAGCCGCGCCGACGCGGCGCGCGGGTTGGCGGCGATCTCCGCCTCGGTCGGGGTCTCCCCGCGGGCGAGCAGTTTCAGGATCGGGGCGTGCTCGGGCAGCTCGACGGGCAGTCCGATCGGCGCGGTGGAAGCCGCCGCGGCCGCGAAGGCCCGCTTGACCGGACGGTCTTCGAGCGAGTGGTAGGTCAGGACGGCGATGCGTCCGGACACGGCGGCGTGCTCGATGGCGGCGGGCAGCGCCGCTTCGAGGCCGGCGAGCTCGCCGTTCACCTCGATGCGCAGGGCCTGGAACGTGCGCTTGGCCGGGTTGCCGCCCGTACGGCGGGCCGGCGCCGGGATGGCGTCCCTGATCAGGTCGACCAGCCGCGGCGAGGTGGTGAACGGCTCCTTCGCGCGAGCCGCGACGACGGCGTGCGCGATGCGCTTGGCGAACTTCTCCTCGCCGTAGGTGCCGACGATGCGGGTCAGGTCCCCCACCGAGTAGGTGTTGAGGACCTCGGCCGCCGTGATGCCCCGGGTCTGGTCCATGCGCATGTCCAGCACGGTGTCCCGCGAGTAGGCGAACCCGCGGTCGTCCTCGTCCAACTGCATCGAGGAGACGCCGAGGTCGAAGAGCATGCCCTGCACCCGGCGCCGCCCGAGCCCGGCGAGTACCTCGGGCAGTTCGTCGTAGCGGGCGTGGACGAGCCGGACCCGGTCCCCGAAGCGGGCGAGCCGTTCGCCGGACCTGGCCAGTGCGTTCTGGTCGCGGTCCAGCCCGATCAGCGACAGGCCGTCGAAGGCCTCGAGCATCGCCTCGCTGTGCCCGCCGAGGCCGAGGGTCGCGTCGACCACCACCGCCTCGGGCTGGGCGAGCGCGGGAGAGAGAACGGCCAGGATGCGCTCGACGAGCACCGGAACGTGCACCGGATCCACGTGGTCGCGCCTTCCTGCCCAGATCGGTTCGTTCGAAGGTTTTCGTGCACTCGGGTCCCCGCCCGCTCGGGTGCCGGCTCTGGGGAAGTGAGTCGGCGCATGAGCGGGAGGAGACCTAACCGCACGATCTTCGGTAGTCGTTACTGACGATGCGTCACATCAAACCGGGCAGCACCTCCTCGGAGAGGTCGGCGAACGCCTGTTCCTGGGCGGCCAGGTAGGAGTTCCACGCGGCGGTGTCCCAGATCTCCACCCGGGAGTTCGCGCCGATCACGGCGCAGTCGCGCTCCAGTCCCGCGTACTCGCGCAACTGCGTGGGGAGCGTGATGCGGCCCTGCTTGTCCGGAATCTCCTGCGAGGCACCCGCGTAGAGCACCCGCATGAAGTCCCGGGGCCCCTTCTGCGTGACCGGCGCCGTCCGGAGTGCCTCCGCGATGCGCGCGAACTCCGCCACCGGCCAGATGTAGAGACAACGCTCCTGGCCCTTCGTGATCACGAGTCCCTCCGCGAGGTCGTCGCGGAACTTCGCAGGAAGGATCAGGCGGCCCTTGTCGTCCAGCCGAGGGGTGTGGGTACCGAGAAACACGGCCCCTCCCCCACCCAAGAAGCCCGATCTGCTCCATAGCGCCCCACCGTACTCCACTTCACTCCACCGTCAATGCGACGCGAGGGTGCGCGCGTGCCCGATATGGGCATTTCCGAGCGGTTCCGAGCGTCTGGAACGGCCTGCGTGGGGCCGCGGGCGGTCGCCGATCCCCCATTTCCCTCCACTCGGGGGCGGGAAAGGCGAACTCCTCCGCCCGATCGCCCTCCCGACATCAAGGTCGGCAGTGGAGAATGACGATCAACTTCGACGGCGGGGGCTCCTCTCGCCGGTGCACTCGCTTCTGGAGGACTCGTGACGGCCTTCCCCTACGAGGGGCCCGGCGGCTACGGCAGCGGGCTCGACCTGGGCGGCCCGGCCGGCACGAGCGCCTACGCCTCCAGCGCGTACGGCTCGAGCCCGAGCGTCACCGAGGTGGCCGGGCGCATCCGGCAGACGATCGAGCGGGTCATCGTCGGCAAGCAGGAGGCCATCCGCATCGCGATGATCGTGATGCTCGCCGAGGGCCACCTGCTGCTCGAGGACGTGCCCGGCGTCGGCAAGACGATGCTGTCCAAGGCGATGGCGCGGTCCATCGACTGCTCGGTGCGCCGCATTCAGTTCACTCCGGACATGCTGCCCTCCGACATCACCGGGGTGAGCATCTGGAACCAGGAGCGTCGGGACTTCGAGTTCAAGCCGGGCGCGATCTTCGCCAACATCGTCATCGGCGACGAGATCAACCGCGCGTCCCCGAAGACCCAGTCCGCGCTGCTCGAGTGCATGGAGGAGGGTCAGGTCACCGTCGACGGCACCACCTACGCGCTCTCCGCGCCGTTCATGGTCGTCGCCACCCAGAACCCGGTGGAGATGGAGGGCACCTACCCGCTGCCCGAGGCCCAGCGGGACCGGTTCATGGCCCGCATCTCCATGGGGTACCCCGACCCGCGCGCCGAGCTCGACATGATCGACCACCACGGCGGGGTCTCCCCGCTGGAGTACCTCGAGCCCGCGGCCGACGCCCGGACCGTCGTCAAGCTGATCGAGGCTGTGCGGGGCGTGCACCTGTCCCCGTCGGTCAAGCAGTACGCCGTCGACATCGTGACGGCCACCCGCACGCATCAGGACCTGCGGCTCGGCGCCTCCCCGCGCGCGACGCTGCACCTCGTGCGCGCCGGCCGGGCCGCCGCCGCCCTCGACAATCGGGACTACGTCCTGCCCGACGACATCCAGTCGCTGGCGGCGCCCGTGCTCGCCCACCGGCTGCTCACCACGGCGGAGGCGCAGATCGCGCGGCGGACCGCCTCGACGGTGATCACCGACATCGTGCGCGGCCTTCCGCTGCCGGCAGCGCGATAGCCCGTGAAGGTCGTCCGCGGTCTGACCGTGCGCGGGAAGTCGTTCTTCGTCGGCGGCATCGCCGCGGCGATCTGCTCGTTCCTGCTCGGCCAGCCGGACCTGCTCCGGGTGGCGGTACTGCTGCTGGTCCTGCCGATCGGGTGTGCCATCGCGGTGCTGCGCACGCAGCACTCGATCAAGTGCACCCGCCTGGTGGAGCCGGGTCGCGTGCCCGCCGGGGAGGAGGCCAAGGTCACCCTTCGACTGGAGAACGAGTCGCTGGTGCCGAGCGGCCTGCTGCTCGCCGAGGACACGCTGCCGCGCGGCATGAGCGCTCGTCCGCGCTTCGTCGTCGACCGGCTCGACCCGCGCGGCGCGCGCGAGGTGTTCTACCGGGTCCGCAGCGAGGTCCGCGGCCGGTATCGGATCGGACCGTTGACCATGCGCGTCGCCGACCCGTTCGGCATGTGCGAGATCCCCCGCGCCTTCCCGGGTACCGACGACCTCATCGTCATCCCGGTCGTGGAGAACCTGCCGGTCGTGCAGCTCGGCGGCGAGTGGACCGGCAGCAACGACACCCAGCCGAGCTCCATCCCGGCCGCGGGCGAGGACGACATCGCCGTCCGGGAGTACCGCTTCGGAGACTCTCTCCACCGCGTGCACTGGAAGGCCACCGCGCGCAAGGGCGAGCTGATGGTGCGCCGGGAGGAACAGCACCGGCAGTCCCGCGCGACGATCCTGCTCGACGTGCGCTCGGGCGCCCATCAGGGCGAAGGCCTGCGCTCCTCGCTCGAGTGGGGCGTCTCGGCGGCGGCCAGCCTCGCGATCCATCTCAACCGGCGCGAGTACACGCTGCGCGTCATCACCGAGACCGGCACCGGCCTCGCCGGGATGGGCGGCGAGATCAGCGCACCGCTGCCGGACGTCGAAGGCCTGCTGCTCGACGCGCTCGCGGTGCTGACGCCCTCGAAGATCCCGACGCTGCGCGACGCGAGCCTGTCCCTGAGCCGAGGCGGCGCGGACAGCCTGGTGATCGCCGTGCTCGGGCACCTGAACGAACAGGACGCCGCCGACCTCGCGCGGCGGCGCGGCGGCACCACCACGGCCATCGCACTGCTGCTGCGCACCGAGTCCTGGCGCGACGGGTACGTCGAAAGCGCGCCCGACCCGGACTTCGATCGCAACGTCGCGCTGCTGCGCAACGGCGGGTGGCGGGTCGTCCCGGTCGTGTCGGGCAACCGCCTCTCCGAGGTCTGGGGCCGCGGCGCGGGCGCCGCGGTCGGGCCGGCCAAGCAGGTCGGGACGGTCGCGTGAACGTTTCGGCACACAGCCGCGACCAATCCGCGCGAGCTACGGTCGCGCGGGTGTGGGCCGACGGGGAGGGCGTGTGAGTCAGAGTTCGTCGCTGCGGCTAACCGTCATGGGCTGGCTCGCGGTCCTGCTGAGCACCGTCGTCCTGTTCTCCGTGCTCGACGGCTCCGAGTGGTTCGTGCAATGTCTGGGCGCGATGACCATCGTCGCGGTGCTTGGCGCCGGCGGGCGTGCGCTGCGCGTCCCCGGGCCCATCACGATGCTGGCGCAGGTGGCCGTCGGGTTCTGCTACATGACGGCGCTGTACGCCTCCGAGTTCGCCGCGGGCGGGTTCGTTCCGGACCGGGACGCCATCGAGGCGTTGCAACGCCTGACCGACGAAGGCTTCTTCCAGATCGAAACGCTGACTCCTCCGGTCGTCCCGGGCGAGGGCATCTCGCTGGTGACGGTGGCCGCAGTGCTGCTGGCGGCGATTCTCGTCGACCTGCTGGCCGCCGCGTACGGCCAGACGGCGCTCGCCGGTCTGCCGTTGCTGGCGCTCTACGTGGTACCCGCCGCCCTGCTGCCCGAGGGCGTGGACGCGTGGCTGTTCGTGCTGCCGGCACTGGGCTATCTGCTGATGCTGCTCGCCGACAGCCGGGACCGCCTGCTCGGCTGGGGCATACCGATCGGCGGCCGGGTCGCCGAGGGCCAGCCCGGCCGCGGGGGCGCACAGCTCTCGCGCATGAGCCGCAACGTGGGCGTCGCCGCCCTGTCCCTGTCGGTCGCCGTCCCGGCGGCGATGCCCCGCCTCACCGACGGCGCCTTCGGGCAGAAGGGCATCGGCGATTCTCAGGGCAAGACCATTTCCACGCTCGATCCCCTGGTCACCATGCGCCGCAACCTGCAGAACCGCACGGACGTCGAGCTCATGCGGGTCCGCACCAGTTCGGCCCGGCCCGGCGAGCTCTACCTGCGCGCGGTCACCCTCGACGAGTTCAACGGCACCGAGTGGAAGGCCGCCCGCCGCGAGGTGCGCAAGTTCGACGGCGCGCTGCCGGAGGCCCCGGGCCTGGGCCGCGGGGTGGACACCACGCCGGTGGACACCCAGGTCTTCGCGGGTGAGAACCTGCAGTCGGACTACCTGCCGATGCCCTACCCGGCCACCCAGCTCGACATCGAGGGCAAGTGGCGCCTGGACGAGAAGACCGGCAACGTCGTCAGCTACGAGGGCCGGGAACAGATCACCGGCAAGCAGTACGCGATCGCCTCCTACGACCTGACTCCCACCGCCGAGGACATGGCCGGTGCCCTCGGTCCGCTGACCGAGTACCTCGAGCCCTACCTCCAGCTCCCGGACATTCCCGCGGCCGTGGTCAACGAGGCGAAGCGCATCACCCGCGGAGCCGACGGCCCGCTGGAGATCGGCGTGGCGCTCCAGCAGTTCTTCCGGCGCCCCGGCAACTTCGTCTACGACCTGTCCGTGACCGGCGGCACGGGCAACTCGGCGCTGCTGGACTTCCTGCGCGATCGGCGCGGGTACTGCGAGCACTTCGCCACCGCCATGGCCGTCATGGCGCGCATCGCGGGGGTGCCGAGCCGCATCAACGTCGGCTTCACCTCCGGCGAACTCGCCGACGACGGCATCGAGCGCGTGATCAGCAGCGACGACGCCCACGCGTGGCCGGAGCTGTGGATGCCCGGCGTCGGCTGGACCCGCTTCGAGCCGACGCCCGGCTCGGCCAACTCCAACCCCAGCGCCCCCTCGTTCCTCCCCGGCGGCGACACCGAGGACGAGCCCGACCCGGGCCGGGAAGACGAGGTCGAGCCCTCCCCGGAGCCCGAGCCGTCGGAGGAACCCGGCGGCGGGTCGTCCGAGGGCGGCAGCGCCGGCTCGGAGGGCGCAGCCGGCGGAGCGGAGGATCCCCCGCCGCCGCCGGACTGCACGGAGGAGCAGAGCTACGACCCCGAAACCAACACCTGCAACGACAAGGGCATCGCCTGGTACGTCCGGTGGAAGTGGCAACTGCTGACCGCCGGCCTGCTGCTGCTGTTGGCCGCGCCACGCCTGCTGCGCCTTGCGATCCGTCGTCGCCGATGGGTGAACGCCGGACGCGGAGACGCCGTGCTCGCCGCCGAGATCGCGTGGCGCGAACTGCGCGACGACACCCTCGACCTCGGCTACCTCTGGCCGCCCGCGCGCACCCCTCGTCAGACGGCGGCGGATCTGCAGGCCGGCGGAACGCTCTCTGCCGCCGGCGTCGCGGAGATGACGCTCGTGGCCGGGACTCTGGAACGCAGCCGCTACGCCAAGCCCGGTAGCTCGGTGGACCACCGTCGCCTGCGCAGCGCGGTCCTGAACGTGCGTCGGGACCAGGCGGGCAGGACCGGTCGCCTCGCCCGTCTGCGCGCCCTAATCCTTCCGCCGTCCCTGGTCCCGTGGCTGCGCGAGACCACCTCCGGCACCTTCGCTCCCGGCTTCGCCCGCCGAGCCGCCACGAGGGCCGGCCGGATCGCCCGCACCCGCAGCTTCAAAACGAGCTGACGCCCCGGCCCCTCCACTGCGGTGGGGGGACGGCTTCACTCGTTGGGGTACCCCTTCACTCGCCGTGTGCCCCGGACTTGGACGAGTGGAGCGGTACGGCGGCGCGTGAAGCGCACGGCGAGGGGCGGAGGGCGGGAGGGGAGCCCGCAAACACGAAGGGCGCCCGTAGGCGCCCTGTCGGTTGGTTCGGTCTGTTGGAACGAGGTCTAGCCCTGTTCGCGGCGCTTGCGCCAGCGCTCCTCGAAGCGGTCCGAGACGCTGCGCTTGGCGGCCGGGCGGCGGGCGGCCGAGCCACCGCCGCGCGCCGGGGCGGGGCGGCCGGTGTCGGTGCCGCCGGCGACGCGCTTCCAACTCGTGGTGGCGAAGAAGGCGGAGCCGAGCATCAGCACGAAGCCGAGGACGCTGACCGCGATCATGCCGCCGCCGCCGATGACGCCGGCCATCAGCAGCACGATGCCGAGAACGAACCCGACGGCCGACTGCGCGACGCGGCGCCGATGATGGCGACGTAGATCCGTTCCGCGCAAGGCCGTCACGAACTTCGGGTCCTCGGCAACCAAGGCCCGCTCCATCTGCTCCAGCAGACGTTGTTCGTGCTCAGAGAGCGGCACGGACTCCTCCTTCACAGCGCCAATGAGAAGCGAAACCACGGCAGACGGCGAGATCCGCTTCCCCGCCCAGGATAAGCAGGGAACGAGCCCCTTGTAACCCGACCTGACGAACAGATGCCCCCAACCGGCCGGCATTCCGCCCGACCGAGGGCCTTCCCCGTCCGAGGCGGGTCATCCGCGCCGGGCCAGAAGGTGCAATTGGGTGGCAACCGACTGGAACGCCGGAAGGTTGGAAAGGGCCGCCTCGAGGGCGAGCAGTGCCTCGACGGCGCCCGGCTCGGACTCGACGAGGCCACCCGGAACGAGTTCGCTGCAGACCCGAACCCCGTGGGTGGCGAAGGCGGTCAGTCCGGCGGCGGCGACCAGGGCCGCGGCCTCCTCCGGCCCGAAGCGGCGCGGCAGCGGATCCTGGGCCCCCCAGCGGCCGGCCGGATCGGTCAGCGCGTGCCGGGCCTGGTCGATGTGACCGGCGACCGCGCGGGCGAGGACCGCGGCGTTGCGGTTGGAGACGAGAACACTGGCGAGCCCGCCGGATCGCAGCGCGGCGGCCGCTCCGGCGAGCACCTGGGCGGGATCTTCGACGTGCTCGAGGACGCGATGGCACAGCACGACGTCCTGCCCGTCGCGTCCGACCACCTCGAGGAGGTTGGCGGCGTCCTCCGGGACGGCCTTGATGCGGCCGCCGACTCCGGCCTCGGCCGCGCGGCGCTCCAGCGTCGCGAGGGCGTCGGGGCTCGGGTCGAGCACGGTGACCCGGTGACCGAGCCCGGCGAGCGGGACGGCGAAGGCCCCGGTGCCGCCCCCGACGTCGAGGATGTCGAGCTCGCTGCGCCCGGTGCGGGCGGCCTGTTCCTCCACCGCTGGACGCAGTGCGTCCCAGACGACCGCGGTCCGCAGTCGTTCCCGGAGGTGTGCTCGATCCGCCACGTTCTCGATTCTTCCCTGCGCCGTGTACCGACGTCGATCTTTCGCGACTTCTGGGTGATCAGATTGGTCGACGCCCCGGAAAGCCGAGGTCGGTCCGGTGGTACCAGGCCAGCGATCGGTCGCCCTCGAGCCAGCAGTACAGGATCGGCGTCCCGTCGAGCTCGCCCGGAAAGTCCAGCAGCAGCGGCGCCAGCCCCTTCAGCGCCACCCCGGAGGCCTGGACCTCGGTCAGCAGTTCGTCGATCCGCGCCTGGGCCGCCTTGAACTCCGGCATCCCGCCCAGCGGGTGCGCGCCCCCGCCCTTCAGCGCCATCGCCAACTCCGCCGCGTCCGCGCGCAGGGTCACGACCTCGTCGAGCAGCGGCAGCAGCCGGGCCAGTTCGGCGCGCGCCTGCTCGACGGTGAACTCCACGCCGGTCACCCTGCCAGATCCGACGCTCACTAGGGTCGCCCGCATGACCGTTCTGGCCATCGACGCGGGCACGACGGGCGTGACGGCACTGGTCGTCACCGAGCAGGGCACGGTCGCGGCGCGCGGGTACCGAGAATTCCCGCAGCACTTCCCCGAGCCGGGTTGGGTGGAGCACGACCCCGAGGAGATCTGGCAGGCGACCCTCGGGGCCTGCCGGACGGCGCTGGACTCCGCCGGTCCGGTGCGTTGCGTCGGGATCGTCAACCAACGCGAGACGGCCGTTCTGTGGGACCGGGCAAGCGGCCGGGCTCCGCGCCGGGCGATCGTCTGGCAGGACCGGCGCTCCGCCGAGATCTGCCGACGCCTGACCGAAGCCGGCCACCAGGCGCGGGTCGCGGAGCTGACCGGCCTGCGGCTCGATCCCTACTTCACCGGCACCAAGCTCGCGTGGCTGGCGGAGCACGACCCGTCCTGGGCGGGCGTGCGCGAGGGTTCGACGGCGATCGGGACCGTCGACTCCTACCTCCTGGCTCGTCTGACGGGCAATCGGGTGCACGCGACGGAGGCCTCCAACGCCAGCCGCACGCTGCTCTACGACCTGACCTCGGGAGCCTGGTCGCCGGAACTGTGCGACCTGTTCGACGTGCCGATCGCGGCGCTGGGGGCCGTCCAGCCGTCCTGGGGCGAGTTCGGCCGGACCGATCCCGACGCCTTCCTGGGCCTGGCCCTGCCCGTGACCGGCATCGCCGGGGACCAGCAGGCGGCGCTGTTCGGTCAGGCCTGCTGGGCGCCCGGGGAGTCCAAGTGCACCTACGGGACCGGGTCGTTCGTGCTCACGAACACCGGGTCGGAGATCGTCCGGTCCGACGCGGGCCTGTTGACCACCGTGGCGTGGCAGGCCCCCGACGGCGCGCTCACCTACGCGCTGGAGGGCGCGGTGTTCGTCACCGGCGCCGCGGTCCAGTGGCTGCGCGACGGGCTGGGCCTGATCGCCAGCGCCGCACAGACCGAGGAGATCGCGGCGTCCGTCCCCGACAGCGCCGGCGTGGTGTTCGTGCCCGCGCTCACCGGGCTCGGCGCCCCGTACTGGGACCCGGACGCCCGCGGCCTGATCGCCGGCCTGACCCGCGGTACGACCAAGGCGCATCTCGTCCGCGCAACGCTGGAGGCCATCGCCTTTCAGGTCCGCGACGTGGTCACCGCGATGGTCGAGGACGCGCGCCTGCCCCTGGCCGTTCTCACCGTCGACGGCGGGGCCAGTGCGAACAACGTGCTCTGCCAACTCCAAGCCGACCAACTGGCCGTGCCCGTTCGCCGCCCGGAGGTGCTGGAGACGACGGCGCTCGGCGCGGCGTTCCTGGCCGGCCTCGGCGCCGGGGTGTGGGCGAGCACGGCGGAACTGGCCGACGTGTGGCGTCTGGACCGCCGCTTCGAGCCCGGCGCGCGCGACGAGCCGGCCTACGCCCGCTGGCAGCGAGCGGTGACGCTCTCCCGAGGCTGGGCCACTTCCACCTGACCGCCCGCTTCACTCGCGGGAGTCGTGCTCCACTCGCCGCAGCAGCCGTCCCACGACGAGTGGAGCGGCACGCCGGCGCGTGAAGCGGGTCTCCCCGGGGGGGGGCGGGGGGGCGGAGGGGGCGGGGGGGGCGGGGGGTTAGGCGGCGCGGTTGTTGGGGTGCGCTAGGCGGTTTGCCTTGGACGCTGCCTTCGCGGTGGTGGCGTAGACGTCGACGTACTCCTGGCCGGAGAGCAGCATCAACTCGTACATGAGTTCGTCGGTGACCGAGCGCAGTACGAAGCGATCGTCCTCGAGACCCCGGTAGCGGGAGAAGTCGAGCGGGGCGCCGATCTTGACCCCCACGCGGGCGATCTTCGGCACGACCTGGCCGGGCGGCTGCACCTTGTCGGTGTCGACCATCGCCACCGGGAGTACCGGCACCCCGGCGGAGAGGGCAAGACGCGCGACGCCGGTCCGGCCGCGATAGAGCCGGCCGTCCGGGGAACGAGTCCCCTCCGGGTAGATGCCGAACAGTTCCCCGCGGCCGAGCACGTTCATCCCGGCTTCGAGTGCGGCGTCGGAGGCCTTGCCGCCCGCGCGGTTGACCGGGATCATCCCGACGCCGCGAAAGAAGCCTGCGTTGAGGCGGCCCTTGAGGCCCTTGCCGGTGAAGTACTCCTCCTTCGCCAGGAAGGTGATCCGCCGCTGCACGACCAGCGGAAGGAAGAAGGAGTCGCTGAAGGAGAGGTGGTTGCTCGCGAGGATCGCCGGTCCGTCGGAGGGGATGTGTTCCAGTCCCTCGACGGTGGGACGGAAAGCCGCCCGCAGGGGTGGCCCCAGCAGGAAGTGCTTCATGATCCAGTAGAGCAACGTTCCTCCGTACGAAGGGCCTAGCGGGGCCAGCCTAGTCCGGCCGAGCGGCGGCGCGGCGGATGCACTGGGCCGCCGCGACGACGCACGCGGACCGAGTAGCAGAGTCCGGCCGAGCGGCGGCGCGGCGGATGCACTGGGCCGCCGCGACGACGCACGCGGACCGAGTAGCAGAGAGGCAGGAACGCGGCAACCGTGCCACCATGCAGACGGGTCATGTACCTGCATCTGGCGACGGCGATTCGGGGAGCGCGAACGATGGCGGTGCTGCGGGGAGCCGAGCCGTTTCACCACGGCGGTGGGTCGACCGGGGTCCTGCTGTGCCACGGCTTCACGGGCACGCCGCAGTCCCTGCGGGGGTGGGCGGAGTTTCTGGCCGATGCCGGGTTGAGCGTGGCGCTGCCTCGTCTGCCCGGGCACGGCACCGATTGGCGCGACGCCAACCTCACCACCTGGGAGGACTGGTACGGCTGCGTCGAGCGGGAGTACTCGACGCTCCGCGAGCGTTGTACCGACGTGTTCGTCATGGGGCTGTCGATGGGCGGGGCGCTCGCGTTGCGCCTTGCCGAGCGCGAGGGTTCGCGCGTGGCCGGGGTGGTGGTGGTCAATCCGTCCGTGCTCAGCCGCAATCCCAAGCTGAAGGCGCTTCCGCTGCTCCACCGGTTCGTGCCGTCCCTTCCCGGAATCGCCAGCGACGTGCGCAAGCCCGGGGTGACGGAGTTGGCCTACGACCGCACTCCCCTGCGCGCGCTGGAGTCGCTGCGCCGGGCGTGGCCGGTCGTGCGAGCGGATCTTCCCCGCGTCACGGCGCCGTTGCTGCTGATGCGCAGCCTCGTCGACCACGTCGTGGAGTCCGACAGCTCGGCCGAGGTCCTCGCTCGGGTGTCTTCGACGGATCGGGCGGAGGTCGTCCTGCACGACAGCTACCACGTCGCCACCCTGGACCACGACGCTCCGCGGATCTACGAGGCGAGCCTGGCGTTCGTCCGGCGGCTGTCTCGCGATCCCGCGGTGGCGACGTGACGCCGGGTCGGAGCAACGGGCTGCCCGCCGTTCGCTACACGCCGCTGGTCGATCTCGAGCCGCACTTCGCCGACGCCCTGCTCGAGGCGTTGCGTCAGGAGGGCGTCGCCGCGTACGCCGCCCCGGCACCGGGCCGCCGCGGACCGTACCTGGACATCCAACTGCCCGATCGTCCGACCGATCGGGTCTTCGTCGACTCCACCGAGCACGGCAAGGCCCGGCAGGTGCTCCGCGAACTGCCCGAACTCGCCGAGACTGCCGCCCCGGCCACGCCCGCCGCCCCGCCGGCCGCGCCGCGGTCCCTGCTGACCGACGCGGAGTCCGACGCGGCCTGGCGGGCGATCGTCGCCGGGTACGCCACCACGACCAACGACCCGGTGCCGCCCTGGCCGGTCTCCGAGGACGCCCCGGCGGATTCGGAGCCGCCCAAGGCCGAGCCGGCGACGGCCGCCGACGACTCCGGGTGGGACGACCTCAAACCGGCCTCGGTCGACGTCGAGGACTCGCCCGCGGACGATCCCGAGGACCACTACGTCCCGCCGCCCCCGCCGCCGCTGCCGCGGCTCGCGCCGCGCACCAAGCTGGCCTGGCTCGGCGTCGCCGCCGGTCCGGCGTACCTGTTCTCCTCCGAGGTCTTCGGGCAGACGCTCTTCTACGGCGCCGGGTTGCTCGCCTTCTGCGCATCCTTCGGCGGCGCGGCGGCGGTGATCTACCGCATGCGCGACGACCGCAACGAGCAGATCGGCGGCGACGACGGCAACGGCGCGGTCGTCTGACGCTTCGTCAGACGGGCACGGCGAGGTCGGCCACCACCGGCAGGTGATCGCTGGCCGCCGCGGCGTTCGGCAGGTCTACCGGCACGCCCGCGCCGAGCACCCGCACGGACGGGGAGACGAACACCCCGTCGATCCGGCGGGCGGGCGCCACCGCCGGGAACGTCAGCACGTCCCCCACCGGAGCGACGGCGTGGGCGTCGCGCAGAGTCTGCGACAGCGCGCGCCACGTCGGGCTGCCCGGGACGTCGTTGAAGTCGCCGCACAGCACCGCGTGTTCCACTCCGAGCGCCGCGACCCGGCCGACGGCCTCCCGGGCCTGCCGCTCGCGCTCGGCGGCGTCGAGGGACAGGTGCGTGCCGGCGACGAGGATCCGCGCGCCGCCGAGGTCGAGCACCGCGAGGGCCACTCCGCGACGATGTCGCTTCGGCGAGCCCGACAGGTGGGAATCCACGACGCTCGCCACCTGGGCTCGCAGGCCCGAGAGAATCACGTTGGCACCGGAGTTTCGTCCGCCGCCCACCATCACCAGTTGCGACTCGCGCGCCAGTTCGGCACAGCGCGATCGCCAACGGAGGAACCGCGGCGCCTCCTGCAGACACACGACGTCCGGTTCGAGATCGCGAAGGGTCGCGGCGACGGCGCCGGCGTCGTCCCGCAGCGACCGCACGTTCCAGGTGACCACTCGCAACCGGACGGTCACCGCTGCCCCCGTCCCCCGAGCGTCCCAGCGAGGTTCACCTCGCGCTCCGCACCAGGTCCGCCGCCCCTACGATTCCCGCGTCGTTGCCCAACGCCGCGGGCAGGATGGGAGTGGCGGGCCGCTCGGCGCCTGCGGGCACCAGCATCGCGAAGGACTCCCGCGCCGGAGCGAGCACCAGATCCCCGGCGGCGACCACTCCCCCGCCGATCACGAAGCACTCCGGGTCGAGGACGGCGGCGAGGGCCGCGAGCCCGCGGCCGAGCCACTGCCCGATTTCGCCGAGCAGGTGCAGGGCCGCGAGATCGCCGGCCTGGGCGGCGGCGGTGACCATCGCCCCGGTCAGGTCGGCCGAGACTGCCCCGCACGCCTCGCGCAGCGCCGCGGCGGCGGGCTTGCCGGAGTCGACGAGGTAGCGCGCGACGCGGACCAGCGCCGTCCCGCTGGCGTACTGCTCCCAACAGCCCTGTTGACCGCACGGACACGCCTTGCCGTCGATCACCAGGGGCAGGTGCCCGATCTCGGCGGCCATCCCGTTCCCGCCGCGGTGCAGGACGCCGTGGGAGACGATGCCGCCGCCGATGCCGGTGCCGACGGTCACCGCGACCATCGAGTGCGTGCCCCGGCCGGCGCCGAAGCGGGCCTCCGCCCAGGCTGCGGCGTTCGCGTCGTTCTCGACGACCACCGGCACGTCGAGTCGTCTGCGCAGGGCCGCGCCGAGGTCGACGTCGCGCCAGTCGAGGTTGGGGGCGCGGGCCACGGTGGATCGGTCCGCGGCGACGAAGCCCGCCACCCCGACGCCCACCGCAAGCCCTCGGGCCTGCTCGCCGAGCGCCGCGATCACCGCCTCGATCTGCTCCGCGGTGGCCTCGGGGTCGGACCGTTCACTGGGAACCTGAGCCCGCGTCAGAATTTTTCCGTCCGCGTCGACGAGCCCCGCGGCCAGCTTCGTGCCACCGACGTCGACGCCTACGCTCGCGCTCATCTGCCTACGTGATGACGATGGTCTCGAAGCCGGATCCGGAGCCGTTCGACGACGTCCGAGCCGGCCCCGCGCACTTGAGGGCGGCGAGCAGGGACCGGAGGGCGTCGTCGAGATGCGCGACGACCTCGGGGCTGGCGGCGCGGGCGATCGCGATCAACCGGCACACCGGGCAGAGCCTGCACTCGGCGGTGCCGGTGGCGATGGCCTCCTCGCCGGTCTGCGTCCAGGCCGGACCGTCGGCGGAGGCGTGCGTACCGAGCCATTCCCCGAGCGCCTCGACCAGGCGGGCGGCCTCGTGCGCCGCTCCGCCGAGCGCCTCTTCGCGTGTCACGCCGCCTCCTTCGTCGGCCGCGTGCCCAGGAGTGCTCTGCCCCTCGGTTCGCTCGCAGGGTCTCTCACGTCGCCTCCCGGGCGAAGGAGATCTCCAGTCGGTTCGCGACCATCTCCGCTCCGAGCACCGCACGGCGACCGAGCAGCGAGGGCAGCGCCAGTTGGCGCCGGTGGCCGGCGACGGTGAGCACGAGTTCCTCGCCCTTGCGGCGCAGGTCCATCGCGTTCTTGTCCGCCAACGGAAGCGCCAGCGACAGCACGTACCGGTCGCCGACGTGACGGATCGTCATCGGCTCGCTCTCGGCGAGGACCGCGCACGGATCCGGTGCCCCCTGCGGCCGCGGCGGCAGGTCGGCGTAGAGCGCGGAGGCGAAGTCGGCGAGTTCGGCCGCACCGACCGGCTCGCTCGACCGGTAGGGGGCGCGGAGGATCGGCAGACCGGCGAACGAGGCGGCGACCTCGCCGAGCATCGCGGTCTGCGCGCGCACCCAGCCCATCCGCCACTCGTCGGCGCCCTCGGCCGGAAAGACCCGGTTCGCGATGACGGCGTCGGTCCGGTAGCCGTACAGGGACAGGGAGGTGAGGGTGCGTCGCGCCTCCGCGACGACCACCGCCTCCGGGGTGAGCACGAGCCGCACGGAGGTCGCCGGGTCGGTCAGGACCGCGCGTACCGCGGCGAGTTCCCCGTGCAGACGTTCGACCGCGTCGAAGACCCCGTCCCGCGGCATCGGAACGCCGGCGACCCGGCCGAGCACCGGGCGCAACGCGCGGACCATGCGCCGTTCGATCGGGAAGATCCGGTCCATGTACCAGTTCAGCGCGTCCGGAAGTGCGAGCAGGCGAAGCGTCTCCGCCGTGGGCGCGCAGTCCACGACGACGACGTCCCAGCGTCCCGAGCCGACCTGGTCCCGGACCTCGAGCAGCGCGAGGACCTCCTCGGCACCGGGCAGCACGGTGAGTTCCTCGGCCTCGATCGGGTCGACGCCCGCCGAGTCCAGAACCGAGAGCAGGTAGGTGCGGATCTCCACCCACGTGCGCTCGAATGTCGCCTGCGCGTCGACCTGCTGCACCCAGAGGTTGGGGCCCGCCTCGGTCGGTTCGCCGCCTGCGGTCACGGCCAGCGCGTCGGACAGGGAGTGCGCGGCGTCCGTGGACAGCACCAGGGTCTTGTGGCCTGCGGCTGCCGCGGCGGTGGCCGTCGCGGCGGCGGCGGTGGTCTTGCCGACCCCGCCCTTGCCGGTGAACAGGAGAACCCGAGCCGCCACGAGACTCAGCCCTCCACGCGCTTCTTCAGTTCCTTCAGCGCGGTGTCGATGATGACCTTCTCGGCCTTGCGCTTGATCATGCCCAGCAACGGGATCTTCACGTCGAGGGCGAGGTGGTAGGTCACCTCGGTCTGCCCGTCCGGCGTCTCGGCTAGCGCGTAGGAGCCGGTGAGCGCCTTGAGCATCTGGCCCTCGACGAGTTCCCAGCGCAGCACCCGCGGGACCTCGCTCCAGTCGTACCGGAGCGTGTACTCGTCCTTGATGGCACCGGCGTCGAGTTGGTAGTGGACCAACTCCGCGCGGTCGTCCGGGAACCTCCCGAGGATCTCGGCGCGCTTCACCGCGCCGGCCCACTGCGGGTAGGCCTCGAAGTCGACGATCACCTCGAGCACCGCCTTCGGCGGCGCCGCGACGGTGATGCTCGCCGTCGTCTGGTCGGCCATCGCGCGGTGGCTCCTCATCCCTGGATCGGGTTCCCGGCGGTTGCCGCGGAACCGGTCGCAGGCTATCGCCTACGTCGGTCCCGAAGATGTCGCCCGCTCACCACGGGAGCACGTACGGGCGCCCCGAACCCCGGAAGTGACCCACGTTCACGCACTCGGTGCGCCCGACGCGAAATCGCGAGGCGAGCGGCTGATGTACGTGTCCGAACAGGGAAAGGCGCGGTTGGTGACGACGGATCGCCTCCAGGGTCGCCTCGCTGCCGCGTTCGAAACGACGGGCGACGACGTCGTAGGTGAGATCCGCCACGGCCGGCGGGATGTGCGTGCACAGCACGTCGACCGAGACGCCGGCGGCCTCGGCTGCGGCGAAGACCGCGTCGACCTTGGCGGCGTATTCCTCCTCCGGGATCTCGAACGGCGTGCGGTAGGGCGTGGGCAGCCCGCCGCCGACGAAGCCGAAGACCCGGCCGTTGATCGTGACGATCTGCCCGTCGAGCACGGTGTGCGCCGGGCCGAGGAACTCGGGCCAGAGCGCGGGAAGGTCGACGTTGCCGTAGGTGAGGTAGGTCGGGTCGGGCATGGCGGCGAACAGGCCGGCGTACTGGCCGCGGACGCCGGCCGTGATGGAGTCCCACGGATCCCCGCCGTGCCGAGCCCACAGCCCGCGCAGAAAGGCCCGGGCCTCCTCCCATCTGCCCGCGGTCCGCAGCGCGATCCACTCCTGGGCGCGTTCGATTCCGAAGATCTCCCCGAAGATCCCGCCGCCGGGTTCGGCGTAGTCCACGAACAGCACCAGATCGCCCAGACAGATCAGGACGTCGGCCCCCCTGCCGGCAGCCGCGAGGGCGTCCACGGAACCATGGACGTCGCTGACGACGTGTACGCGCATCGGTGGGACTCTCACCCGTTCGGCGGAACTCGGTTACAACTCGGCTGAAGAACGCAGGAGATCGTCAAGAAGCCGGCCCGGCCCCAGTCACTCACCGTATCTTCGCCGTAGAGCTTTTCGTCCTTGGAGGAACACTGCGCGACGTCCTCGTCATCTCCGGCAACGCGGCGATTACCGCGGCGCTGGCCGGCGATGACCTCAACGTGATCCCCATCGACCCCACGGAGACGCCGGGGTGGGTCGAATGGGCCTCCGCCGCGCACCTGTTGATGCTGGACCTCGGCGATCCCGAACGCGCCGTCGACGTCGTCGGCGACCTGCGTCGACGCGCCGTCGACGTCCCGGTGCTCATCGTCGCCGAGTCGGTCTCCGACAGCCCCCGCCTCGTCGCGCTTCGCCTGTCCGACGCGAACGTCAAGACGCTGACCCTGCCGCTGACGCGGGACCGCCTGCTGCGCGCGGTTGGCCGGACCATGGCCGCCGGCGACGCCTCCGAGGCCAAGGCGGACAGGGCCGAGAGCGAGCGCCTGGACTTCGCCGCCTTCGGCGCCGCGGCGCCTTCCGCTCCCGAGGCCGCGCCCCCGGCGCCGATCGCGCCCGCGCCCCCGGCCCCGGCCCCGTCGCGCTCGGGTGTGGACTGGCCGAGCTTCGACCTCGAGTCCTTCGAGCAGTCCTCGACCCTGGACTGGCGCACCGCCTTCACTCCGGAGTCCCTCTCCGACGTGCAGCCTGCGACCGCGCCCGAGTCCGCCGCGCCGTCGTGGTCGCACCCTGCCGCGCCGGCGCCCTCCGAGCCCGTCGCGCCCGCCCCCGCCGCGGAGCCCGCTGCCCCCGCCGCTGCGGCGAGCGCCGACGAATGGCCCTCGCTCAAAAACCTCCTCGACTTCGACCTCGGCAGTTGGGAGCCCGGACAGACCACCGCTCCGGCCGCACCGCCCGCGGACTCGCGTCCGCCCGCCGCCGCCCAGCCGGAGCCGTACGCGCCGCCCGCAGCCCGAGAGTGGACTCCCGCGCCGCCGGCCGCCCCGCACGCCCCCGTGGCGCCGGCGACTCACCCGTCTGCGGACCCCGCGCTCGATCTGCCGCCCGCACCGTCCGACGCGGGCCGCAAGCATCGCCTCGCGCCGTGGGCGCGCCCCCGTCCGGGCTCCGGGCCCTCGCCGACGACCGGGGCGCAGCCCACCGGCGCGCCCGCGGCGTACTCTCCGCCGCCGTCCGCTGCGCCGTCCGCTCCGCCGCCGCCGCAGGCGGTGCCATCGGTCGCCCAGGCCACCACCGCACCGCCCATCCACCCGGCCGCCCCCGCCGCGCGCCAGGAACCGGCCGCGCGCCGGGAACCGGCACCCGCGTTCCCCGCCCCGCCGCCTCCCCCGCCGCTGGACCCCAAGGCTGCGAAGGCGGCCGCCAAGGCACGCGCCGCCGCCGAGAAGGAGGCCCAGAAGGCGCGGGCCGCCGCCGAGAAGGCCGCCGCCAAGGAAGCCAAGCGCCACGGCTGGTCCCCCGAGCAGCAGGCGGCTGCCGTCGCGGCCGCTCTAGCGCAGACCGGCCTACCGGTCCAGCAGGCCCACCAGGCACCCGCCGAGGTCACCCGCGTGGACCCGCGGCGAGCGGAAGAGGACAGCCGAGCGGCACGCCGCGCGGCGGAGGACGCCGCGCGGATCGAGAAGGCCCGCCAGGAATCGGCGGCCCGCGCCGCGGCGGAGGCCGACCGGCTCGAACAGCAGCGCCTCGAGGCCCAGGCGAAGTCCAACGAGCGCGCCGCCGCCGACGCGGCGCGGGCGGACAAGGCGCGCGCCGACGCCGAGGCGAAGGCCGCAGCGGAGGCCGCGCGCATCGCGCAGGTGGAGGCGAAGAACCGAGCCCGCGAAGACGCGGAGGCGGCCAAGGCCGCCGAGCGTGCCGCCGCGATCGCGGCGAAGGCCGCAGCCGAGAAGGCCGACGCCGACGCGAAGGCGGCGGCGGCGGCGAACAAGGCCATCGAGAAGGCCCGGGCAGAGGCCGCCCGCATCGCCGATGCGCAGGCACGCGCCGAGGAGAAGGCCGCTCAGCTCAAGGCCGCCGCGGACGCCAGGGCGGCGGCCGAGGCGGCAAAGCAGGCCGAGAAGGCGGCGCTGGAGTCTGCGCGCGCCGACGAACGCGCGCGTCAGGTGACCGAACGGGCCGCCCTCGCCCAGGCCAAGGTCGACCAACGGCTCGCCGCCGAGGCGGCGAAGAACGCGCGGGCGCAGGCGGAGGTCGAGGCCCACAACGCCGCCGTCAACGTCCGCGAGGAGGCAGAGCGTCAGCGACTGGCCGCCAAGCTCGCCGCCGAGGAGTCGCGCCGACAGACGATGATCGCGGTCCAAGAGAAGGTCCAGGAGTCCAAGATCCGGGCCGAGGCCGACCGGATCGTGGACGACGCGGTTCGCAAGGCCGAGGAAGACGCCGAAGCGCGCGCGCTCGCGGCCCGGCCGGTCTACTACGGTCCGGAGCTCGAATCCCCCGGTCTCGGCTCGCTGCACCAGCTGATGGACATGACCGACACCCTGGCCGGACCCGCGCAGGTGGCCGAGGAGCTCGCGTTTCTCGCGATGGAGCACCTCGAGTGCGAGGCGGTCGCGGTGATCATTCCCGACGGCGAGGCGTGGAGCACCGCCTCGGGCATCGGGATCGCGCGCAAGGACCTGCGCTTCCGACTGTCCGAGGAGCACTGGTTCATCCGCCAGGTTCTCGGGCTCGAAGCCGTCGCGCTCATCGACGACCCGAGCGGGCTGCGCGACGAACTGTCCGGAGTGCCGTTGGCCGACCGCAGGTTCATGGTCGGTCTGCCGATGCTCGAGGCGAACTCGATCCTGGTCGCGGCGCGGTCGGACGAGCCGTTCGACCCCGAGGTCATGGAGGTCTTCGCCGAGGGCATCGAGGAGTACGTCCTCGAGCTCGCCGAGACCCTCCAGGTGCGCGACGTCGCCCGCGAGATCCACGATCGCGGTCGTCGTCGCTGATCGAGCGTGCGCGGCGCACCCCCGTGCGCGCGTAGCCCGCGCATAGGGTGGGCCCCATGTCCGGGCGTGTGGCTGGGTTGCTCGCGCACAACCCCGGCCTGCCCGCCGTGGCCCTGCGCCTTCTGCTGCTCGCGGGCTGCGCGGTGCTGGCGCTGCTCGGCAACAAGACCGGCGAGGACTTCAGCTGGATCGCCGCCGTCGGCGTCGTCGGTGGGGCGGTGTCGGTCCTGGAGCGCACCACGCTCGCCGGGATCCTCGGCCGCACCGGCGAGATCGTGGTCTGGGTGATCGCGGTCCACTCCACCGGCCACGAACTGTCGCCGCTGCTGCCCTACCTGCTGGCCCCGGTGTTCGCCGGCGGCCTGCTCGCCCAGGCGGCGGGGGCCCTGATGGCGGCCGGCGCGGGCGCGATGGCACTGCTGATCGGCCTGGCCGTGCCGGCGAACCTGCAGGTCAAGGACTACACCGTCGCCGCGGCACAGTGGACCGTGATCGCGCTGATGGGCGGCCTGGTGGCCGCGTGGGCGCGCCGCCTTCAGGACGACGTCACGGAGGCGGAGTCCAACTCCTACGTGGAGGCGCACTCCCTGCTGTCCCAGCTCTACCAGGTCACCCGGCAACTGCCCGGCTCGCTGGATCCGGCGACCACCGCGGAGACCCTGATCGAGGAGGTGGCCAGCCTCGCTCGGTTCTCCACCGCCGCGGTGATCACCCGCACGCAGGGCGAGCGGCTGGCCCCGCTGGCCCGGCGCGGCACGGACCGGTTGGACTGGGACATCGCGCTCACGGGCGACAACGCGTTCGCACGCGCCTGGACTCAGGCCGAGCCGCTGGTCGAGCCGATGATGTTCGCGCGCGAGGCCAACTCGGTGGAGCCGCCGGAAGCCGGCAGTTCCCTGGTAGTTCCGATCCGGATCGGCGAGCGGGTCACCGGCGTCCTCGCACTCGAGACCGAAGCGGAGGACGCCTACCCCCAGGCCCTGGTCGCGGACGTCGTGAGCGCCACCGAGGACCTGGCCCTGCGCCTGGAGACCGGGCTGCTGTTCGACTCGATCCGCGAACTGGCCACCACCGAGGAGCGGCGACGCCTGGCCCGCGAGATCCACGACGGCATCGCGCAGGAGCTTGCCTCCCTCGGCTACATGGTCGACGAAATCTCCGCCGTCGCCGCCGACAACGGTCAGCCGGACATCGCGCAGGACCTCTCCGGTCTGCGGCAGGAGATGACCCGCATCGTCCGGGAACTGCGCCTGTCCATCTTCGACCTGCGTTCGGACGTCGACCGCCACGGCGGGCTCGGCGCCGCCCTGTCGGAGTACCTGCGCATGATCGGCACCACCTCCAGCTTCACCGTGCACCTGACCCTCGACGAGTCGAACCGGCGCCTGCCCGCAGAAGTCGAGGCCGAACTGCTGCGCATCGCGCAGGAGGCGATCTACAACGCCCGCAAACACGCCGCCGCGGACAACCTGTGGGTCACGCTGCGCGTGCATCCCCCGGACGCCGAGCTCGTCGTGGAAGACGACGGCAAGGGCCTGGGAAAAGGCCGAGAGGACAGCTACGGACTGGAGGTCATGCGGGAGCGAGCCGCCCGCAGTCGCGCAGCACTGGAGATCCGACCGCGAGCCCCCCGCGGTACCTACGTCGCCGTCCGCGTCGGGCTTCCCGGCGCGGTTGCGGCCAACCCGGCGGATGCTCGGGTACGGATTGAACAGTGACCGGAATGTGGATCCTTGCGATTCGCATACCGATAGTGACCAATGCAGCTACGCAATTAGCCAAAAGTACGAAAAGCTAAGGGTCGGTCGGTCCAGAGGCGGACCGATCTGACTCCGAGGTATGGAGGGGCACCTGTGAGTACGACCGTTCTCCTGGTCGACGACCACGAACTGATCCGGCACGGCCTACGTCGGGCGTTCGAGCGAGACCCGGACTTCACGGTCGTCGGCGAAGCCGGTTCGGTCGCCGAAGCGCTGGCCGTCATCCGCTCGACCACCCCCGAGGTCGTGATCATGGACGTCCGGCTTCCTGACGGCAACGGCCTCGACGCGGTGAAGAAACTGCGCGCGGCCGGGGAGACGATGGGCATCGTCATCCTGACCATGTACGCCGGAGACGAGCAGCTGTTCGGGGCCCTGGAGGCGGGCGCCTCGAGCTTCGTCAACAAGGACGCCCCCGCCGAGGAGGTGCTGGCCGCCGCGCGGCACGCCGCGACCTCTCCCGGCTCGTTCTCCGCCGCCGACCTCGCCGACGCCATGAAGCGCAAGATGGCGCCCTCCGGCCCGGCCCTCTCCCCGCGCGAACGCGAGGTCCTCAAGCTCCTCGCCGACGGCCTCGCGGTCTCCGGCATCGCCAAGACGCTGTTCATCAGCGAGTCGACGACCAAGACCCACATCTCCAAGCTCTACGAGAAGCTCGGCGCCGCGAACCGCGCCCAGGCCCTCATGACCGCGCTGCGCCTGGGTCTGATCACCTCGGACGCCGACGGCCTGCGCTGATCGGCTAGGTCGCGAGCAGGTCCGCCAGACGGCGGACCTGCTCGTCCCAGCCCCACTCCTCCAGAACCCACTGGCGGCCGCGGGCGCCCATCGTCGCCGCCGTCGACGGATCGTCGAGGATGGATGCGATGCAGTGGGCGACCCCGCCCGGGGACAGCCCGTCGACCGTCCGCCCGGTGATGCCGTCGAGCACGGCGTCCGGCGCTCCACCGGAGTCTCCGGCCACCACCGGCAGGCCGCAGGCCGAGGCCTCCAGAAACACCATCCCGAGGCCTTCGACGTCCAGCCCCTTGCGGCGGGTCCGGCACGGCATGGCGAACACGTCGCCCACCCCGTACCAGGACGGCAGGTCGGCGCCTGGAACTGCACCGACGAACCGGACGCTCTCCGCCAGCCCGTGGGCGGCGGTGAGCGCCCGGAGCCGAGCAGCGTCCGGCCCGCCGCCGACGATCACCAGCACCGTCCCCGGTACTCGGCGGACGATCGCCGGGAGCGCCCTAATCAGGGTGTCCTGGCCCTTGCGACGCACCAGGCGGGACACGCACACCACCACCGGGCGGTCCGTCAGCCCAAGAGAGGCGCGTCGCTCGGCGCCGCCGCTGTCCGGGGCGAAGAACTGGGCGTCCACTCCCGGGTGGAGGCGGTGCAGTTTGGCGCGGTCCGCCGGCCGCAGGGCCCGGGAGATCAGCCGCTGGGTGTAGGAGCCGAGGTAGGTCACCGCGTCCAGCCCGGAGGCGATGCGCGCCAGCCCGGCCCGACCGCCGGGCACGAGGGCCCAGCCGGCCTCGTGCCCGTGGGTGATGCCGACCGCGCGGCGTACCCCGGCCTCCCGCAACGCCGGAGCCAGGGCGCCCAGCGGCGCCGCGGCGCCGAACAGGACCGCATCGCAGCCGTAGCGGGTGGCGATCTCCCGGGCCCGACGGGCCACCGCACCGGTGGGCAGCATCAGCGAGGTCGAGTGGCGCTCCACGGGAAAGCTCGCAGTTGCGTCGAAGGCCGCGGCGCCCGCCCAGGCGGGGGCGTAGACCACCACCCGGTCCGGCGGCAGGCGATCCACCAGGGAGTGCACGAAGGACTGGATGCCCCCCGTCCGCGGCGGAAAGTCGTTGGTGACGACGAGCGTGCGACCCATCGGCTAGTCCCGCTGGGCCGGGGTGCTGGGCGGAAGCGTCACGCCGTTGATTTTCGCCCAGGTGCGGGCCTGGGCGATGCGGTCCGGTCCGGTGGGGTGGGTGGACACGAGCCAGGTGATCCACGCCGGCGGATCGAGGTCGGAGAGGTTGGTGGCGGACAGGCGCTGCTGCATCGCGATCAACGTGGCCGGGTCCCGGGTGACGGTGAGGGCGTGGACGTCGGCCCGGGCCTCGACCTTGCGGCTCACCATGAGCGTGATCGGGGAGGTGAGGGTGCTCAGCAGCGTCACGATCCCCAGGAGTAGCGCCAGCGCGCTCGGATCCGTCGGGTCCGTCACTCCCGCTCGACGACGCAGTCGGCCCGAGGACAGCAGCAGGAAGACCAGCACCACCCCGGCGGCCGCGCCCAGCGCCGCGGCGGCGGTCCCGCGCAGCACGTCGTCGGTCTTCACGTGGCCGAGTTCGTGGGCGACGATCGAGCGGGTTTGCTCGGGCGGCAGCTTGTTCAGTGTGGTGTCGTAGACGACGATCCGGCGGCTCGAGCCGATCCCGGAGACGTAGGCGTTCAGCCTGGTTGAACGCTTCGACTCGTCGGCGATCAACACGTCGGAGACCGTGATGTCGTCGCGGGCGGCGAGGTCGAGCAGGTCGCTGCGCACCTGCCCCGCCGGCAGGGGCCGGAAGTCGTTGAAGGCCGGTTCCACGACCACGGGGTAGACGAACGAGGTTGCGAACACCAGAGCGACCGCGAGGACGGCACCCGGGGCCCACCAGTTGCGGACGCGACGAGTGAGCGCGAAGAACAGGCCGAGCCCCAGCAGCGTCCCGCCTACGGTGAAGGCGAAGCCGACGAGGCGGTCCGTCGCGTACGCGTCCCAGCCCTGCACGACGATGCGGTAGTCCCGCGCGGTTTTCGACCGGTACAGGTCGAAGGGCAGCGTCGCGAGGAATCCGATGCCCGTCACCGCTACGGTGCCTGCGAGCAGGAGCACCGATCGGCGGCGGCCGAACCGGGCCCGGCCGAGCAGTCGTGCCGCGCCGCGGACGAGGCGTGCGCCGAGCGGGGTGAAGCCCAGGCCCAGCGCGACGATCAGCGACACCGCAAGAGACCCGAAGTAGGCAGGCCACTGACGGCGGTGGTAGGCCTCCTCCAGCGCGATCTGAGCCGCGGTGAAGTCCAGCGTCGGATCCGAAGCCACCCGGTCGGCGGCAGAGGCCGGGAGCGGCTCCCACGGCGTGATGAGCGCCAGCACGACCAGCAGGGCGACGGCGAGCACGGCGAGTGCGATGGCGGGCGCTTTGCGCGAGGGCTCGCTCTCGCCGTTCGGCGACGCCGCCTCGGGAACCGAATTGCTCATTGCAGCAGAACCCGTCTACCCGTCAGCTCAGCTCGCTGCGGACGTAGTCCCGCCAGAGCGAGGCGAACTGCTCCGGCGTGGTGCCCAGGACGTCGCGGAAGGCGCGGCCGAGTTCCGTGCCGCCGCCGGGTCCGCCGACGGTGCGGTAGAACTCGACGAGCGCCCTCGAGCCGCCGTAGCGCTCGGAGATGAGACGGCAGGCGAGCCAGGAAAGTTCGTAGGTCTGGGCCAGTTCGGAGTTGGTGGCGGCGAAGGCTTCGTCGCTCGGCAGAGCGGTCGGCAGCTTCCCCCGCCGAACGTCCGCGACGAGCTCCTGGGCAACCGTGCTCGTCGGCAGCCCGCTGGCCTTGTAGCCGACGTAGTCCGCGAAGCCCTCGGCCAGCCAGCGCGGGGTCCAGGCCTGCGTGCGCGAGCGAGCCGCGACGTGCGCGACCTCGTGCCGCATGATCACTCGACGACCGATCTCGGACAGCTCCCGGTACGCCTTGGGGTTGACGATGATCCGCTCGGCCGCCGCGGTGTCCTCTTCGAGGCCGAGTTCGCCGCGGGTCACCGCGGCCAACTGCCGGTAGCCGACGGCATCGCCGCCGAGCAGCACGGCCATTTCGGACTCGGTGCGGGTGACGACGACCAGCGCCCGGCGCGGCCAGGGTTCGCCCCAGAGCCGATCGACCTCGGGCACGGCCGCGTCGAGTTCCCGGGCGTAGATCCCGAGACGGTCGGCGGGCTCGAGGCCGAGCACCAGGCCGTACTCGGCCTCCCGCACGTGGACGGTGCCGACGTCCCACAGTTCGCGATGTGCCGTACGCCCGACGGGATCGAAGGCACCGCCGACGTACCAGCGCCCACCGCGCGGAGTGAGGGCCAGGACTCGGTCGTAGTGCTGGCCGGCGTTGTCGTGCCCCTCGATGCGGAACTCGCCCTCGACCAGCGCCGCGAAACTCCCGCCGCCGAGTTCCTCGGCGAGGGTGCGCGCCGCGGTCGAGACGACCGACTGCGGGGTGCTCCCCGCCAGCTTCATCCGCCACTGGGCGAACGGCACGGCGGCCAGGTTCTCGAACCACTGTTCCTGCTCCGCGTGGAACTCGGGCCGGTTGGTGTCCACAGTCTCGAGGAACGCGGCCTTGTCCTTGTCCGCCACCGCCTTGGCGCGGCGGGCGAGCATCGCCGCCACGGTGTCCGCGCGGCCGTCCTCGCGGGTGACGGTGGCCTGGTCCACCAGACGGCGGTCGGCGGAGGCCGAAGGAGTCTGCACGGTGTGCTGCAGTCCGAGCAGCACCGCCACCAGGGCGATGACCACCGTGGCCGTCAAGGCACCGAACGCACGCGCGAGCGGGCGACGCGACTGGGTCACCCGCGCGCTCCACGCACGGCTGGGACGACCGCCTGGCTCAACATTTCCGGCATCGTACGGGCTCGCACCGACGAACCCGAGCGCTTCGGAGGACTCATCCGTCCATGTCCCCCGGATGGACTACGGACGGGTGGCGCCGGTGTAGGGCATCAGCGTGATCGGCGTGATCCGAACGGGCTTGCGCGAGTTCGGAGCGTCGACGATCTGACCGTTGCCCAGGTAGATCCCGACGTGGGAGATCGGGCTGTAGAAGAACACGAGGTCGCCGGGCTGAAGTTCCGAGCGGGGAATCTTCCGGCCTACGGCGTACTGCTGCGACGAGGAGTGCGGCAGGGAGACGCCGGCCTGGCGCCACGCCATCATCGTCAACCCCGAGCAGTCGAAGCCGTCCGGGCCGGCCGCGCCCCAGACGTACCGGTCGCCGAGTTGCTTGAGGGCGTACTGGACCGCCTTCGCGGCACGCGGGTTCGGATCCGGCAGCGCGCCGAGGAGCTCGCGCGGGTCTCCGGCGCGGGAGGCGCGGTCCAGGCGAGCACGCTGGGAGGCGTTGAGCTTGCCGAGCACCGCGCGGGCTTCGCGCAGGTTGCCCTCGATCGCCGCCTTCTCCTTGGCGAGGACCTTGCGCTGGGCCTCGACGATCGCGAGCTGGGCGACGGCCATCTCCTGGCTGGCGCGCAGCTCGCGACGGGCTTCCACGACCTTGCGCAGGGCGGCGGCCTGGCGGGTGGACAGCGCATCGAGCGCGGAGGCCTTGCCGAGGAAGGCGCTGGGGTCCTCGGAGAAGATCAGCTGCAGCGTGCGGTCCACGCCGCCGTTGCGGTAGGCGGAGGCCGCGAGCGCCCCGACGGAGTCCTGGAGTTTGCGCAGCTTCTCCTGCTGGGCGCTGGAGCGCCGCTGCGCCTGGGAGAGCACGCGCTCGGCGTCGCGCATGGCGTTGCGGGCCACGTTGTAGCGCTCGGTGGCCTCGGAGGCCTTGTGGTCGAGGGCGTCGACCTGGCGACGCGCCTGCTCGACGTCGTTGGGGGCCGCGTGGCTGGCGGTGGGACCGGCCACGAGCGAGACCACCAGCGAGGCGGCGAGGGCGGCAGTCGCGCGATACGCGGTGGCACGGGACGGCGTGCGCCTGTGGCGGGTGCTGCGGGCGAGCGGCACGGGTGGGTTGCTCCTTCCATTCCGTCTACCGGGTCGGCTGGGTTCGGGCGCGATCCGCCCTACGGCCAACAGGCCGATTCACCCCGAGGCGCTGATCCGCCTCGAGCACTGCGCTTTCCCGGCTCCGCGCGCTCGGTGTCCCCACCCGATCACCGCACGCACGAATTCGACGCAAACGGCTGCGACCACCCCAGGCGAGTGGAAGTTCGCTGCCGTTCGCCCACGACGCTAACCGTCACCCCGGGGGGCATCAACCTTGACCCGCACGGATTGAACGTGCTCTTGACCTCACTTTGGGAAGAGCCGCGTGTCCTACTCGCATTTCGGTCGTTGAGCAACCCCTACGCGCTGGCCCGTCCCGTCGGGGGATGCTTCGGCACCAGCGTCAGCCGCAGCGGCGGCACCAGACCCGATTCGGCCAGCACCCCCAGAGCCGCGGTCTCCTCGTCGTCGAAGCCGTCGCGCATCGCCCCCGGCGGGCCCAACAGCACGCTGACCACGCAGTCCTTGCACGCGATGTCCCGCATCGTGCACTCGTCGCAGTCGATGATCATGTCCGCCTCCTCGTCTCGTGAGACGACGGTGCCACGACCCTCCGACATTTCCGCTTCACCCGTTCGGCGCAGCACTCCGAACCCCCTGAACCCCACTGGTCACGCCTGCCCCGAGGTGGCCGTGGCGGCGGTGCGCCGGGCCGTTTCTGTCGGTGGGCCGCCCTACGGTCCCCCCATGACCCCGGTCGCCATCGCCCCCCACGCCCCAGCGGTGCAAACCAGCTTCGACGAGCTGGGCACCCCGTTGCGCGAGGTCACCTTCGTCGTGGTCGACCTCGAGACCACCGGTTCGCGCGCCGAGGACGGCATCACCGAGATCGGCGCCGTGAAGGTGCGCGGCGGACAGCGGCTCGGCGAGTTCGCCACCCTGGTCGACCCAGGCACTCCCATCCCCGCCTTCATCTCCGTCCTCACCGGCATCACGGACTCCATGGTGGCCGGGGCCCCGCGCCTGGAGGCCGCCCTGCCCGCCTTCCTCGAGTTCGCCGCGGGGGCGGTCCTCGTGGCGCACAACGCACCGTTCGACGTCGGCTTCCTCAAGGCCGCCTGCGCGAGGCACGGTCACCCCTGGCCCGCACCGACCGTCGTGGACACGGTGCGCCTCGCGCGGCACGTCGTCACGCGGGACGAGGCGCCGAACTGCAAGCTCGGCACGCTCGCACGCGTGTTCCGCTCCCCCACCACGCCGAACCACCGGGCCCTCGACGACGCCCGCGCCACGGTCGACGTGCTGCACGGCCTGCTCGAACGCCTCGGCGGTGTCGGTGTGCACTCGTTGGAGGAACTGACTCGGTACTCCTCGAAGGTGCGCAGCGAACAGCGGCGCAAGCGGTACCTGGCCGAGGGGGTGCCCGAACTCCCGGGCGTCTACCGCTTCGAGGACGGCCGCGGCGAGGTGCTCTACGTCGGCACCTCGGTCAACATGCGCACCCGGGTCCGCTCCTACTTCACCTCCTCCGAGCAGCGGGCGCGCATGGCGGAGATGGTCGGCCTCGCCGAGCGCGTGGTCCCGATCGTGTGCGCCACCCGCCTCGAGGCGCAGGTCCGCGAGCTCCGGCTGATCGCCGAGCACAAGCCGCGGTACAACCGGCGGTCGCGGTTCCCCGAACGCGCGGTCTGGCTCAAGCTGACCGACGAGGCCTTCCCCCGCCTGTCCCTGGTCCGCCAGGTCCGGCCGGACGCCGCGGCCTACCTCGGGCCGTTCTCCTCCGCCCGGTTGGCCGAGGACGCCATGGCGGCGGCACACGAGGCGTTTCGGATTCGGCAGTGCCGCACGGCGCTGTCCCCCCGGAAGGTCAGTCCCGCGTGCGCACTGGCCGAGATGGGCCGCTGCAATGCGCCGTGCGACGGTCGCGAGAGCCCCGCCGAGTACGCCGAGCACGCCCTCGCCGTGCGCACGGCGATGCAGACGGACTCGCGGGAACTCGTCGAGCGGCTGCGTACCCGCCTCGAGCGGCTCGCAGCCGCCGGCCGGTACGAGGATGCCGCCGTCGCACGGGACCGCCTGGCCGCCTTCGCCCGGACCGCTGCGCGTCTGCAGCGGCTGCGGGGTCTGAACGAGTGTGCCCAGATGGTCGCCGCGCGGCGGCGCGAGGACGGAGTCTGGGACATCGCCGTCGTCCGGCACGGCCGGCTGGCCGCCGCGGCGACCGCGCCGAACGCGCGCGCCGTCCTGGTCGAGGTGGACCTCGCCCTCGCCACCGCCGCGACCGTCCTGCCCGGCCCGGGCCCCCTGCCGGCCGCCCTCGCCGAGGAGACCGAGACGATCCTGCGCTGGCTGGAGCAGCCGGGCACCCGCCTGGTGAGCCTGGACGGCGAGTGGTCCTCCCCGACCCACGGCGCGGGCCGCTGGGTCGAATGGCTCACTGCCTCGTAGCTCGCCCCTCGATCGAGTCCGTCGGCCGCGTCGACGCCGATCCGAAGCACCGCCACAGCCCGGTACGCAAGGATGCGGTCGTGGTCATCCCCATCCACGACCGGAACCCGACCAAGCGGTTCGCCGTGGTCACCTACGTGCTGATCCTGCTGAACGTCGCCGTCTACTTCTTCGGTCCGGCCGTCTCGAGCGAGGGCCTGCCGCCCGACGCCCCGCGGGCGTGCTCGGAGGAGGCGTTCATCCAGCACTACGCGGCAGTGCCGCGGGAGCTGACCACCAACAGCGTCGAGGAGACGAAGTCGTTCGTCACCCGCGACGACAACGGCCGGCTGGTGCCCTGCCGGGCGGACTACGAAAAGAGCGCACCCCTGTCCGCGCTCACGTCGATGTTCCTGCACGGCGGCCTGCTCCACCTGCTCGGCAACATGCTCTTTCTCTACGTGTTCGGGAACAACGTCGAGGACCGGCTCGGCAGACTCAAGTTCCTGGCGTTCTACCTGCTGGTCGGGTACACCGCGGCCTACGCGTTCGCCTTCACCCAACCCGATTCCGACGCCCCGCTGGTCGGGGCGTCGGGCGCGATCGCCGGCGTGCTCGGGGCGTACCTGTGGCTGTTCCCGAAGGCCCGGGTCATCGCCTTGGTGCCGTTCCTGTTTTTCATCCCGCTGCCGATCCCGGCGTGGGCGGTCCTGTCGAGCTGGTTCATCCTGCAGGCGGTCTACGCCAACGGGGGCGGGCTCGGCGAGGGCCAGGTCGCCTACGTCGCGCACGTGGTCGGCTTCGCGGTCGGCTTCGTCCTGGCGATCCTCTACATCGGCAACCGCCGAGAAGTCCCCGATCGACCGCCGAGGGGCCGGCAATCGAAGGAAAGGCGACGAACGTGATCACCGCGATCGTGCTCATCAAGGCAGACGTCGGTCGGGTCCCCGAGGTCGGCGAGGCCATCGCGCAGCTGGCCGGCGTCAGCGAGGTCTACTCCGTCACCGGCGAGCACGACCTCGTCGCGATGGTCCGGGTCAAGCACCACGACCAGTTGGCCGAGGTGATTCCCGGCCTGCTGAACAAGACCCCGGGCATCGTCGCCACCGAGACGCACATCGCGTTCCGGACCTACTCCCGCCACGACCTCGACGCCGCCTTCGCCATCGGCCTGGAGTAGCGCCTAGCCGCGAAGTCGACGGCTCGTTTCGATCCACAGGTCGAGCTTGGCCGCGGCCGCACCCGAGTCCACGGCCGCGGCCGCGGTCTCGACCCCCGCGCGGATTCGGTCGGGCAGCGGCGCGCCGGAGGCGTCGAAGGTCGCCAGCGCGGCGCCGGCGTTGAGCAGCACCGCGTCGCGCACCGGGCCGGGCTTGCCTGCGACGAGGTCGCGGACCACGGCGGCGTTGACCTTCGCGTCCCCGCCGCGCAGCGCCTCGGGCGCCGACCGCGGAACGCCCAACTCCAAGGGTTCCAGGGTGCCCTCGACGACCGTCCCGCCGCGCACCTCCCAGTAGCTGGAGGTGGCGGCGGTCGAAAGCTCGTCGAGGCCGTCGTCGCCGCGGAACACCAGTGCGGTCACCCCGCGGACGGCCAGGACGCCGGCCATGATCGGCGCCATCCGCCGATCGGCGACCCCCACGGCCTGAAAGCCCGGGCGAGCCGGGTTGGCCAGCGGGCCGAGGAAGTTGAACATCGTGGGGATGCCGAGCTCGCGCCGCGGCGCGCCCGCGTGGCGCAACGCCGGGTGGAACATCGGGGCGAAGCAGAAGGTGACCCCGGCCTGCAGCGCCACCTCGACGACGGCGTCGGCCGGCAGGTCGAGGACCACGCCGAGCTCCTCGAGCACGTCGGCGGTGCCGCAGCTCGAGGACGCCGCGCGGTTGCCGTGCTTGACCACGCGCGCACCGGTGGCCGCCACCACGATCGTGGCCATCGTGGAGATGTTGACGGTGTGCGCCTGATCTCCGCCGGTGCCGACGATGTCGACGATCGGTCCCGGCACGTCGATGAGCGTGGCGCGTTCGAGCATCGCGCGGACCAGGCCCTCGAACTCGGGCACGGTCTCGCCCTTGGCGCGCAGCGCCACCGCGAAGCCGGCGATCTGAGCCGGGGTGGCGTCCCCGGCCATGATCTGATCCATGGCCCAGGCGGTGTCCTCGGCCGCGAGATCCTCTCGGCGCAGGAGCGCGCCGAGGAGCGCCGGCCAGGTCCTGCTCACGTGACGGGCAGCAGCCGGCGGCGCATGAGCGCGGCGACCGCGTCGGCGACGGCCATCGGGTCGAGCGGGTGCGACACGACCCCGTCGGCCTTCGACCAGGTGGCCAGCCAGCCGTCCTGCGGGCGACCGATGAGCACCAGGATCGGCGGGCAGCGGAAGATCTCGTCCTTCATCTGCCGGCACAGGCCCATCCCGCCCGCCGGCACGGCCTCGCCGTCGAACACGGCGACGTCGACGCCGCCGGCGTCCATCGCCGCAACCACGGCGGCCGGCGTGGCCACCTCGAGGATCTCGATGCGCGGCAGTTCCGGCGCCGGACGGCGCCCGAGCGCCAGGCGCACGGCGGCACGGGTGTTCACGTCGTCGCTGTAGACCAGGATCTTCATCGTGGTCTCGACGGTCGGCTGCGGTGCGGACACGGGCGCGCTCCTCTAACTACTCACCGTCGTCCCGACCGATGACTACCAACCGTCGTCCCGACCGGGCGGGGGATCGCCGAATGGTACCGAGCGGCGCGCCGCCACCGCGTCGAGCCGGTCGAGGCGTCGGTCCTCGCGGCGCGCCTCGCGCTCGCTGGCCCGCACCCACTGCGCGAACAGCGCCGCGAAAACCAGCAGGCCGATCAGATCGCCGCTGATCCAGACGATGCCGCCGGCCGTCTGCTGGTCGTTCAACGGACTCGCTCCCCAGTCGCGCTCGAGCGAGGTGTACCAGTCCGCTGCGATCAGGGTGTTCGCGGACATGATCGAAACGCCGAGCCAGGCGTGGAACGGCAGCGTGACGAACGCCGAGATCACGCGCAGCGGGTACCCGGCCCGGTTGGGCAGGGGGTCGACGCCGATGAGCGTCGCGAACCAGAGGCTGCCGATCACGACGAAGTGCAGGTGGTTGAGGTCGTGCAGCCACGCGTGCCGGAGGGTCTGCTCGTAGAGGCCGCTGTAGTACAGGACGAAGGGGTTGGCGACGAAGATCGCGCCGGCCACCACGGGGAAGGTGAACACCCCCACCACCCGGGAGTGCAGGACCGTCAGCAGTGCCCTGCGCCCGCCCTGCGGGAGCGTGCGCAGGGCGAGCGTGATCGGGGCGCCGAGCACCAGGAAAATCGGCGCGACCATCGCCAGCAGCATGTGCTGGGCCATGTGCACCGAGAGCAACGTCACGTCGTAGGTGGCGAGCGGTGAGGCGACCGCCAGCAGCAGCGCACCGTGCCCGCCGACCACGAAGGCGAGCGTTCGACCGAGCGGCCACGGATTGCCCGCCGCCTTCATCCGCGAGACCCCGTAGAGGTAGAGCCCCGCGCTCGCCACCAGCGCAAACAGCGGCAGCGGCTCGAAGCTCCAGGCCGTCAGATAGCGCCAACCGGACAGTGGCTCGGCCGGGACGTCGGCACCGGGGTGCATGGGGACAAGCGACGTCAACACCCTCGGAGCCTAACTGGGCTCACAGTCCACATTTTCCTCTGTCGCCGAGGTCACCGGGGGTGGTCACAGAACGGGGGAACCGCTGGCCCATAATGCTGTCCGTGACTGCATCAGCCGTGGAATCGCACGCTCCCCACGGGGCCGTTAATCGCCCCAACATGGTCAGCGTCGGGACGATCGTGTGGCTGTCCTCGGAGCTGATGTTCTTCGCGGCGCTGTTCGCGATGTACTTCACGCTGCGCTCCGTCTACGGCGCCGACAACTGGCCCCCGGACTACGTCCACCTCAACCTGCCGTTCGCCTCGGTCAACACCACCGTTCTGGTGTTGAGTTCGTTCACGTGTCAGGCGGGCGTGTTCGCCGCCGAGCGCGGGGACGTCGAGAAGCTGCGGATGTGGTTCATCATCACGTTCCTGATGGGCGCGTTCTTCGTCGCCGGTCAGGCCGTCGAGTACACCGAACTGGTCAACGAGGGCATCACGCTCTCCTCCGACGCCTACTCGTCGATCTTCTATCTGACGACGGGCTTCCACGGTCTACACGTGACCTTGGGGCTGTTCGCCTTCCTGTTCGTGCTCGGCCGCACCTACGCGGCGCGGCGTTTCACGCACGAACAGGCCACCAGCGCGATCGTGGTGTCGTACTACTGGCACTTCGTCGACGTCGTGTGGATCGGTCTGTTCGGAGCGATCTACCTGCTCAAGTAGTCCCCACCTGCTCCATTCGGCGGCGCACCGCCACCTGACGTACCGACAGGCAACTGTCCCCCGCCCGTGAACGACAGGACCGACGTGAAACGACTCTCCGCCCGACGCCGCCACCCGTGGGCCGCGGTCGTCGTACTGCTCATGGCACTAGGCGTGGTGGGCGCGGGCTACGCGGCCTTCGCCCCGTCGGGGGACGCCGAGGCCGCCGGTGGCGCCGCGTCCCTGACGGTGGAGGAGGGCAAGAGCCTCTTCATCACCTCCTGCTCCTCGTGCCACGGCCTCAACGCCGAGGGCACCAGCGACGGACCGTCGCTGATCGGCGTGGGCGCCGCCGCCGTCGACTTCCAGGTCGGTACCGGCCGCATGCCGATGCAGTCGAAGACCGCCCAGGCCCCGATCAAGCCGCGCGTGTTCAACGAGGAGGAGACGCAGGCGATGGCCGCCTACGTCGCCTCGCTGGCCCCGGGCCCGGCCATCCCGACCGAGGACCAGTACGCCCCCGACGGAGACATGCAGGAGGGCGGCGAGATCTTCCGCACCAACTGCGCCTCCTGCCACAACTTCGCCGGCAACGGCGGAGCGCTGACCCGCGGCAAGTACGCGGTCTCGCTGCAGGACACCAGCCGCAAGCACCTGTACGAGGCCATGCTCACCGGCCCCCAGGCGATGCCGGTCTTCAACGACGGCGCGCTGACGCCCGAGCAGAAGAAGGACGTCATCACCTACCTCAAGGCGATGCAGGCCGAGCCCGACATCGGCGGCAACTCCCTCGGCCGAATCGGTCCGGTGACCGAGGGCCTGCTGGCGTGGACGATCGTGATCGGCGTGCTCATCGGCTTCACCATCTGGCTCGGAGCGAAGGCGTCATGAGCAACGACCACGACCCCGCACACTCCTCCGCCGGACACGGCCACGAGGTCGTCCCCGCGGACCATCCCTTCGCCGACCCGGGCCTGCCGCACCACACGCCCCGGCGTACGGACATCGACCCGCGCGCGGCCAACCGCGCCGAGCGGCAGGTCGCAGCACTCTTCACCCTGAGCACGCTGCTGACCTTCGCCTTCATCGTCTGCTTCGTGACGATCGACAAGGACACCGACCTCCGCGTCGTCACCCTCGGCACGGTCAACGCGCTGAACTTCGCGCTCGGGGTGACCCTCGGCCTGTCGCTGCTCTGCCTCGGCATCGGCGCCATCCACTGGGCCCGCAAGCTGATGAGCGCCGAAGAGGCGGTTCAGGAGCGTCACCCGATGAAGTCCTCGGCGGCGGACACCGCCGAGGTGCTCGAGCTGGCGAAGGCCGGTGCCGCCGACTCGGCGCTCCCCCGCCGCAAGATGATCTGGACCTCGCTGGCCGGCGCGCTGGCGGTCTTCCCGCTGGCGCCGCTGATCACGCTGCGCGACCTGGGCCCGCTGCCGCAGAAGGTGCTGCGCGAGACGCTGTTCGCCGACCCGAACCGTCGCCAGTTGGTGACCGCGAACGGCGAACGGCGGATCAAGCCCGAGGACCTGCAGAAGGGTTCGCTCATCTCGGCGAAGCCGGGCGGTGGCGAGGTCTCGCTCAACGAGCTTGCGAAGGCCGCGGTCCTGCTGGTTCGCCTGCGCCCCGAGGAGATCGTCTCCCCGATCTGCGCGGCGAAGAGCTACCAGGGCATCCTGGCCTACTCCAAGATCTGCTCCCACGCGGGTTGCCCGCTCGGGCTCTACGAGCAGACCACCCACCACATGCTCTGCCCGTGCCACCAGTCGACGTTCGACCTCGCCAACTCCGGCAAGGTCGTGTTCGGCCCGGCGGCGCGCAATCTGGAACAGCTGGCCATCACCGTGGACAACGAGGGCTACCTCGTCGCCGTCCGCGACTTCGATGGCCCGGTCGGTGCGAGCTTCTGGGAGCGCGGGTGAGCGAGCGCAGCGAGCGAACCAATAGGGACGTTGCGACGTCGCTCATGCGGGCGCCGAGGAACGAGGGGTCCGAATGAGCGAGTTGAGCGGTGCCGCGAAGGCCGGGGCGGGGGTCGCGACCTATCTGGACGAGCGGGTCGGGCTGAACGCGGGGCTGAAGAAGAACATCCGCAAGGTGTTCCCGGAGCACTGGTCGTTCA
>JBQTIB010000121.1:0-5476 GCA_052389435.1 Sporichthyaceae bacterium | reverse complement strand
GGTCAGGCACAGCAGCCCGTAGGTCTTGGGCTTGATCACGTCGCGGACCCAGTTCGCGCCGGCCATGGCCTCGTGGATCATCGACATGTGGGTGGGGAACATGTACGGGTCCTGCCACTCGGTCTGGGAGTAGGCCCAGGAGCCGACGTAGGGCAGCCCGTGCTGCTTGAGGTCGTCGTGCAGCGACGCGGTCGCCCAGTCGATCGAGCTGACGAGGGAGAAGATCTTGTCCTGCACGACGAGCTTCTTCAGACACGACTTCGCGCGGGAGACCTCGCCGGGACCGTCGTCGCAGTCGACGACGCTCAACCGGCGGCCGAGCACGCCGCCGCGTTCGTTGATCGCGGTGATGGTGGCGATGTTGCCGCGCACGACGGGGGCGACGACGAACTTCGACAACGCCATGCCGTGCATGCTGATCGTGCCGAGCTTGATGCTGTTGCGGGTGACGCCGGTGTCGGTGGCGCCGCCGGTGCGCTCGAAGGCGCTCTGGCTCTCGACCTTCGCCTCGGGCGAGGCCTCGGGAGTCGGTTCGCCGTTGGGTCGCACGGCCACGACGCCGGGGCTGGGCCTGACGGCGATGGCCTTGGCCGCGGCGGCGCGTCGGTCGTCGGCCTCGGACAGCGCCTTCTTCAACGCCTTGGCGGCTGCGGTGTCGAGTTCGGGGTCCTTCTTGGGCGCGGACTGCGCGGACAGGTAGGCCGCCACCGCTTCGACCAACTTGGCGGTGCTGTCCGGGGTGGTGTCGGCCGCCGGCGCGGGTGCCGGGGCGGCGACGGGCTGGGTGGCGGAAGACGATCCGCAGGCGCTGACGATCAGCGTCAGCCCTACGACGACCGGCAACGCGGCCGCAGTCCTTCGCCCTGGTCGGAGTCTCGTCATGGAACGGGAGCCTTTCGGTCTGCCAACAGGCGTGATCTTGTGGAGTAGATCACGCGAAGGCACCCGAAATGGGGGAGGCGAGTCGGCGAGGCGTGGGGTTGTTGGGGTTGAAGTGAAAGCGCCCCGGCCGATTCGGCCGGGGCGCTGACGACGCAACGTGGACTGGCGGTCCGTGATCCCTGCGATCGACGACGGCGCTCGCCTCGGGAGTGAGAGCACTCGTTCTCGCGCTCTCACTCCGCTCGGCTCACCTGTCCGTGTGGATCACGAAGCGCGTCGGGTCCGGACGCCAACCCGACGGGCTGCCGTCGGGGTTGGAGACCGTGTTGGCGTTGTGGTACTGGTACATGAACTCCCGGCCCTGGGCCATGCCCTTGTCCCAGGTCTGGTTCTCGTAGCTCCCGGTCCGCTCGGCCTTGGTGTAGCTGAACTTCTGGTCCAGCGAGGCGTCGGTCTGCCAGACGGCGCCGTTGCCGAGGGCGGCCATCAGACGCTCGCGGGTCAGGTTCGGGCCGACCTGCTTGGCGGCCTGGGCGAACAGGTTCACCCCGACGTACCCGGCCTGCACGATGTGGTGGAACGAGCCGCGGCTGGAGGTGGCGTACTTGTTCATGGTCGCCATGAACTCGGTGCCCCAGAGCTTGTAGGTGGTGTTGGTCCAGTACCGCCCCGCCGGCCAGTCGCCGATCAGCGACCCCGCGACCTCGGAGGCGACGTGGTTTCCGCTGACGCCCTTGGGCGGGTAGTAGCCCTGCTGGCTGGACTCGACGAGGAACTTCACGATCGTCGCCGGGTTGATGACGTAGTGGACGATGTGATCGGGGTTCGCCGCGCGCATGCCGAGCACGTAGCCCGACATCGAGGTCTCCGAAATCGGAACGTCGGCCTTCTTCACCATCTTCGCGCCGGAGCCGTCGAGGATCTTGCGCACCTGGTTGCAGGCCAGCTGCATCTCCGGGCTCGTCAGGCAGATCAGGCCGTAGGTCTTCGGCTTGATCACCGTACGCACCCAGTTCGCGCCGGCCATCGCCTCGTGGATCATCGACATGTGCGTGGGGAACATGTACGGGTCCTGCCACTCGGTCTGGGAGTAGGCCCACGCGCCCACCAGCGGCAGCCTGTACTGCGCGAGGTCGTCGTGGATGGAGGCCGAGCCCCAGCTGCCGACGGTCAACAGACTGAAGATCCGGTCCTGCGCGACGAGCTTCTTCAGGCACGACTTGGTGCGCGAGACCTCGCCGGGGCCGTCGTCGCAGTCGACCATGTCGATCCGCCGGCCGAGGACGCCGCCGCGGTCGTTGAGGGCGGCGAGGGCCGCGCGCTGCCCGGCGATCTGGGGAGCGGTGGTGAGCCGGGCCAGGGCCATGCCGTGCATCATGATCGTGCCGGTCTTGATCGAGTTCTTGGTGACGCCGGTGTCGGTGGCGCCGCCGGTGGCCTCGGCGCGGGCTTCGCTCTCGCGCTTCTTCGATTCGTCTTCGCGTAGTCCGCCTCCCGTGGAGCGGACGGCCGACGGGCTCGCCGAGACGGTCGGGGTCCGCTTCTCCACGGCCTCGGCGGCCTTCGCCGCCGCTTCCGGCTGTGCCCGGTTCGCGGCCTCGACGGCGGCGATCGCCTTCTCCAGTGCGGGGCGCGCGAGGTCGTCGCCCGCGAACTCCTTGCGCTTGTTCTGCGCGTCGAGGTACTTCACGACCGCCTCGACCAGTTTCTGGGTGCTTGCATCCGGCGCGGCCGGAGCGACCGCAGGCGACGGCGCCGGCGCCGCGACCTGCGCGGTGCCGCCGGAGCCGCAGGCGCTGATCAACAGCGCGACGCCGACACCCAGCGGAATCGCCGCGAGGGCGCGCTGAGGGGAGCGGAGCGATCTCATCGGAGTGCCTTTCTCGTCCGTGCCGCCGCAGGCCCTTGGCCGGCGGCGTTGTCGCTCGAGTAGATCACCGTGCTACAGCGTTTTCGGGGAACGGATTCGGCGTGCCGCACGCGGTCTGCACCACAGCGAAGAAAGGCCCCGCCGGGGGTCGGCGGGGCCCATCTGGGGTGGCGTTAGCGCGTGGTAATCACGAATTGATCCGGGTCCGGAACGAAGCCGGAGGGACTGCCGTCGGGGTTCGACAGGGTGTTCGCGTTGGAGTACTTGTACATGAACTCCCGGCCCTGGGCCAGGTCCGGATCCCAGGTCTGGTTGGCGTAGGAGCCGCCGCGTTCGGCCGGGGTGTAGGAGAAGCGCTGGTCCAGCGAGGCGTCGGTCTTCCAGACCTTCGCGTTGCGCAGTGCCGCCATCAGGCGCTCGCGGGTCAGGTTCGGGCCGACCTGCGTCGCCGCCTGCGCGAACAGGTTCATGCCGACGTAGGCGGCCTGCACGACGTGGTGGTTCGTGCCCTGGTTGCCACGGGCGTAGCGGTTCATGACCGCCATGAACTCCGGGCCCCAGAGCTTGTAGGTGCTGTTGGTCCAGTACCGGCCCGCCGGGTGCTCGCCGAACAGGGAGCCCAGCACCTCGGCGGCGAGGTGGTTTCCGCTGATGCCGCGGGGCGGGTAGTACCCCTGCTGGCGGGCCTCGACCATGAACTTGACCATGGTCGCCGGGTTGATCACGTAGTGGACGATGTGCTCCGGGTTGGCCGCGCGCATCGCCAGCACCTGCGAGGACATCGAGGTCTCCGAAATGGCGACGTCGACCTTCTTCACCAGTTTGCTGCCGGAGTTGTCGAGGATCGTCCGCACCTGGTTGCAGGCCAGTTGCATCTCGGGGCTGGTCAGGCAGATCAGGCCGTAGGTCTTTGGCTTGATCACCGAACGGACCCAGTTCGCGCCGGCCATCGCCTCGTGGATCATCGAGGTGTGGGTGGGGAACATGAACGGGTCCTGCCACTCGGTCTGGGAGTACCCCCACGACCCGACGTAGGGCAGCTTGGCCTGCGCCAGATCGTCGTGCAGCGCGGCGGTCGCCCAGTCCGCGCCGGTGACGAGGGAAAAGATCCGGTCCTGGGACACGAGCTTCTTGATGCACGCCTTCGCGCGAGAGACCTCGCCGGGGCCGTCGTCGCAGTCGACGATCGACAGGCGTCGGCCCAGCACCCCGCCCCGGTCGTTGATTGCGTTCGCGGTGGCGAGATTGCCGCGCACCATCGGCTGGATCAGGACGTTGCCCAGGGCCATGCCGTGCATGTTGATCGAGCCGAGCTTGATGGAGTTCTTGGTGACGCCGGAGTCGGTGGCTCCGCCGAGTTCGTCGGCGCGGCGTTTGTTGGCCTCGGCGGCGGTCTCGCTCTCCTTCGCGACCTCGACGGCCTCGACGCCGGAGGAGATCTTCGTGGCGGCGGTCTTCGCCTTGGTCTTGTCGGCCCGGACGGCCTTGGCCTCCTTGACGACCTTGGCCAGCGTCTCCTTGGCGACGGCGTCGATCTGCTTGTCTTCGCTGACCTTGGACTGTGCGTCGAGGTAGGCGGCGACGGCCTCGATCAGCTTGGCCGTGGTCTCGGTGCTGCCGTTGTCGACGGGGACCGGCGCGGGCGCGGGCGCCTGCTGGGCAACGGGGGTGCCGGAGGATCCGCAGGCAGCCGCCACGAGGGTGACGCCGAGGGCGAGGGGCACCGCGGCTACGAACCGTCGGGTGGTCGGTCTAATCATCTCGGTTCGCGCCTTTCAGAGCATTGAGTTGTTGAGCTTCGCGGCTCCAGTTGATCACCGCGCGTCGTGCGATTGCGGAAACGCAAGGGTGTGCCGCGTGCGCCCTCGGTCACACCTCCAGCAGTCGGGCGCAGCGGTGCGCGGGTCCCGGCGACGACGGCGGGACCCACGCGCGGGCTTGCTCAGCGGGTGTCGATGACGAACTGGTCGGGGTCGGGGGTCCAGCCGGACGGCGATCCGTCCGGCTTGGACACGGTGTTGGCGTTGGAGTAGCGGTACATGAACTCGCGGCCCTGACCCATGGCGGCGCTCCACGTCTGGTTGCCGTGGTCGCCGCCGCGCTCGGCCGCGGTGTAGCTGAACTTCTGGTCCAGCGACGCGTCGGTCTTCCACACCGATCCGTTGTTCAGCGTCGCCATGAGCCGCTCGCGTGTCAGGTTCGGCCCGACGGCCTTCGCGGCCTGGGCGAACAGGTTCACCCCGACGTAGGCGGCCTGGACGATGTGGTGGTTCATGCCGACGTTGGAACGGGCGTAGCGATTCATGACCGCCATGTACTCCGGGCCCCACAGCCTGTACGTGGTGTTGTTCCAGTACCGGTTCGACGGCCAGTCGCCGATGAACGAGCCGAGGGCCTCGGCGACGAGGTGGTTTCCGCTGACGCCCTTGGGCGGGTAGTAGTGCTGCTGGTTGGCCTCGACCATGAACTTGATGAGGGTCGCGGCGTTGATGACGTAGTGGACGATGTGGTCCGGGTTGGCCGCGCGCATCGCCAGAACCTGCGAGGACATCGAGGTTTCCGAGATCGCGACGTCGACCTTCTTCACCAGCTTCGCGCCGGAGGCGTCGAGGATTTTGCTGACCTGGTTGCAGGCGAGCTGCATCTCCGGGGAGGTCAGGCACAGCAGCCCGTAGGTCTTGGGCTTGATCACGTCGCGGACCCAGTTCGCGCCGGCCATGGCCT
>JBQTIB010000120.1:0-7901 GCA_052389435.1 Sporichthyaceae bacterium | reverse complement strand
CCCTCGGGTGACGCCGCCGACGCCTTGTCGAGTCGGAGCGCGAGCCGGCTGGGGCTGAGCCGCCGACGGCGCCACCCGTCGGGGTGACGCCATCGGGGGTGTAGCCGTCGGGGTGCGGCCGCGGCCTAGGCCTCGGCGGACTCGACCTTCTCGAGGCGGGTGCGCAGCTCCTCGACCTCGCCCCTGCTCGGCTTCGCGTCCTCCCGGACCGCGTTGGCGACGGTGACCGGGCCGTCGCAGGACACGCCCACGCCGACCTGGCCGATGGCGACGTCCAGGAAGGTGCCCGGCAGGTCGACGAAGACGGCGCGCTGGGTGATCGTGTTGGCGGTCTTGACCTGCTGGTTGATGTAGACGGCGCCGAGGCCCAGCGGAAGCGTGATGGTGCGCGAGGCCGTGCCGATGTCGTAGGTCTGGCCGAGGATCGTGATCCGGCCGGCGCGCGACTGGCCAAAGGAGTCGACGCCTGCGCACCCGGGCAGCATCTGCGCCTGCACGGCGGAGACGAGGTTCTCTACCCCGATCTGCAGACCGAGCAGGTTCAGGTTCACCTTGGCGGCCGTCGTCGCGGCGCCCATCATGCCGGTGCCGTCGTTCTGGGTGACCGCGGACAGTGCCTGGTAGCTCAGCGAGCCGATGAGCAGCGGGATCGTGTCGTTCTCGACCTGGGTGCTCTTGCGCGTCTCGCACGGCGTGCGTTCGGGGTTCGCGTCCGAGATTCGGGTGCCGGGCAGCAGGATGCCGACGCTGTGGCAGGCGGTGTTCAGCGGCTTGACGGTGTAGGCGGCCGAGGCCGAGCCCGTTGCGCCCTCGGCGTCGGTGGCCTCGACGCCCAGGACGTAGTCCCCCGCTGTGTCCGTGTCGACCGCGTCGCCGGAATCCTGGCCGTTGTCGGCGAGACAGGAGGTCAGGTTGTCGTCGACGTCGTCGCAGGAGAACGCCAGATTGGCCTGCTCGCCTTGAAAGTAGATCTGACCGGCGGCAGGGGCGTCGATCGTCGCGGTCGGCGGGGTGTTGACCAGGGTCAGCGACACCTCGTCCAGCGCCGGCCCGGAGCCCCCGCCCGCGGGGAACGTCGAAGCGAAGCAGATCTCGCTGGTGGCGGCCGCGGCGGTGAACTCGGCGGAGCGTGCCGACCACATCATGTTGGCGTTGCTGTTGTTCTGGTTGTAGGTCTCGGACTTGGAGAACGCGCCGACGGTCACGTCCATGGTGGCGGTGTTCGTTCCCGCGTTCTTCGACATCGCGTAGTCGAGGCGGTAGGTCGAGCCAGGCGAGGTGGCCGTGGTCTGGCAGAGCTTGCCCGCGGTGTTGCCGTTGAGGTCGATGCTCTGGTCGGCGCCGGCGCCCGCGCCGTCCCAGAAGGTGCCGATGAGGTCGACGCTGCCGGAGGCGACGGTCCAGGCGCCGAGGGCCGCCCCCGCGTTGAAGGTCTGAAAGGGACCGGCGACGGGCGGATTCTCGAAACCGCCGTCGGCAAACGGGGTGGCGGCGTTCGACTGCGGTGCGAGACCGAAGGTCATCGCCACGGTCGAGGCCGCGAGGCCGATGGCGAGGTGGCTCTTGCTGGGACGCTTCATGGTGGATTCCCCCGGTGAGGACGACTGCGGCGGCGATGGCTCGTTCGGCCGTTAGAGTCACGGCCGCCGATCGCCTGGTCTCTAGCCGCCTTTCAGGTTCACTCGAACGGATGACGGCCGGAGGTCGGCGAAACCGGACGTAGCAGCCGCAAACGGCCGCGTGGCGCGTGAAATCGACAGGCTGTCCGGAGTGAGGGACGTCGAGCTGGGAACACAGGATCGGCGTCGACCGCGACGTGTCGCTCCCGTGCCCGACAGGCCCCGGCTACGGCGAAGGCCGACCACCCTGCGGTGGTCGGCCTCGGTTGTGGGGCTCGGTTGTCGGCGTCGGTCCGGCTAGCGCATCTTGACGCTCAGGCGCACCCAGGTCCGGCGATCGCACGCCGGGCACTGCATCCAGGACGGGTAGCTGCGGCGGAGTAGGAAGAGGTGCACGCTCGGGATCGCCGCGAAGACCGCACGCATCAGCGTGACGGTGGTGGTGACCCGGCAGGACGAGCACGAGACGGTCAGGGCGCCGAGGGGTACGCCGCCGATCGGCGGAGCCTGCGCGCTGAACAGGGCCTCCTTGCCGTCGCGGTCCACCCGGGCGCCCGTGGCCGGCATGCGACGCCGGGGAATCGGCCCCCCGGAGGCGGGCGGGGTCGGCGGCTTGATGCGCCCGAAGTCGGTCACTTCCTGCCCTTCGCCTTCAACTTCAACGCGTCGTCCTTGATCAGGCGCAACGCAAGTTCGCGGTAGGCCAGGGCCCCGGAGGAGGAGCGGGCGGTCTCCAGCACGGTCTTGCCGGCGGCGGGGGCCTCGGCGAACCGAATGGACCGCGGAATCGGCGGGTCGAGCACGGCGATGCCGTACCGCTCGCCGATGTCGTCGAGCACGGCGCGGGCGTGCTTGGAGCGGCCGTCGAAGAGCGTCGGCAGCACGCCGAGCACCTTCAGGCTCTTGTTGGTGCGCCCCCGCACGTCCTCCACCGTCTGCAGCACCTGACTGACACCGCGGTGGGCGAGGGTCTCGCACTGCACCGGAATGAGCACCTGATCCGCGGCGGTCAACGCGTTGACGGTCAGCACGCCGAGCGCGGGGGGCGCGTCGAGCAGGATCAGGTCGTAGTCCGAGTGCAGGTCCGCGAGCGCGTCGCGCAGGACGAACTCCTTGCCGTTGCGGTTGACCAAGGCCTTCTCCGCCCCGACCAGGTTGATGTGCGCCGGCAGCAGGTCCATCTCGCCGGCAACCCGTTGCAGCGCCGTGCGGGCCGGGACGCGGCCGAGCAGCACGTCGTGCACCGACAGTTCGAGTTCGTCCGGGTCCAGCCCGAGGGAGAACGTCAGACAGGCCTGCGGGTCGAGGTCGACCACCGCGACGCGAAGTCCGCGCTCGGCCATCGCCGCGCCCAGCGACGCGACGGTGGTGGTCTTCGCTACGCCACCCTTTTGGTTCGCTACTGCCAGCGTCCTGGTCACCTGCAGATCATCCCATTCCCGTGGTCGCAGAAACACTGCGCGATAGCGTCCTCGGCGTGAGTACTCCGCCACACCTGCAGCTTCCCGACGGTGCTACCGCACACATGTTTCCAACTGGTCGCGGACATTTCGCGATTCACGAGATCGACCCGCCGAAAGGCGTGTCGCCCCGCGGCAACGTGGTGCTGATTCCCGGCTTCACCGGATCCAAAGAGGACTTTCTTCCCCTTCTCCCGCCGCTGGCCGCGGCGGGGTACCGGGTGCGCGCCATGGACCAGCGCGGCCAGTTCCAGACCCCGGGCCCGGAGGACCCGGACGCGTACGCGATCGCCGAACTCGGAGCCGACGCACTCGCCGTCGCCGCAGACTTCGCGGGGCCCGTGCACCTGGTCGGCCACAGCTTCGGCGGCTTCCCCGCTCGGGCCGCCGCCGTTTCCGCGGGCGAGGTCCACGGAGCGCCGGAACTGGCCAGCGTGACGCTGCTGTGCTCCGGACCGGGACCGATGACCGTGGAACGGGAGGTCGGACGTGCCGGGATGCTCATCGCCGCGCTCGAGAACTTCTCCGTCGAGCAGGTCTGGTCCTTCGTCGCCGGAGCGGCCGAATCGGCCGGCGAGTACGAGGACGTCGCACCCGACGTTCGACAGTTCCTCGCACGCCGCTTCCTCTCTTCCTCGCACGTCGGCCTGGCGACGATGGCGGGCCACCTCCTGACCGCCGCCGGAAATCTGGACGAGTTGGCCGAAACCGGACTTCCGGTGCTCGTGGCGCACGGAACGGAGGACTACATCTGGCTTCCGGAGGAACAGAAGGACATGGCGACGCGACTGGGGGCGCGGTACGTCGTGATCGACGGCGCCGCACATTCGCCGGCAGTGGAGAATCCGCAGGCAACGGCCGCAGTCTTGGTCGATTTCTGGGGGTCCGTTGAGCAGTGAAGCGAGCGGAAAGTAATTACTCGACCACGTTGAGTAGAACTTTGAATTCCACCCTTGAAAGCCCTCCAGCACGCGGCACCATGAGGTGCCAACGTCCCGCCCGCCGCCGTGAGGAATGCCTGCAGTGGAGCTTCGTACCGCCCTGCGCAACGACCCCAACGAAGTCGGTCGCGCACGGAACCTGGTGGGCACCAGCATCGCGCGTTGGGGCGTCCCCGACGACGGCGGCGTCGCCCTGCTCCTGGTGAGCGAGCTCGTCACCAACGCGCTGCGCTACGGCGTCCAGCCGATGCGCCTGGTGGCCCGCGGCGACTCCAGCGGCCTGCGGATCGAGGTCCACGACGGCCGGGTCGACGAGCAGCCGAAACTGCGGCAGCCGGCCGGCCGCGGAGACCTGACCGGCCGCGGCATGGTGCTGGTCGACACCCTCGCCACCCGCTGGGGCTGCTCGGAGTTCGGCGGCAGCAAGCAGGTGTGGTTCGAGACCGGACCGAAGTCCGCCTCGGCGTGACATCACCCCGCCCGAGTGAGGTAAGCTTTCCCTAACTCGGGCCTGCGAGGTTTCCTCGTCGCCCTGCGTTGCCAGACAGCAGGCAAGCCGCCGCTGTCCCCTAGCGGAGGCCGACATGCGTGCTCCCACCCATGCCCTCGGGATCGGCCTGCTGGCCGGACTGACCCTGCTGTCCGGGTGCGGAACCGCCGAGATCGCCGCCGCTCCCGAGCCCGTCTCCGTTCCGCGGCCGGCTCCGGCGCCGGCCGTGGCGGCGGACGCCGGTCGGGCCGACGGCGCTTCGACGACGCAGACCGGGACGACGCAGACCGGCCAGACCGAGGCGGCCGGGCAGAGCGGGCAGCCGGGCTACGCGCCGGGCCTCGACGGGCCGGGAGAGTCGGCGTCGGCCTCGCTCGCCGGTACGCCGCAGCCGCCCGAGCCGGAGCCCTACTCCGCCGCGGCGCGTGGCGAGGCATCCGTGCCGACCGGCGCGCTGGGCCCGGCCTCGCGGCCCACCGGCGGCCGCATCGCGCTCCTCGAGGGGCAGACGCTGCGCCTGGACGGCGAGTCCTCCCTGATCGCCTGGACCGAGCAGACGGCCTTCGCCGAACTCGCGCCCGGGACCGCCCAGGACGTCGCGGTCGGTCGGTGCGTCCTGATCCGCCCGAAGCGTCCCGACGGGCCATCGGCGCTGAGCGGCGGTGCGCCCGGGCTCACGGCGGAGTCGATCGCCGTCTCCGAAGCCGCCGACGGGGCGTGCACCGCCCGTCGCGGCGTGGCCGGACCCGGGATGCGCGGGATCGTCACGGCCGTCTCCGCGGAGTCGTTGACGGTGGAGTTGACGCGGCCCGAGGGCGCCCGCGGCGGAGGGGAGCCCGACGCCCGCGCGGTGAACAGCTGGAGCTTCGCCCTCGCGGCGGATACCGAGGTACTGCGGTTCGTGGCAGCGGGCGCGGAGGCGCTGCAGGTAGGGCGCTGCGCGACGGTGCTCGCCGACTCGGCGGACACCGGCGACCTGCGCGCGGTGACGATCACCCTGGCTCCCGAGCGGTCCGGCGAGTGCCCGGGTCCCGGCGGATCGGGGCGCCCGGGCGGGCCGCCGCGTCCGCCCGGACTCGCTGCCGAGCAGGGCTTCGCCCCGCCGCAGGGCTTCGCCCCGCCGCAGAGCTTCGGCGCGCCTGGGCCGTACTAGCCGGCTCGACGGGCCAGCGGATCGAGCCGCGCCGACATCGCACCCATCGGAATGTCGAGGTCCCGCGGAGCGTCGCGCAGATCGACCAGCCGCAGCTGGTCGAACACGAGCGCGCCCGCGCCCGCGGGCCACAGGATGAGCCACAGCCACAGACCGAGGGCCTCGCCGACGTAGACGGCCCGGTCGCCGGAGTCGATGCACCACAGGGCCGTCGGGTGCCCGCCCGCATGGATGCGGGCGTGGGGTCCCGTCGTCGTCGCCAGCCGTTCGCCGGGGTCGGGGCCCGGCAGACCCGCCCAGCTCGCGCCGAGGCCGACGCCGGGTTCCTCCGAGATCACCGCGAGTTCGGAGAACCCGCCGAGCGGATTCGGGCCGCCGAAGGTGAGCAGGGAGGCACGGGCCCCGCTGCGCTCGTCCCCGGAATAGGTGAATCCCGTGGCCAGCCACCCGATCGGCAGCGGCCAGGGAATCCAGAACGGGACGCGGGCGTCCTTCATCGCCGCGAGAACCCGGTCGTGGGTCGGCAAAGCGCCGACGTGCAGCGGATCGACGTCGCCGTCGCGCTCGCAACGCCAGGCATTCGACCAGATCCCCGGTGCTCGAACGGTGCCGCCGCAGCGCGAACACGAAGGAACTCCGGTCACGACACCTCCCAGGTACGGCTAGGAATCTCCACGACAGTCCTCCTCCGGCACGGGCAGCGTCAAGGGCAGTGGAAGGCTGGGTTCCGTGATGGGTACCCGAATTCCGTGCGTCGGCGCGGTGGTTCACGACGACGAACACCGCTTGCTGGTGATTCGTCGGGCAAACGCCCCAGGGATCGGCCGCTGGTCTCTTCCGGGCGGCCGGGTCGAGATGGGCGAGACCGATCCGCAGGCCGTGATCCGCGAGGTGGCCGAGGAGACGGGGCTGCGGGTCGTGGTCGGGGCATTGGTCGGCACGGTGGTGCTGCCGGGCCCGAGCGGCGTCTCCTACGACGTGCGCGACTACGCCTGTGCCGTCGTCGGCGGCGTGCTGCGGCCGGGCGACGACGCCGTCGACGCACGCTGGGTCCATCGGAGCGAGCTGCTGGAATTGGACGTGGTCCCCGAGCTCGTGGACACCCTGGAGCGGTGGGGAATGCTGCCGGCCGAGCGAGCGCGAGGAGCGAGAGACCAGTGAAGAGCGCGAGCGACGATGCGCCGGTGAGCGAATCGCCGAACACGGCCGCGGAGTTCGTGCCACGCAGTTGGCGCAACCGGGGGCGCATGTCCGAGGGCCATCGGGAGCGACTGGAGCTGCGGGCGGCGGCCCTCGGGCTCGCCGACCCGGCGGCGGCCGCGGCGTGGTCCCCGCAGGTCCTGGACATCGGCTTCGGCTTCGGCGAGTCGCTGCTGGCCCTGGCCGCGGCACGGCCACGGCAGCGCGTCCTGGGCGTCGAGGTCCACCCGCCCGGCCAGCTCCGCGCGATGGACCGTCTCGTCGAGATCGGGGCCGAGAACGTCCGGGTGCTGTCCGCGGACGTCACGCATCTGCTGCCACTGCTGGCACCGGCCTCGCTGGAACTCGTGCAGGCCTTCCACCCGGATCCGTGGCCGAAGCGTCGGCACGCCGAGCGACGGCTGATCTCTCACCGCCTGCTCGGCCGGCTCGTGGAGGTGCTCGCGCCGGGCGGCATGTTCCACCTCGTCGTGGACGACGACACCTACGCCGCTGCCGCCGTCGCGGCCGCCGAGTCCCTCCCGCTGCGGGTCGTCGAGCCGCCGCAGGCGCCCGAGACCAAGTACGGCCGTCGCGCCGTCGCGGCCGGCCGGACCGTGCACTCCCTCGCCTGGCAGCGGATCTAACGCACCGTCAGTGGACGATGGGAGTCGGCTGAACGACGGCGCGACCTACGTCTCCGGCACCACGTTCCGCCGCCGGCAGGCACCCCTCGCCGCCGCGCCGGCTCACTGAGCGAACAGGCGGCAACATGCCGGTGAGTCAGATACCGCTTCCCAGGATGACCGTCGCGCCGCCGTCGCGGTCCGCGGTGAACGCGTGGCAGTGCACCCCGGGGTGACGGGCTCGCTGGTCAGAAGGGCGGAACGTCCGGGTACCGGGCCGGGGTCAGGTCGTCGACGTCGGCGTCCTCGCCGGTGACCAGATCTGGTGGGCGGGTGCGGAACATCTGTCCGCTGGGGGTGAGGAAGGTGAGGGTTCCGGAGCCGTCGGGGTCCTGGATCAGGTCCCAACCCGGCAGGTGTTTCACCCTGTGAT
>JBQTIB010000119.1:0-14380 GCA_052389435.1 Sporichthyaceae bacterium | reverse complement strand
CCCTCCGGCCGCTCCACCGGATCCATCTCGAACAGCGAATCGTCGGTACCCACGGCACCAATCGTCGCCGGCACCGCCGTCCGGATGTGGGACCTACCCGGGCGTGTTACTGACCCACGCTCCTAGGACGAGCGAAGCGGAACCCCAACGAGTGAAGCCGCAACCCCGAAGGCGAGACGGAAGCGTCGCCCCACGCCCTCCCCACCCCCGCCAGGACGGCCGCTTCACTCGCGGCCGTCCCGCCGCACGCGACCCAAACCACGACCCACCACGAGCGAAGCGGAACCCCAACGAGGGAAGCCGCAACCCCGAAGGCGAAGGCCGGCGGTGAAGGCCGGGGGTGAAGGAGAGACCCCGGCGGCGGAGGAACTGTGGCGTCAGCCGCGCATGTCCATGGCCCTCGCCCAAGTCGGGTGCAGGGCGATGCGGGTCATCTGCGGCGGCGGGTCGATGCCCGCGACGAACGCGGCGGCGGCCTCGGCGCCGAGGTAGCGGGCCGCCGCGAGGCGGTACTCCGGGACGACGCCGTCCATCGGCGTCACGGTCACGCGGCCCCGGATCTGCAGCGCGGCATGGGGAAACGCCTCGAGGTCGATGGTGACCGCGAGCGGGTCGCCCGTCTTCAGGTGGCCGAGCTTGGGACTGCCGGCGAACGTCGCGACGACGAGGTCCGTGCCGTCCCAGTGGAACCACAGCGGCACGACGCGGGGTTCGCCGCTCGACGTCACATAGGCGACGCGGGCGGGGATCTTCGACGACAGCAGCTCGACGCCCAGCGGCGAGGCCAGGACCGCGAGGTCGCCGGGCTTCACGAGGCCGCCCCGACGACGAGGTAGCCGTCGAGTTCGCAGAGCACGTCCGAGACCGGCCGGTCGGGCAGGGCGTGCCCGAGGTCGCGGTGGCGGACCTCGCCGATCCACTGGCTGTGCTGGTACTCGTGGTTGATCACGGCGGTCAGCAGCGCGGAGGCGACGACCTGCATCTGGACCGGCGCCCCGACGTTGCGCGCGGCGATGTCCCCGATCCGGACGTGCACGCGGTCGGCGACCTTGGCACGGAAGTCGGCGAGACGGCCGAGGTCGGGCAGTTCCCCGCGCGCCTGCACGTTCGAGGAGGAGTCCATCAACGGCTCGAGGTCGGCGTCCGGACTCGGCTCCGCGGCCGTGAGGTTGCGGATCATGAAGTGCGCGACGGTCGCCTGGTGCCCGAGGTGCCAGCCGATCGCGCTGGAGTCGTCGTTCGGACGCCAGCGGACCTCGTCGGGGGACAGGTCGCGCCAGAGGGACTCGGTGTAGGCGAGCGCCCTGTCGTACTCGACCAGCAACTCTGGGACCGTCAGCATGAGCACCTCGCGACTCGCGCGGCCGGGCGGGCCGCGTCCTCCCCGAACGGTAGAACGCCCCACCCGGCGCACGCGTCTGCGGGTGCGCGCCCGCCCACCGGAGCGCCGCCGGGAGCCGGCGTCCGAAGCCGAGGGCGCGGCGAGGCGGCGGCGCGGCGGGGCGGGGCGGGGCGGAACCGTGGCGGGGCGGAACCGTGGCGGGGCGGGCGGCCCGTGGAGATGTCCGCATTCGCCGCCGGGGAGGCCGAGTGGTCGCGAGACTGGAGGCGTGACCGACGACGACCTCGACGACGCCGTGGAGATGGCGCCCCCGCGCGAGCAGGCGTGGGCCGCGGTCGTGGTGTGCTCGGCGCTGATTGGCGCGTTGCTGGTGCTCTTCCTGCTCGGCGGTGCGCTCCACGACTTCTACGAGTTGTCCTACCTCTGCGACGAACGGGGCTGCGAGGTCGACTCGCGCCCGTGGGCCCGGCGTCATCTGGGGCAACTGTGGCAACTCGGGGCGCTGGCGGGCTGCGTCGCGGTCTTCTGGGTCGCCCTGCGCAAGGTCCGACGGCTGCGCCGCGCGGCGCTCGACCCAGCCTCCCCACTGAACTGACGAGTCGTCAGTTCACCTGTCGGCGGCCCCGGACGGTCGATGCGATCCAGCCCGCGAGCATGAGCAGGACTCCGAAGGCGGCGACGATCGCGAAGCCGACGATCAACAGCCCGTACCCGATGGCGGTGCCGAGGTCCTCCATGCCGCCGTCGGCGCCGCGCAGGTGCAGCCGCCCCACCAGGTAGGTAAGAGCGGCAAGGACGATGGAGACGACGACCACCTGCGCGCCCACGCGCACCGCACGGGACTGCGCCCTGCCGCCATCGCCTCTCACGGTCCGAGCGTAGGGCGAACGCCGACGCTTGTGGCGGGCGAGGTCCGGTGCAAGTCTGAGCTCCCCACTAGCCGATCGAGGTGCGCCGTGGCGTACGAAGAACTCAAGGCCAAGCAGAGCGTCATGTGGGCCAACGGCCCGTACCAGAACGTCACCGAAACGCTGACCGACATCCACGAACTGACGGTGGCAGCCCTCGGCGCCGCGCCCGGGGTGAAGTGGCTCGACCTCGCCTGCGGCACCGGCGCAGTCGCGGAACTGGCGGCTCGCGCGGGCGCCGCCGTCGTCGGCATCGACCTGTCTCCCGGGCTGATCGAGACCGCGAGCAAGCGCGCGGCGGATCTCGGGCTGAGCATCGACTACCGCGTCGGGGACTGCGAGAACCTGGCCGTCGCCGACGGCGAGTTCGACGCGGTGTCCTCCACGTGCGGGGTCATGTTCGCCCCCGACCACGCCGCGACCGCCGCCGAACTCGCGCGGGTGGTGCGCCCGGGCGGGAAGATCGCGCTGGCGAACTGGACCCCCGAGGGCGGCCTCGGAGACCTGTTCCGGGTGATGGCGCCGTTCCAGCCCGCGCCGCCGCCGAGCAGCCCGTTCGACTGGGGCAAGCCCGACCGCGTCGCCGAACTGTTGGGCGGGTCCTTCGAGCTGGACGTCGTCGAGCACGTCTCGACGCTGCGGATGCCGTCGGGTCAGGCGTACTGGGAACTGTTCTCCAGCAGCTACGGCCCGACGAAGACCCTGGCGGAGAACCTCGGCGAGCGTCGCGCGGAGCTTCAGGCGGCGTGGGTCGAGCTGTTCGACACCAAGTACGCCGCGCCCGACGGCGGCGTCGCGCACACCCGCGAATACCTGCTGGTCGTCGGCACCCGCCGCTGAGTTCGTCGCCGCCGAGCGGGTGCGCGCAGCGACGCGCGCCCGCTCGCCAGGCCCACGCTCGGCCGCCGCACTCGGCCGCCGGCACGGTTCGCGGCCGGGTTCCCGAACGTGCGCGACCTCGTCGAGTTCGAGGCGAGGAGGGCTCCCGGACGACGGTTGTCCGCGGGCGACGGGGCCGTCGCGCCGAGCTCGTCGCGTCGCCCGAACGAAAACTGTCGCCGCCACTTGGCAGGATGGGGCCCATGGCCCTTCACGAGAACCTGCTCGGCGGTCCGCCGCCGACGCTCCTGCCCGCCGAGCCCGCGATCCAGTCCAAGCTCGACGACGGCACCGATCCGGCGAAGGTGGCGGCAGACCACCCCACCTTCAGCGCGGCCTGGGCGGCGCTGGCGGACGGCGCCTGGGAGCGCGGTGCCGTGATCGAGTCCTACGCCTACGCCCGCACCGGGTACCACCGCGCCCTGGACCAACTCCGCCGCAACGGGTGGAAGGGCCACGGCCCGGTCCCGTGGGAGCACGCCCCCAACCAGGGCTTCCTGCGGGCGCTGCACGCGCTCGGACGGGCGGCGGCCGCCATCGGCGAGGACGACGAGGCCCGCCGGTGCTACACGTTCCTGCTCGAGTCCAGCGCGGCCGCAGCGGACGCGCTCGCGCCTGCCACCAGCGCGCCGCTCGAAGGCTGAGCTGCGCTCCATCGGGTGAGCCCTAGCTCACACCGAGTCGCCGGACCGGGGTGCCCCGGATACCCTGAGCGGCTGTTCCCGTGTCCCCCACCGAAGGGCGGCCCTGCGCCATGCCTGCGATCGTGCTCGTCGGCGCCCAATGGGGCGACGAGGGCAAAGGCAAGGCCACCGACCTCCTCGGGGGCGCCGGCAAGGACCCCGTGGACTACGTGGTCCGGTACCAGGGCGGCAACAACGCCGGCCACACCGTGGTCATCGGGGACCAGAAGTACGCCCTGCACCTGCTGCCGTCGGGCATCCTCACCCCCGGCTGCGTCCCGGTCATCGGCAACGGCGTCGTCATCGACCCGGTGGCGCTGCTCGGGGAGATCGCGGGCCTGAACGAGCGCGGCGTGGACACCTCCAAGCTGCTGATCTCGGCGAACGCGCACCTCATCACGCCGTACCACACCACGCTCGACAAGACCCGCGAGCGCTTCCTGGGCCGGAACAAGATCGGCACCACCGGCCGCGGGATCGGGCCGACGTACGCGGACAAGGTCAATCGCATCGGCGTGCGCGTACAGGACCTTTTCGACGAGAAGATCCTGCGAGAGAAGCTCGACGGCGCCCTGATCGACAAGAACCACCTGCTGGTGAAGATCTACAACCGTCGGGCGATGACCGTCGAGGAGGTCGCCGAGGGCCTGCTGCCCCTGGCCGACCAGCTCCGTCCGTACGTCGCCGACACCTCGCTCGTGCTCAACCGCGCGCTCGACGAGGGCAAGCTCGTGTGCCTGGAGGGCTCGCAGGGCACGCTGCTCGACGTCGACCACGGCACGTATCCGTTCGTCACCTCCTCCAACCCGACCTCCGGCGGCGCGTGCGCAGGTTCGGGCATCGGGCCGACGCGCATCGACCGGGTTGTCGGCATCCTGAAGGCGTACACGACCCGCGTGGGGTCGGGCCCGTTCCCGACCGAACTGCACGACGAGTTCGGCGAGTTCCTGCGCAAGGTCGGCCACGAGCGCGGCGTCACCACCGGCCGGGACCGCCGCTGCGGCTGGTTCGACGCGGTGATCGCCCGGTACGCCACCCGCGTGAACGGCCTGACGGACTTCTTCCTGACCAAGCTCGACGTCCTCACCGGCCTCGAGCAGATCCCCGTCTGCGTCGGGTACGAGGTCGACGGCGTCCGCCACGACGAGATGCCGATCAGCCAGACCGACTTCTTCCACGCGGTCCCGATCTACGAGACCTTCCCCGGCTGGACCGAGGACATCACCGGCGCCCGCTCGGTGGCGGACCTCCCCAAGAACGCCCAGGCCTACGTCCAGGCGCTCGAGGAGATGTCCGGCGCCCCGATCAGCGCCATCGGCGTCGGTCCCGGCCGCGCCGAGACGATCGAAATCCGCTCCCTGGTCCGCTAGCCCTGTCAAGGGACCGTTGCGCACGTCATCCGCCATGGGTGCTCGCGCGGGCGAACTGTCCGTTTTGTGGAGCCGTTTCGGCTGACACGGGCGCCGTTTCGGCCGACACGGGCGCCGACCGCGAAGCGGCCTAACCCCTTAGCGCTGCACTCCAGCACGGGGGTCGCGGTTCGGGTCCTTGGCCGCCTCGTCGGGGTCGACGAACTGCTGAACGGCCTCGGCCGGGTCGGTCGGAGTGCCGGCGGGGGTCTCCGCCGAACGGGCGGCCTGCTCGTCGACGGGGTCGATGGGTGCCTTGCGGTCGGATGTGTCCATCCGCATCGCCTACCCCACCCGGCAGCGGGGATTCGCGTGGCCGGCGGGGCCCGCGCGGACCACTAGGCTCGGGCAACGTGAAGGTTCTCGTCATCGGCGGCGGTGGCCGCGAGCATGCGCTGTGTCGGGCTCTGCGTCAGGACGCGGGCGTGCAGGAGCTGCACTGCGCCCCGGGCAACGCCGGTATCGCCGCCGTCGCCACGCTGCACCCGGTCGACGCGCTCGACCCGGACGCGGTCGCCGGCCTCGCCCGGGAGCTCGGCGTGGACCTCGTCGTGGTCGGCCCCGAGGGGCCGCTGGTCGCCGGGGCCGCGGACGCGGTACGCGCCGCGGGCATCGCCTGCTTCGGCCCGTCGGCCGCGGCCGCGCAGCTCGAGGGTTCCAAGGCCTTCGCGAAGGAGGTCATGGCCGCGGCCGAGGTGCCGACCGCCATGGCACGGGTCTGCGACGACCTCGACGCCGTCGCCGAGGCCCTCGACGCCTTCGGCCCGCCCTACGTCGTCAAGGACGACGGCCTCGCCGCCGGCAAGGGCGTCGTTGTCACCACCGATCGCGAGGCCGCGCTGGCCCACGCCAAGTCGTGCGCCGGTCGCGTGGTGATCGAGGAGTACCTCGACGGCCCCGAGGTGTCGCTGTTCGCCCTCGCCGACGGCGGATGCGTGCGCGCGCTGTCCCCCGCCCAGGACTTCAAGCGCCTGCTCGACGACGACGAGGGCCCCAACACCGGCGGCATGGGCGCGTACAGCCCCTTGGCCTGGGCGCCGGCCGACCTCGTCGAGAAGACCGTCGAGCGCGTCCTGCAGCCCACGATCGACGAGATGGCCCGGCGCGGCACCCCGTTCGTCGGGCTGCTCTACGCGGGGCTGGCCCTCACCAGCCGCGGCGTGCGGGTCGTGGAGTTCAACGCCCGCTTCGGCGACCCGGAGACCCAGGTCGTGCTCGCCCGTCTGCGCAACCCGCTCGGCGCGCTGCTGCACGCCGCCGCGACCGGCACCCTCGAGGACACCGAGCCGCTGCGCTGGCGCGACGACGTCGCCGTCACGGTCGTGGTCGCCGCCGAGCGGTACCCGTCGACCCCCTGCGTCGGGGACCCGATCAACGGCCTCGCCGACGCCGAGGAGATCGACGGCGTCCACGTCATCCACGCGGGCACCAGGTTCGACGAGGGCGGCGCCGTGGTCAGCGCCGGCGGCCGCGTGCTGTGCGTGACCGCGATCGGCGAGGACCTCGCCACCGCGCGCGAGCGGGCCTACGCCGGCGTCGAGGCCATCGACCTGTCCGGCTCCCAGCACCGCACCGACATCGCCCTCGCCGCCGAGCAGGGCCGGATCGCCCTGTCGCGCGTCGACTGACGCGGACGTCCGCTCACCCGTGACCCATAGCTCACCCTCGAGCGGACGCCACGTACCCGCCCTGCACCTCCAACCAGAAGGCCAGCCGTGATCGAGCGCTACACCCTGCCCGAGATGGGCGTCGTCTGGAGCGAGGCACACAAGTACGAACTCTGGTGCAAGGTCGAACTCCTCGTGCTCGAGGCCCACGCTGCGGCCGGGATCGTTCCCGCGGACTGCGTGGAGCCGGTGCGCGCCGCCGTCCCACCGACCCCGGAGGCCGTCGCGGCCATCGAGGCGGTGACCCAGCACGACGTCATCGCGTTCCTGTCTGCGTGGGCGGACAACACCACCCCGCGCGAGGCCGCGGCCTGGGTGCACTTCGGGATGACGAGCTCCGACCTGCTCGACACCGCGCTCGGCCTGCAGTTGATGGAGTCGACCGACATCCTGCTGGCCAAGGCCGACAGGCTCGTCGCCACGCTTCGCGACCACGCCCTGATGTACCGTCAGACGATTCGCGTCGGCCGCACGCACGGCATCCACGGCGAGCCGGACCTGTGGGGACACCGCGTCGCGGACTTCGCGTTCGGCATGGCCCGCTCGCGCGACCGGCTGCGGCGCGCCCGCGAGGCCGTCGCCGTGATGGCGATCTCCGGGGCCGTCGGCACCTACTCCAACATCGACCCGGCCGTCGAGGCACACGTCGGCGCGCAACTGGGCCTGCGCCCCGCCGACGTCTCCACCCAGGTCGTGCTGCGCGACGGAATCTCCGAGTGGGTCTCCGCCCTCGCAATCCTCGCCACCGTGTGCGAGGCCATCGCCCTGGAGGTCCGACACGGCCAGCGCACCGAGGTCCGCGAGACCTGGGAGCCGTTCGGCAAGGGCCAGAAGGGCTCCTCGGCCATGCCGCACAAGAAGAACCCGATCATGTCCGAGCGCATCTGCGGCATGGCCCGGATCGTGCGCGCCCAGATCGTGCCGATCATGGAGGGCATCCCCCTCTGGCACGAGCGGGACATCTCCCACTCCTCCGTCGAGCGCATCTCCCTGCCCGACGCCGCGGCCGCGACCGACTACCTGCTGAATCTGACGGATCGTCTGATGACCGGGCTCGTCGTCGACCCGGAGCGCATGCGCGCGAACCTGGAGTCCACCGGCGGGCTGATCTACACCTCGACGGTGCTGCTGGAGATCGTCGAGGCCGGCGTGTCCCGCGAGGACGCCTACGCGCTGGTCCAGTCCGCAGCGATGCAGACCTGGCAGTCGGGCACGCCGTTCCGCGAGACCCTGCGCACCAAGGCGGCCGAGGCCAACCTCCCCCTGGACGAGGCCCGCCTGGACGAGGTCTGCCGCCCCGAGCGCTTCGTCACGCGCCTGGAGCCGATGTTCCAGCGCCTGGAGAAGCTGGCCTAACCCGGCGACCACGGGCCACCACCCCGGGCGCACGACGACCCCCGCCGATGGATTCGGCGGGGGTCGGTCTGCGGGGCGGAGTCAGCTCGCCGGCGGGAGCAGTTCGATCGAGGGCAGCACACCGAGCAGGCCGGCGTTCGGGGTCAGTTCCAGGCCCCCGAGCGCGCCGAGCGCGATGGTCTGAGTCCCGCTGTCCGCGGGCGCGGACTCCGGCTTCTCGGCGGGCGTCTCGGTCGGCTTCTGCGACTGCGAGGCCTTCTTCGACCCGTTGGTCTTCGGCTCGCCGGTCTCGGCGGCCAGGGCCGGCTTGGCGTGCTTCGGGGCGCTGCGCGGCGCCTGCGCCGTGACGGTCTCGGTCTCGCCGGTGTAGGCGCGGGCGTGCTTGGCGCCCGTCGACGGAGTGTCGCTGCCCGCGCTGCCGGAACCTGCGGCCTCGGGGGCCTCCGGGCCGGCGTCGTAGTCGTCGAGCATGTCCGGCAGCTGGAGCTTGGGGTCCGGTGCGTCGGAGGCGATGTTCTCGCTCGCGGAGTTCTGCGCCATCGACAGGCCGCCGAACAGACCCGCGGCGGCGATGATCGCGCCGACGCCGGCGAAGACGGCCTTGCGGCGGCCGTGGCCGAAGAACCCGGCGACGACCACGTCGTCGTCCGAGGCGACGACGGCGGCCTTGCGACCCTTGGCCGGCACCGAGTCCAGGTCCAGGTACGGACCGGCGGCGGCGCCGAGCACCACCATCGCAATGAGCGACTGCATCTCGGCTTCCATCGCCGTCACCGCGGGCACGAGCTCGCGGCAGGAGGCGCAGTGCTCGAGGTGGCCGCGCACCTTCTCAGCGATGGTCGGGGTGAGCCGACGACGCACGTGCGCGCCGAGGCGGTCGCAGGTCCACTTGCACGGGCCGGCCGCGGCCGAGTCGAGCTGGGCGCCGACCATGGCGCGGCGCAGCTCGTCGCGGGCCCCGAAGGCGAGCTCGGCGACCTCGGTGCCGGACAGGCCGAGCAGCAGCCCGGTGTCCAGGAACGGCTCGCCGTCGACCTCGGTGTGCCACAGGGCGAGCTGCTGGACCTCGGTCAGTTCCCGGTAGGCCAGCGTGGTCTGCCCGAGCAGGTCCGCGCCGATGGAGGAGGAGGCGATGAGCAGCACCTTGTTCGCGGCGAGCTCGTCGGTCGGGCGCACCTTCCCCGCGGCCTTGGCGCGGTCGTAGTTGGCGCGACGCACCGCGGTCAGCAGGTACGGACGGAACGCGACGCGCGGGCCGGTGCCGGCGCGCAGGCCTGCCTCGACCGACTCGACGGCGGCGTCGTAGACCTCCGCGGCGCTGTTCGGAGCGAGGCGCCGGGACAGCCGCATCGCGGCGTCGTGGTGACGACTCAGCAGAGTCTCGAAGGCTTCGTTGTCCCCACGGCGCGCGGCGGAGATCAGTTTCGCGTCACCCGGCGCCTGCTCGGGCGTCTTCTGCGCGGCGGGCTTGGCTGGTGGCTTGGCGGTCGACATCGTCACTCACTTGGGGTCCGGGGCGCTGGGCCTGGCGGGTTTCGGGCTCCGGAGTGCGTGGGGTTCACCTGGGGCCTGACGTGATCAACTCGGTGGTCGATGTAAACCGAGAGTAGGCACGTCTCCGGACAAGCGGGCGTGAAATCGCAAAGTGCAGGCAGACGGGTGACGGAATAGCGTTTCATGGTTCCTCGGTTGCACATTGCCGTGTCTTTCGGCCGCGCCTCGATACCGAATCGGACATAGCCGGCATACGGTGCAACTCAGCAGCGAAGAGGGGTGAGAGATGCCCGACGAGACGTGCAGAACTCCTTGGTGGCAGGCGTTTCGACGCCGGAAGGCCACCTCGGCACTACCCTCTGTGCCCCTGCTGGGTCGCATTCCGGGCATTCCCCATCAATCGACCGCCGCGCTCACCGCCCGCCTCGTCGACAGGTGGTGCACGGAGTCACTGGCCGCGGGGTGGAAAACTCCCGGCGCCTGGTGGAATCCGGCCGTCGACGCGTTGGCTGAGACTTTGCTGGACGACGAGGAACACCTCGCCGCCGCCGCGGACCTCGCGCGCTGCCGCGGCCGCGAGGGCGTCACGCTCGAGGAGACCCTCGACGACCTCGCCGCGCTCTTCCGCGCGGCGCGCCTCGGCGAGCCGCCGTTCTCGACCGTTCGGACCGTGTCGGTGCACTGGCTGGCCGCGGCCCAGAGCCGAATCGAGGCCGCCGGGTGCGTGGACCCGCGCTACGGCCTCGGCACCGCCGCGCACCTCGACGCCCGGCTCACCGAGCTCTACCGCGAGGGCCACCGCCACGGCTTCTCTCCCGCCGAGACGCACTCCCTGATCGTCGTGGAGCTGCCGTCGGTCTCCGAAACCCCGTGGGACGACGCCCTGCGCATGTCGGACGTCGCGTCCTGCCTGCGCAGCGTGTTCGACGGCGGCCAGGCCATGGGCATGGCCTCCTCGCGCCGGGCGGTGGTCGTGAGCCCCCGGGTGGTGACGATGCCGCTGATCCTGGAATCGCTGCGCCGGATGCTGCGCGACACCAAGGCCGTCACCGCCGCCGCGGAGCCGGCGATCTGGATCGAGTCCCTGCCCCAGGAGCACGCCGCCGCGGGCCGCCTGCTGACCAGCCTGACCGTCTAACGCGCGACCGTGGGGGTTGATGCTCCTATGGATCGTCAAGCCCCCGCAGTCATTGCCGGTAGGTCAGCGCGCGGCGATGGACTGGGCGTAGGCCCAGGCGTCGGCGGCCATCTGCTCGATGCCGCGGGTCGGCTTCCAGCCGAGCTCGGAGGCGGCGAGGGCGTTGGACGCGATCAGGCTCGGCGGGTCCCCCGCGCGGCGCTCGACGTCGACGGCCGGGATCGGGTGGCCCGTCGCCGTGCGGACGGCCTCGAGGACCTCGCGGACCGTGTACCCGGTGCCGGAGCCGAGGTTGCAGATCTTGTGGACGCCCGCCTCCATGGCCTCGAGCGCGCGGACGTGGGCGTCGGCGAGGTCGACGACGTGGATGTAGTCCCGCACGGCCGTGCCGTCGCGGGTCGGGTAGTCCGAACCGAAGATCTTCGCGTGCTCGACCTCGCCAGTGGCGACCTTGAGCAGGTTCGGGATCAGGTGCGTCTCCGGGTCGTGCCGCTCGCCGAAGGAGTCGCGGGCGCCGGCGACGTTGAAGTACCGCAGGCTGATCGCCGCGAGCCCGTGTGCGGCGGCTTCGGTGGACAGCATCGTGTCCACGGTCAGCTTGCTCATGCCGTACGGGTTCGTCGGCTTCGTCGCAGTGGTCTCGGTGATCGGCATCTCCGCCGGCTCCCCGTAGGTCGCGGCGGTGGAGGAGAAGACGATCTTGCGGACGCCGGAGGCCCGCATCGCGTCGATCAATGCCAGGGACCCCACGACGTTGTTGTGCCAGTACAGCTCGGGGCGCGAAACCGACTCCCCGACCAGGGACTTCGCGGCGAAGTGCAGCACCGCGTCGAAGCTCGGGTCCATGAACTCGGTGGCGTCGTGCACGCGGGCCTTGATCAGCGCGGCGCCCGGCGGGACGCCGTCGGCGTGCCCGGTGGACAGGTCGTCGACGACGACCACCTCGTGCCCGGCCTCGAGCAGCAGGGAGGTGACCACCGCTCCGATGTACCCGGCCCCACCGGTGACCAACAGCTTCACGTCTGCCCCACTCCCTCGCCTGCGAGCACGCCTCGCCGTCCGAACCCTGCCACGCCAGGCGATAGCCTGAGCCCACTCAATACTTACAGGGGGAGACCTTGAGCCAGGGGCCCGGCACCCGCGTGGTGGTCGACGTCATGCCCAAACCGGAGATCCTCGACCCCCAGGGGCAGGCCATCCGCAACGCCCTCGCCCGGCTCGGTTTCGGCGACGTCGTCGACGTCCGTCAGGGCAAGCGCTTCGAACTGGACTTCGCCGGCCCCGTCGACGACGCAGCCCTCGCGGCCGTGGAGAAGATGGCCGAGACCCTGCTCGCCAACACGGTCATCGAGGGCTTCGAGGTCCGCGTCGAGTCCCGGTCGTGACCCCGGGTCGCTCGTTCCTCGGCGGACCGCGATGACCGCCCGTGTCGGGGTCGTCACCTTCCCCGGCTCGCTCGACGATCGGGACGCCGCACGCGCGGTGCGCCTGGCCGGCGGCGAGCCCGTTGCGCTGTGGCACCGGGACGCGGACCTGCACGGCGTCGACGCGGTGATCCTGCCCGGCGGGTTCTCCTACGGGGACTACCTGCGGTGCGGGGCGATCGCGCGGTTCTCCCCCGTCATGGACAAGGTGATCGACGCCGCGAACGGCGGCATGCCGCTGCTCGGAATCTGCAACGGCTTCCAGGTCCTGTGCGAGTCGCACCTGCTGCCCGGCGCGCTGCTGCGCAACGACCACCGGCACTTCGTCTGCCGAGACCAGGCGCTGCGGGTCGAAAACGCCGACACCCCGTGGACCCGCGACCTGACGGTGGGTCAGGAAATCGTGGTTCCGGTGAAGAACGGCGAAGGCCGCTACGTGGCCGCCCCCGAGACCCTGGCGATGCTCGAGGCCGAGAACCGCGTGGTGTTCCGCTACGTCGGCGGGAACCCGAACGGCTCGACCCAGGAGATCGCCGGGATCCGCAACGAGGCGGGCAACGTCGTCGGTCTCATGCCGCACCCCGAGCACGCCGTAGAGACGCTCACCGGTCCGACGACCGATGGCCTGCTCCTCTTCACCTCGGTGCTGAACAGCCTGGTGGGGCAGTGCTAGGAGCCGTTCTCGCGTTCGATGAGCGTGTCGAGTCGTTGCGCGATGGCCGCGAACCCTGCACCCATCTCACCGCGCATCTCGGCGAAGCCCGCGCGCATCTCGGCGAAGCCCGCGCGCATCTCGACCTCGAGTCCGTCGATGCGACCGTGGACCGCGCGGAAGCCCCCTGCGGTCTGTTCGGCCAGGGCATTGATCGCCTGCCGGTTGGCGTCGAGCTTGATCGCAAACTCGGCCACGTCGCGATCGGTATCGGCCGAGAGCTTGCGGGCGGCCGCGGCGTCTGCCTCCACACGGCGCATGCGCTGTTCGAGCCCGGTGACGCGGGACTCCAGATCGGGTTGTTCGGACATGGCCACGACAGTAGATCGAGCCGCCGACAGATTCACCGGGTGCGGCAGGGAAGTCTCGTAGCGTCCGACCGATCGTGGCCCATAGGACGCTGTTCGTCGGACGCAACGAAGACGGTGCAAGCTCGCGCGGGGGTGGCAGCATGATCGACAGCGTCGAGTTGGCGGCGAAGGACCCGGGAGCCGAGCAGCCCTGGGCCGAGTTGGGCCTGAAGGCCGAGGAGTACGCGCGGATCAAGGAGATCCTCGGCCGTCGGCCGACCTCCTGCGAGCTCGCGATGTACTCGGTGATGTGGAGCGAGCACTGCTCCTACAAGTCTTCGAAGGTCCACCTCAGGCAGTTCGGCGAGAAGGCCCCCGAGACCGACATCCTCATGGTCGGCATGGGCGAGAACGCCGGCGTCGTGGACATCGGCCAGGGCTACGCGGTCACCTTCAAGGTCGAGTCGCACAACCACCCGAGCTTCGTCGAGCCCTACCAGGGCGCGGCCACCGGCATCGGCGGCATCGTTCGGGACATCCTCACCATGGGCGCGCGGCCCATCGCCGTCATGGACCCGCTGCGCTTCGGCCCGCTCGAGGCCGAGGACACCCGCCGGGTGCTGCCCGGAATCGTCGCCGGCATCGGCGGCTACGGCAACTGCCTGGGCCTGCCGAACATCGGCGGGGAGATCGTCTTCGATCCCACCTATCTCGGCAACCCGCTCGTCAACGCCCTGTGCGTCGGCGTCATGCGGCACGCTGACATCAAGCTCGCGAAGGCCTCCGGCGCCGGGAACCAGGTAATCCTGTTCGGCGCCCGCACCGGCGGCGACGGCATCGGCGGCGTTTCGGTTCTCGCCTCGGAGACCTTCGACGCCGACGGCCCGTCGAAGCGCCCGAGCGTTCAGGTCGGCGACCCGTTCGCCGAGAAGGTGCTCATCGAGTGCTGCCTGGAGATCTTCGCCGCCGACCTCGTCGTCGGCATCCAGGACCTCGGCGGCGCCGGGCTGTCCTGCGCCACCACCGAACTTGCCTCGGCGGGAACGGGGGGCATGCACGTCGTGCTGGACCGGGTGCC
>JBQTIB010000118.1:0-14871 GCA_052389435.1 Sporichthyaceae bacterium | reverse complement strand
GGCGCCCCCCGGGTCGCTGCGGGACCCCGCCCCCGCCGGGGGGGTGCGGGCCGGGCCGCCGCGGCCCTGTATGGCGACCCCGGCCGGGGCGCGCGCGCCCGCCGCGAGGGCGAGGGTCACGGGCGAGAGGCGCGCCTCTTCGGGGTGGAGCTGGTCGGGCCAACGCTGCTCGGGCCTCGCCGACCTCCGGTGAACGCGGGCGGCAACTTGCCACCAACCGAGGTATCGGAGCCGAAACGCCCCGGCTTGACCCTTGGGAGGCGTTCCCGCGGGAACGTCGGCGAGCTCAGCCCGGCTTGCAGGCGTCGCGGATGAGGTCGACGGCCTGCCGCCAGACCGTCGGGACGAAGGCGAACTCCTCACGGGATTCCGGAGCCTCGACGAGCGGCGGCCAGGCATCGGGCACGAGGTCGTGTTCGGTGGCGTCGGCGCGGGCTAGGAAGACCGGCGAGCGGAAGCCGTCGCCGTGCGCGTCGAGCCGCAGCACGCCGCGGGCGTCGACCTCGCAGGCGAGCCGGACCCGGCGGCCGTCGGGCAGGGCGACGTGGTGCTCTCCCCCGAGCCGCAGCAGGTCCAGCGCCGTCACGAGATCTGCGTCGATCGCCCGCAACGGCGCCAGAACGTCGCCCCCGTCCGTCGCCGCCGGAACGCGACCGGTCCCCTGGCCGACCAGCAGCCATCGCCGATCGCCCTCGGAGGCCCACTGGGTCCGGCGCACGCTGGTCCGGCGCAGGCCGAGGAAGCGACGGGTGGTGGGCTCGAGGTCGATCTGGATGGACCGGCCCCGGGCGGCGTCGAGCATCCCGACCGTGTGGGTGGGGGCCTCGTCGAGTGCCGGCTGCGAGACGGCGTAGACCCGATACCGCCCGCGGGCCGGGGCCCGCGACACGTGGAAACCGTCGAGCATGTGCCCCTCAGCCGCGCCGCGGCCGCGCCGGGGCGGGCCGCTCGGTCGGGTAGGCGTCCGTCTTGACCCGCGACACGTCCTCCGGCGCCACCTCGCGGCCGCGGTCGTCGAGATAGCCGATGTGGACGGGCCGGTCCGTGCGCCGGTGGCGGCGAACCACCGTCGGACCGGCGGGCCAGGGCAGGTGCTCGTCGCCCCACTGCTGCAGGGCGCCGAGCAGCACGCCGAGCTGCTCCCCCGCCGGCGTCAGCCGGTACTCGAAGCGGGTACGGGAGCCGGGTTCCCGGTAGGGCTGCTTGGCGAGCACGCCGTACTCGACGAGGGTCGCGAGGCGATCGGTGAGGACGTCGGAGGCGACGCCGAGGTTGTCGCGGAAGTCCGCGAAGCGGGTTACGCCCAGCGAGGCCTCGCGCAGGATCAGCATCGTCCACCGCTCGCCGAGTACGGCGAGGCTGCGCTCTATGGCGCACGAGGTCGACTCCAGATCCACGGGGCCATCGTACGGCTGGGTCCACCCCGACGACCCAGCGTCTGGGTTGTCTTTTCCAATTCCGATGCTAAGTTGGCATCTACTACTCAGCCTCGCCCCAGGGAGTCACCCATGAAGCTCGCCGGAACCACCGCCCTCGTCACCGGCGCCAATCGCGGCTTCGGCCGCGCCCTCGCCGCGGAGCTGCTCGCCCGCGGCGCCACCGTGGTCGCCGGCGCCCGAAACCCCGACAGCGTCGACCTTCCCGGCGTCCGAGCGGTGCGTCTCGACGTCACCGACCCCGCCTCGATCACGGCCGCGGCCAACGCCTTCGGCGACGTCACCCTGCTGATCAACAACGCCGGGTCCTCGCCGGCGGCGAACCTGCTCACCGACGACTTCGCGGCGATCCAGGCCGAGTTCGACGTGCACTTCTTCGGCACCCTCGCCGTCACGCGCGCCTTCGCGCCGCGCATCGCGGCCAACGGCGGCGGCACCGTCCTGAACGTGCTCTCGGTGCTGTCCTGGCTGAGCTTCCCCGACTACGGCGCCTACTGCGCCGCCAAGTCCGCGGCCTGGTCGATGACGAACGCGCTGCGCGCCCAACTCGCACCGGACAACGTTCGCGTCGCGGGTCTGCACGTCGGGTACATGGACACCGACATGGTCGCCGACGTCGTCGCGCCCAAGTCCGATCCGCTCGCGATCGCCCGCATCGCGATCGACGCCATCGAGGCCGACTCCTACGAGATCCTCGCCGACGAGCTCAGCCGCCAGGTCCAGGCCGGGCTCGCGGGCGGCGTGGCGGCGCTCTACCCGAGCTGACCCCCGGCCCGTCTCACGAGCCTGCACCGTGCCCGCCGGCACTCCTGGAATCCGGCGGGCGCGAAGTTTGTCGGACCCGGCCGGCAGGGTGGTGGAAGCCATACGGGGAGGGCGACATGACGGGATCGGCAGGCGAGCGGGCACTGTCCGCGGTGTTGGGCAGGTTGGCGGGGCCGGACGCGAAACCGCGCGCGGACCAGATCCAGGCGGTGGACGCGCTGGTCGAAGGCCGGCGGGTGCTCCTGGTCCAGGCGACCGGGTGGGGCAAGTCCGCCGTGTACTGGGCGGCGGCCGGCGCGCTGCGGGCGGCCGGGCGCGGCCCGGCGCTGGTGATCTCGCCGCTGCTGGCGCTGATGCGGGACCAGGTATCCGCGGCCGAGCGGGCCGGGCTGCGCGCGGCCACGGTGAACTCGGCGAACGTCGAGGACTGGCAGCAGGTCTTCGACGCGCTCGCGGCGGACGAACTCGACGTGCTGCTGGTCTCCCCCGAGCGCCTGGCGAACCCGAAGTTCGCGGACCGCGCGCTGCCGCTGCTGGCCCGCGCCGGGCTGCTGGTCGTCGACGAGGCCCACTGCATCTCCGACTGGGGCTTCGACTTCCGCCCGGACTACCAGCGCCTCACCAAGCTGCTCGGGCAGATGACCGAGGGCGCGCCCGTCCTGGCCACCACGGCCACGGCGAACTCGCGGGTGACCGCGGACGTCGCGGCGCAGCTCGGGCCGGAGACCGTGGTGCTGCGCGGGCCGCTGGCGCGCGCGACGCTGAAGCTGTCCGTGGTGCCCGGCCTCGACGGCGTCGCCCGATTCGCCTGGGTCTCCGAGGCGCTCAATTCCCTTCCGGGATCGGGAATCGTGTACGCCCTGACGGTGGATCAGGCCACCTCGCTCGCCGAGTTCCTGCGTAGCCAGGGCCACCGCGTGGCCGCGTACACGGGACAGACCGACCCGGAGGACCGGGCCCGCATCGAGGCCGCGCTGCGCGCCAACGAGGTCAAGGCGGTCGTCGCCACCTCCGCGCTGGGCATGGGCTACGACAAGCCGGACCTCGGCTTCTGCGTGCACGTCGGCTCGCCGGACTCCCCCGTCGCGTACTACCAGCAGGTCGGCCGCGCGGGCCGCGCGCTGCCGCCGGAGCTCGCGGCCAAGGGCGCCGTGGGGGTCCTGCTGCCCGCGGCCGAGTCCGACTCCCGGATCTGGGAGTACTTCGCGACGGCGACCATCCCGGACCCCCAGGCCGCGAATAAGGTCTTCGCGCTGCTGGCCGAGGCCGGACCGGAGGCCGCGCTCAGCGTCCAGGCCATCGAGGCCGAGACCGGCCTGCGGCGCGGGCGCCTCGAGGCGCTGCTGAAGACCCTGCACGTCGACGGCGCCACCGAACGCGTTGGCGGCGGGTGGCGCGGCACCGGCGCCCCGTGGTCCTACGACTCCGAGAAGTACGGCCGCATCGTGGCCGCGCGCCGCGCCGAGGCCGACCTGATGCGCACCTACGCGGCCGGCACCCGCTGCCTCATGGAGGTGCTGACCGAGGCCCTCGACGACCCGGCGGCGGGGCGCTGCGGGCGCTGCTCGGTCTGCACCGGCGAATTGCCCGGCCCGGGCGCGCGTCCGGCCGCCGCGGCGACGGCCGCGGCCACGACGCACCTGCGCGGCCGCTCGCACGTGCTCGAACCGCGCAAGCTGTGGCCCACCGGAGCCGGCCGGAAGGGCCGCCTGAGCGGGATCGAACCGGGCCGCGCCCTGGCCTTCGCCGACGATCCCGCGTGGACGGCCGTCATCGCCGAGCTCGCCGGCCCGGACGCGGAGCCGTCCGAGGAACTGCGCTCCGGTCTGGTCGACGTCCTGCGCTCCTGGTCGAAGGACTGGGGCGAGCGACCCGTCGCCGTCGTTCCGGTACCGAGCCGCACCCGGCCGCTGCGCGTCGCCGGCATGGCCGCGCACGTCGCCGAGATCGGGCGCCTGCCGCTGCTCGACGTCCTGCGCGTCTCCGGTCCCGCTCCGCCGGAGGACGTCGCGTCCGCAGGGCGAGTCTCGGCGCTTCTCAAGGGGTTGCAGCTCGCGCCGGACGCGCCCACGCTGCCCGACGGTCCCCTGCTCCTCGTCGACGACGTGTCCCGCACCGGCTGGACCTCGACCGTGGCGGCGGCGCTGATCCGCGACGCGGGCGGCGGCCCGGTGCTGCCGCTGGTGGGGCACCGGCGTCCGTAACGCCCCGCCGCGGGAGCACTCGGGGTGGTCGACGCAACAGAGCGAAGCGAAGATGAGTGCCATGTCGTACGAAGACCTTGCGGCGCGGATCGCCGCCCTCGAAGAGCGTCCGGACGTGCAGGAGGGCCTACGGGCATCACAGGATCGCGATCTGGCGGCGCTCGAACAGCGCACCAAGGTGATGCTGACGCTCGCGCAGGCCAGCGCGCTGAACGTCAGCGAACTGGCGGAGGACATGCGGAAGGTTCGGACCACTTTGGTCGATCACGGGACCCTCCTTGCCGACATCGTCACTCGACTCGAGCGAATGACCGGCTAGTCGGCCGGTGCGCCGAGACCGACTCGCTCCCACCTGCAAGGTCGGCGCTACGTCCCGTACGGTTCGGCCCATGGCCACCCTCCACGACGTCGGCGAGCGCGACCGTTGGCGCTGCTGGCTGTGCGACGAACCCGTCGATCCGGACGCGTCGGTGAACTCCGATCGCGGACCCAGCGTCGACGCCGGCGAGAAGCCGAAGAAGGGCTCGAAGGGCCCCGCCGCTCCGGAGCGGCTCGCGCACCGTTCCTGCAACACCGGCAAGGGCGCCACCGCCCCGGTGGTGCCGTGGCGCGACGGCCTGTTCGTGGTCGACCCGGCGCCGATCGTGCCGACGGTCGAGCGACTGCGCCGCAAGGGCGGCCGGGAGATCGTCGCGCGCTGTCCAACTCGCGGCGAGGCCGACGAGGCGGGCGCATGGTTGGTGGACAGGCTCTCCCGGCTTGCCCCGGACCTGTCCGTCCGTACGCGGGTCGATCCGGGCGGCGGTCAGTTCCTGCTGGTCCTCGAGACCTTCTGAGTGAGCGTCAGCCCGAGCGCCAGGCGCGTTCGAACGGCAGTCGCCAGGCGTGCGGCGTGACGAGTTGGTGGATCGCGTTGGGTCCCCACGAACCGACCGGGTACGGCCGCACCGGCGGCGGGGCGGCCAGCAGGGGCGCGGAGATTTCCCAGAGCCGCTCGATGCCGTCGGCGGTGGTGAACAGGGTCCGGTCCCCGCAGATCGCGTCGTGGATCAGCCGTTCGTAGGCCTCGAGCACGTCCTGGGAGTGACCGCGCTCGTCGAGGGCGAACTCCAGCGCGAGCTTCTGCAGTCGCATCCCGGGACCGGGCCGCTTGCCGTAGAAGGACAGCGACATCTTCGACTGTTCGGCGAGGTCGAAGGTCAGGTGGTCCGGGCCGTGCGCACCGATGCCCGAGCCCGGCGGGAACATGCTCTTGGGCGGCTCGCGGAACGCGATGGAGATGATGCGTGCACCCTGGGCCAGGCGCTTGCCCGTGCGCAGGTAGAACGGGACGCCCGCCCAGCGCCAGTTGTCGATGTCGACGCGCAGGGCCACGAAGGTCTCCGTCTCGGACTCCGGCGCGACCCCGGGTTCGTCGCGGTAGCCGATGTACTGACCGCGGACGACGTCGGACCCGGCGATGGGCCGCATGGAGCGGAAGACCTTGTTCTTCTCCTCGCCGATGGCCTCCGGGGTGAGCTGAGCCGGGGGCTCCATGGCCATGAACGCGAGGACCTGGAACAGGTGCGTGACGACCATGTCCCGGTAGGCCCCGACGCCCTCGTAGAAGCCGGCGCGCGCCTCGCAGCCGAGCGTTTCCGGGATGTCGATCTGCACGTGGTCGATGTGGTTGCGGTTCCAGATCGGTTCGAACAGGCCGTTGGCGAAGCGGAAGGCCAGGATGTTCTGCGCGGCCTCCTTGCCGAGGAAGTGGTCGATCCGGAAGATCTGCTCCTCGGCGAAGGTCTCGTGCAGGGCGTTGTTGAGAAACCGCGCCGAGTCCAGGTCTACGCCGAAGGGCTTTTCCAGGATGATCCGCGAACGCTCGACGAGCTTGGCGTCGTCCAGCGCCCGGATGACGCCGAGGGCCGCGGCGGGCGGGACGGACAGGTAGTGCAGGCGTTGCGCCTCGCCGCCGAGCGCGTCCTCCGCTGCGCCTACGACCCGCCCCAGGCCTTCCGGTCCCAGCGACTGCGGGGCGTAGCTCAACCGCGCGGCGAACTCCTCCCACCGCACGTCGTCGTGGGCAAGGGAGCCGAACTCCGTGCAGGCCGCGCGAGCGAAGGCGCGGAAGCCGTCGTCGTCGAACTCGTCCAGCGAACTGCCCACGACCCGGCACGGCCCGAGCAGTCCGGTCGTGCAGAGCCGGAAGATTCCCGGTAGCAGCTTGCGACGGGCCAGGTCTCCCGTCGCGCCGAACAGCACGATCACCTGCGGGGTGGTGCCACCGGCGGCGGGCGTCGATCGGGACACGTCGGGTCCTCCCCACGCCGGGTGGATCCCGACCATTGGCACGCTAGGCCCGGCAGGTTGCGAGCCGGTGTCGCGCGGCGTGCCGGCCGGTGACACCCCGCGCACCGCGTCAACCTTGGGTTGACAGACTGCCAAGCGTCAACCACAGTTGACGCATGACCTCTCCGACGCCGCTGGGCGGCACCGTTCGCCTCGACGAATTGATCGAGGGCATCAAGAAGGTTCACCCGGACGTCCTCGACCAACTGGCCTCGGCCGCGCTCGCCGCCGAGCACCTCAAGGAACTCTCCGACCATCTCATCGGGCACTTCGTCGACCAGGCACGACGTTCGGGAGCCTCCTGGGCGGACATCGGCCGCAGCATGAACGTCAGCAAGCAGGCCGTGCAGAAGCGCTTCGTCGCCAAGGCCGGCCCCACGGATCTCGATGCCGGACAGGGCTTTTCGCGCTTCACTCCGCGCGCCCGCAACGTCGTCGTCGCGGCACAGAACCTCGCGACCGAGCACGGGCACGCGGAGATCTCGACCGACCACCTGGTGCTGGGACTGCTCGTGGAGACCGAGGCGCTCGCCTACCGGGTGCTGAGCCTGCAGGGCGTCGACGCCGGAGCCGTGCGAAAGGCCGCCACCGCGGGCCTGCCCGCCGCCTCCGGCGAGCGGCCCGCCCTGGTTCCGTTCGACGCCGGCGCCCGCAAGGCCCTCGAGCTCACCTTCCGGGAGGCGCTGCGCCTCGGACACAACTACGTCGGAACCGAGCACCTGCTCCTGGCCCTGCTCGAACAGGAGGAGGGCACCGGCCCGCTCCACGCCTGCGGATTGCGCAAGGACGCGGTGGACGCCGCCGTCGTCGCGGCGCTGAGTGTGCTCACGAGTCGCCAGAACTGACGACCCACCACGCCCGAAGGCCCCGTCGTTCCGCGCCTTCGACGGTGGAGACCGGCTGCCGGCGACGCCGCTTCGCCACCTCGCACCGCGCGACAACGCCCGACGCCCCAACCGCGGCGGGGCGGCTGGGGCGTCGGTTGCAACCGCGGCGCACCCCGAGTCGGGTGCTGCCGCAGGGTCTACCGGGTGGGTCAGACCTTGGCGCAGATGGCGTAGACGTAGACGGTCTTGCTCTTGTTCTTGTCCGTGTTCGCGACGCGGGCCTTCCAGCTCTTGCCGTCGGAAGCCGGGTGGTTGGCCAGCGGGACGATCGTGTCGGAGGAGGAGTACACGCCACCGCCGGTGACCTTCTTGCCGGACGCGCAGCCGAGGTTGAAGCTGACGATCTTGCCCTTGGGCGCCGTGAAGGCCTTCTTGGTGAGCGACCAGCCGGAGACGCCGTTGGTGCCGGCGGGACCGCGAGCGCCGGTCGCGCCCGGGGCGCCGGTCGAGCCGGTGGCGCCGGTGGCGCCGGTGGCGCCGGTCGCGCCGGTCGCGCCGGGGGCGCCGGTCGCGCCGGTGCCGCCCGGGGACACCACGACGACGTCGTCGCAGCCGTCCTCGCCGCCGGCCACGGCGAGGCTGACGACCTCGCCGTCGAGGATGCAGAGCTTCGCCAGGCTGGCAGTGTCGAGGAAGCCCACGCTGTCGCCGACGTCGCCGATGTCGAGAACGCCGAGCACGTCGCCGAGAATCGGCAGGTCGATGCCGGAGGCAGCCGTCGGCACGGCCAGCACGGCGAGCGCAAGCGGAGTGACGATCGCGGCCTTGACGGCGGTCTTGCGGGCGAAGCGAACGGCCATGTGGTCCCCCTGGAATGACTGAGCCGGCCGGACAAGGCCCTTGTTCGGCCAGCCGGGTCGCCGACGATGGCGACGTGTTCAGAGTGGGGTTGACCGCATGCGTCCCGGATCAGCCGAAGGGACCGACAGCACTCGGCCGATCCGGCAGTTCCGGATCAGCCGAAAGAACGATGTAACGCCCCGTTAGGCGGGGATCTGACGTCCCGACAGGCGCAACGGCCTCCAGGGCGCTGTCTCCATCCTCGTCCGGGGAGGCGTGTTCGTGCTCGGTCGATCGGCCCGAACGAGATGATCCCTTTCGCCATATGTCGTAGGCCGAAGGTCCTAAACGGGCGCCCTTCGGCGACTCAGCGCCCGCACGAGTCCGACGGTCGAGACGATCGCCCACACGCCCTCGAGAAGCAGGAACCCCCAGTCGCGGCCTTGGCCGGCCAAGACGGCCAGCACCGCGGTGCCGATCGCGTTCAGGCCGAGGAAGACGACGCCGTCGGTCTTGAGCCCCCACCACTGGTTGGCGCAGAACGCGCCGAGCACCAACACCGCCGCGACCAGCTGCACGATCTGATCCATCGTCGCACTCTATGCGGCGGTTCGTCCGCCTTCCTCCCCGGAGCCAATGCCCCCAATGGGGTAAGACCGCAACCGATCGGCCACGGGGGACGTCGATCTAGCAGAGGGTTGAATCTCGGCACGCAGGCAGGGAGGACCGATGAAACGAGTCGCGGGTGCGGTCGCCGCTCTCGGCGTGTCCTGGGTGCTCGCCGGCTGCGGTTCCCTCACGCCTCCGCTGGCCGCCGAGCTCCGGCCGTCGGCCCCCGCCGAGCCGCCGGGGGAGCTCGCGGTCCAGACTCCCGCTGCCCCTGTCACCTCGCGCGCCGACGTACCGGAGCGGCACGTCGAAGCGGTCGAGGTTGCGACCGCGTCCCCGTCGGCGGCACCGCCTCGACCCAGCCCGAGGCCGACCGAGGCGCGGATCGTCGTCGAGGCCCCGCCCCAGCGGGTCTCCGTGCCGTCCGCCTCGACGCGGCCGAGCGCGAAGGCCACGGCGCGCGCGACCCGCACGCCGTTGCCCACCCGCAAGCCCGCGCCCGATCTCGTCCGGACCCGCCCCGGCATGACCAACATCCAGTCCGTTCCGTGGGAACGGGCCGAGGTGCGCGGCCCGCAACGGCTCCGGGTGCACTTCGTCTCCGGAGTCTCGCCGTGCCGGTTCCTCGACTCCGTGCGGGTCGACTACCGGCCCACCGCAGTCGTGGTCACGCTCTACGTCGGCTCGGACCCGAAGCGGGCCGATCGCGTGTGCGCCGCGGTGGCCCGGGACCGGGCAGTGGACGTCTCGCTCGCAAAGCCCCTGGACGGCCGTGCGATTCTCGACGGCGCCAAGACCCTCGCGCCCGCGATTCCCCGGGCACCCGGCTCCGGCGCCGTCGAGGTCCACCCCAAACCGGGCGCGACGGCCACCCGCACCACGTCTTGGACCCGCGCGGAGGCCACCGGTCCGCGCACGATCCGGGTGTTCTACAACTCCGGCACCGCCCCCTGCTCGGTACTGGACCGCGTGAACGTCGCCTACGCGGCCGACCGCGTGACGGTCACCCTGGTCGTGGGTCGGGACAGGGCCGCAGCCGGGCAGGCGTGCGCCATGGCACTGCGGCCGGTCTACGTCGACGTGCGCCTCGCCGAACCGCTCGCCGGCCGCCGCATCGTCGACGGCGCCTGAGCCCGGTCACCCGTAGAAGACGCGTTCCACCACCGATCGAGCGTGGCGGGTCAGCCGCTGGTAGTCCTCGACGAAGCTGCTTGCGGTCGCGGGAGGGTAGCCCAGGCACCTGCCGATGGCCTGGCGGGCGCGGCCGTCCCCGGGCGGGGAGTCCGACGGGCGGCCGCGGACCAGCATGATCGCGTTGCGCACGCGAGTGGCCGTGCGCCACGCCTCGGTGAGGACCTCGGCGTCGGCCCGCGCGAGCAGGCCCGCGGCCTCGGCGGCCGCCAAGGCCTCGAGCGTGCGCGTGGTTCGCAGTTCGGGAATCTTCGCCGCGTGTTGCAGGCAGAGCAGTTGCGCGACCCACTCCACGTCGGCGAGCCCGCCGCGGCCGAGCTTGGTGTGCAGCTTCGGGTCTGCCCCGCGCGGCATTCGCTCGTTCTCCACCCGCGCCTTGATTCGGCGAATCTCTCGTACCTGATCCTCCGTCAGACCCGTTGCGGGATAGCGAATTGGATCGACGAGTGCCGTGAAGCGCTCTCCCACGTCGGTGTCCCCGGCGATGTACTCGGCCCGAAGCAGGGCCTGCGCCTCCCATACGCTGGACCAGCGGGCGTAGTACTGCTCGTAGGAGGCGATGGAGCGAACGAGCGGGCCGTTGCGGCCCTCCGGACGCAGGTCCGCGTCGACCTCGAGCCCCGGCTCGGACATCGAGACGTGCAGGAGCCGACGCAGTTCGTTGGCGATCGCGTTCGCGGCCTCGGTGGCCTCGCGTTCGTCTGCGTCCGGCTCCGGGTCGTAGACGAATACCACGTCGGCGTCGCTGGAATACCCCAGTTCGTGTCCCCCGAGGCGGCCCATCGCGACGATTGCGAAGCGGACCGGCACGGGCTGCTTCTCCGCCACCGCACGGATCGCCCCGTCCAGCCCACCGCGCAGGGTCACCGCCGCGACGTTGCTCAGCGCGTCCGCGACCACGGCGACGTCGAGATTGCCGAGCACGTCGGCGGCACCGATTCGGAACAGTTCGCGGCGGCGGATGCCGCGCACGGCGAGCACCGCGTCCTCCGGGCTGCGCGCTCGGCCCGTCGCGGAGGCGGCCTCGTTCGCCAACGCCTCCAGCGAGCGCGGGACCAGGTCCGCGTCGGCGGCGAGGATCGCGACGGCCTCCGGGGCCCCGGACAGCAGGTCGGCGACGAACCGCGAGCCGGCGAGCACCGTGGCCATGCGCTGCGCCGCCTGGCCTTCGTCCCGCAGCAGGCGCAGGTACCAGGGCGTCGCGCCGAGCGCGTCGGAGACCTGACGGAACGCCAGAAGTCCGGCGTCGGGGTCGGCCGCGTCGGCGAACCAGCCGAGCATGACGGGCAGCAGGGTGCGTTGGATCGACGCGCGCCGCGACAGCCCTGCGGTCAACGCCTCCAGATGACGCAGCGCGCCGGGCGGATCGGCGTAGCCCAGGGCCGAAAGTCGAGCGCGTGCCGCCTCCACCGTCAGCCGGGACTCGGGACCGGCCAGGCGCGCGACCGCGGTGAGCAGCGGACGGTAGAACAGCTTCTCGTGCAGGCGCCGCACCTGCTGGGTGTGCCTGCGCCAGGTGTCGGTCAGTTCGGCGGCGGGATTGTTGCGCAGTCCCAGCGAACGGCCGAGGCGCCGCAGCTCGTTCTCGGCGTCGGGCAGCACGTGCGTGCGCCGCAGCCGGTGCATCTGGATGCGGTGTTCCAGGGTGCGCAGGAACCGGTAGGCGTCGCCGAACTCGGCGGCGTCGTCCCGGCCGACGTAGCCTCCGCGGGCCAGCGCGGCCAACGCCCCGAGGGTGTTGCCGGTGCGCAGGCTCTCGTCGGCCCGGCCGTGGACGAGTTCGAGCAGTTGGACGGCGAACTCGACGTCGCGCAGGCCCCCGGGCCCGAGCTTGAGCTGACGTTCGGCGGCCCCCGCGGACAGCGTGGACTCCACGCGGCGCCGCATCGCCTGCACGTCGTGGACGAAGTTCTCCCGCCCGGCCGCCTTCCACACCAGCGGGCTGATCGCGTCCATGTACTTCTCGCCGAGGCCGAGATCGCCGGCGACCGGGCGCGCCTTGAGCAGCGCCTGAAACTCCCAGGTCTGCGCCCAGCGTTCGTAGTAGGCCGCGTGCGAGGCGACGGTGCGCACCAACGGCCCGGCCTTGCCCTCAGGGCGCAGCGCCGGGTCCACCGGCCAGATCGCACCCTCCGGGGTGGCTTCGCCGCAGACCTTCATCAGCGTCGTCGCGAGCTTCGTCGCGGTCTTGAGCGCTGCAGCCTCCTCGCCGCCCTCGGTGGCCTCCGCCACGAAGACGACGTCGACGTCGCTGACGTAGTTGAGCTCCCGACCGCCGCACTTGCCCATGCCGATCACGGCGAACCGGCACGGCTCGTCGTCGTCGTTCAGGGCCGCTCGCGCCACCGCCAGGGCTGCGTCGAGAGTGCCCGCGGCCAGGTCCGCGAGTTCGGCGGCGACCTCCTCGAGGTCGGCGACACCGGTGAGGTCCCGGGCGGCCAGGGTCAGGACGCTGCGGCGGTACTGGACTCGCAGGTCGGAGTAGACCTCCAGATCGCTCGCATCGGCGATGGGATCGGGGGCGTACGGGTCCGCCCCGACCGCGGTGAGCAGGCCGGTGCGCAACACCGCGGCGCCGCGCGGACCGGCCGGCTCGGGTTCGAGGAGGCGCCAGTCGTCGGGATGGCGAACGAGGTGATCGCCGAGCGCGACCGAGGCCCCGAGCACCGCGATCAGCCGCGAACGCAGGCCCGCGTTGAGCGCGAGCGCGGCGCGCAACTCGGCCGGTTCCTCGGCGCGGGCCAGGCGGTCGAGGGCATCGAGCGCCTGGTCCGGATCGGCGGCTTCGCCGAGGGCGGCGACCAGCCCCGGGATCTCGCCGATCTCCAGCGGAGAGTCTGCAATGCGCTGCAGCGCCGCCGGCACGTCGGTGAAACCGAGCCGCGCCAACTCGGCGCCCACTCCGGCGGTGCGCGCACCGGGATGCGCGTCGGGCGAAGTCACGACCCCAAGCTACCCACCGGCTCGCCCCCGACCGGTGGGGCGTCGACGCTCGGCGGTCGGGGCGGCTGCCGGAATACCTAGAGGAGTGCTACGTACCGGTCGAGCTCGAACGGAGTCACCTGGCTGCGGTACTCCTCCCACTCCCGGCGCTTGTTGCGCAGGAAGAAGTCGTACACGTGCTCGCCGAGCGTCTCCGCGGCCAGTTCGCTGCGCTCCATCAGTGCGATGGCCTCGGCCAGATTCTGCGGCAACGGTTCGATGCCCAGGGCGCGACGCTCCGCGGAGGACAGCGACCACACGTCGTCCTCGGCCTCGGCCGGGAGTTCGTAGCCCTCCTCGATGCCCTTGAGCCCGGCCGCGAGCAGGAGCGCGTAGGACAGGTAGGGGTTGCAGGACGGGTCGAGCGAGCGAATCTCCACGCGGGTCGACTGGCCCTTGGTGGGCTTGTACATCGGCACCCGCACCAGCGCGGAGCGGTTGTTGTGACCCCAGCAGATGTACGCCGGAGCCTCGCCGCCGCCCCAGAGGCGCTTGTAGGAGTTCACCCACTGGTTGGTGACGGCGGTGATCTCGGCGGCGTGGCGGAGCAGGCCCGCGATGAAGGAGCGGCCGACCTTGGACAGGTGGTATTCGGCGCCGGCCTCGTGGAAGGCGTTGCGGTCGCCCTCGAACAGCGAGACGTGCGTGTGCATGCCCGAGCCGGGGTGCTCGGTGAAGGGCTTGGGCATGAAGGAGGCGTAGACGCCGAGTTCGAGCGCGACCTCCTTCATGACCGTGCGGAAGGTCATGATGTTGTCCGCGGTGGTGAGCGCGTCGGCGTAGCGCAGGTCGATCTCCTGCTGGCCGGGTCCGCCCTCGTGGTGGCTGAACTCCACCGAGATGCCCATGTTCTCGAGCATCGTGATGGCCTGGCGGCGGTAGTCGAAGCCGGCTCGGTGGGTGGTGTGGTCGAAGTACCCGCCGTTGTCGATCGGCACGGGCTTCTCGCCCTGGCCCGGGCGCTTCTCGAGCAGGTAGAACTCGATCTCCGGGTGGGTGTAGAAGGTGAAGCCGAGGTCCGAGGCCTTCGCGAGGGTCCGCTTCAGGACGTGGCGCGGGTCGGCGTAGCTAGCGGCGCCGTCGGTCATCAGGATGTCGCAGAACATGCGCGCGGTGCCCGGCGCCTCGGTGCGCCACGGCAGCACCTGGAAGGTCGACGGGTCCGGCTTGGCAAGCATGTCGGACTCGTGCACGCGGGCGAAGCCCTCGATGGCGGAGCCGTCGAAGCCGATGCCCTCGGCGAAGGCCGATTCGAGCTCGGCGGGCGCGATCGCGACCGACTTCAGGAACCCGAGCACGTCGGTGAACCAGAGCCGGACGAAACGGATGTCGCGCTCCTCGAGGGTGCGCAGCACGAACTCGGTCTGCTTGTCCATGGCTCCATTCTCTGCCCACGGCCTACGCGGCCGTACGAGACCCGCCGTCATTGTGCTGGCCGGGTGTTTCGCCGGCATTTCGCGAGCGCGCGAGCGAACCGTGGACGCGCACCTCGCGAGCGCGCGAGCGAACCGTAGACGCCCATCTCGCGACCCCGCGAGCGGACCGTGGACGCCCATCTCGGCAGCCGCGGCCGGGGGCCCCCCCCCGGGGGGCCGCGGCCCGCGGGGCGAATACCCGGGCGTGGCGATCGCCCGCGCCCCCACGACCGAAAAGTTGGGCCCGCGGGGGGAGTTCGGGGTGACACCC
>JBQTIB010000117.1:0-24128 GCA_052389435.1 Sporichthyaceae bacterium | reverse complement strand
GCGGCACAAAGTGGCGCGCCGCGGGCTGCTGCTACGTGTGGGTGGGCGGGGTCACCACCGGCGGCTGCTGCTAGCCCAGCGGCTGCTTGGGTCCGGCGGCATCGCCCTCGGTACCCTCCCCGTTTTTCGAAGCGGTCCGAGCCCGGCCGCGTGGGCACCCGAACGGCTACTCGCGAGTAGACGGTGCGCTACTGCGCTAGCGGCGCACGAGTGACCAGGGAGGCGGGCGAAGCAGTAGCCGTCGAAGAAGGTCACACCTGTTCGTGGGTTCGGGAGCCATTTGCCTCTTGGCTACCCTGGGCACATGGCCGACTCCCAGAATCCCGAGCTCGTGGAGCTCGATCTCTTCACCGTCCTCACCGCGCTGGGCTCCGGCCTCCACGCCGATCTGTCGCCGATCAGCGACGAGGGCCAGTACGCGCTGGCGAACGCGCTCGTCCTGGCCGCCGGCGAAGAGGGATGGGCCATCGCCGGGTCGGACGTCGCCGCCGTGCATCGGGCCGTCAAGGCCTCTCGGGTGAAGCTGGCCGCGCCGCTCGCGTTGATCCCGGTCGAGATCGCCACCGAGGAGGTGCTGGTCGAGCTGGGGATCGACGCCGAGGGCCCGACCGATCTCGACGAGTTGCTCGCCACCGGCTCCGCCGTCGAGGTGCTGCCGGGCCTGGCCCTGCTGGCCTACACGGGCAAGGGCACCCGTCGTCGCGACGGCGTCCGTTCCGTGTCGGTGAAGCTGCCCGGCAAGAAGTAGGGGCGGGCTACTTCTTCCTGCGTCCGGTGAAGCGCTGTGCGGACACGATGAAGAACGTGGCCACGAACGCCCCGGCGGCGCCGGAGAAGGCGCCGAAGAACGGCAGTACCGCGAACAGCCCGAACACGACCGCCGCGGCCAGCGCACCGGCCACCGCCCCGACGCGGGCGGACATCTCGAGCTTGCCCGGCGCGCGTGCGGGCGCGGGCTCGCCGCGCGCCGGCGTCCGGGCGCCTCGACCGCCGATAGCCCCCTCGGCCTCCGCCAGCAGACGCTCGATGTCGTCCTCGTGTTTCGCCACGGCTTCATCCTGACAGTCGGGGCGCGCCGCACCCCGGCGACCCCCCGAAGCGGCGGGCGGCCGAACGAGGCGGCGTCGGGAAGGATGGGTGCGTGTCCTTCACCGATCTCGACCACCTGCGCGAGGCCTTCGAGCGCGCCGACTACACCGCCGACGGAGTCGCCGACCTTCTCGGCAACGTCGCCGTCGCGGCACTCTCGCGCAACGAGACCGTTCCGGCCCGCCGCGCCTGCGCCGAGCGGGATCCGGGCGATCGGCTCGCGACCCTGGTCCGGCTCTTCCTGCTCCAACAGGAGGTAGACGCGGCGGCGGCCAAGGGCGCGCTGCCGTTGGCGGCCGCCCAGACGTGCGGACTCGTTCGAGCCGATGGGGAGCAGGTCCGGGCGGCACTCGACGTGCGTCCCCACGACGAAGGCTTCTACGTGGTCTCCGACCTCGGCACCGGCCTCGACGCCAGGGTGCGGCCGGTCCAGCCCGAGCACGTCCTGGGCATCGGTGGCGCCTCGATGTCGCTTGCCGAGCTGACGATTCGTCAGCCGGTGGCGTCCGCCCTCGACGTCGGGACCGGTTGCGGGGTGCAGGCGCTGCACCTTTCCCGGCACGCCGATCGGGTCGTCGCCACCGACCTGCTGCCGCGTGCCCTCGACCTCGCCAGGCTCAGCGCGGGTCTCTCGGGGGTGTCCCTCGACCTGCGCCACGGCGCCGGGTTCGAGCCGGTGGCCGACGAGCGGTTCGACCTGATCGTCGCCAACCCGCCGTTTGCGATCGGCGGGGGCGGGACCGGCGCCGGACACCGGGTCTACCGCGACGGCGGCGCCGCCGAGGACGGCCTGTGCCGTTCCCTGGTCGCCGCCGCGCCGCAGCGCCTCAACCCAGGCGGTCGCTGTCAACTGCTCGCGAACTGGGCCCACCGGCGCGGTCGCGACTGGCGCGAGCAGGTGGCCGGCTGGCTGCCGCCCGGAGTGGACGCGTGGGTGCTGCAGCGCGAGACGCTGGACCCCGCCGCCTACGTGTCGCTGTGGCTGCACGACTGCGGCGACGTCGCCGCGCCCGACTACCTCGACCGCTACGACGCCTGGCTGACCCGCTTGGAGGAGGCGGGCATCGAAGCCGTCGGCTTCGGCTGGATCGTGCTGCACCGTACCGACGCCGCCGTCCCGACCCAGGTCGTCGAGGACTGGCCGCAGCCCGTGGCGCGCCCTCTCGGCCCGCACGTCGCCGAGACCTTGGACCGCTGGGACTGGCTGCACCGCCACCGCGACGACGCCGCTCTGCTGGCCGCGCGCCTGTGGGTCGGGCGCGACGTCGTCCAAGGGCACGTCGGCCCGCCCGGCTTCGAAGACCCGGAGAAGGTGACTCTGCATCAGACCAACGGGCTACACCGCGAACGAGGGGTCGACACGGCAACCGCCGCGCTCGTCGGCGCCTGCGACGGGGACGTCCCGCTCGGCGTCCTGATCGACGCCGTCGCGGAGGTTCTGGGCGAGTCCGCCTCCGAGCTGCGCGCGCGGCTGCTGCCGGTGGTTCGCGAACTCGTCGCCGACGGCTTCCTGTCCGACTAGAGGCAACTGCCGGCTTGGAAAGGTAGGAAGAGGCGTGAACTCGATCCTCGCGGCCGTCCTGGTCTTCGTCTCCTCGGCTGCGGTACTGGTCCTGGAGATCCTCAGTCTGCGGCTGGTTGCGCCCTACGTCGGCATCACCCTCGAGGTCAGCACGGCGGTGATCGGCATGGCCCTCGGCGCCATCGCGCTCGGTTCGTGGGCCGGTGGTCTCGCCGCCGACCGACTGAACCCGCGCCGACTCCTCGGGCCGCTGCTCGTCGGCGGCGGCGGGCTGATCCTGTTCGTCGCGCCCACCGTGCGCGCCGTCGGCGAGGCGATCGAGAACGCGGACGACGGGGCCGTGTTCGCCATCACGGCCCTGGCCGTGTTCGTGCCCGCCGCGCTGCTGTCCGCAGTCAGTCCCATCGTGGTCAAGACCCAACTGGGGTCGCTGGCCCGGACCGGCTCGGTCGTCGGAAGCCTTTCGGGGCTCGGCACGCTCGGAGCGCTGTTCGGCACCTTCCTGACCGGATTCCTGCTGGTGTCCGCGGCCCCGGTCTCCCGCATCCTGTTCGTGCTCGGGCTCGGTCTGATCGGCCTCGGTCTTGCGATGTGCCTGCGTTCGGAACTGCCCGCGGCCGGCGCCGGCGGCGTCGGCGCGACGGTGCTGGGCGCGGCGACGCTGTTCGCGCCGCAACCCTGCGACGTCGAGACCGCCTACCACTGCGCGAGCGTCGTGGTCGATCCGAACAGGGCGACCGGACGGACCCTGCAGTTGGACACCCTGCGGCACTCCTACGTCGACCTGGCCGACCCGCGTCACCTCGAGTTCGCCTACATCCGCGCGTTCGCCGCGGTGGTGGACGCCATGCGTCCGGCCGGGGCGCCCCTGAAGGCGTTGCACGTCGGCGGCGGCGCCGCGACGCTGCCGCGCTACCTCGCCGCCACCCGGCCGGGCAGCGACAACCTCGTCGTCGAGATCGACGGCGGGGTCGTGGATCTCGCCCGCGAACGGCTGGGTCTGGTCACCGGCAACGGGATCGAGGTGTCGGTGCGCGACGGGCGCCTGGCGCTGTCGGACCAGGGCGACGAAACACGCGACCTGGTGGTCATGGACGCGTTCGGTGGAATTTCGGTGCCGTGGCACCTGACGACGCGTGAGGTCGTGCGCGAGGTCCGGCGCATCCTCGGCCCGGACGGGGTGTACCTGGTCAACGTCATCGACTACACCCCGGCGCACTTCGCCCGAGCCGAAGTCGCCACGATCGCGTCGGTGTTCCGCAACGTCGCCGTGGTCGCCTCGCCGGAGGTGCTCGACACCTTCGGCGGCGGCAACATCCTGTTGGTCGCCTCCGACGCACCGCTGCCCTCCTTCGCCGACGCGGTCGGCCGCGACGCCCCGCAGTACGTCGTGCGGACGGGGGCCGACGTCGCGACCTTCGCGGGCGGCGCACGAGTGCTGCGCGACGACTTCGCCCCGGTCGACCAACTGCTCAACCCGCCGCCGGGCTAGTGGCGGCGGTGCCCGGGCGCGCTACTCGGCGGCTTCGACGTCGTCCATCGCCTTGAGGATGCGCTTTTCCGAGACGGGGACCGCCGTGCCCAGCATCTGCGCGAACAGGCTGACCCGCAACTCTTCGATCAGCCAGCGAATCTCGACGACGTCGGGGTCTCGGCGGCGGGAGGAGGGCAGGGCGCCGACCAACTGTGCGTACTCCCGGGACAGTTGACGGACCGTGGCGGTGCGGGCGGCGTCGCGCACCGGGTCCGCGGGCAGGCGTTCGAGGCGGCGGGCGATGCCCTGCAGGTAGCGGGGAAGGTGCGGCAGTTGGGCGAGGCCCGTCTCGGCCACGAAGCCGGAGTACAGCAGGGCGTCGTACTGCTCGCGGGCGTCGGCGATGGCCTCCTTGAACGGACCGTTCGCCGCGGCGGCCAGGTCGCGGTCCACCTGTTGAGCCGCCGTCAGAATCTTCACGGCGTGTTTGAGGACCTCGCGCAGGCGCTCGCGCAACTGGCCCCGCACCGCGGTGGTCAGTACCTCGAAGCCGTTGCGGTCCCGGGCCGGGCCGCCGTGCGCTGCGACGATCGCATCGACCGCCGCAGCGGTGGCGTCCTCCCACAGCACGGCGCCGTTCGCATGCGGAGCGCTCGCGAGCGCCAGCTTCTGAGCCGTCGTCAGTTCTCCGAGCAGACTCTTGACAGGCGAGCCCACCGCGCGCATCAGCAGTCGGCGAACGCCGAGCGCCAACTCGGTCTCGGCCTGGTGGGCGTCGGTGAGCACCCGCAGGGCCACGGCCCCGTTGGCCTCGACGACCAGCGCCGGGTAGCCGCGCACGATCCGACCGTCGACCACGTGCTCGTGGGTGACCGGAATCTGCGCGAGGTCGGGCCAGCCCGCCAGGTTCGCACGCTCGAGTTCCGCGGTGCCCGCCGAGACCAGGGCGCGGAGGTCGGGGCTGTGTTTGCGCTGCAGCGCGGCGAGGTCCTTGTCCTGGCCCAGGGCCGCGCCGCCGGTTCCGCGGACCCGGAAGGTCGGACGCAGCCAGGTCGGGACGCGCTCGACGTCGAAGTCCTCCGGCGTCACCGTCACGCTGCCCGCCGCGGTCAGGTCGCGTGCGAGTTGAATCAGGATCGAGCCGCCCTCGGCGGGGTTCAGCCGCGGCAGCGCGGCCGCGGCGAAGGAGGCGGCGGGGGAGAAGCTGCGCCGGATTCCCTTGGGCAGGCTGCGGATCAGCGCCGTCACGAGTTCCTCGCGCAGCCCCGGCACGCCCCAGTCGAAGGTCGTCGGATCGATGCGGTTCAGCACCGCGAGCGGCACCTCGACGGTCACGCCGTCGAGGACCTCCCCGGGCGCGAACTCGTAGTGCAGCGCCAACTCCTCGCCGCCGTGCGACCAGGTGTCGGGGAAGTCCTCGGGCGCGATCTCGGCCGCGGCCGCGGACTGCAGCATCGCCAGGTTCAGGTCGAGGTCGTCGGGGTGGTTGCGCTTGCGCTTCTTCCACCAGCCGTCGAAGTGGCGGCCCGAGACCACGTCGGCGGGGATCTTCGCGTCGTAGAAGGCGTAGAGGGCCTCGTCGTCGATCACCAGGCCCCGGCGGCGGGACCGCTCCTCGAGTTCGACGGCCTGCGCGCGCAGCCTCTTGTTGTGCGCGAGGAAGCGGTGATGGGAGTCCCAGTCCTCCTCCACCAGTGCGTGGCGGATGAACTCCTCGCGGCACAGGACCGGGTCGATCCGTGCGTAGTCGACCTTGCGCCCGACCACCAGCGGCAGCCCGTAGAGCAGCACCCGCTCCAGCGCCACCACGCCGCCGCGGCGACGCTCCCAGTGCGGCTCGGAGTAGGTCCGGGTGACCACGTGCGCGGCGGCGGCCTCGATCGCCTCCGGCTCCACCTTCGCGACCGTTCGCGCAAACAGGCGCGAGGTCTCGACGAGCTCCGCGGCCATCACCCAGCGGGGCGCGCGCCGCGAGAGCGAGGAGCCCGGGAAGATCGCGAACCGCACGTTGCGCGGGCCGAGGAACGACCCGTCCGTTGCCTGCGGATCCTTCATGCCCACGTTGGTGAGCAACCCGGTCAGCATCGCCTCGTGGACCTGCGCGGGCCCCGCGGGGTTGGAGTTCCACCGCAGCCCGATCGATCCGGCGACCTCGCGCAGTTGGGCGACGAGGTCCTGCCACTCCCGGATGCGCAGCCAGTGCAGGTGCTCCTTGAGACACATCTTGCGGAAGCTCGCCGAGCTGCGCTCCTGCTGTTGCTCGCGCAGGTAGGACCACAGGTTCAGCCACGACACGAAGTCGGAGGCGTCGTCGTTGAACCGGGCGTGCATCGCCCGAGCCGCCTCGCGGTTGTCGGCGGGCGCCTCGCGCGGATCCTGGATGGACAGCGCCGCCGCGACGACGATGACCTCGCGCAGCGCGCCGAGGTCGTCCGCCGCGAGGATCATTCGCCCGAGGCGCGGGTCGACGGGCAGGACGGCGAGGCGACGGCCGAGTTCGGTGATCTCCCCGTTCGCCAGCGCCCCGAGTTCTTCCAGGAGTTGGACGCCGTCGGCGATGGCCCGCCGATCCGGCGGATCGAGGAACGGGAAGTCCGCGACGTCTCCGAGCCCGGCCGTGGCCATCGACAGGATCACCGAGGCGAGGTTGGTCCGCAGGATCTCCGGTTCGGTGAACGCCGGCCGCGCGAGGAAGTCCGTCTCGTCGTAGAGGCGGATCGCGACGCCCGGCGCGACGCGTCCGCAGCGGCCGGAGCGCTGGTTCGCCGAGGCCTGCGAGACCGGCTCGATCGGCAGGCGCTGCACCTTGCGGCGCACGCTGTACCGGGAGATGCGCGCGGTACCCGCGTCGACGACGTACCGAATGCCCGGAACGGTCAGCGAGGTTTCGGCGACGTTGGTCGAGAGCACGACCCGGCGCCCGGGGTGCGGGGCGAACACCCGGTGCTGTTCGGCGACGGACAGCCGCGCGTAGAGGGGGAGGACTTCGACGGGCATCCCGCCGGGGCGCGTCCTCAGCGAGGCGGACAGGGCGTCGGCGGTGTCGCGGATCTCCCGCTCGCCGGACAGGAACACCAGCACGTCGCCGGGGCCCTCGCCGAGGAGTTCGTCGACGGCCTCGCACACCGCTGTTGCCTGGTCTCGCGCCTCGTCCTCGCCGTCCGCCGGAAGGGGCCGGTACCGAAGCTCGACGGGATACCCGCGCCCGGACACCTCGACCACCGGCACCGTGCCGACGGAGGTGGCGAAGTGCTCCGCGAACCGCGCGGTGTCGATCGTCGCCGAGGTGACGACCAGCTTCAGGTCCGGGCGGGTCGGAAGCAGGCGGTGCAGGTAGCCGAGGATGAAGTCGATGTTGAGGCTGCGCTCGTGGGCCTCGTCGACGATGAGGGTGTCGTAGCTCAGCAGCCGCGGGTCGCTGCGGATCTGGGTCAGCAGGATGCCGTCGGTCATCACCCGGATCAGCGTCTGCGGCTTCACCCGGTCGTTGAACCGGACCGTGTACCCGACGAGGTCCCCGAGGTCGGTACCCAACTCTTCGGCGACGCGGTCCGCGACCGTGCGGGCCGCGAGGCGTCGCGGCTGGGTGTGCCCGATCTGGCCGCGCACGCCCCGGCCGAGGTCCAGGCAGAGCTTGGGCAGCTGGGTGGTCTTGCCCGAACCGGTCTCGCCGGCGACGACGACGACCTGGTGTTCCCGCAGCGCGTCGCGGATGCTCTCGAGGTGCGCGGTGATCGGCAGCTCTTCGGGATAGCTCGGCACGGGTACCGAGGCCGCGCGCGCGGCGATGCGCGCCTCGGCGCTCTCGAGTTCCGCGAAGAAGCCCGACGCGTCGGTGTCGCCGCGCCGGGCTTCTTTGGAACGAGTGAGTCGTTCGAGGCGCCGCCCCAATTGATGGGCGTCGCGTAGCGACAGCTCCGCCAGCCGCCTGCGGAGCAGGTCGACGTCGAAGCTTGCAGAGTTCCCCGCCATTGCAGGGCCGAATCTAATGCTTCGGTGCGGTGGAACGTCGTCCTATTTCTGGACGGTCGTTCAGACCATGACTCGCGGCCGGGCCGCGACGGTCGGGAGGGCGTTGCGATCGGAGAACTGGCGCCAGTTCGCCTGAGCGGCCAGATCCTCCGTGCGACGTGCCTCGAGGGCGTTGCGCGCGTTGGCGAGAGAACCCCGATGAATGGGCTCCGAAAGCACCGTCAACGTCGCGTCGAAAGCCAACGCGGTGATCGTGCCGAGTCGAGAGCGAGTTGCGGGGAACACTGAATAGTCCTCTCCGGCGCGGTAGCGCCGTCCGAGTTCTGGGTCCGGGAAGGCCGTCACGCTAACCCGAACGCTGGAACTCGACAATGGCGTCGCGGCGTGGCGTTGGTATCTCCGTGATGTGAACTTCGGATGAAGCGCATCTGTTCCCAGACGCCGCCCAGAAGCGAAATTCCACGGCTCGATGCCGTCGGGTGGGCGATTTGTCGGACTTGGGCGGGGAGGGGGCCGAACGGCCGATGTGGGGTCCCCCCTTCGGCCCCTGCGCAGCCGGGGACGGAACGGCGATCGTGGGAAGCGCGTCGAAACCAGGACGCGCGTGGCCGAACACGCCCCAAACATCGATCGAGGTGAAGCTGACGTGGCAGACGTCGCGGTCGCCTCCCGGCGGGCAAAGAACCGTCGCATGCGGGCGGCGGTGTCGACGGCCCAGGACGAGTCGGCGGGTCCGCTCGGCGTTCTGGGCACCCGGCGCCGCACGTGGCGTGTCCTCGGCCTCGTCGGCGTGCTGCTCGGCGTGACCTACCTGCTGCTCCAGCACACCGACGCCCTGCAGGCCCCGGGCCTGGACCGGCCGGTGTGGCTGCCCTGGTGGTCGATGGTGCTGATGTTCGCCGCCGCCGAAGCCGTGGTGCTGCACATCCAGGTCCAGCGCGAAGCCCAGACGGTGTCGCTGTCCGAGATCCCGCTCGTCGTCGGGCTGTTCATGGCCGAGCCCGCCGCCCTGCTCGTCGGCCGGGTCCTCGGGTCCTTCCTCGTCTTCACCCTCCAGCGCCGTCAGGCGCCGATCAAGGTCGCGTTCAACACCGCGCTGGTCCTCGCCTCCGGCAGCCTCGCGCTGTTCGTCTGGTCGCTCACCTACGCGGACATCTCCACCGGCCCACAGGCCTGGGCGGGCGTCTTCGCCGCGCTCGTCGCCGCGGGCACCTTCGATGCGATCGCCACGACGATGGCCATCGCCTGCTACGAGAACTCGGTCAAGCTGCGCCGCGTGCTCCGCGAGATCGCCGCCGCCGGCGTCCTCGCCGCCGCCGTCGGCACCGTCGGCCTCGTCGCGGCGACCGCCATCTCCTACGACGTCCGCAGCGCCTTCCTCGTCGAGGCGGCGGGCGCCCTGCTGCTGCTGGCCTACCGCGCCTACGCCTCGCTCCGCGAGCGTCACGAGAGCCTCGAGCAGCTCTACCACTTCTCCGAGGTCGTCTCCGGCGCCCACGACGTCGACACCGTGCTGCGCTCGGTGCTGGAACAGGCCCGTCAGCTGTTGCGCGCCGACCGCGCAGAGTTCCTCGGCGCCGACTTCCCCGGCGCGCTCGCGCCGCACCGGATGACCCTGCTCGGCGACGGTTTCCAGCGGGTCCCCGTCACCGAGGGTCAGCTCAACGACCCGGTCGTCGAACGCGTGCGCAAGCACCGCCGCTCGATCCTGATCGCCCGCAACACCCGCGAGTCGACCCAGCGTGCGTGGCTCGACGAGCACGGCCTGCGCGAGGCCATCCTCGTCCCGCTGCACATGGACGGCGCCATCGTCGGCACGCTCTCGGTCGCCAACCGCCTCGGCGAGGTCCGCGGGTACGACTCCGGAGACGTGCGCCTGCTCGAGACCGTCGCCAACCACGCGGGCGTCGCGCTCAAGTCCGGCAGCCTCATCGCCCGCCTCTCGCACGAGGCGCACCACGACACCCTCACCGGCCTGCCCAACCGCCACCTGCTCCAGCAGGAGCTCGACGCGGCCATCTCCGACGTCCGCACCGGCCGCTCGGTCGGCTGCGCGGTGATGATCTCCGACCTCAACGGGTTCAAGGAGGTCAACGACACCCTCGGCCACCAGCACGGCGACGAACTGCTGCGCACGGTCGCCCGTCAGTTCGTCGTCGCCGCGGCCGGCCGCGCCCTGGTCGCCCGCCTCGGCGGCGACGAGTTCGCGATGCTGCTCACCGACGTCGTCGACGCCGGCGCCGCCACGGCGCTGGCCGACGAGCTCATCGCCTCGCTCGCCTCGCCCACCCGCGTCGACGGGGTCAGCGTCGAGGTCTCCGCGTCCATCGGCGTAGCGATGGCCCCGGCCCACGCCGAGGACGCCTCCGGCCTGCTCAAGCGCGCCGACGTCGCCATGTACGCGGCCAAGGCCAACGGCGGCGGCGTCCGCCTCTACGACGACGGCCTGCAGGCCGCCGCGAGCCCGAGCCGGCTGACCCTGGTCTCGGATCTGCGCGAGGCCATCAAGGACGGCGGCATCGAGGCCTGGGTGCAGCCCAAGGCGGCCCTCGCCGACGGCCGCGTCGTCGGCGTCGAAGCGCTCGCGCGCTGGCGCCACCCGGTCGACGGCGTTCGCGGACCGGCGGAGTTCCTGCCCATCGCCGAGGCCAACGGCATGATCGGCGGCCTCACCGAGGCCATGCTCGACGCCGCCCTGTCGGCCTGCGCGGCATGGCAGCACAGCGGCATCGAGACCGGCGTCGCGGTCAACGTCTCCCCTCGCAGCCTCAAGGACCCGAGCTTCGTCGACACCGTCGACGCCGCGCTGGCCCGGGCCGGCGTCCAGGCGAACCTGCTGACGATCGAAATCACCGAGACCTCTCTGATGGCCGACAGCCCGCAGGCGATCGAGCTGCTGTACCGCCTGAGCGCCCTCGGCGTGCGGTTGTCGATCGACGACTTCGGGACCGGCTACTCCTCGCTGGCCTACCTGCGCCGCCTGCCCGTGGACGAGGTGAAGTTGGACCGCGAGTTCATTTCGCGGATCGTCGCCGAGCCGAAGGTGATGATGATCGTCCGGTCCATCGCCGACCTCGCGACCAACATGGGCATCGCCATCGTGGCCGAGGGCGTCGAGGACGAGGCGACCTGGAACGCGCTCGCCGAACTCGGCGTGCAGGCCGCCCAGGGCTACCACCTCGGGCGCCCGATGCCGGCCGAAGAGTTCGTCGACTGGTCCAACCGCTACCACGCCGGCCTCATCGCCGGGCCGCGCCTGGGCATCGCCAAGGTGCCCGGTCGTCGCCGCAAGAACAGCTCGAACGTCGTCTAGGCCGAGGGCTCTACCCCGGTCTGCGTCACTCGAACGAGTGATCCGCAAGATTTGACCGGCGTGGCGGGCTTTTGCGTTTCCGTCACAATTGGGCAGAATTGCGCCCGCTACACCAACTGGCTCCACCTGGACCGCCGGAAGCTCGAGACCGCTGGGGAAGGCGTCTCTCGGCCGAAGCGAAACCCAGGAGGAAGTCCGTGCCCATCACTCGTGGAGTGCTCTACGTGCACTCCGCACAGTCCGCCATGTGTTCCCACGTCGAGTGGGCGGTGCAGGGCGTCCTTGGGGTACCGGTCAAGTGCGACTGGACGCCCCAGCCGATCGCGCCGCAGCAGTGGCGCACCGAGCTGTCCTGGCAGGGCGAGCCGGGCACTGCGGCGCTGCTCGCCTCGGCGCTGCGCCCCCATGGAATCCGCTTCGAGGTCACCGAAGAGCCGTGCGCCGGGCACGAGGGCTCGCGGTACAGCTTCTCCCCGACCCTGGGCGTCTACCACGCCTCCATCGGCGTCCACGGCGACATCATGATCAACGAGGACCGGCTTCGCATGGCCGTCCTGCGCGCCCGCGACACCGAGGACCTCGACATGGCCGACGAGGTCGAACTGCTCCTCGGTCAGCCGTGGGACGACGAACTCGAGCCCTTCCGCAACGCGGGCGAGGGCGCGCCGGTGCGCTGGCTGCACCGGGTCGGCTAGCCGCCCGCAGACGCCGAGAGACCTGTGAGAAGGCCGGCAACCCTCCAGACGTGCATGAAGTTCGCCGAAACAGGGAATGAAGTGGCCGGAGCGTAGTTCCCCAAGAACGTGGCCGCGGGCGCCCGCCCGGTGAGTTCCATCCCGGCTAGTCAACAGCGGCCACACCAACCCAGGGCCGGTGGATCGACTCGATCCACCGGCCCTTTGCCGTGCGTCGACGGCCGTCGAGCGCGGAGACTCGCCGGCCCAACAACCGGGAGCGCGCCCACCGCGGCGGGCTTTCCGTGCCGCCTTCACGTGTGGACGTGTGGCGACACGGCGCGCGGGGTCGGTGCTCGGTCGTTCCCAGGGAATCTTTACGGGGCTGCAACGTGACACGCGCCACACGGTTTATCGCGGAAATCTTGGTGTTCCACAGTGGACCGACGACGCGATCGGGGGTGGGGGTGTTGGTGGAGTTCTATCGCCACTGCACGTTCTGCGTGGGCTTCGGGCAGCCCGGGCCGGGGTGCACCTGCACGGAGCCATGCCGGTTCGGGTGCTGTCCGGCCACGATGGAACTGCAACGCGTGGCCGGGATCGAATCGGTGAACTACTCGCCCGAGTACGTACCGCAGCAGGTTCCCGTGCTGGAGGGGAGCACGAGAGCGCGCCGGGCTCGCCGGTGCGGAAACTGCGTCACCGCACCGGCGACGACGACCCGCGGCGGGTACCCGTGCTGTGAGTCCTGCGCCGTGCTCGCCGATCTGCCGCCGCGCCTGCGCAGGGCCTGCGCCGCGCCGGTGGACCTGCCCTCTCCGCGGCGCCCGGTCGAGGAGGAGACCGGGGACCGTCTCGGGGTCTAGAGCGGGATGTTGCCGTGGGTGGCGCGGGTCGGCGGGTCGGTCAGAGCGGCGGCCAGTGCCGCCGCCACCGCGCCCCGGGTGCGGGCCGGGGCGCTCCCCTCGTCGCGGACGCCTCGCGCGCCGGCGGCCTCGCGGCCGCCGCGGCGGGAGTGCTCCGCGGCCAGTTCGGCCTCCAGGGCCGGGCGCTCGGCCTCCGAGGCGGCCGCGAGCCTGCGGCGGTGCAGGATCCGGACGGCCGCGACCGGTCCCATGACCTCGATCTCCGCGCCGGGCCACGCGAAGACCTTCGTCGCGCCGAGGGAGCGGGAGTTCATTGCGATGTACGCGCCGCCGTAGGCCTTGCGGGTTACCACGGTCACCCGGGGCACCACGGCGGCGGCGAACGCGTGCAGCAGTTTCGCGCCGCGGCGCACGACCCCGTCCCACTCCTGGCCCACGCCGGGCAGGTACCCGGGGACGTCGACGAGGACGGCCAGGGGGATGCCGAAGGCGTCGCACATGCGCACGAAGCGCGCCGCCTTCTCCGCGCTCGGCCAGTCCAGACAGCCCCCGAGGCGCAGCGGGTTGTTCGCCAGCACGCCGACGGTGCGCCCGCCCAGGCGGCCGAGGGCCGTCGTCACGTTCGGGGCGAAATCGGCCTGGAGCACCAGTGCGGTGCCCGGGTCGAGAAGGGCGCGGACCACCGGCAGGACGTCGTAGGCCCGCCTGGGGGAGTCGGGCAGGCCGGCCGCGAGATCGGCCTCGCGGACCGCGCCGAGGTCCATGCGGCCCTGACGCGCCATCAGGTCGACGAGGGTTCGCGTGGAGTCGAACGCCTCCTGCACGTCCGCGGCCACGAGGTGAACCAGACCGGTCTTGCGGCCGTGCGGCTCCGGGCCGCCGAGCAGTGCCGCGTCGGCGTACTCGCCGGTGACGGTCGCGACCACGTCCGGCCCGGTGACGAACACCCGGCCCTCCGGCGCCAGCACGACCAGGTCGGTCAGCGCCGGACCGTAGGCGGCGCCGCCCGCGGCCGCGCCGAGTACCAGAGAGATCTGCGGGAGGCGGCCGGACGCCCGCGTCATGGCGGTGAACACCCGCCCGACGGCGTCCAGCCCCGCGGCGCCCTCGGTGAGCCGGGCGCCGCCGGAGTGCCAGAGGCCGACGACCGGGCACTGTTCGCGCTCGGCGAGCTCGTACGCCTCCTCGATCACCGCGCAGCCCTCGGCGCCCATCGCGCCGCCCATGACCGCGGGGTCGGAGGCGAAGGCCACGACCGGCGTTCCGTGCACCGTGCCGGTGGCCGAGCGGAACCCGTCCTCGCCCCCGCCGCCGAGGGGCAGCACGCTCCCGCCGTCGAGCAGGCGGGTCAGGCGGGCGGTCGGATCGGTCTCGTGCGGGTCGGCCACCGGACCACCGTAGGGGCCCGCCGGCTCCGATGGGCAGGAACCGACCGGAGCGTCGGCGCCCGTCGACCCGGAAACGGTTCGGCCCCCGCACCCGGGACGGGGAGCGGGGGCCGACTCGAAGGGGAGCCGCGCTAGTTGGTGAAGACCAGGCAGACGTTGTGGCCGCCGAAGCCGAAGGAGTTGTTCAGCGCGGCGACGTCGCCCGAGCGCAGCGCGCGGGGTTCGACGCGGACGACGTCGATGGTCGCCTCGTCGTCCTGGTCGTCGACGTTGATCGTCGGCGGCACGAGCCGGTTCTGCACGGCCAGGGCGCAGAACACCGATTCGATGGCGCCGGCGCCGCCGAGCAGGTGGCCGGTCATCGACTTGGTGCCGGTGACCGCGATGTTGTCCACGTGGTCCCCGAGCACCGCGCGCAGCGCGAGCACCTCGGCGACGTCGCCCTGCGGGGTCGAGGTCGCGTGGGCGTTCACGTGCGCGATGGTGGCCGGGTCGATCTTGGAGTCCTCGAGTGCGAGGCGCAGCGCGCGGGCCACGCCGGTGCCGTCGGGGTCGGGCTGGGCGATGTGGTGCGCGTCGGCGCTCATCGCGGAGCCGGCGAGCGTGCAGTAAATCTTGGCGCCGCGGGCCTTGGCGTGTTCCTCGGATTCCAGCACCACGATGCCCGCGCCCTCGCCGAGCACGAAGCCGTCGCGGGCCTTGTCGTAGGGGCGCGAGGCGCGCTCGGGCTCGTCGTTGCGCGTCGACATCGCCTTCATCGCGGCGAACGCGGCGATCGGCAGGGGGTGGATCGCGGCCTCGGTGCCGCCGCACACGACGACGTCGGCGCGGCCGAGGCGGATCATGTCCAGACCCATCGACAGGGCCTCGGCGCCGGACGCGCAGGCGCTGACCGGGGTGTGCACGCCGGCGCGGGCGCCGATCTCCAGACCGATCGCGACCGCCGGGGCGTTCGGGATCAGCATCGGGATCGCCAACGGCGAGACCAGGCGCGGGCCCTTGGCGTTGAGGACGTCGTAGGTGTTGAGCAGGGTGATGATCCCGCCGATGCCGGAGGCGACCACGACGCCGAGACGTTCCGGCGCGACGTTCACGCCCTCGGTGCCGCCGGCGTCCGCCCAGGCCTCGCGGCCGGCAATCAGCGCGAACTGGCTGCCGCGGTCCATGCGGCGAGCCTGCACGCGATCGAGAACCTCGGAGGGATCGACGGCCACGCGGCCGGCGATGCGGACCGGCAGCTGCTCGGCCCAGTCCTCGGTCAGGGTGGCGATGCCGGACTTCCCGGCCAGCAGCGCGGACCAGGTGCTCGAGACGTCACCGCCGAGCGGCGTAGTCGCGCCGAGACCGGTGACGACGACGTTGCGGGTCATGACTGGCTCCTCATCGGCAGCCCGGGGGACGGGCTCGATCGGCTTCAACACGTGCGGTGGGACTCGTCGGTCCCGGGGGTCGCGCCCCTGGCTGTCGTCGTTGGGTCAGCCGGGGGTCGCGGCGGCGCGTCCTAGGCGTTGGCGTGGATGAACTTCACCGCGTCGCCGACGGTCTCGAGGTTCTTGACCTCGTCGTCCGGGATCTTCACGCCGAAGCGCTCCTCGGCGGCCACGATGACCTCGACCATCGACAGCGAGTCGATGTCCAGGTCGGCGATGAACGCCTTGTCCGGCTGGACGTCCTCGGCGGGGATGCCGACGATCTCGTTGACGATCTCGCCCAGGCCTTCGACGATTTCGGCCTCGGTTGCTGCCATGGTGGAACTCCTTCTGGGTGATGTGCGGTTCGACAGAGGAAATCTGACGGTAGGTCAGGACGCGACTCAGGGCACCGTGACCACTTGGGCGGCGAAGCTCAGTCCGGCGCCGAACCCGATGAGCAGGGCGGTGTCGCCGCTGCGGACTTCGCCGCGCTCGATCATTGTCTCCATCGCGAGCGGAACCGACGCGGCGGAGGTGTTGCCGGTCTCCACCACGTCCCGCGCGATTTTCACGTGCTTGGGAAGCTTGAGCGCGCGGGCCATCGCGTCGGTGATGCGCATGTTCGCCTGGTGCGGGATGAAGGCGTCGAGGTCCTCCAGGGACAGCCCCGCGGCCTCGACCGCGCGGCGCGCCACCGGGGCCATCTCGAAGGAGGCCCAGCGAAAGACCTGCTGGCCGTTCATCGTCAGGTAGGCGCGATCTCCCGCGCCCGCCTTGGTGATCCAGTCCCCGTCCATCGTGATCGCCGAGGCCTGCGCGCCGTCGGAGCCCCAGACGACCGGGCCGATCCCCGGGGTGTCCGACGGCCCGATCACCGCGGCGCCGGAGCCGTCGCCGAAGATGAAGGCGATGCCGCGGTCGGCCTGGTTCACCAGCGGCGAGAACTTCTCCGTGCCGATCACCAACACGTACTCGGCCGATCCGGCGCGCACGGCGTCGGAGGCCAGCGAGACGCCGTAGCAGAACCCGGCGCAGGCGATGTTGAGGTCGAAGGCGGCGGAGTTGGCGGCGCCGAGGCGGTGGGCGACCTCGGGTGCGGCCGCGGGGACCTGGATCGTCGTCGTGCAGGAGGCGACGATTACGGCGCCGATCTGCTCGGGGGAGATGCCCGCCGCGGCGATGGCCTTGCCGCCGGAGGCCACGGACATGTCCTGGATGGTCTCCTCGGGTGCGGCGAAGTGGCGGGTGACGATCCCCGACCGCGCGCGAATCCACTCGTCGTCGGAGTCGATGTGTCGGCAGATCTCGTGGTTGTCGACGATGCGGGCGGGGCGATACCCGCCGACTCCGTAGATGCGCGTGAACGCTGCGCCCGCGCTGGGCTTGATGGGTCCCGTCATGCGGATGTCCCCTCGGCAAGGAGTGCGCGGGCGGCTTCCAGATCGTCCGGGGTCTTCAGAGCGACTCCGGCGACGCCGCGCATCCCGCGCTTCGCGAGACCCACGAGCGTTCCGCCCGGGAGCAACTCCACCATGCCGGTGACGCCGAGGCTCAGCATGGTCTCGCTGCACAGGTCCCAGCGGACCGGGTTGGACACCTGGTTCACCAGCCGGGCCAGGAAATCGGCGCCCGAGTCGACGACGGATCCGTCGGCGTTGGTGAGCAGCGCCAGGGAGGGTTCGCCGGGCTTGATCGCGGCGGCCGCGGCGGCCATGCGCTCCACGGCCGGGGCCATGTGCACGGTGTGGAAGGCGCCGGCCACCGAGAGGGGAATGAGGCGCGCCTTCGCGGGCGGCTCCGCTGCGAAGGCCTCGAGCTGCGCCAGCGTGCCGGCGGCGACGATCTGACCGGTGCCGTTGTCGTTGGCGGCGGTGAGGCCGGCGGCCGCGATGGCGGCGAGCACCTGCTCGCGGTCTCCGCCGAGGACGGCGGTCATGCCGGTCGGCACGACGGCGGAGGCCTCGGCCATGGCCCGGCCGCGCTCGGCCACCAGCGTCATGGCCTCCTCGGCGGTGAGAACGCCCGCGGCGGCGGCCGCGGTGAGCTCGCCGACGCTGTGCCCGGCCGCGACGCCGAAGGCGCTCGGGTCGCCGGTCAGCTCCGCGAGGGCCGCGAGACCGGCGCCCACCAGCAGCGGCTGGGCGACCGCGGTGTCGCGGATCTGGTCCGCGTCGCCCTTGGTGCCGAGCGCGACGAGGTCGAGTCCGCAGGCGGCCGACAGCTCGCCGATGCACACGGCGAACGTCGGCAGTTCGAGCCACGGCTCGAGGAATCCGGGGGTCTGGGCGCCCTGGCCCGGCGCGACAAGTGCAAGCACAGGACAACCATGCCCCTGCGGGGGCTTGCGCGCCGTAACGTGCGACACCAAGATGCCGCGCGTCGTTTGTAGGATTCCTACAAGGCGTGGTCTTGGATTTCCAGTCTTCCCAGGGTCAGTGCTATACGCAGCGTGAACGCGGAACGGGCAATCGTGGGCGAATGCCCGGTGACCTCGGTCACACGCCGTAGCCGATAGCGAACCGTGTTGGGGTGAACGAACAACAGTCGGGCGGTCGCCTCCAGCGACGCCGTCTGCTCCAGGAAGACTTCCACGGTCTCCAGGACGGCCGGTCCGGCGTCGCGCAGCGGACGGTAGACGTCTTCGATCAACTGTCGTTTGGCACCGGAGTCGCCGGCGATCGCGCGCTCGGGCAGCAGGTCGTCCGCGGCCACCGGGCGGGGTGCGTCGGGCCACGCCGCGGCGGCGCGCAGACCGCCGAGGGCGGCGGCTGCCGAACGCGTCGCCGAGGCGAGATCCGGGACGGCGGGTCCGACGACCACGGGGCCCACGCCGAACGCCGAGGCGACGATCGCACCCGCCCGACGCGGGTCGTCGAGGCCGCCGACGATCACGACGAGACGTTCGCCCTGCACGCCGACGAGCACCGCCAGGCCTGCGTGCCGGCCGATGCGGTGGATGGCGTTGGCCACGACCGCCGGGTCCTTGCTCGGCGTGGTCCCGACGACGACGGTCACCCCTCCGGTCTGACCCCACCCCAGCGCGGAGGCGCGGGAGTGCAGCGCCTCGTCGGGCTCGTCGCGCAGGACGGCGTCGACGATGACCGCCTCGAGCCGCGCGTCCCACGCGCCGCGGGCCTCGGCGGCCTGGGCGTAGATCTGCGCGGCGGCGAAGGCCAGTTCGCGGGAGTAGCGCAGCACCGCGTTGCGGAGCCAGTCGGACTCGCCCGGCGCGGCCACCTCCTCGATGCGGTCCTCGAGGACGTCGACGGTGAGCCGCACCAGCTCGACGGTCTGCTGCAGGGTGACCGCGCGCGTCATCTCCGGCGGGGCCGCGGAGAACACCTCGGTAGGCAGGCGCGCGCCCTGGTCGGCGTCGGTCAGCCACTTTGCGAAGTTGTCCACGCCGGCCCGGACGATCAACTCGATCCAGGACCGCGACTCGGCGGTCAGGGCTCGATACCAGCCGACCTCGCGCTGCATCCGCGCCAGCGCCGCCGACCCGATGGTCTCGGTGGCCTCCGCGACCCGTTTGACGGTGCGTGGATGCGACACCTCCGCCCGCCGCCCGCCCATGTCCCGAAGCGTAGGGCGCGTGCCCCACATGGGCCGATAGCGCACGTGTACACGCCGCTGAGGCGCCGGCACGGTGTTCAACCGTGCTATCGGGATAGACCGTGCAGACCTGGGCCGAGGCGATCCGGGCGCTGGGGCGTCCGCGACGAGTCCGCGCGCGAAGTGCTTCGCTCGCCGGCCTCGGGCAGCGAGGGCGTGGCGTCGAACGCGCGGAGGCGGTTCGAGCGTTGGGGACTCCTCGGGCACGGCCGGCTACCGTGGGGCCGTGAGCGCGCGCGACCCCATTGCGGACTTGGAGCAGATCGCCTTCCTGCTCGAGCGGTCGCACCAGCCGACCTACCGGGTGAAGGCCTTTCGCAACGCCGTCGAGGTGCTCGGGGCGCTGGCGGAGGACGAGCCCGCGAACCGCGCGCAGGCCGGGACGCTGCGGGAGCTCAAGGGAATCGGCGACACCACCGCGGGCGTGATCGAGCAGTCGCTGCGCGGCGAGACTCCCGACTATCTGACCAAGCTCGTCAAGGCGGCGCCCGCGCAGGTCGCCACCGGCGGGGAGTCGCTGCGGGCCGCGCTGAAGGGCGATCTGCACAGTCACTCGGACTGGTCCGACGGCGGTTCGCCGATCGAGGAGATGGCCCGCACCGCGGCCGACGTGATCGGGCACTCCTACCTGGTGCTGACCGACCATTCCCCGCAGCTGAAGGTCGCCAACGGCCTGACCCGCGAGCGGCTGCTGCGCCAGCTCGACGTCGTCGCCGAGATCAACGAGCGCTACGCGCCGTTCCGGCTGCTGACCGGGATCGAGGTCGACATCCTCGACGACGGCTCGCTCGACCAGGACGCCGATCTGCTCGCGCGTCTCGACCTCGTCGTCGCCAGCGTCCACTCCAAGCTGCGCATGGACGGCGAGGCGATGACCCGGCGCATGGTGAACGCCGTCGCGAACCCGAACGTCGACGTGCTCGGGCACTGCACCGGCCGCCTCGTCGGGCGGGACCCGGACGGCAAACGCGGGGGAGGGAAGGGCCGGCCCGAGTCGGACTTCGACGCCGAACTCGTCTTCGCCGCGTGCGCCCGTTTCGACGTCGCCGTCGAGATCAACTCCCGCCCGGAGCGCCTGGATCCGCCGCGGCGTCTGATCGACCTCGCCGTGGAGGCCGGGTGCCGGTTCTCGATCGACTCCGACGCCCACGCCCCCGGCCAACTCGACTGGCAGCCCTACGGCTGCGTGCGCGCCGTCGAACAGGGTCTGACGTCCGATCGGATCGTCAACGCCTGGGACCTCGACGAGCTCCTGGAGTGGACCCGCCGCCACGACTGATGCCCCATCACTTCCAGGGCTGTTGCCGGCAGTGCCTCAGCGGGTGTATCCGAGCTCGTCGACAAGGAAGTCGACCAGGCGAGCGCGGAACGGGTCGGTGACGACCTTGGGGAAGTCGGCGTGGCCCTGGGCGCCGCCGTACTCGCGGTGGCCCACGACGAAGCGTTCGACGACCTCGGCCACGGGGCGGTCGCGCGACACGACGCCGGCGGTCTCCATGACGTTCGCGACGAGGTAGAGCAGCTGCTCGTACTGGCGGGCGGTGACGTCGGCCTGGCTGCAGGCCGCAACCTCGACGCCGAGGGAGCGGGCGCTGCGATCCTTGACGTGGTAGGTGAACTGGCTGCTGGTCTTGAAGACGCGCGCCTCGCGGCCGCGGTCGTTGACGAACCAGTTGTAGCCGGTGCCCTGGTCCGAGCGGTGCATGTCCCGGGCCTGGGTGCGGGCCTTCGTCGCGGTGTCGAGGCCTTCGGTGTAGTGCAGGACGATGCGGTCCACCTGGCTGCGGACGTCGGTCAGCCGGGGGAAGGAGGGGTCGCGTCGGTCGTAGGCGAAGTTGCGCGGGTAGCGCGCTTCGGCCCAGCGGGAGATGTCGCGGAAGCGGGCGACGGACCTCGCGTAGGACTCCCGCGTCGGCGCGAAGGCGTGCAGTCGCTCCAGGGTGACCGCGAGTCGCTCGCGTGGCGAGAGCCGGTGGGAGTCGCACCAGGACTGGAAGGCCAGGTTCGCCTGACCGGGCTCGGATTTGTGACGCCGCCACAGATCGCGGGCCATGGACATGAAGCGGTTGCCGAAGACCGTGGGCGGTGCGTCCGCCGCGGTCCCGGCCACGGTCGCGACGGGCGCGTCGACGACGTTGGCGTCGATGCGCAGCGCGAAGCCGCCCCAGCTCGCCGTGTGGTCGCCGCGGTACTGCTTGATGCGGTCGCCGTCGGCCCAGAACAGGTCCGAGACTCCGGGCCAGCCCCGCAGGTTCCGCCCGCGGTCCCACTGCGCCATCCACACCGCGTCGGGTCGCGATCGGCCGGAGAAGTACCGGTCCGCGGCGTGTGGGATGCCAGAGCCGACGTGGGCGTAGACGCCGCTGAGGTAGCCGCCGCGGTGCAGTTCCTCGGTCCAGCCGGCCAGGAAGTCGGCGACCGCCTTCACGCAACCCGGCTTGGCCTTGCTGCCGTAGTGCTCGATGTCGGAGTAGAGCGCGCTGCCGGGCAGCATGCCCAGGCGCCCGGCGGCCCGGATCGCCGTGCGGGCCGCCGCGACGCCCTGGTCGTGGGCGAGGTGCGGGCGCATGGAGTTGCGGGACTTGGGGCCCCACAGGCAGGGCGCCTGCTGGCTGACGTCGATGGGAACGAGCCGCCATCCGGCCGCACTGACCGCCGCGACCCACTCCCTGGTCAGGTGCGGCTGATGCTTGCACGCGCGGGCGCTGCCGCTGATGTAGACGCCGACCGCGCGGTACGGGGAGGCCCGCCACGCCTGCATGGCGGCGAGCGACGGCGCGCGGCAGGTGTCGAAGGCCAGACCCTTGAAGCGGGTGATTCCGGCGGTCGGGACTGCCGGGGTCGACGTCGGCGGCTGCGCCGCCGTGGGCGGCGACGCGGCGAGGATGGGCGCCGCCGCGGCGGCGGTCGCGAGACCGGACTCGCCACCGGTCAGGGTGCTCGTGGCAATCAGCGCGGTGCCGGTCGCGAACACCAGCGCGACGACCTTGCCCGTGCCGAGGCCCGCGCCGGGTACAGGCTCCACCCGAACCACCTTCCGCCACGGCGCTATCGGGCGGAAAGCCGTTTGCCCGCCCTCGAGCAGTGAACAGGCGGTTCGGCTCGGCCGTCGGCGTGGCGGCGGGGATCGTTCGAACTTCACGCAGACGCCGTGCGGGACGAACCTGACTGGCAGTCAGGTCTCAGGGAGAGTCGACGGGATCCGCTCCGGGTACGGGGCTCCCGGCGGCGGGCTCGACGCTTTGGCGATCGACCTCGCCGCGCTTCTCGCAGCGGGGAAGCGGACTGCCGGCGGGGCCACCGGTGGCAAGGTCGTCGGAGTTCACCCACGTGGCGTTGCCGACGGAGAGCCAGGACGGGCGGTCCGGGTTGCGGCACTCGACCCACGCCAGCGCACCGACCGGGAGCCGTCCGCGGTCCTGCGACGAACCGGCCGCCTTGGCCCGCAGCGTCGTTCCCTCGGGCCGCTGTACCGGTGCCGGATAGGCACAGGTCGAGAGGGCGGCGGCGGCGCGGGCCGTGGCCCCGGCCGCCAGCGCCGACTGCGGCAGGTAGGAACCGTCGGTGAGCTTGTACCAGCGGCCGTCGCGGCGCTGCACCTTGCACAGCACCGCAGCGGTGCCGCCCGCGACCGGGGTGCTGACCTGGGCGGAGTCCACCCGCGGGGCGCGGCGGGCCGCCGCGCCGCTCGCCGCCACCGGGTACTGGCCCGCCACCGTCGCCACCGGCGCGTCGACGAGGTTGGAGTCGATGTTCAGCACGACGCCGCCGTGCTTTTCGAGGTGGTCTCCCCGGTACTGCTTGATCCGTTGGCGATTGGCCCACTGGTCGGAGGCCACGCCCGGCCAGCCCTTCAGTTTGGGCTTGCGGTCCCACTGGGCGGTCCAGATTGCGTCCGGCCGAGTCCAGTTCCCGTTCTCGTACCGGGCGGCGGCGTGTTTGGTGCCGGAGGCCACGTGGCCGTACATGCCGGCGAGGTAGCCGTTGCGGTGCAGTTCCTTGGTCCAGGCGCTGATGTAGTCCGCCACCGCGTCGCGGCACCCCTTCGCCGTGCCCCGGTAGCGCGGGGCGTCGGCCCGGTAGTGCTCGATGTCGGAGTACAGGGCGCTGCCGGGCAGGATTCCCAGGCTCGTGGCGGCGTCGACCGCGCGTCGGGCCGCGGCCGCGCCCTGCGCCTCGGCCCGCTTCGGGTCGATGGGCTTCTTGCGCAGGTTGGTTCGGCACGGAGCCTGCCGGCCGACGTCGATCGGCACGATCTTCCAGCCCATGGCGCTGACCTGCGCAACCCAGTCCCGCGTCAGGTTCGGCTGGCGGCGGCAGGCCCGTTCGGTGCCGCTGGTGTAGACGCCGATGGCCCGGTAGGGCGAGGCGAGCCAGGCCTGCATGGTCGCGGCCGTCGGGGCGATGCACGTGTCGAAGGCCAGGCCCTTGAAGTGGGTGACCGAGGCCCCCGCGGGGTAGGCCGGGCCCTTGTCGCTGCGGTCCGGTCCGGCGGCCGCGTCGGGTCCGAGGAGCACGGCGGTCGCCGCGCCTCCGGTCAACAGGATCACGGCGAGGGCGTTCACGGCGCGGTCGCGACGGTGGGACGCGCAGGTGTTCACGCGGGGTCGCTGACGCATCCGGGGCGGAACCTCTCGATCTGGTGCAGGACGAACTCGCCCAGCGTAGAGACCAGAGTTACAAAAGTGACGGATGTGATTAGTGCTCGGCGATTCGGCCGATGACCGTGGGGGCTGTCAGCCACCACAGTCATCCGCCGCCCCCAAAAACCCCGCCGGGGGGGGACGGGGGGCATGCCACCCCCCC
>JBQTIB010000116.1:0-12792 GCA_052389435.1 Sporichthyaceae bacterium | reverse complement strand
CACGACCGCGCCGGTGCCGTGCGAGCCTTCGATGATGCGGACCTTGTAGTCCACGAGCTCGAGGTCGACGAGGTTCGGGTAGGCCTTGCCGAGGGCCTGGCGCAGCGCGGTGTCGAGGGCGTTGACCGGGCCGTTGCCCTCGCCGGTGGCGACGATGCGCTCCCCCGCCGCGTGCAGCTTCACGGTCGCCTCGGTGCGCACGCCGCCCGTTGCATCGCGGTCGACGATGACGCGCCAGGACTCGAGCTCGAACTGCGCGATGCCGCCCACGGTGAGCTCTTCGCGGATGAGCAGGTCGAAGCTCGCGTCGGCGGCCTCGAAGGAGTACCCGCGGGCCTCGAGGTTCTTGACCCGCTCGACGACTCGCCCGAGGGCCTCGGGATCGGCGGCGAGGTTGTGACCGAGCTCGTTGCCCTTGAGCTCGACGCTGGAGCGGCCGGCCATCTCCGAGATCAGCATGCGCATGTCGTTGCCGACGAGCGTCGGATCGATGTGCTGGTACAGGTCCGGGTCGACCTTGATGGCCGAGGCGTGCAGGCCCGCCTTGTGGGCGAACGCGCTCATGCCGACGTAGGGCAGGTGGTGGCGCGGGGCCATGTTGGAGATCTCGGCGATCGCGTGGCTCACCCGGGAGAGTTCGGCGAGCTTGCCGGGCGGCAGGCACTTCACGCCGAGCTTGAGTTCGAGGTTGCCCAGCACGGTGGCGAGGTTGGCGTTGCCGGTGCGTTCGCCGTACCCGTTGGCGACGCACTGCACGTGGGTGACGCCGGCCTCGACGGCGGCGATGGTGTTGGCGACCGCGCAGCCGGTGTCGTCCTGGCAGTGGATGCCCAGGCGCGCGCCGGTCTCGGCGAGGATGTCCGCGACCGCTCGGCCGACCTGGCTCGGCAGCATGCCGCCGTTGGTGTCGCACAGGACCACGACGCTCGCGCCGGCCTCGGCGGCGGTGCGCACGACCTCGAGCGAGTAGTCGCGAGCGGTCAGGTACCCGTCGAAGAAGTGCTCGCAGTCCACGAACACCCGGCGGCCCTGCGAGCGCAGGTACTGCACGGTGTCGGCGATCATCGCGAGGTTCTCTTCGCGGGTGGTGCGCAGCGCCCGCTCGACGTGCCCGACGTGGCTCTTGGCCACCAGGCAGACCACCGGAGTCTCCGCCGCGAGCAGCCCGGCGACCTGCGGGTCCTCCGCGGCCTTCACACCGGCCTTTCGGGTGGCGCCGAACGCGACGAGTTGCGCGTGCTTGAGGTCGAGTTCGGTCCGCGCACGGGCGAAGAACTCGGTGTCCTTGGGGAGCGCGCCGGGCCAGCCGCCCTCGATGAAGCCCACGCCGAGGTCGTCGAGGTGCTGGGCGATGGCGAGCTTGTCCGCCACGGTCAGCGCCATGCCCTCGCCCTGCGCGCCGTCGCGCAGCGTGGTGTCGAAGACGTGGAAGGCGTCGTTCATACCGGGCTTCACCTCGAAGGTCATAACTGGCTCCATACAAGCGAAAAGCCTCTCGTCGGGAACGAGAGGCTTGCGCACGGGTCGGACGGACCGGTGCGCCTAGCTAATGATGATGGTGACGTGGGCCACGCGGGCAGTGTGCCACACGCCTCGGGGCCGGCCCAAATCCGCCGACCCCGTGACCTGCGGGAACTGCCTAGCCGACCTGGTGGAGCCAGCCGTGCTTGTCGGGGGCCTTGCCGTACTGGACGTCGAGCAGGGCGGAGCGGACCGCGGTGGTGACGGGGCCCGCGCCGTCGGCGGCGCCGACCTCTCCCCCGCGCCAGTGCAGCGAGCCGACCGGGGTGACGACCGCGGCGGTGCCGCAGGCGAAGACCTCCGTGATGGCGCCGGAGGCGACGCCGTCGCGCCAGTCGTCGATGGAGATGCGGGCCTCTTCGACGCGGTGGCCGAGGTCGCCGGCGATCTGCATGATCGAGTCCCGGGTGACGCCTTCGAGGATCGAGCCGGTCAGCGCCGGGGTCTTGATCGAGCCGTCGGCGTGGACGAAGTACAGGTTCATGCCGCCGAGTTCCTCGACCCACGTGCGTTCCACGGCGTCGAGGAAGACCACCTGGTCGCAGCCGTTGGCGATGGCCTCCTGCTGCGCGATGAGGCTGGCGGCGTAGTTGCCGGCGCACTTCGCGGCGCCGGTGCCGCCGAGCGCGGCGCGGGTGTACTCCTCGGACAGCCAGATGCGGACCGGCTTGAGGCCGCCCTTGAAGTACGCGCCGGCCGGGGAGGCGATGACCAGGAAGGTCACGTGGCCCGCGGGCTTCACACCGAGGAACACCTCGGAGGCGAACAGCAGCGGGCGCAGGTACAGGCTCTGCTCCGGCGCGCTCGGGACCCAGGCGGCGTCGGTGCGCACGAGCAGGTCGATCGCGTCGATGAACAGGTCCTCCGGGACCTGCGGCAGCGCGAGCCGGTGCGCGGAGCGCTGGAAGCGCGCGGCGTTCGCCTCCGGCCGGAACAGGTTCAGGGTGCCGTCGTCGTGCCGGTAGGCCTTCAGGCCTTCGAAGATCGACTGCGCATAGTGCAGCACCGCGGAGGCCGGGTCCATCGCGATCGGGCCGTACGGGCGCAACTGCGCGTCGTGCCAGCCGTCGGCGGCGGTCCAGGTGACGGCGACCATGTGGTCGGTGAAGTACTTGCCGAAGCCGGGGTCCGCCAGGATCTCCGCGCGGCGCGTGTCGGAGGTCGGGGCGGGGTGCGGGATGCGGGCGAACTCGGTGGCCATGGGCGAAACGCTACCGCCGGAGGGGGCGTGGGCAGAGTTCATTGGAGTTGCTCCTTCGCTTGTCGAGTAGGTGGCGACCCGGACGAGCTTGCGAGTCGCCACGCGGCTGTCAGCCGGCTACTCGACTCGCGATGGCGTCGCCGACGGCCTGGGTGCTGCGCGGTGCGGTGCCGCGAGCGCCGAGGTCCGCTTCGACGGCCGCGACGACCTTCGCGGCTGCGGCCTCGTGCCCGAGGTGCTCGAGCAGCATCGCGACGGACAGCACTGTCGCGGTCGGGTCGGCCTTGGACTGACCCGCGATGTCCGGTGCGGAGCCGTGGACCGGCTCGAACATCGACGGGTTCGTGCGGGACACGTCGAGGTTGCCACTGGCCGCGAGGCCGATGCCGCCGGTGATGGCGGCTGCGAGGTCGGTGAGGATGTCGCCGAAGAGGTTGTCGGTGACGATCACGTCGAAGCGCTCGGGGTTGGTGACCATGAAGATGGTCGCGGCGTCGACGTGCAGGTAGTCGTGGCTGACGTCCGGGAACTCGGCCGCGACCTGCGCCACGATGCGGGTCCAGAGGTGGCCGGCGTAGACGAGCACGTTGTTCTTGTGCACCAGCGTCAGCTTCTTGCGCGGGCGGGCCTGGGCGCGGGCGAAGGCGTCGCGGACCACGCGCTCGATGCCGAAGGCGGTGTTGAGGCTGACCTCGGTGGCGACCTCGTGCGGGGTGCCGGTGCGCAGCGTGCCGCCGTTGCCGACGTAGGGGCCCTCGGTGCCCTCGCGCACGACGACGAAGTCGATCGGCCTGTTGCCCGCGAGCGGACCGGTCACGCCGGCGAACAGCCGCGCCGGGCGTAGGTTCACGTGGTGGTCGAACGCGAAGCGGAGTTTGAGGAGCAGACCGCGCTCGAGGACGCCGGAGGGGACGCCCGGGTCGCCGACGGCGCCGAGCAGGATCGCGTCGTGGCCGCGCAGTTCCTCCAGCACCGAGTCCGGAAGGGTCTCGCCGGTGGCGTGCCACCGGCGGGCGCCGAGGTCGTAGTCGACCGTCTCGACCTTCAGATCGCCGCCGATCGCGGCGTCGAGGACCTTCAGACCCTCGGCCACCACCTCCGGACCGATTCCGTCGCCGCCGATGACCGCAAGCCGCATGCTGTTCATGGCTGGAATCTTAACGTGCCGTCTCACCCTTCGGCCCTGTCGTCTCGCTATTCGAGACGGCTTCGACCGAGGCCCGGTTGCCGGAGATCGCGACGACGGAGTACTGCGGCTCCTCTCCCGCGGGCGCGCCCCCGTCTTCGAGTTCCGCTGTGCCGGTGCGGCCGACGGTGTGCCAGGACCCGTCGGGCCTGCGGCGCTGCACGCGGAAGGTCCACGGCCCGCCGGGCGGCGGCTGCCACGCCACGAGGACGCTGCCGTCCGCGGTGCGCCGCGCGGTGACCGCACTCGGGGCCGGTACCGGCGCCTGCGCCGCGGCGAGGGCCTCGGCGATCTCGTCGCGCAGCGCGGTGACCGCCGGCGGCGGTTCGGCGCCGGCGCGGGCCAGGGCTTCGGCGATCCATCGCTGCGCCTCGGCGGCGGCTCCCGCCCGCAGCGCGGCGCGCGCCTTCTGCACCGGGGCCGCATAGCCGGGGGCGCGCTTGCGGTAGTCGATGCGACCCTCGGCCGGCTGCGCGGCGCCGGAAGGCCCCGCGTTGGACGACCCCGCCGCGGCCGACGTACCGGTGGTCGATCGCGTGCCGGGAGCGGGGCGGATCGGGGCATCCACCGGCACGCCGAGAATGCGCGCCAGGTCGTGCGGCAGCCGCGCCGCTCGCGCGGTGTCGAGCCCGAGTTCGCGGGCTGCGGCGACGAGGACCTCGGCGTCGTCGGCGGTCAGCCGGTCCTCGACGAGCGCGGCCGCGTGCGCCCTGGGTCGCAGGCGCTCGGTCACCTCCCGCGCCACGGAGTCCAGGTATCGCTCGCGGACCAGCGGACCGCGCTCCAACTGCTCGGCGATGTGGGCGAGCACCTCGTCGAGGACCGTGCGCAGTCGGTTGGGCGGCATCTCCCGGGCGCGGGAGCGGTAGGCCTCGGCGGCGAATGCGATCTGCCGGTCGTCGGCGCGGTCGGGTTCGAGGTCCAGCAGCGCGAAGAGGGTGACCGGCGGCGCGCAGTCCCAGATGGCGCCGAGTTCGTCGAGCAACGCCCTGATCTGGCGGCGGCGTTCGTCGTCGGCGACGGCGGGCGCGGCCTGCGGCGCCGCCGCGGCGGTGTCGAGGACGCGGTGCGCGGCGAGGCGGGCGCTCGCCTCGGCTTCGGACAGGCCCACGGACAGCGCGAGTTTGGTCAGCGAGTCCAGCTTGTCGCGCGGCACCCCGCCGTGGCGGTCCACCAGCGCACGGACGGCGCCGTCGAGGAGGGCGAAGCGGTCGGCGTCGCGGGTGTCGCGATTGCCGCGCACCGCGCTGGCGGTGGCGGCCCGGCGGGCCGCGGGCAGCAGGAGTTGGGAGCGCGCGGCATGGTCGGCGACGAGGTCCGCTGCGAGCGCGCCGTACTTGGGGTGGTCACGGTGGCGTTGCCAGAACCCCCAGACCTCTTCCAGGCGCGCGGCGACCGCGGCGTCGTCGAGGGTGCCGTCGAGCGGAAGGTCGTAGAGCTCGAACGGATCGGAGGCGGCCGCTCCCCCGCGCGCGAGCACTGCGGCGAGCACTCGCTTGCGGTAGTCGTTGGCGTCGAAGGGCTGCATCGCTAGGAGTCCCGCCGGCGGGAGCGGAGGATCTGCTCGCGTTCGCGGGCCACCTCCGCCTGGGAAATCGTCGCGCCGGTCTCCGCGGACAGCTTGAGCGGCAGGTTCGCCTCGACGTGGTGGGCGGTGACGTGCAGGACCCCGTCGAAGCCCATCTGGAAGTCGATCCGGACCTCGGAGCCGTCGGAGTAGCCCGGCGGGATCCCCTCGATCTGACCGGCCATCAGGACCTTGGCGTCGTTGGGGTCGGGCGAGGCGCTCTGGCCCTGCTGCTCGACGACGACGATCGAGATCGTGTCCTGGTCCATGCGCATGGTGCCGAAGGAGCGCCAGACCTTGATGGGCAGCGGGTCGTTGCGCCGCACCAGCCAGGCGGCCTCCAACCGGTCGGTCTGATCGGAGACGGCAAGGATCCCGAAGCCGCGGGAGACGACGGTGTCCACGCGGATCTCCACCGAGCGGCGCACGGACTCCGGCGGCAGACCGACCGCGGTGGCCACCCGGGCACAGGCGACGTCGAGGTCCTCGGCCGCGGCGCGGTCGACTGGGTCGCCGTCGCGCAGGCGCCCGCGGGTGCGCAGGTCGGAGTGCACCATGCGCTCCAGGTCGAGCTTTGCGCCGTACACGGCCGCGCCGCGGACGACCGCGAGCTCCGGGTCGTGCAATTCCGGGGCCAGGCCCAGCTCGTCGCGCAGAGCCTGCGCGACGGCGGGCATGCGCGAGGATCCGCCGACGAGGAAGGCCCGGTCCACCCGCCCCACCCCCCTGCGGCCTGCGGCCGCGAGGCAGTCCCGGGTCAGGTCGACGGTGCGGCGCAGCAGCGTCGCGGTGAGGTCGGCGAGGATCCCGCGGGTCACCTGGACCACGGCGGTACGACCGTCGTGACCGACCGTCACTTCCGTCGAGTCCCGGTCGCTGAGCTCGCGCTTGGCCTGCTCGGCCGCGAGCACCAGCTCCTGCGCGCCGAGGGAGTCGTCGAGCGGGTCCTCCGCGTCGGGGTGCTGTTCGCAGAAGCGGCGCGACAGGTACAGGGCGAGGCGCTCGTCCCAGTCCGCGCCGCCGAGCTGGTGGTCGCCCTCGACGGCCAGGACGGTGATGCGCCGGTCCGCGAGTGCGATGTCGGTGGCGACGAACGTGCCGCCGCCGAGGTCGTAGACGAGCACGGTCTCGAAGTCCGCGGTCTTCGACATCGCGACGCGGCCGTCGACGTGGCCGAAGCCGTAGGACATGGCAGCGGCGATCGGTTCGGAGAGCACCCCGACGACGTTCAGCCCGGCGAAGCTGCCGGCGAGCATCGTGGAGCGACGTTCCTCGTCGCCGAAGTACGCGGGCACGGTGATCACCGCATGCTTGACCTCGGCACCCATCGCGAACCGGGCGTCGGCCACCAGGCTCTCCAGGATCAGCGCCGAGACCGCCGGCGCGGACCACCCCTTGCCGTGCGCGAGGAAGCGCCACTCCGAGTCGCCCATGCGCCGCTTCACCAGCGAGCACACGTGCTCCGGGTCCGCGCGGGCCTGCCGCCGCGCGCCCTCCCCCACGAGGTGCTCGCCGGGGGTCGCGAACAGCACGACGGACGGCACGTTGGCCGACCCGCTCATCCCGACCACGACCTGCGGGTTGCCGTGGGCGTCGACGTAGCCGATCGCGGAGTTCGTCGTCCCGAGATCGATCCCGTACACGGTCATGCGAACACCCTGCCACTGCGGCCCGAGCGGCACGCCGCCAACCGACGACAACGGCCCCCGATCCACGATCGAGGGCCGCGACGGAGGCGTGCGGCCCAACGGCAATCTCCGGGTGCGCCGATGCCTCCGCCGAATCGAGGACATGCGGGATCCGGTCCGGGCCGAGCACCAGTGGGACGAGCACCGATCCCGGTCCGCCGAGCTCGATCGGCACGCCCGCCCACCTCGCCGTGGCCTTCTTCGGGCAGACCACCAGCAGAAAGGTCGGGCATCGCCAGCGTCGGCTGACCGAGGCCACGTACTCCGGCCACGTCCACCGCTTGTCGTCGTCCCGGCGCAACTGAATCTCCACCACGGGCAGCGAGAACTGTGTCCGCTTCGAGCAGGACCACCGCGTCGGCTCGCAGTTCGCTGGGTCGCGTGGCCGCGATTTCCGCGGACCCCAGCCGAGCACGCTCGTGCTCCGGCAGTTCGACCCCGAACAGCGAGCGCACCAACTCGGCCGCCAGCGCCGGGCGGTCGCGGAACAGGTCGCTGAGACCTGCGTGCAGGGGCGAGATCACGACGCAGACGTTGTGAACTGCCACCGACAAAACCACCACAGACGCCGACGGCCCCCGCTCGAATTCGAGCAGGGGCCGCGGTAGCGCGTGAGACCTAGGTCAAGTCGACCGAGCGGGTCCAGTCGGCCTCGATGGCGCTGGCGAGTTCCTCGAGGCTCTCGACCGGGATCGCGGAGTCGATCGTCAGTGCCACGAGGGCCTGACCGCCCTTGGCGTCGCGGGCGACCTGCATGCCGGCGATGTTGACGCCCGCGTCGCCGAAGATGCGGCCCACGGTGCCGATGACGCCCGGGCGGTCGGTGTACCGGAAGAACGCGAGGTGCTCGGCGATCTCGACGTCGACCTCGTAGCCGTCGATCTCGACGACCTTCTCGACCATGCGGCGCGCGCCGGACAGGGTGCCGGAGACCGAGACGAGCGTGCCGTCGGCCATGGTGCCGCGGACGGTGATCAGGTTGCGGTACCGCGGGGACTCGGGGCTCGTGGTCAGGTGCACCTCGACGCCTCGCTCCTGCGCGAACAGCGGGGCGTTGACGTAGGAGACCGAGGCCTCCTCGGCGATGTCGGTGAACACGCCCTTCAGGGTGGCGAGCTCGAGCACCTTCACGTCGTGGCGGGCGATCTCGCCGCGGACCTCGACGTCGAGACGAACCGCGACGCCGCTGGCGAGGGCGGTGAAGATGCGGCCGAGCTTCTCCGCGAGCGGCAGGCCGGGACGCACGTCCTCGGCGATGACGCCGCCCTGGACGTTGACCGCGTCCGGCACGAGCTCGCCGGCGAGGGCGAGGCGCACGGACTTCGCGACCGCGATGCCCGCCTTCTCCTGGGCCTCGTCGGTCGAGGCGCCGAGGTGCGGGAGCGCGACGACGTTGTCGAGCTCGAACAGGGGCGAGTCGGTGCAGGGTTCCTTGGCGTACACGTCGAGGCCGGCGCCGGCGACGCGGCCCTCCTTGAGGGCGTTGTAGAGGGCGGCCTCGTCGACGATCCCGCCGCGGGCGGCGTTGACGATGTGCACGGTGGGCTTGACGGTGCGCAGCGCCTCTTCGCCGATGAGGCCCGCGGTCTCCGGGGTCTTCGGGAGGTGCACGGTGATGAAGTCCGACTCGCGCAGCAGCTCGTCGAGCGGGACGAGACGCACGCCGAGCTGGGTGGCGCGGGCGGCGGAGACGTAGGGGTCGTAGGCGATCAGGTCGACCTCGAACGCCGCGAGGCGCTGGGCGACGAGGGCGCCGATGCGGCCGAGACCGACGACGCCGACGGTCTTCTCCGCGACCTCGACGCCGGTGTACTTCGAACGCTTCCACTGCCCGGCGCGCAGCGCCGCGTGGGCCATCGAGACGTGGCGGGCGCTGGCCAGCAGCAGCGCGACGGCGAGCTCGGCGGCGCTGGTGATGTTGGACTGCGGGGCGTTGACGACCATGACGCCGGCCTTGGTGGCGGCGGGGACGTCGACGTTGTCCAGGCCGACCCCGGCGCGGGCGACGACCTTCAGCTTGCGGGCCGCGGCCAGGGCCTCGGCGTCCACCTGGGTGGCCGAGCGGATGAGGATCGCGTCGACGTCGGCGATGGCCGGGAGCAGCGCGGACCGGTCGGCGCCGTCGCAGTGGCGGATCTCGAAGTCGGGACCGAGGGCCTCGACGGTCGCGGGCGAGAGCTCTTCGGCGATCAACACCACGGGCTTGGTCACGAGGTTCCTTTGGCTGGGACGGAGGCCGATTGGAAGGAACACAACACTGTGCCCGGGCCTCCGATTGTAACCGGCTGGAAACCTCGCCCGCCGACGGCTGCACCCCCGGTGCGCAAACGAGGCCCCCACGGTCCCGCTCGCAGCGGTGGGCCGTTCGGCCCGAAGGGACGGGTACAACGTCCCGATCTCGACCGATCGCGGATCCGCCCGGCCACCGGGCCGCGTCTCAGGTGCACGAATCGACCCGCCTGCCACCGGGTCCAACCAGCCCCGGCGCGAATGAGACGAGACCACAGTGAGCGCAACCTTGACCGGCCGCCCCGGAATCAGTTGGACGGCCCTGCGCGAACGCGAAGAACTTCGGCGTCGCTGGCGCACCCGCGCCGCTGCGGTCGCGGTCGTCGCCACCGGCTTCACCGCGGCCCTGACCGCCGCGCAGGTGCTCGGTACCTCCCTCGCCCGCTAGCCCGCGGGTTGCCCCCGTCGGCGCGCCGGGACGCCTGCACCCTCGAGGAGTGTCAGCAGCGGCTGCGTCAGAGTCGCGACGTAGGTGGCGGTCAGGTGCGAGCCCTGCCGGTAGACCAGCACCTCGCCGCTCGTCGGCCTGCACCGCTTCGCCGGGCAGATGCGGTCCACCAGGTCGAGGTAGCGGACCGTGCCGCCCATGGCCTCGGCGACCTGCCGCTGCAGCGGCGCGGCGCTGCGGGCGATCCCCGCAGCGCGATCGAACTCGCAGCGGTCGAGTCGTCTCGGATTCCCGGCAACACAGTCGTGGACCTGCTTGGCCGGCTCGGGGTTGTCGGCGATCACCGCGATCCGAATCCCGGCGGCCGAGAGCCTCGTCCACGTTGCGAGCATGGCCCGGCGCATGCGTTCGCGCTGCGCGGGAACGTCGTTGCGGTCGTCGCCTGCGCGGGTGCCCCGTTGCGACAGCACGACCCAGTCCGGCCGCTCCGGGCCGGTGAGCTTTCGCAACACGCTCCGCACCCACGGCCGGCAGGTCGGATGCGCCGTGCCGGGCCGCAGGTCCTGGTCGACGTCCGCGAAGTCGCAGGCCGACTTGGTGTAGCTGACGACCCGCCAGTTCTGCTTCGGCACCATGCGCTCGATGGCCGTGGTCCACTGCGCGGCCTTCGAATCGCCCACCACCGCAATCGTCGTCGCGGCCGTCCTGCTGCCCCAGGTGCAGCTCAGCACCGCGGCGGACTCGTTGTTCTGCTGGCAGCCGCGGGCGTACATCCCAGGCACGTCGTACTTCGCCTGCGCCGGATCGGGCAGGAGAGTTCGCAGCGCGCTCGAGGCGACCACGACGCTCTCGGCCGGCGAGGGTTCGCTCGGAACGGGCGCGGGACCGCTCTGGGTCCCGGAGGCGGAACAGCCGGCGAGCAGAGCGAGCAGGGCCAGCGGAAGGGTTCGCGTCACGTCCGATCCCCTTCCCGGGACGGTGCCCTGGCGGTGAACGGGATCGAAACGGCGAACGCCCCCGCGTCGACCGTTTCCGGGCGCCCGCGGGGGCGTTCTTCGCTGCGTGTGGCGGGTGCGGCCTAGCGGCCGCCGTCTCCCCCGTCGCCGGCGCGAGCGCCCCGGCTGTGGTGGTGACGACCTCGGTCCTCGTCGCCGTGGCGGAAGTCGAAGTCGCCGCGCTTCGGGTCCGCGAAGTGCCAGCGGGCCATGTCCTTGTGGTCGCGGTCGCGCTCTTCCCAGTAGTCGCGCATCTTCTTCTCGCGGTGGTGGCGACCGGAACGCTCGGAGTAGAACTCTTCGCGTTCTTCGTACTCGGTGTAGCTGCCGCTGCGCGAGTCGCGCTTTTCGTAGCGGTCGTCCTTGTCCCCGGCGGAGGCCGCCTGGGCTCCTCCGGCCATCAGCAACGAGGCGGCCATCGTCCCCACGACGACCGCAGCCCGGGTGAGCTTCAACGCGCGCATATTTCCCCCATCGATCGATTCGACTGGATCAAGGGGAACACCCGAGAACCCCCCGATATCGGCGAATGGTCGAGGTTCACCCGGTCGGCGCACTGTGTCCCGGTTGGGGAGAAAGCCATGCAGGGAGCCGCTGCGTCGTCGGCGCGGCACAACGATCGACGGTCCCGGCCGGAGGGAGCTTCCGACCGGGACCGTCGCCCCGTGTGTGGTGCAGACCGCGGTTAGGCCTGGATCCAGCTCATCAGCGGACGCAGCTTGGCGCCGGTCTGCTCGATCGGGTGGTTGTGGCCTTCCTCGACGTACTTCTTGTAGTTCGGCAGGCCGTTGTCGTACTCCTCCATCCAGCGGTTCGCGAACGTCCCGTCCTGGATCTCGCCGAGGATGCGCTTCATCTCGGCCTTGGTCTCGGAGGTGACGATGCGCGGACCGGAGACGTAGTCGCCCCACTCGGCGGTTTCGGAGATCGACCAGCGCATCTTGGAGATGCCGCCCTCGTACATGAGGTCGACGATGAGCTTGGTCTCGTGCAGGCACTCGAAGTAGGCGACCTCGGGCTGGTAGCCCGCCTCGATGAGCGTCTCGAAGCCGGCCATGATCAGGTGCGACAGGCCACCGCAGAGCACGACCTGCTCGCCGAACAGGTCGGTCTCGGTCTCCTCGGTGAAGGTGGTCTTGATGATGCCCGCGCGGGTGCCGCCGATGCCCTTGGCGTAGGACTTCACCAGGTCCCAGGCAGTGCCGGTCGCGTCCTGCTCGACGGCGATGATGCAGGGAACGCCCTTGCCCTCCTGGAACTGACGGCGCACCAGGTGACCCGGGCCCTTCGGGGCGACCATGCAGACGTCGACGCCCGCGGGCGGCTCGATGAGCCCGAAGCGAATGTTCAGGCCGTGGCCGAAGAACAGCGCGTCGCCGTCCTTGAGGTTGTCCTTGACCGAGTCGCGGTAGAGAGTGCGCTGCACCGGGTCCGGCGCGAGAATCATGATGACGTCGGCCTCGGCCGCGGCCTCGGCGGGAGTGACGACCCGCAGGCCCTCCTCCTCGGCCTTGGCGCGGGACTTGGAGCCCTCCGGCAGACCGACGCGAACGTCGACGCCCGAGTCGCGCAGCGACAGCGCGTGGGCGTGGCCCTGGCTGCCGTACCCGAGGACAGCGACCTTGCGGCCCTGGATGACCGACAGGTCGGCGTCGTCGTCGTAGAACATCTCTGCTGCCACTGCAAGGCTCCTAGTCGTGTGTGCCTGGGGCGCAGCCCCACCGATCGGACGAAGTCCGATCGGAACGTCTTTGTCTTTGGTTCTTATTCTTTCGCTTCTTGCTTTTCGCTCTTCGGGGGGCCGTCGGGGGGCGCAGCCCCCGACTGTGCGGTGCGGCTGTTCCTGGGGCGCAGCCCGGAACGTCTTTGTCTTTGGTTCTTATTCTTTCGCTTCTTGCTTTTCGCTCTTCGGGGGGCCGGGGGGGGGGGGGGCCCCCCCCCCCGGGGGGGGGCCCCC
>JBQTIB010000115.1:0-28151 GCA_052389435.1 Sporichthyaceae bacterium | reverse complement strand
TTCGCCTACGGCCCGTTCAGACCGTCCCTTTATACGCGCAGCGTCTGGCACGCGGAGTGCTGTGGCGGTGGTATTTGTTTTGGACGACTTGGGGTGCGGCCGAACTTTGGGCCGCACCCCTAGCCGTGTCCGCACGAGGAATCGTCCGATATGTCCGATTCGCCTACGTGCACTTCTCACGCCTTCGATGTGAAGATCTCACAACCGCACGCGGAAATGACGTGGCGTCAGACACAGGCGCGCGGGCCGTTCCCGGGTTGGCGCAATGTTGACGATATTCGGGTTTCTCGCAAATCGGGCGAAGTCGACCATCTGCGGCGGACGCAATCTTTCGCCAGGTGGGAGGGACCCCCATGTACCGCATCGCCCGCACGGCAGGCGCCGTCGTCGCCGTAGCACTCTGCATCGTGGCCACTCCGGCCGCAGCCTCCGGTGCCACATCGCCCTCGCCCGACGTCGAGTTCGACGGCGCTGCGCTGCTGCCCTCCGCCGAACTTCGCAGCGAGTTCAAGCCGCGCAGGTGCGGACGGCCCTCCTACTTCCGCGAACACCGCTTCGAGTGCATCCGCTACTTCCGCGACCTCGAGGAGCGGGCCGATCGCAGCCGGGATCGGGAGCGTTTCGGCGACCGGGACCGCGACGACCGCTTCGGCGGCGAGCGTCGCCGCGGCCCCGGCGGCTGGAGCCCCGACGACGATCGCCGCTAGCTTCTAGCGGCCCGCGGCGCCCGCGGTTCGCCGTGCGTGCGGGCCCTCGGCGATCTCCTCGACGAGCTTGGCGCAGAACGCGGCCAGGTCGCCCGGGTTGCGCGAGGTCACGATGCCGTCGTTCACGACGACCTCCTCGTCGACCACGTTCGCGCCGGCGTTGCGCAGGTCGGTGCGCAGGCTCGGGTAGGAGGTGACCGTGCGGCCGCGGACGACGTCCGCCTCGACCAGGGTCCACGGACCGTGGCAGATCGCCCCCACCGGTTTGCCGGACTGCACGAAGGCGCGCACGAAGCCGACGGCGCGATCGTTTTGGCGAAGCTGGTCGGGATTCACCGTCCCGCCCGGCAGGACGAGCCCGTCGTAGTCGTCCACCGACACCTCCGCGACGGTCCGGTCCACCGGGAACCGGTCCGCCGGATTCACGTCCCCTTCCATCGCCTGGATTTCACCGGCGTCCAGTGAGACGAGGTCCACATTGGCCCCTGCCTCGGTCAGCGCCTTCCTCGGCTCGATCAGTTCGCTCTGCTCGACTCCGTCGGTGGCGAGGATCGCCACCCGTCGGCCCGTCAGCGTCTGCGTCATGCGGTTCGCCTTCCCTCCATGCCGGTCTCGATCAGGACTCGCGACGCAGCGCCGACGGCCGGTGCACGGCCTCGCCGGACCCGGAGTCGCTCTCCACCAGGTATTGCGGCTCGTCCTTCGACGCGCGCACGGTGCGCCCTGCCGCCTCGGTGTCCGAGGTGATTTTGCGCTTGACGTGCCCGTGCGCCGTCCCGCCGTGGGACTGCCAGCTGACCCTGTCGCCTGCCTTGAATTCGGATTGTCTGCTCATGCGGGTCCGGCTACCCGATCTCGGCCGAACGAACGATCACAGTCCGTCCGAACGGCTGCGACCGCCGGCACGGCTGGGGCATCCTGCGTTCGGCTAGGCGCGGCGGGCGCGGAGCAGAACGATGTCCTCGGTGCACTGGTCGGCGTCGATGACGCCGGCTGCGCGCAGCGCCGCGGCCTTCGACCAGATCGCCGGGCCGAACGCGACCGTCCGGGACTCGACGTGCTGGACGCTCAGACCGGCTTCGTTCAGCAGTCGGCGCGCGACGCCCTGATCGAGCAGCGCCGAGTGCGCCAGCCACAGCGAACCGTCGTCGGCCAGGCGGCGCGGCGCGTACCGGCACACCCGGTGCAGCATCGCCTGGGTGTCCAGACCGGCGTAGCGGAACGGCACGTTCGCGACGACCACGTCGAACCGGCCGGTGCCGGGCGCCCACCGGGACCCGCGCAGCCGCGCGCGCCCGGAACGCCGACCCAGGTCGAGGGTGAGGGTCTCGGCGGCCCCGGCCCGGTCGAGGATCTCGGCCATCTGGCCGGCCCGCACGCCGAGGTCGAGCACTCTCGCCGCCGGCGGGAGTCCGCTCTCCAGCAGCGAATCGAGCAACAGCGCGGTGTCTTCGTCCGGGCAGGTGACCCCGGGCATCTTTGTCAGCGGCACGCCGCACCGTTACCCCGCCTCGCGCGCCGAAAACGCCCGGTGCACCCGACACGCGACAGTGGCCCGCGACACGCCGCGAAGCCCTAGGAGCCCGGCACCGCCGCGAACCGGTTCGGTCCGAGGACACGCAGCGCCAGTTCGACGTCGAGTCGGCGCCGTCGATCGGTCAGGTCGAGGTCGGCGACGTCGTGGATGCGCCGCAGTCGGTAGGCCAACGTCTTCGGATGGATCTGCAGAGCTCGGGCCGTTCCGGCGACGCTGCAGCCGTGCTCGAAGTAGCCGTCCAACGTGGCGATCAGGTCCGTGCCGTGCCGCCGGTCGTAGTCCAGCAGCGAGCCGAGAACCCCGGCCGCGAAGGAGTGCAGGTCCTCGGCACCGGACGGGGCGATCAGGAACTGCAGGACTCCGAGGTCGTCGAAACGCATCACCGACCCGCGCTCCGGGTCGACCGCGGCCAGCGCCACCCGCGCCTCGTGCAGCGCCTGTGGCAGCGCGGCGGCAGTCGTGACCTCCCGGCTCAGGCCGCCCTGGACGGTCACCTTGCCGAACGGGCAGCGAGCCGCGGCGGCCGCGGCGTGCGCCGCGGTCGCATCGGCCGCCGGAAGGATCGCGACGAGGTGCTCGTCGCGGTGCGCGACCGGGACGACGTGCCCGGTCAACTCCTGCACCGCCGAGGCGACCCGGCCGCCCCACCAGATCCGGTTGCGCTCGGCCTGTTCGGCGGTCCAACCCTCCGCGCGGCCCAGATCGCGCAGCCCCCGCCCGCGCAGCAGGAGCAGCCGAGCCGGGAACGCGAGCCGCAGGCCCAGCGCAACCGCGCGCAGCGCGTCGTCCTGGTCGGCCGAGCCGCGTCCCTCCAGCAGGTCCCAGACGAACTCGGAGTGCAGTCGTGCCGTCGCGGCGGCGACCGCGTCCTCGTGCCCGAGCAGCAGCGCGCAGATCACCGCCGACTGTTCCAGGGTCACCACGTCCCGTGGCCGCGGCCGCGCCGGCAGCCGTGCGTGGAGCACGCCGTGCTGGACGCCCGCCGCCTCGATCGGCACCCGCACCCACACCGGACCGTTGGACCGCGAATCCGCCGCGACGACGGCCAGCGGCCTGCTCTCCTGCTCCCGGGGCACCGTGCTGTCCGCGGGCCAACGCGCGCCGGTGCGGTTGCCGCTCGGCACGATCACGACCGGCCCGTCGACGATCTCCTGCACCGCCGCCGCGAGGCGGGTCAGGTCCTGGCCCTCGGCGGCGATGGCGGTCAGCCTGCGGTGGATGTCCACGGCCTCGTCGGAGATGGCCAGTCGTCCGGCGAGTTCGGCGCGTGCGGCCTCGAGTTCGGCGGTCACCCGCTGCTGGTCGGTGTAGGCGCGCGCGTTCACCAGCCCGATCGACGCCAGCGCCGCCAGGGACACCAGCAGCTGCTCGTCCTCGTCGCTGTAGACCGACGGGCGCATGCGCCAGACCGCGAGCACCCCGATGAGCTCTCCTCCGGCGTCGAGCACCGGGACGGCCAGGCCGGACTGGGTGCCCTCCTCCATTGCGATCGTCAGGTAGTCCTTGGTGATCGCGTCCGAACTCGGGTAGTTGTCCACGCGGGCGGGACGTCCGGTCGCGAGGACCTTGCCCGCCATCCCGCGGCCGGCCGGAATGCGCAGCCGCGCGGTCTCCGGCGAGCGATGTCCGACGGCGCACCGCATCCGAAGCTCCGGCTGCTCGGGCGGACCGTGGACCAACAGGACTCCGGCCACCTCCGAGGCGAGCAGGCGTGCGGCGGAGTTGGCGATCGACAGCAGCACCCTGTCCAGATCGAGCGTGCCGACGATCTCGCGGGCGAGCCGGGTGAGGGTCTCGGCGGCCTCCCGGCGGCCGAAGGCGGCGCAGTGGCCGAGCAGCGTGCTCACCGCACCGATCCCCGCCGTCTCCTCGGCGTCGAACGCGGCGCCGCCCACCCGGCCCAACACCACCAGGTCCCGGTGGTCGTCGATGCGCACGACGAAGGCGGGGCAGCCCTCGATGCTCTGCGGGCCCGGAGCGAGCCGGAAATCGAGCGCAAGCGGTCTGCCCACCCGGTGCACCACGCTCGGCACGTCGCGGACCCACTCGACGATGGCGACGGACTCGGCGCCCGCGAGATCGGCGACGGTCTCGGTCACGATCCGCGGCGCCTGCGCGGCGGAGGCCCCCGCGCCGAGCAGGGCCTCGATCAGGGCGGGCCAGGTCGTACCTACCCGGGCAGCGAGAAGCGCCATGTCGCCATCAAGTCACGCTCGCCGCCGCGCGTCTACCCCGAACGGGAGTAGCCCCGGCCCGGTCTCGGCCCGGAACTTCATCCGCTTGCGCACAGGAACGGGCCGCTGGGCGTGTCTAGCGTCACTGACCTGACCTCACCGTGGAGGCGGTCCATGACGGCGACAGTCCAGCCCGGCGAACTCTCCGGAGATCGCAGCTTCACCTGGTTCACCCCGGCTCGGCGCAAGCCGAGCGAATACGAGTCGTACACGATCGGCCAGCAGTCCGATCCCGGCCAGTGGCTGCACATCGACTGGCCCGTGCGCTTCGACGACGGCGCTCCGCCGTGGAGCGCGGACTCCAGCGCGATCCGCACGACGACCTGGCGCGACTACCGCGACCCGGCCGCGATGTGGCAGCGCCCGTTCGTGTCCGCGACCAACCAGGACCAGCAGGCCCTGGCCCGCATCCTGCCGATCCTGACCCGTCCCGGCGGCACGAGCGCGGACCCGGCCTGGCGCGACGCGGTCCTGGGCCGCACCTACGCCGCCTGGCCGTTCGTCGAATACGGGCTGTTTCTGGCGCTGGCCTACGGCGTGCGTCAGGCGATGTCGGACACCGTGCAGTTCGCCGTCGTGTTCCAGGCCGCGGATCGGATGCGCCTGTTGCAGGACATCGTCTTCCACCTCGACCACCTCGGCGAGGCCGATCCGGCCTTCAGCGACGCCGGGGCCCGCGAGGCGTGGATGGGCGACCCCGCGCTGGTGCCGATCCGGGAACTCGTCGAGCACCTCGTGGCCTGTGAGGACTGGATGGAGGCCCTCGTGGTCGCCACGCTCGTGTTCGAACCGCTGCTCGGGCACCTGGCCAAGACCGAACTGTTCAGCCACCGCGCGGCGCACGCCGGCGACGGCGGAACTCCCGCGGTGTTGGCCGGCGCGCTGCGCGACGCCGACCGACACGTCACCGGTGTGGCCGCCCTGGTCCGCCTGGTGTGCGCCGACCCGAACACCGGCGCCGCCAACGCGAAGGCGATCGACGGTTGGCTCGCCGACTGGGGTCCCCGCTGCGAGGCGGCGGCCGCCGCCTTCCTCGGCGCGTTTGCCGCCGCCGGGATCGAAGACGGCGCCGCAAAGGAGGCGCTCAACCGCTCGCTGGACCGCCAACACCGCGCGCTCGTCGAGGCGGGGATGTCGGCATGAGCACCCCGACCAAGGCCCGCCGCGTCGGCATCTCGCTGATGAACTCCTCGGACACCCAGGCCGCCGTCGAGCACGTGACGGAGAGTCAGCCGAACGCGACCGTCGACTTCCGCGACTGCTTCTACAAGATCGAGTGCGACGACGTTCTGAGCTTCGACATGGCCGAACTCTCCGACCTCGCGGGTCGGGACATCGACACCAGCATCTTCCTGGTGAACATGGCCAGCTACTACGGCCGGATCGTCGTTTCCGACGGCCGGGTCGACATCTACGCAGACATCCAACCCGACCGGTTCAAGGACTGAGGGGCGCAGCCATGCCATCGAGTCTCACCGCGCTGCACGAGAAGACGAAGTCCTACGACTGGGACTTCACCTCGGTCGCCTCGCGCCCGAAGTTCGAGACCAAGTTCAAGCTGCCCAAGAAGGGCAAGGACCCGTTCCGGGTTCTGATCCGCGACTACATGAAGATGGAGGCGGAGAAGGACGACCGCACCCACGCCTTCCTCGACGGCGCCGTGCGGATGCGCGAGGCGACCCGCGCCGAGCCGCGCTTCAACGAGATCATGAAGCCGGTCCTTCCGATCCTGACCAACGCCGAGTACCAGGCCGTCGCCGGCTGCGGAATGATCATCTCGGCGATCGACAACCAGGAACTGCGCCAGGGCTACAACGCGCAGATGCTCGACGAGGTCCGCCACGCCCAACTCGAGATGTCGCTGCGCAACTACTACGTGAAGAACTCCCCCGACCCGGCCGGATGGGACGTCGGGCAGCGCTCGATGTACCTGCACCCCGCGACCCAGGCGACCATCGGAGAGTTCCAGCACTTCAACACCGGCGACCCACTCGACTGCATCGTCGCGCTGAACATCGTCGTGGAGACGGCGTACACGAACATCCTGCTCGTCGCGACGCCGCAGGTCGCCGTCGCCAACGGCGACCACGCGCTCGCGAGCGTGATGATGTCGATCCAGTCCGACGAGGCCCGGCACATGGCCAACGGCTACGGCGCGATCATGATGCTGCTCGCCGAAGAGGACAACGTTCCGATCCTGAACAAGTCCCTGGACCGCCACTTCTGGCACTCCCACCGTCTCTTCGACCTGCTGGTGGGGTTCGCCTCCGAGTACGGCTCGAAGGTCCGGCCGTGGAGCTACAAGAACCAGTGGGAGGAATGGGTCGTCGACGACTTCGTCGGCGGTTTCGTCGAGCGCCTGTCCGAGTTCGGCGTCACCCCGCCGACCCGGCTCGCCGCTGCGGCCAACGACGTCACGTGGGGTCACCACACCATCGCGCAGGTGCTCGGGGCGATCTGGCCGCTGAACTTCTGGCGGATGGACGCTCCCGGACCGGCGGACTTCGAGTGGTTCGAGAACAACTACCCGGGTTGGTCGGCGCTCTACCAGCCGTACTGGGAGGGCTACCGCGCCCTCGCCGACCCGGCCGTGGGCAGGCTGATGCTCCAGGAGCTTCCCGGCCTACCCCCGATCTGCCAGGTCTGTCAGATGCCGTGCGTCATGCCGCGGCTGGACTGCAACGAAGCCCGCATCGTCGCCCTCGACGGGAAGAACTACGCGCTGTGCAGCGAGGGCTGCGAGTGGACCTTCGCCAACTGGCCGGAGGCCTACCGCCACCGCAGGCAGTTCTGGGAGCGCTACCACGGCTGGGACCTGGCCGACGTCATCCTGGACATGGGCGGAGTCCGCCCCGACGGACGGACCCTGATCGGGCAGCCGATGCTCGAACCGCCGCGCATGTGGACGATCGACGACATCCGCGCGATCGGCTACGAGATCAAGAACCCGTTGGCGGGCTGAGTCCCATGCCGCGGATCACCGTCGAGCCGTTCGCGCACTCCTTCGAGTGCGCGGACGGGGAGACCGTCCTGGCGGGCGCCCTGCGGAACAACCTGCTGCTGCGCTACGGCTGCCAGTACGGCGGCTGCGGCACGTGCAAGGTGCGCCTGGTCGACGGCGACGTCGAGGAGCCGGGGTCCTCCTTCGCGTTGACGACCCAGGACCGCGAGGAAGACCTCATCCTGGCCTGCGCGAGCGTCCCCCTCGAGGACTGCGTCTTGGACGTCGAACCGAACGGGGTGAGCGAGGAGCAGTTCCACTCCGGGGACACCTCGAAGCCCTACGAGACCGTCGTGGAGTCCGTCGAGTACCTGACGGCGGACATCGCCGGCGTCCGGCTGCGCATCGTGGGCGATCGGATGCCATTCGTCGCCGGGCAGTTCGTCAACGTGGAGATCCCCGGGACCGCGCTCGTGCGGACCTTCTCGTTGGCGAACGCCCCGGCGGCCGACGACGTCGTCGAACTGATCGTGAAGCTCTATCCCGACGGAGCGTTTTCCCACTTCCTGCGGGAAACAGCGGCCCCGGGAACCCCGGTGCGCGTCCACGGCCCGTACGGCCAGCTGCGGATTCGCCTTTCGCACCGCCCGGTGCTGATGATCGCGGGCGGTTCCGGTCTGGCGCCGATCCTGTCGCTGCTGCGCGACTGCGCCGACCGCGGATTCGATCGCCCGATCACCTTCTTCTTCGGTGCCCGCAGCGAGGCCGACCTGTACCTGCAGGACGAGATCGCCGCGGTCGGGGCCCGGCTTCCCGAGTTCGCGTTCCATCCGGTGACCGACGGCTTCGTCACCGACGCGATCACGGCGTGGTCGCCGACCCTCGCCCACGACGTGTACCTGTGCGGCCCCCCGCCCATGATCTCCGCCGCCGTGCCGCTGCTGACCGGCGCCGGCGTCCGTCCCCGCAACGTCTACTTCGACGCCTTCACCCAAGCGGTGGCCGTCGCGGTGCCCGCCTCGATCTAGGAAGGACAACCCGATGGACCTGCGCGAGAAGCACCTGACGATGCCCGAGTGGGAGCACCTCATCCATCAGGCCGAGATCGGCGAAGTCGGCGAGCCGCTGGAGAACCTGCACCCGGAGAAGGGCACCCACTACGACGTCGTCTACGTCGGCGGTGGCGCCGGCGGACGCTTCGGCTCCGCTTTCGCCCAGGCGCGCAAGCTCCGCCAGCTCGTCGTGGAGAAGTGGCCGTTCCTCGGCGGATCGTGCCCGCACCAGGCCTGCGTACCGCACCACCTGTTCTCCGAGGCCGCGCGCGAGATGGACTACATGCGCTGGAACTCCGACACCCTGTGGTTCCCGAAGTTCGACGAGTCCAAGGCGTCGATCGTGGACCTGATCAACGTGTTCAAGAACGGCCGCAACAACGCCCACGCCTTCATGAACTGGCAGTCCAAGGAACAGTTGGACATGGAGTACATCCTCAACGCCTGGGCCACCGTGCTCCCGCCGGAGGACGGCAAGTTCCGCGTCGAGTGCGCGGGCAAGATCTTCACCTGCGACAACATCGTGCTCGCCACCGGCGCGCACACCTACGTGCCGCCGGAGATCGCGGGGCTCTCGCTGGACCTGCCCGGGGTCTACGACTTCGCCTCGCTCATCGACCCGGGGCTGGACTTCGAACCCGACAACTGCGTGATCATCGGCGGTTCCAAGGTCGCGATGGAGTACGGGTCCTTCTACCAGGCGGCCGGGTGCCAGACCACGATCCTGTCCCGCAGCCCGCTGATGCGCACGCAGAGCATGCACCACATCGACGAAGACCTGCGTACCTACGTCGTGGACGGCATGCGGCTGCGCGGCATGGAGATCGTCGAAGGCTGCGAGCCGCTGGAGGTGCTCGGCGACGACCACGTCACCGGGGTACGCGTGCGCCTCGCCGACGGCACCGAGAAGATCTTCGAGACCCGGTTCGTCTTCATCGGCACCGGCGAACGACCGCACTCGCAGGTCTACGTCGACGCCCTCGGCGTCGACGTAGACGAGAAGGGGTTCGTGAAGGTCAACGGCCGCATGCAGACCAACGTGCCGGGGGTGTACGCGATCGGCGACCTCATCGGCTCGCCGATGGAGATGTTCAAGGCCCGCAAGTGCGGCGTGACGGCCGCCCGCAACATCTCCGGCGAGGACATCGAGTTCGACTTCTCCGAGTACCCCGACTTCCTGCACACCACCTACGAGGTCACCTGGGTGGGGCTCTCGGAGGAGGAGGCGCGCGAGCAGTACGACGACATCAGCGTGATCCAGATGCCGCCCAAGGGCATCCGCAACGAGGAACTCTGCCTGCCGCTGTCCGAGGGCACCATGCTCTACGGGCACACCCGCCCGGAACTGACGGGCTTTCAGAAGTGCATCTACGACAACAAGTCCCGCCGCATGCTCGGCGCGCACCACGTCGGATTCGGCGCCAAGGACGCCTTCCAGTACCTGGACTTCCTCATCAAGAAGGGCATCACGATCGACGAGATCGGGTGGATGAACGAGCTGTTCCTCAACCCCGAGCACTTCATCCAACTCTCCCGCCTGCGGGCCGGCAACACCGACCTGACGGACCTGTGACCATGCGCATCGGAGCCAATCTCGGCGGCGAGGCCGTCGGTGCACCCCTGCCGCCGACCGAACTGGTCGAGCAGGCCGTCGCGGCGGAGGCGGCAGGCTTCTCCGCCGCGTGGGCGGTGCACTTCGCACGCAGCAGCGACAGCCTGACATCGCTGGCCGTCGCGGGTACCCGGACCAGCCGCATCGACCTCGGGGTTGGCATCGTGCCGACCTACCCGCGCCACCCCCTGGCGCTGGCGCAGCAGGCGGCGACGGCACAGGTGTTCTGTGGCGGCCGTCTGACGCTCGGCGTCGGTGCCTCGCACAAACCGGTGATCGAAGGCCTGCACGGCCTGACCTACGCCAGCCCCGCCGCGCACATGGACGAGTACCTGCAGGTGCTCGTCCCGCTGTTGGAGGGCAAGGAGGTCGAGTTCGACGGCGAGTTCTTCCACGTCCACGGCGGTTTCGCGGTGGCGGGCACCTCTCGGGTGTCGGTGGTCGTCGGAGCGCTCGGCCCGCGGATGGTCGAGGTGGCCGGCCGGCGGGCGGACGGCGTCGTCACCTGGCTCGCCGGTCCGCGGTCGTTGAGCGAGGTCGTCGTTCCCACGCTCACCAAGGCCGCCGCCGACTACGGGCGTCCCTACCCGCGCGTCGTCGCGGGCGTGCCCGTGGCGGTGTGCGAGAACGCCGACGAGGGCCGCGCCCAGGCGGAGCAGACGTTCGCGCGCTACGGAGGGCTGGAGAACTACCGGCGCCTGTTCGAGCGCGAGGGCGCACGCTCGGTAGCGGACCTGTGCGTCGTCGGCACCGAGATGGAGGTCGTCGCCGGCCTGCGGCGGCTCGCCGACGCCGGTGTCACGGAACTGTGGCCGGTGGTGTTCGGTGTGGGCGAGGATCCCGCCGCGAGTGCGGCGCGCACCACCGAACTGCTCGCGACGCTGGAACTCCAGTCCGCGCTGCGAGGTCTCCGATGACAGTTGCCGTGGTCACCGGCGGTGGCTCGGGGATCGGTGCCGCGACGTGCGCGCGCCTGATCGCCGAGGGCTTGCAGGTCGCCGTGCTCGACCTCGACGTCGACGCCGCCAAGCGGGTCGCTGGCGCGGCTGCGTATTCGCACGGAGTCGACGTCGCCGACGTGGGGTCCGTCGACACCGCCTTCGACGCGGTGCTGCGCGAGTTCGGCCGGGTGGACGTGCTGGTCGCCAATGCCGGGATCACCGGATCGCCTGCGGCGGGACCGTGTCACACCACCCCGATCGACGAGTGGGATCGAGTGCAGGCCGTGAATGTCCGGGGTCCTTTCCTCTGTGCACGGGCCGTCCTACCGGGCATGCTCGAGCGCAGGTCCGGGCACGTCGTCACCGTTGCGTCCGTGGCCGGAACGATCGCCTTTCCCGGTCGCTGCGCCTACACCACGTCCAAGGGGGCGGCGCTCATGTTCGCGAAGTCGCTTGCGGTGGACTACGGCCCCTCGGGCATCAGGTCCAACGCCGTCTGTCCCGGCATGGTCCACACCCCGATGACGGCCTGGCGGCTCGACGTACCGGAGATGCGGGAGGCGATGGAGGCCAAAGTGCCCCTGGGCCGAGTGGCCGCGCCCGACGAGATCGCCGATGCAATCACGCTGCTGGCCACCGGCCGGATGGCGTACATGAACGGATCCGCCGTCGTGGTCGACGGCGGATGGACATCGATCTAGAGCCCGAGGAGATGGCCCCATGCGAGTCGGAAACCAGGACATCCTGCTGCCCACCTCGATGGTCGGGAACTACCCGAACCCGAAGTGGTACGACGGGCAGGCGTTCGCCGTGTACCCGAAGGGCGAGTTCGTCTACGACACGATCAGCCGCGAGGCACTCGAAGACGCCGTGCTGGCGATCGTCCACGACCAGGAGATGGCGGGGATGGACATCATCTCCGACGGCAAGGTCTTCGGCGGAGACAGCGCCTACGCGGGCTTCGTGTACCACTACTACGAGCGGATGACCGGCTTCAAGATGTCCGGCCCGCCCATCCCGCTGCCGATCTACTCCACCCTCTACTCCCCCACCTGCATCGGCGACATCACGCGCGAGCACCCGTTCCACCTGGCCACGCTGCGCGCGGTCCGCAAGGCGACCAAGAAGCCGGTGAAGGTCTCCTACTGCGGCGTCGGCGTGCTGGCGGCCGCAGCGACCGACACCCACTACGGGGACATCAAGAAGCTGTCCCAGGCCATCGCGAAGGCGCTCAACGAGGACTTCAAGCAGCTCGCCGACAACGGCTGCGACATCATCCAGATGGACGAGTTCGTCTGGCCCTACGGCATGGGCGACTGGGAGGTCGACGCGTTCAACACCGCCGTCGAGGGCGTCGGCTGCGACGTGTGGGTGCACACGTGCTGGGGCAACTACTCGGGCACGCCGGGCTACGCGCCCGACGACAAGGAGAAGGACGTCTGGAACGCCTCCGTCCTCGGCACCCGCGACCGGCACGCGGGCACCCACCGGGCGCACGCGGTCTTCCCGCAGGTCAAGGGCCTGAACGTCAGCGCGCTGAACTACGAGGTCGGCCGCACCGGTCCAGACGACCTCAAGCCGCTGATCGACGCCGAGTGGGACAAGCCCTTCGTCGCCGGCGTCATCGACGTCAAGAGCACGATCACCGAAACGGCCGACGAGGTCGCCGACCGCATCCGTGCGGTCATGGAGTTCGTGCCGGCCGAACGCCTCGGCGTGGGCACCGACTGCGGATTGATCAACCTGCCGCGCATGGTGGCGCAGGGCAAGCTCCGCGCCCTGGCCGACGGCGCCGCGATCGTGCGAGCGGAACTGGCCCACTAACCCATCGCAGCAAGCGGCGTCCGCCGTCCACCGACCCTGCGGGGCCGGGGTTCGGCGGGCGCCGCACTGCGTGGGCCGCGGCCGCGGCTTTCATCCGTTATCGGCCGTTCGGCCGATGTTCGCCCCACGAAGATCCCATTCCGCACGAACTAAACGTCCGATGTCGGATCCTTTGCCTCCCCGCAAGATTGAGTCATCGCCGGCCGGTTGGGCCGGTAAAGGGAACTCAACACGGGGGATCACAATGAACGTTCGTACCGCTCTTCGCCGCCCGACCGTCATCGCGGCCATCACCGTCGGCGCCGTCGCCCTCGGCTTCGGCGGCCAGGCCGCCGCGGACGCCTTCATCACCGGCGCCGACGTCAAGAACAACTCGCTCTCCGGTGCGGACATCAAGAACGGCACCGTCTCCGGCTCCGACATCAAGAACGGTTCGGTCACCGGACGCGACATCAAGACCAACACCGTCACGTGGGAGGACATCGCGAACAACACCATCCGCAGCACCGAGATCCGCAACGGCTCCATCGAGCTCAAGGACATGTCGGACAAGGCGCTCAACCAGCTCGTCGCCGGCATCCTTTCGGTGCTCGAGGAGATCGAGGTCTTCGACACTCTCGACTCCCTCGAGGCTGCGGACGTCGCCCTCGCGGCCGACATCAAGAAGGCCCAGGACGACCTGACCGCGCTGGCGGCTCGGGTGGCGGCGGCCGAGGGCAACCTCGACGACGTCATCGCGGACGCCGCGAGGATCGAGGCGGACCTCCAGACGCTGGCCACTCGCGTCGACGCGCTCGAGACCAAGGTCGAGGGCCTCGAGGACGCCCAGCTCGTCACCACCAACTGGGGCAACATCCTGCGCAACGTGCTCGGCTCGGCCACGACCCAGCTGCGCAACGGCCCGTACGCCGCCAACTTCGGTCTGGACGCCGCGCCGCCGATGGGCACCGGCAGCCTGGAGATCAACGTCGTGGGTCAGATCCCCGGCACCGACGGCAACACCGCGTCGAAGGCCGCGTTCGGCAACGAGGTCGACTTCGTCGGCGCCGACCCGGCGACCCTCGGCGCCCCGAGCTTCTGGGTGTACACGACCAAGGAGAACGCCGACCGCGGCGCGAACAACCTGCCGAACATCGCCGTCGAGCTCAACCCCGACCTGCCCAGCCGCACCTACACCACCCTGAACTTCGTCCCGACCAAGGCGGCCTCGCCCGGCGACTGGACCGAGTTCCTGGCGACCGACGGCTTCTGGTACTTCACCGGCGCCACGGGTGCGGACACCAACTGCGAAGCGGCCGACCAGTGCACCCTGGACGAGGCCGTCGCCGCGCTGGGCGAGAACGCAGCCGTCTACAGCGTCGGCGTCAGCAAGGGACGCGACCTCGAGTTCCACGGAGCGGTCGACGCGCTCACGATCGGCACCAAGGTCTACGACTTCGAGGCCCGCGGCGTCATCGAGCGCACCGTCTCCTAGTACCGCTTCACCCCGCTGGCCGGTCCGGATTCTTCGGGCCGGCCTTCGGGCGTTGAACACGGTCGCGGCGGGCGGCCGGTTCGCGGACCCGACCGGGGGTAACCGTAGGCTTCCGGGCAGGATCCGTCGTCCGACGACAGGAGTGACATGCGCACCGCGGCGGTCGTCATCGCCTTGGCCCTGGCAACGGCGGGGTGCGGCAAGGTGGACCCGATTCAGCAGGCGGCCGATGCGGCCGCCGACGAAGCGGCGCAGGCGCCGCCGGTGTCCCCCGACGCCTTCGACCCGAACAAGCTGCGGGTGACGATCAAGCGCTGCCCCGTCGCGACGTGCAAGTCGAGTTCGACGAACTACGTCACGGTGCAGGTGACCGTGAAGCAGAAGGACGGCAGCCCGCCGGTGACCGGCTACGGCGTGTTCATGACCTTCAACCGGCCGGGGCAGAAGCCGGCCGAAGAGCCCGCGGGTTGTTCGGACGTCAACGCCAACGACCCCGAGGTGGAACGCGGGATCTACCGGTGCCTGGGAATCGTCGGCGGTCCGGGCACGTGGGAGTTCTCCGCCGCGCTGTTTCGGCCGGGTGCCGAGAACCAGCCGCCGATCACCACCGTCGAAACAAAGGTCGAGGTCTCCGACGCGGTGACGCTCAAGGGCGAGCCGAAGGTTCCCTAGCGAGCAGCGCCGGGCTCACTCGCTTCGTCGACGGTGAGTTCGCGCGACTTCCCCGACGTCGCGGGGGCCAGCACCGCGGCGAAGCCGAGTTCCCGGCAGGCCTCCGCGAGCGCCTCGGGCGTGCGCGGGTCGAGACCGGCGGTGAGCAGGGCCCGCGCCAGCAGACCCTTGGTGGCCTTGTTGTGGTGCGAGACGACTCGGCCGTTCTGCGTGATCTTGACGCTGACGGTTCGCTCGGCCAGCGGGCCAGTCGGTCGCCAGGCGTTCGCGTAGGTGCCCGAACGCAGGTCCAGCAGCAGACCGCGGCCGACACGTTCGGGCAGCGCCGCGCCGAGGGCCGGACGCCAGTGGCCGGCCAATGCGCCGAGGGGCGGCAGCGACACCGCCCCGGACAGTCGGTAGGCCGGGATGCGATCTCCGGGGGCGACGACGCCCCACAGACCGCTGGCGATAAGCACCGTGCGGTTCGCTCGCCTTTTCGCTGCGGCGTCGAGGGTTTCGAGGCCAAGGTGCTCGAACAGCACGCCGGTGTAGACCTTCGCCGCGCTCGCCGTCGGGGCCGTGCGCAGGGCGCGATTGCGCGCGATCTCCCCCACGAGGCCGGGCGGGAGGTCCAGCACGCGCGCGGCCTCCTCGACCGGGCCGTCGCACAGCGCGAGCAGCGCGCCGAGTACCGCCTGCCGCGCGGAGTGCAGTGCGGGCCCGAGCGCCAACGCCTCGAGGTCGACTGGGGCGCCGCGTCGGGGCGCAGCCTTGCCCTCGGACGGCGGCAGCAGGATCAGCACCGCGGCACCCTAGCCCAGGGCGAGCGCCCGCCGTACGGCCGCGACCACCCCGGCCGCTCCCTCGGCGGCGCGCACCACCGCGGCGACGTGCCCGTCGGGCCGCACGACCCACGCCTCGTCGGGCCCCGCGCCCAACACCTCCCGGACCTCCTCCCCGTCCCCAAGGTCGAAGGCATGACTGTGGGGGTTGTCATCCCCCACAGTCATGGCTTGGTCGGTGAAATACAGCGTGCGGGCGGGCGCGGAGACCGCGGCGGCGACCTCCTTCGCCAGGGCGTCGGCGTCGAAGCCGCCGGTGACGAGCACGAGGATTCCGTCGCGCACCAGGCGGCGCAGCCGCGTCGAACCGATCGGCACGTCGGGAATCAGGATTCCCGGTCCAGGCGCCGGAGCGTGCCCCTTGGGTGGGCGGCCGGCGAACGGACGGGCCGGGCACGGCGTGGTCAGCGGGGAGTCGACGTACCAGTACGGCTCGGCGAAGCGTCCGGAGTCGATGGCCGCGGCGGCCGCCGGATCCGCCGCTGCCGCGGCCAGCAGTTGGCGGCGCGCGGTCCACTGCGCTTCGTCCGCGGGGGCGAGCAAGCGCATGGTCGCGCCGGTCACGGTCAGGTTCTCCAGCGCCGCCGCGCGGCGTTCGAGTTCGTAGGTCTCCAGCAGCTCCGGCGGCGCCCAGCCGTGGTAGACCGCGGCCACTTTCCAGGCGGCGTTCTCCGCGTCGGCCACGCCGGAGTTCAGGCCCCGCGCGCCGAACGGTGCCATGAGGTGCGCGGCGTCGCCGGCGAGCAGGACGCGTCCGACGCGCAGCCGATCTGCCAGCAGCGAGGAGAACCGGTACACGGTGCGCCACACGATCTCGTAGGGCGCCTCTCCCACGATCGACTCGACGCGGCGCTCGAGGTCGTCGGCCTCGAGGTCGAAGTCGGCCGGCACCTGCCAGTCGAGGCGGAAGATCCCGTCCGGCGTGGGGTGGACGAGCACCTGACGGCCGGGATTCCACGGCGGGTCGAAGTAGAACCGCCGCTCGCTCGCCCAGTCGGGCAGGTCGACGCGGACGTCGCAGATGAGGAAGCGGTCCCCGAAGCTCTCGCCCTCGAAGCGCACGCCGAGGCAATCGCGCAGCCCGCGTGCGTGCGCTCCCGCGGCGACGACGGCGAAGTCGGCCGCCACGTCCTCGGCGGCGCAGTGCAGGCGCACGCCGGCGGCGTCCTGCTCGAGGTCGAGAACTTCGCGGTTCCAGCGCACGTCGATCAGCGGCTGACGGGCAATCAGTTCGTCGAGGACGGCCTCGGTGCGGTGCTGGGCGAGGTTGACGAAGGGCGGCAGCGGCGAGCGCCCGCGGTCGACGAAGGACCACGAGTGGAGTTCGCGCGTCCCGTGGAAGGTGCGCGCGGTGGTCCAGGTCAGGCCTTCCTGCGCGATCGTCCCCGCACCGAGGGAGTCCCACACGTCGAGGACGTCGCGCTGTTGGCAGATCGCGCGGGAGCCCTCGCGGTCGCGGAACGGACGCGCGTCGAGCAGGACGACGGGCACCCGCCACTTCGCGAGCAGCAGGGCGGTGGTCTGCCCGACGGGGCCGTTGCCGACAACGGCAACGCTCATCCCGGCTCGGCCTGGAGTTGGTCCCAGACCTCGCGGTCGCGCTCGGCGGTCCAGATCCGCGGCCAGTCGATCCCGTCGAGTTCGTCCCACAGTCGCTGCACGTTGAACGGCAGGCAGTGTTCGAAGATCGGCCAGGCGCCGTACTGGGGCGCGAGCTCCGAGTGGGTCGCCTCGAACGCCTCGCGCAGGGTTCCGCCGCCGGCGTGGACGGCGCCGACCTCGCGGCGCATGACGAGCAGGAAGTTCCGCGTCTGCGCGACGGCGGCCTCGACCGCGTCCCGTCCCCGCGGCACGATCCCCCGCCCGCCGACGACAACCTCCGCCCCGAACGCCCCGACGCGGTCCAGGGTGGCGGTGGACCAGTCGGCGTGGAAGGCGTCCCCGGTGTAGAGCGCGGCCTGGGCCTCGACGAGGTCGCCGGCGAACAGGATCCGTTCTCCCGGCAGCCACGCGACGATGTCCCCGGCGGTGTGGCCTCGCCCGCAGTACTGGAGCACCAGGTCGCCGCGGTTGCCGCCGAGGTCGATCGTCAGCCGGTCGGCGAAGGTCACGTCGGGCCAGGTGAGGCCGGGGATGCCTTCGGGCTCTTTGAACAGCCGCGGCATCCGGCCGTACTCGGAGGCCCAGTCCTGAGTGCCGCGCTCGGCGATCAGCCTACGGGTGTTCTCGTGCGCGACGATCGCCTGGGCGTCGAACGCGCTGGCACCGAGAACCCGCACCGCGTGGTAGTGACTGAGAATCAGATACTTCACGGGCTTGTCGGTCAGCTCCCGCAGCCGGGCCAGCCAGTCCCGGGCGGCCGCCGGGGTCGCTCGGGCCTCGAACGCGACGACGAAGTCCTCACCCTCGATGGCCCCGACGTTCGGATCGCCCTCGGCCGTCAACGCCCACACGCCGTCCGCGAGCGTTTCGAGCGTCTCGGTCTTCGCGGCGAGATCGGCAGAGGAGGCGAAGGGCTTGGCGCTCACGCGGGCATCCCCGCCGCCGCGAGCACCTCGCCGAGGTCCAGTCCGTGGGTGCGCAGGTACGCCGCGGTGCGCTCCGGGGTCGCAAGGTGGGACCACTGCTTTGTCGGGGCGCCGAAGTTGTCGGTGAACTCGTCGCACACCGCCTTGTTCTGCGCCATCGCGATCAGCATCCCGAGCAGGTGCGGGGTGGGCGGGCCGATCATCAGGTTGGTCCAGTCCGAGGTGGACTCCACGACGTCGGCTCGGCGGCGGGCCGCGCGGCGGCAGAACAGTTCGTCGAAGCCGACGTCCTCGAGGATCGTCTCGCCGACGGTCCAGGCGCTGTACGAGGCCGAGTTCGCGCCCTGCCCGACCAACGGGTCCACGAGCGAGTGCGCATCGCCGATCGCGATCGCGAACCTGCCGTTGGGCAACCGCGCGAAGTCCTCGCGCAGATGCGGAACGAGTGCGCCCTGTAGGAGGTCCTCGGGGCGGCACAGACCGAAGGTCGTCGCGTCCACCCGTTCGTAGGTCTGCGGGTAGTGCTCCTTCAGCGTGCCCAGCACGGTCTGCTCGAAGGCCTGCGGATCCGCGGTGTAGTCCAGGTCCGCCAGCAGCTCGAGGTCTCCGCCGGGGATGTTCTCGAACAGCAGGGCGGTGGCCCTGCCCTCGAAGGTGAGCATCGGGATCTCGATCATCTCGCCGTGCCCCGGGGAGATGCCGAGGGTGACGCCCTTGGGCACAGACTCCGCTACCCCACGGAAGAGGCCGACGCACAGGCGCCGCTGCGGGCGGTCGTACGGGGACTTCTCGGCGCGACGGGCGAACATCGCCCCCAGCGGCCCCCGGCCCGCCGCGACGACGAGCAGGTCGTGCGGCGCGCTCACCCGACCGAGGTCGTCGGTACCGACGGCGCCGATCTCGACCCGTCCGCCCCGGTCTTCGAAGTCGGCCATGAGCCGCGGCAGGTACAGGCGGTAGTCGATCGCGCTCGACGGCGCGGCGAACTCGCCCCGAAAGGACATCGGATGCGGCCCGCCGACGTAGTGGTGGTGGCAGCCGTAGCCGTACTCCGCGGCGTCCCAGTGGTGCACCCCGAGGGTCCGCTCGCGCTCCAGCGTGGGGTGGTGGTGGGCGACGCTGTTCAGCAGCCTGCTCGCGGCGAGGTCCTCGGCCGTCTTCTCGGCGTAGATCGTGACCGGGACGTCGTGCCGGCGCAGGAACAGGCCCAGGTGCAGGGCCGAGACGCCGTTGCCGACGATCCCGATGCTCGTCATGTGCGCAGCTCCCATCGTGTGCTCTATTATCGAACTGCCTGTTCGTCTAACGAACAGCACGAGCCTAGGGAGTGCGCCGTGCCGGATCAAGCGGTCGAGTCGCCGTCGGGAGTGCGGCTGCAGACCCTCGAGCGTGGCCTGGACGTGCTGGATCTGCTCGCCGACGGCGCCGCGCGATCGGTCGCCGAGATCGCCGTGGCCGCCGGCCTGCATCGATCGATCGCCTACCGGATCGTCCGCACCCTGGAGGACCGCGCGTACCTCGAGCGCGAACCCGACGGCCGCTACCGCATGGGCGTCGCGGTCGCGACCCTCGCGCGCGGGGTCCGCACGGAACTGGGCGAGGCGGCCGGCCCCGAGCTCGCGGATCTCGCCGACGAGACGGGCGCGACGGCCTTCCTCGTGGTGCCGAGCGGCGGGGAGGCCGTGACGCTGCTGTCCGTCGAACCGCGCCGCTCCCGCGCCCACGTCTCGCACCGCCCCGGCCAGCGCCACCCGCTCGATCGGGGCGCGCCCGGCCTGGCGATCCTCGCCGCCGGTCCTCCCCTGCCCGAGGAGCGCGCCGAGGTCGAATGGGCTCGGCAGACCGGGTATGTCCGCACCACGGGCGAGGTGATTCCCGGCCTGTCCGCGCTCGCCACGCCCCTGCGGTTCGCCGACGGCTCCACCGCCGCGCTGTGCCTGGTCTTCCTCGGCGGAGATTTGGACGAGACCGCGGCGGCGGACCACCTCCGCCGCCGGGCCGATCGCCTGACCGCGCTCGTGTCGCGCAGCCGCTGACGGACCGTCAGCCCGCCGGTGCCGGGCGGTTCCGCCGCGAGATCGACGTGGCCAGGAACGCGAGCAGGATCGCCGCCCCACCGGCGGTCAGGCCGATCGCCACCCGCGCCGCGTTGTCCTCCTCCTCGACGGCGGCCACGGCCGCCACCTGTTCGACCTGCGGCGGCGCTCCGGCCGCCGGCACCGCCGTCCGTTCGCCCTCGACCGCGACGCTCAGTCCGTCGGCGGCGACCGTTTGGCCGTCGCCGTAGGTCTGCGTCGCCGAGAACGCCAGGCGATCGACGCCTGCCGGCACCGCGCCGAGGCCGACGGTGAACACCTCGAAGGTGCCGGCGGAGATCCCGGCGGAGGCGGGCTCGGCGGTCCAGAGCACTCCGCGGACCGACCCGGTGCCCTCGCGGACCAAGGCACTGGTCCACCCGGGCTTCGCTTCGGCGGTCACGGAGTCGAAGGTGCCCTCGGCCGGCAGGCGCACCTCGACGCGCGTGGTCGTGGCATCCGTGCGCTCGGTGGACACCGCCAGCGAGAGGAACCCGGGGGAACCGGACACGAGGGGCCCGGAGGACACCCGGACCTCGGCGTGCGCCGTTCCGGGGATCAGCGCGAGGACCAGAATGGCCGTACCGACAACAAGCCGACGGAGCATCAGCCACCTCCCCAGGTCCCGGAGGCGATGAGGTAGCCGGGCACCATCGCCGTTCCCACCCCGATGGCGAGCGTGCTGACGCCGGCGAACGCGTCTCGAACCTTCACGTTGAGTCCGAACATGAGGAAGAACAGGTACCAGAGCGCGGCCCAGGACATCCAGAAGCCGCCGAACCAGGGCGCGTCGTCCGCGTAGGTGAGCAGCGAGGTCGGCACCGCCATGACCGCGACGAAGCCGCAGTACCAGCCGAACGCCCGCCAGTCCGCAACACCGGTCAACGCGTTCCAGGACATCCACAGGTAGGTGAAGCCGAACAGGAAGAGTTGACCCATGCCGAACGGATTGTCGGTGAGCCCCGCCCAGATCCCGACTCCGATGTTGAGAATTCCGGCGATCAGATTGAAGACCGCGACGCTCGGGCCGTCGACTTTTCCCAGCATGGCCAGCCCGTTCACCAGCAGTACAGCACCGGTGAACATCAGGGCGACACCGATCATGGTTGCCTTTCCCAGTTCAATTTCGCCGCGCCGTTGCGGCTTTGCAAACGTAGGAGACGAATCGACCGAAACACAAGATCGCGGCGGCCGCGACATCCCAAAAAACTGTTCCCTTTTCCTTGGCAGGCGCCGGATGGAACCAGAATCGGGCCCGTTCCGTTGCTCCATATTCTCAACAATTGTCGACAGTTGCCTGACGGACAATCAGATGTGTTGTGTCGCTCCCAGCCGTCCGTCGACGTGGGCGAGCAGGTCGGCCAGGACGATGGGCTTGCGGAAGACCGGCAGGTCCAGCGCCGGACAGGCGCCTCGTCCGCTGACGACCGCGACGGGCGCTGCCGGCGCGAGCCGGAGGAGGAACTCCTCGCCGGTCATGTCGGGCAGGTCGAGGTCGAGCAGGATCAGGTCCGGCCGCAGGCGCGCCGCGGCGCGGAGTCCGTCCGCGCCGTTGGCGCAGGTCACCAGGTGAACCGCCGGCCGCCGCCGGAACAGTTCGACGACCAGATCCGCGCAGACGGGATCGTCCTCCACGTGCAGGACGATCCCCCGGACGTCCTTGCGCACTTCGAGGCCCCGGCGCAGGCGGTCGTGGCGGGGGTCGGCCGACACGGGACCGTCGCGGCGCGCCGGCGGCAGGCGCAGTTCGGCGGTGGTGCCCTCGCCCACCTCGCTTCGTACGAGCAGATCGCCGTGCATCGCCAGGGCAAGGGCGCGAGACAGCGACAGTCCGAGCCCGGACCCCGGCACTGCGGTCCGTTCGGCGCCCAGGCGATCGAAGGGCACGAACACCCGAGTCAACAGGTCCGGGGCGATCCCCGCCCCGGTGTCGATCACCTCGACCGATCCGTACCTCTGATGCCGCGTCACCTCCACGCGCACCGTTCCGCCGACGCGGTTGTACTTGATCGCGTTCGAGACCAGGTTCAGCAGCACCTGACGGGCGCGGCGGGGGTCCGCGGCAACCGCGACCGGCCCGCGGGTGACGGTGAAGGACAGCGTCACGTCCCGTTCGGCCGCCAGGGGTCCGACGAGTTCCAACACCTCGCGCACCAACAGGTCCAGGGCGATCGGTTCGGCGGCGAAGGCGAGTGCGTCGGCTTCGATCGCAGCGATGTCCAGGACGTCGTCCAGGATCGAGACCACGTGTCCGGCCGCCTCCTGGATCCGGCCGATCGCGGTGCCCCGACGCTCGGGTTCCAAGTCCTCCAGCAGCGATGCAAAGCCCAGCAACGCCGTCAGCGGCGTGCGCAGTTCGTGGCTCATGGCGGACAGAAACTCCGAGGTGGCTCGGTTGGCCGCTTCGGCGGTGCGTTGGGCGACTTCGGCCTGCGCGGCCCGCCGGCTCTCGGTGAGCAACCGCGCGTGCTCGATGGCGATCGCGGCCAGGTGGGTGCAGCGGTCCACGAGGGACAGTTCGCCGTCGGCCGGGATGTGCGGTTGGTCGTGGTAGAGGGCGAAGGTCCCGAGCAGTTCGCCCCGACCACCGACGATGGGCGTGGACCAGCACGCCCGAATCCCGGCGTCCAGGCCCACCTGCCGAAACCCGTCCCACCGCGCATCGCCGACGATGTCCGCGGTGACCACGCGGCTGACGGTGTAGGCGGCGTCCCCGCAGGACCCGACGCCCGCGCCGACGGGCCAGGTGGCGATGAACTCCTGCCACCGCTGCGGCAGGTTCGGCCCCGCGCACAGCCGCAGCACGCCGGCGCTGCGATCGAGTTCGAGCACTGCGGCGCGTGCTCCGGGAATGAGGTCCTCCAGCGCAAAGGCGATCGCCTCGAACACCTCCCGTCGCGGGGCGTCCGCGACGAGCAGGTCCAACACTTCGGCGTACAGCCGGACGAGCGGTCCGTCGGCCGCCACCGGCTCGCGGCCGCTCACGGCTCGAACAGGTAGCCGGAACCGCGGACCGTGCAGATCCAGCGCGGGCGGGCGGGGTCGTCCTCGAGCTTGTGCCGCAGGCGGTGGACGTGTTCGGTGACGGTGCTGTCGCGCTGCCAGTCCGGCGAGGACTGCCAGACCGCGGTGAGCAGTTCGGCTCGGGTAAAGGCCCTGCGCGGCGCTGCCGCCAGGCACGCCAGCACGTCGAATTCCTTCGCGGTCAACTGCACGCGCCGCCCGTCGCGGTGCACCTCGCGCGCGCGAAGGTCGACCACCAGCCGCCCGAAGTCCAGGACGGCCGGGGCCGCGGGCTGCGAGCGCCGCAGCACCGAACGGATCCGCGCCGCCAACTCCAGGGTCGAGAACGGCTTGACCAGGTAGTCGTCGGCCCCGAGGTCCAATCCGGCGACGCGGTCGGCCTCGCCGCTGCGGGCGGTCAGCAGGATGACCGGAACGCCGCCTGCGCGACGCAGCAGGGCGAGCACGTCGAGCCCGCTCAGCCCGGGCAGCGTCAGGTCGAGCACGACGAGGTCGGGAGCGCCGCGGGCCACCACCGCCAGGGCGCACTCGCCGTCGGCGACGGCTTCGACGACGAACCCCTCGCGCTCCAACTGCCACGTGAGCACCGTGCGGATGTCCTCGTCGTCGTCGACGACCACGATGCGCGCAGCGGTCAGGGCCGCCGACTGCTCCGCGGGAACGCAGCGAACCTGGCCGAGTCCCATGGTGCGGAGCCAATCAGAGGTTGGCGGTCCAACGCCATCGTGTTGAGCGATTGTTGATGTCCAGAGCCCGGCAACCCCTCCGCGAGGCCATCGGCTTCGAATGGGTCACAGGACGCGTCCGTTAGACATCGGTGCTCGAGGGTAGGCCGACGGTCAACCGCCGCGGCACCTCCCGAGTCGTCGACCGACGCACCCCGGGCGGTGCGAGGGCCCCGACGACGAGGAGTTTCCCTAGGTGTCCAGCACGGTCCTCGCACCGCCGATCGCCCTCGCTCCGCGAGCCGCGGATGCGCAGCGGGCTCGGCCGGACCGCCCCGCGCTGTCGTCGATCGTGCGGCACATCGGCACCAACCTGCTGGTCTCGACCGTCGTACCGTCGGCGCTGTTCATGACCTGCATGCTGCTCGGCAACATCTGGTGGGCGCTGGCCGCCGCGCTCGGCTGGTGCTACGGCGCCCTGGTGGTTCGGCTGTGTACCCGCCGTCGCACCTCCGGCCTGCTGTGGCTCACGATCGTCAGCCTCACCGCGAAGTCGGCGTTCGCCTTCGCCAGCGGCAGCACCTTTCTCTACTTCCTGCAGCCGGTGCTCGCCGAGACCGCCGCCGCGTTGGTCTTCCTCGGCTCCCTGGTCTTCGGGCGCCCGCTCGTCGCCCGCCTCGCCGCGGACTTCTACCCGATGGACGACGAACTCGCGGCGCGTCCGCGGATTCGCTCGCTGTTCCGTCGCCTCACGCTGCTGTGGGGTCTGATCCTGGCCGCCAAGGCCACCACGACGCTGTACATGCTGCAGACCATGTCCGTGGGCGAGTACGTCGCCACCAAGAGCGTGCTGTCTCCGAGCGTCGCCGTCGTCGGCGCCACGGCGACGATCCTGCTGGCGGCGCGGGTCGCGCGCAGGGAGGGACTGCTGCCGCACCGCGGCCGGTGCAGTTGCCGGTGCCTGCCGGAGGGCGCCCGGTTCTGTCCCTCGCCCGCCTAGCCCGCCACCGCATCCGGATCCGGAATCCGCACGGACAGCTTGGTCTCCACGACGACGAAACCCAACCGTTCGTAGAGTGCCTGGGCTGGATTGCCGACGGTGACCGCCAGCCCCATGCGGCGCAGTCCGGCCGCCGCCGAGGAACCGAGGGCGCGACGGATCATCGCCTCGCCGAGACCGGGGGCTTCGACGCTCGGATCTCGAAACACCGTGCCGATCCAGGCCAGCGGTGCGCCGGCGTCGAGGAGTCGGAACATGGCGATCAGACCGACGAGCGCGTTGTCGGCTCCCAACGCACTCGCGCTGCCCGGCGCCGGTGGCCCGAAGAACTTCCCGCCGAGGAGATCGCCGAGGAGATCGCGCCGACGTTCCGCCGGGCCGTGGCTGTTCAGCCGGTCGGGGTGCTCGGGCCCGAAGGCGGCCTCGCTCAGCACGAAGACCTCCGCGATGGAGCGGACGATCCCGGGAAAGATGCGGATCCCCTCGGGCGCGGGCGCCCGTAGCCACTCCGGCGGCGGGGGCGCCGCCCGGAGGTCGCGGACCATGGTTCGCGCGTGCCGGTCGGGCTGGGCTCCGGCCGCCAGGAGTTCGGCGCCGAACTCCTCCGAGCACGACACCCGCCACCCCGGCAGCCGGGCCATCGCAACGGCCGCCGCGTTCGCCGCCATCGGTTCGGCGCGGTCGGCCCACGGGCCGTGGTTGAACTCGGCGCGGCAGTAGCTCAGCACGGCGACGCCGTGCTCGTCGGTCAGCACCTCGTGCGTGGACGCCCCCATGGGCCCACGGTCCCACAGGTCAGCGCGCGGCGTAGACGTCCTCGTCGTCGACGAACCCACCGGACTGGTGCAGCCACAGCGAGGCGTAGATGCCGTCCGGGTCCTCGAGCAGTTCGGCATGCGAGCCGGATTCGGCCACCGCGCCGTCGTCGAGGACGACGATGCGGTCCATCCGAGCGATGGTGCTGAGCCGGTGCGCGATGACGATCGTGGTGCGCCCGGCCATCAGCGTGCGGAGCGCGTCCTGGATCAGCAGTTCGCTGTGGCTGTCCAGCGCCGAGGTCGCCTCGTCGAGGACCAGGATCGGGGCGTCCTTGAGCATCGCCCGGGCGATCGCGATGCGCTGGCGCTGCCCGCCGGACAGTTTCACCCCGCGCTCGCCGACCAGGGTGTCGAGCCCGTGGGGCAGCGCGTCGACGAACTCCAGGGCGTTGGCCCGTTCGGCGGCGCGGCGGATGGCCGCGTCGTCCGCGGCGAGGTTGCCGTAGGCGATGTTCTCCCGGATCGAGCGGTGGAACAGGAGCGGCTCCTGGGGGACGTAGGCGATCGCGGCGTGCAGGTCCGCCTGCGCGACCGCGGCGATGTCCTGCCCGTCGATCAGGATGCGCCCCTCGCTCACATCGGAGAAGCGCAGCAGCAGGCGCGTCACGCTGGTCTTGCCCGCGCCGGAGTGCCCGACCAGGCCGACCTTCTCCCCCGCCCGCACCGTGAGGTCCAGGCCCTCGAACAGCGCGTCCTGGGCCCCGGAGTGACGGAACGTCACGTTCTCGAACCGGACCTCGCCGGCGCCGATCCGCGACGGCTCGGGGCGTTCCGCGTCCCGCACGGTCGGAGCCTGCCCGAGGACACCGATCATCTCGGTGGCGTCGCCGAAGGCGCGGTTGTAGGTGCGCAGCGCGTTGTTGGAGAACTGGAACAGCTGTTGGGTCGCCGAACTCGTGTAGGCGACGATCAGGTACACGGTGCCGACCTCGGCGCCCCGGCCGACGACCCCGTAGATCGCCACCGCGAGCGCCGCGACGGAGATCGTGCTGCTGATCCCTCCGAAGTAGGCCATCTGGCGTTGGTGCGTGCCGCACAGGCGCAGCAGCGACACCCGCGATCGCTCGGTGGCGACGGCGAACCGCTCCCGTTCGTGCCGTTCGCGCGCGAAGCTCTTGATGGCCATGACGTTGGTGATCGCGTCCGCGAGCGCCCCGGTCTGCGCGCTCTCGGCCGCGGCGAGTTCCGAGCCGCGGCGGCGCACCGGCCGCGAGGCGTAGACCGCGGTGACCATGTACAGGAGTGCGAACGTCGCGAGCAGCACTGCGAACAGCGGTGCCTGGAACGCGAGGATCGCGACCATGCCGCCGAGAATCCAGACCAGCGGCAGCATCAGGAAGATCGTCGTGTCGGCGATGCGCACGTACGCGGAGAGCAGCTTGGTGGTCTGCGAGACCAGGGAACCGCCGAAGGTACTCGCATGGAAGTCGGCCGAGGCCGTCGTCAGGTGGTCGAAGCTGCGCTGGGCGAGGTCCTTGGACACTCTCGCCTCGAGCCGCCACGCAAACGCGTCGACCACCCGCCAGGCCACCATCAGCCCGAGGCAGGTCACCGCGGCGTAGGCGAGGATCGCGCCGTCGAAGGAGCCCCAGGTCTCCCCCCGTTCGAAGTCCCCCTCGGCCAGCCGGGTCAGCACGTGGGAGACGATCAGCGGCGCGACGACCGGGTTGGCCAGCGCCGCGAACGGGATCGCGAACAGACACCCGAGAACCAGACCCCGGTACCGCGCAGCCGCCGCCCAGTAGAACTTCAGGATCGTGCCGATCGACAGCGTCCTACCCACGACGCCTCCCCCTCGCGGCTCGCCTTTCCTGCGATCCTCCCCCGCGAGCCGCCCCGCCGCACCCGAATATGCGTCGCTCCGCGGCTATCCGGTGGGCCCGTCGGTCCCGTCGTCCACGCGCATCGGTCGATTGGAGAAGAACCCGGACCGAACAGCCCATGTCGCACGACGTCCCACAAACGTGAACCCTCGCGAATTTATGGCCAGAGAAAGTTGAACATTCCATGAATCGAACATACTATCGACCCATGGTTTCGCTTCGGCCCCTGCCGCCCGATCTTGCGACGACGACGTCGTTGCCGGACCTGGCCGCCCTGGTGATCGGGGTGGAGCCGGGTTCGACGTGCGGGTACGACACGGTCGAGATGCTGCGCGCCGCGCAGCGGTTGAGGAACGTCGCGGCCTCGGTGCGCTACGCCTGGGCGGTCGAGGTGGCGGTA
>JBQTIB010000114.1:0-55427 GCA_052389435.1 Sporichthyaceae bacterium | reverse complement strand
GTGGGGGTTTCCGTCACGATTGCTCCATCTGAGGTGGTCTATCGATGTCTAGGGCCGGGGCTAGATGCCTAGATATCGAGGAATCGAACGTCCTTGGCGTTGCGCTGGATGAAATTGCGGCGGGACTCGACGTCCTCGCCCATCAGGATCGTGAACAGCTCGTCGGCCATCGCGGCCTCGTCGAGGGTGACCTGCAGCAGGATGCGGGTGGCCGGGTCCATGGTGGTGTCCCACAGTTCCTTGGCCGGCATCTCGCCGAGACCCTTGAAGCGCTGGATGCCGTCGTCCTTGGGCATCTTGCGCCCCGCCGCGGCGCCGGCGGCGAGCATCGCGTCGCGCTCCCGGTCGCTGTAGGCGTACTCGACGTTGTCCTTGCCGCCGGGCCACTTCAGCTTGTACAGAGGCGGCTGTGCGAGGTAGACGAACCCGCCCTCGACGAGCGGCTTCATGAACCGGAAAAGCAGCGTGAGAAGCAGCGTGCGGATGTGCTGACCGTCGACGTCGGCGTCGGCCATCAGCACGATCTTGTGGTACCTGAGCTTGAGGACGTCGAACTCGTCGTGGATGCCGGTGCCGAGCGCGGTGATGATCGCCTGCACTTCGGTGTTCTGCAGCACCCGGTCGATGCGGGACTTCTCGACGTTCAGGATCTTGCCGCGAATCGGCAGGATCGCCTGGGTCATCGGGTCCCGGCCACCGACCGCGGAGCCGCCGGCCGAGTCGCCCTCGACGATGAAGACCTCGCAGCGCTCCGGTTCGTTGGACTGACAGTCCCTCAGTTTTCCGGGCATGCCGCCGCCGGTGAGCAGGCCCTTGCGGTTGCGGGCGAGGTCCCGCGCCTTGCGCGAGGCGATCCGAGCGGTGGCCGCGTCGATCGACTTGCGCGCGATCTGCTGGCCCTCCTTCGGATTCTCCTCGAACCAGCGCCCGAGCCGCTCGTTCAGGATCGTCTGCACGAAGGTCCGCGCCTCGGTGTTGCCGAGCTTGGTCTTGGTCTGGCCTTCGAACTGAGGCTCACTCAGTTTCACCGACACGATCGCGGTCAAACCCTCGCGGATGTCTTCGCCGGTGAGGTTGGCGTCCTTCTCCTTGAGCAGCTTCCACTCGCGGCCGAACTTGTTCACCAGCGAGGTGAGCGAGGACCGGAAGCCCTCCTCGTGGGTGCCGCCCTCGTGGGTGTTGATGGTGTTGGCGAAGGTGTAGACCGACTCGTTGAACGACTGGTTCCACTGCATCGCGATCTCGACCGCGATGTGCCGCTCGGTGTCCTCGGCCTCGAAGGACAGGATCGTGGGGTGGCTGGGAGTCTTGGACTCGTTGAGGTGGCGGACGTAGTCGACGATGCCGCCGTCGTAGCGGTAGGTGAACGACAGCGGGGCGCCGGTCTCGGCGTCGGCGTGCTCGGGGCGCTCGTCGCTCAGGGAGATCGTGAGGCCCTTGTTGAGGAAGGCCATCTCCTCGAGGCGCCGGCGCAGGGTTTCGAAGTCGTAGACGGTCGTCTCGAAGATCGACGCGTCGGCGTAGAAGGTGACGTTCGTGCCGGTGGCGTCGGTGGCCTCGCCCCGCACCAGCGGCGCCGTGGGAGCCCCGCCGGCGTAGGTCTGGGTCCAGACGTACCCGTCGCGGCGGATCTCGACCTCGAGCCGCGTGGACAGGGCGTTGACGACGGAGACGCCGACGCCGTGCAGACCGCCGGAGACCGCATAGCCGCCGCCGCCGAACTTGCCGCCGGCGTGCAGGGTCGTCAGCACGACCTCGACGGCGGGCCGCTTCTCGACCGGGTGCTCGTCCACGGGGATGCCGCGGCCGTTGTCGGTGACCTTGACCCCGCCGTCGGCCTGGATCGCGACGGTGACGGTGTCGCAGTACCCGGCCAGGGCCTCGTCGACGGCGTTGTCCACGACCTCGTAGACCAGGTGGTGCAGGCCCCGCTCGCCGGTGGAGCCGATGTACATGCCGGGGCGCTTGCGCACGGCCTCCAGACCCTCGAGGACCTGAATGGCACTGGCGTCGTAGGAGGGTCCGGCGGGTGCGGCGGTGCTATCCGCGACCTCTGTCGACTGAGCTTCGTCGTCCGCAACCGCTGCGTCTGTCGACAATCTGGGTGGCTCCCTACGTCTACGAGCTGGGCGGCTCCGCAGAAAGCGGGAACCTCTCCGATTCTATCGAGTTTTGTGGAGGCATCAGGCCGAAGAGGGCCTCAAATCGGCTCCGTGGCGCGTTCGACCCCCGGGGTGGGTGTCCCCCCACACGCCTACGCCCCGCGTGGCTGCGGCCCGGCCCCGTTACCAGACCGTTGTTATCCCCACCCACTGATCCCCAGGTGTGGACAACGCCGTGGATAACCCCGAACCCGTGCACGGCCGGGTGCGAAAATCGCTCAGCCGTAGGTGTCGCGCGGACCGCGGCCGTCGCGGACGCGAAGGGGCCCCTTGGACCAGCTCGGAGCGTCCGGGCCCTTCACCGACAGGCGCAGCACACTCCCGTGACCGAGCTCGACGTTGAGCCGGTGCACGATCTGGGGCGCCATCAGCCGCAGCTGGGTGGCCCAGGCGGTGGAGACCGCGCGGACGGTGAGAATGCCGTCGGCGAAGGACTCCGGCTTGGTCTTGGCCGCGACCTCCGCGCCGACGATCTCCGGCCAACGCTCCATGGCTCCCGCAGCCGCCGCGGGCAGGGTCCAACCCCGCGCCGCGATCAGGGCCTCGATGTTCGCACCGAACGGTCGCGGGTCCCGATCCGCGTCGCCGCGCGGTTCGCGAGTCCGGCGCGCGCCCCGCGCGGGCTCGGCGGGCCGGTTCTTCGCCTGCTGGCGGGCGGCCGCGAGCGCCGCACGCGCCAGGTCGACGCCGGAGGCGGGCTCGGCGGGCTCAGACACGGGACACCGCGTTGTCCAGCACCGAATACCGGGCTCCGAGCAGCTCCTTGGGCACGTCCTGCTCCACGGCGGCGGTGATCAGGACCTGCTCCGCGCCGGCCACGAGCTGGGCGAGGCGGGCACGGCGGCTGGCGTCGAGTTCGGCGAACACGTCGTCGAGTATCAGCACCGGGTCGGTCGACCCGCCAGCCTCGCCGCGCAGCAACTCGTAGGAGGCCAGGCGCAGTGCGAGAGCGAGGGACCACGATTCGCCGTGGCTGGCGTAGCCCCGTGCGGGCAGCGGACCGAGGCTCAGGACCAGGTCGTCGCGGTGCGGGCCGACCAGCGACATCCCGCGATCGAGTTCCTGGGGTCGCGTGGCCGCGATCGCCTTCGCGAGGGCGCCCTGCATCGACTCCGGGTCGACGCCCAGTTCCGCTTCGGGGCCCAGGGAGCACTTGTAGGCCAGGCCCGCGGCGTCCTCGGCGCCGGAGACCTCGCGGTAGCTGTGCTCGACCAGCGGACCGAGCAGACCGACCAGATGCACGCGGGCGGCGAGCATCTCCCCGCCGAACTGCGCGAGCTGGGAATCCCACGCGTCGAGCGTGGACAGGTCTCCACGGGCTCGACCCGCAGTCTTGAGCAGCGCGTTGCGCTGCTTCAACACGCGCTCGTAGTCCCCGCGCACTCCCGCCAGCCGAGGCATGAGCGCCACGAGAAGGTCGTCGAGGAAGCGCCGGCGTTCCGACGGGTCGCCCTTCACCAACGCCAGGTCCTCCGGCGCGAAGAGCACCGTGGACAGGATGCCGAGCACCTGCCGCGGGCGGGCGAGGGCGTTGCGGTTGAGCTGTACCCGATTCGCCCTGCCGGGGTTGATCTCGATCTCGATCAACGCGCGCCGATCGTCCTTCACGACCCCCGCGCGCACGATCGCCCGCGGCGCCCCGGCCCGGACCAGCGGGGCGTCGGTGGAGACGCGGTGCGATCCCAGCGTGGAGGCGTAGCCCACGGCTTCGACGAGGTTGGTCTTGCCCCGACCGTTGCGCCCGAGGAACAGGCACGGTCCGGGATCCAGCGCGATCTCGGCCGTCGGATACGAGCGGAAATCGGTCAGGCTGAGCGCATCGAGGTGCACTAGGCGCCGGGAGGGGCGACGTCCGCGCCCGGTGCGTCGGCACCCTTCTCGATCGAGCCGGCGGCGGAGGTCACCGCGTGACCGCCGAACTGGTTGCGCAGGGCCGCGATCACCTTCATCGCCGGAGAGTCGTCCTGGCGCGAGGAGAAGCGTGCGAACAGGGCCGCGGTGATGACCGGGAGCGGCACGGCGTGCGCCACGGCGGCGTCGACGGTCCACCGACCCTCGCCCGAGTCCGCGGCGTAGCCCCGCAGTTCGGACAGGTCGTCGTCTTCGTCGAGCGCGCGATCGAGCAGGTCCAGGAGCCAGGACTGGATGACGGTGCCGGAACGCCAGGACTTGATGACGGCGGGGACGTCGGTGACGACGTTGGAGGCGGCCATGAGCTCGTAGCCCTCGGCGTAGGCCTGCATCAGCCCGTATTCGATGCCGTTGTGGACCATTTTGGCGAAGTGGCCGGCCCCGACGCCGCCGGCGTGGACGAAGCCGTGGTCTCCGGAGGGCTTGAGGGCGGAGAAGATCGGCATCAGCGTGGCGACGTTTTCGTTCGAGCCGCCGACCATCAGCGCATAGCCGTTGGTCCGGCCCCACACTCCGCCGGAGACGCCTACGTCGACGAAGCCGATGCCACGGGTGCCGAGGTAGGAGGAGTGCTCGAGATCGTCGGTCCAGCGGGAGTTGCCGCCGTCCACGACGACGTCTCCCGGCTCGAGGAGTTCCGCGAGCGCGTGCACCGTCTCGGTGGTCGGTGCGCCGTGCGGAACCATGATCCAGATCGCGCGGGGCGCGGCCAGGGACTTGACGAGTTCGTCCAGGCTTGCCACGTCCGCAAGCTGCGGATCCCTGTCGTAGCCGACGATCTCGTGGCCGGCCTCGCGCAGGCGCAGGCGCATGTTGCCGCCCATCTTGCCCAGGCCGATGAGTCCCAGTTGCACGGCAACTCCCCCTTGGATCGACTCAGCCGGACAGGCGAACCGGCATCAACAGGTGACGGTAGTCCGAGTTGGTGCCGGGCGCCGCGTCGGGAAGCACCCCGCTGATCACGGCCGGTTTGGTGGACGTGGTGAAGGCCAGCCGGGCGTGGGAGGTGTTCAGCGCGGCCAGGCCGTCGACGAGGTAGCCGGGGTTGAAGGCGATCGAGATGTCGTCCCCGTCGAGCTGCGCCTCGAGCGACTCCGCGGCGCTGGCCTCGTCGCCGGAGCCGGCCTCGAGCACGAGTTCGCCGGCGGAGAAGGACAGGCGGACCGGGGTGTTGCGTTCGGCGACGAGCGCGACGCGTCGCACCGCCTCGAGCAGGGCCGAGGTGGAGATCGTGGCGTAGGAGGTGGACTCCGACGGAAGCAGCGAGCGGTACTTCGGGAACTCGCCCTCGAGCAGCCGGGAGGTAGTGCGCCGCCCGTTGGCCGACAGGCCGATGAGCCCGGAGCCCGCCGTGGCGGTCGCCAACGCGAGTTCGACCTCGCCGGTCATCGACTTCGCGGCGTCGGCGAGGGTCTTGGCGGGTACGAGCGCCGCCGTGGACAGACCGGGCTGCTCGGGCTTCCAGGTCAGTTCGCGCACCGCGAGGCGGTACCGGTCCGTCGCGGCGAGGGTGACGACGTCTCCGTCGACCTCGATCCGGATGCCGGTGAGGATCGGCAGCGTGTCGTCCCGGCCCGCGGCCACGGCGACCTGGGCCACGGCGGCGGCCAGCACGTCGGCGGGGACGGAACCGGAACGGGCCGGCAGATCGGGCAGGCTCGGGTAGTCCTCGACCGGCAGCGTCAGCAGGTTGAACTTCGTGCTGCCGCAGTGGACGGCGACCTTGGTGCCGTCGACCGTGACGTCCACCGGCTTGGAGGGCAGCGCCTTGCAGATGTCCGCGAGGAGCTTGCCGGAGACCAGCACGCGGCCTGCGTCGGCCACGTCGGCCGAGAGCTCGGCGCGGGCACTGGTCTCGTAGTCGAAGCCGGAGAGCGCGAGACCGTTGTCGTCGGCCTCGATGAGCATTCCGGCGAGGACGGCCACCGGCGGGCGGACCGGCAGGCTGCGCGCGGTCCATGCGACTGCTTCCGCGAGCACGTCGCGATCGATCCGGAACCTCACCTGGCACCGACCTCCATACGTCCCCGTTGCGCTGTTCGCGGCGCAATTCTGTCAGCTGTCCGGGAGTGTCTGCGCCTGTGCACGGGGCGCGTCTTGTAGTGACCTATCTAGAAATTTCCAAGTGCACTCATAGTCCATAGGTGCGGTGGACTCTGTGGACAGCCGCATCGGTGCTGGTGAGCGGGCCGACGGGGCCACAGAGCGGTGTGGACGATCGTGGGACGAACCGGTTCGGGCGGTGGACGAGCGCTCGGTGACGCCCGGTTGAACCCAGGTTCCACCGCAGATGTCCACAGGAAATTTCTTGTAGTTCCGGCGAGTCCCACAGGAGGTCAACGGGCCTCGCCGTGATCGCTAAACCCGACACGCCGACTGAGACGTGTCTCTTATAAATTTCTCAGTCCACAGGGTTGTACACACCTGTGGGTTAATGAGATAGGACCAAAGGCCCATATCGGACACGCCGCAGTGACGATCCGTCAGGCCTCTGACCTGCGGCTTTACCTGTACGGGGCGACCGATCATGGTGCCGGGCGTCGTTGCGGCGGCGTTTCCGGGTGTTCCCCCGGTGTTCGGGCGCAGGAAGTCTCAGCCGCGATTCTGCTGCTTGATGCGGGCCGTCAGCTCCGTCACCTGGTTGTAGACGCTGTGCTTCTGCGCCATCAGATCGCGGATCTTTCGCTCCGCGTGCATGACCGTCGTGTGGTCTCGGCCGCCGAACTGCTGACCGATCTTCGGCAGGGACATGTCGGTCAGCTCGCGCGAGAGGTACATCGCGATCTGGCGGGCGGTGACCAGCACGCGGGACCGCGAGGAGCCGCACAGGTCGTCGATCGTCAGCCCGAAGTACTGCGCGGTCTGGGTCATGATCGTGGCCAGCGAGATCTCCGGCCCGGCCTGGTCGGCGAGCATGTCCTTGAGGACGATCTCGGTCAGCGCGAGGTCGATCGGCGCCTTGTTCAGGCTGGCGAACGCGGTGACGCGGATCAGCGCGCCTTCGAGCTCGCGGATGTTCGCCGAGACCTTGTTGGCGATGAACTCCAGGACCTCGGGTGGGATCGCGGCCGAGCCGTCCATCGCGGCCTTCTTGCGGAGGATCGCGATGCGCGTCTCGAGCTCCGGCGGCTGCACGTCGGTGAGCAGGCCCCACTCGAAGCGGTTGCGGAGGCGGTCCTCGAGCGTGACCAGCTGTTTCGGTGGCCGGTCGGAGGAGATCACGATCTGCTTGGACGCGTTGTGGAGGGTGTTGAACGTGTGGAAGAACTCCTCCTGCGTCTGCTCCTTGTTCTCCAGGAACTGGATGTCGTCGACCAGGAGCACGTCGACCGCGCGGTACCGGGAGCGGAAGCCCTCGGCGCGACCGTCGCGAATGGCGTTGATGAAGTCGTTGGTGAACTCCTCCGAGCTCACGTACCGCACGCGCATGCCACGGAAGAGGGCCGAGGTGTAGTGCCCGATGGCGTGCAGCAGGTGGGTCTTGCCGAGCCCGGACTCGCCGTAGACGAACAGCGGGTTGTAGGCCTTGGCGGGAGACTCGGCGACGGCGACCGCCGCGGCGTGGGCGAAGCGGTTGCTGGAGCCGGTGACGAAGCTTTCGAAGACGTACTTGGGATTGAGGTGGGCCTCGGCCTCGGTGTTGACCCCGCGCAGCGCCGTCGCCGGCCAGTCGGCGACGTCGGACTCGTCCGGCGTCCACTCCTCTTCCTCGTCGTCCTCCTCGTCCAACTCGAACGCGGCGGCCGTCGGCTCGGGTGCGTTCTCGTCGACGGTGACCGCAATGCGGACGTCGTGGCCGAGGACGCGAGACAGCGCGGCGGCGAGGTCCTCGCGCATGCGCGACTCGACGACCTCCTTCGCGTAGTCGTGCGGCGCGGCCAGCACGGCCGTGCCCTCGACCAGGGCGATCAGGCGGGTCAGCCGCAGGAATGCGCGGTGGTTCTGCGGCATCGTCGCGAGCAGGTCGGAGCCCAGCACCCGGGACCAGACCAGAAAAAGATTCGGTTCCTGGTCGGTCACGATGCACCCCCGCCGGCACGAACGATCCTGATGGCCAGAATTATGTCGGTTCGACCCGGTTCTGCCGACCCTCGGGCCCATTCTTCCAGGCTTTTCCACAGCCCCGTCCACAGCTGTGGGCACAGCGTGTGGTCCAGCCCATCGCGGCGGCGTCCGCCGGCCGGTTCGACCCGGCTCGGCCGGCACGGTAAGGTTCGAGGTTGTTGTGCCCGCGCCCGGGCTTGGGCGTTCATACGTCCGTACAGCTAGCACTGTCTGAGTCCGCGGAGTGTCTCGTGAGCAAGCGCACCTTCCAGCCGAACAACCGTCGCCGGGCCAAGACCCACGGGTTCCGGCTGCGCATGCGCACCCGCGCCGGTCGCGCCATCATCGCGGCGCGCCGCGAAAAGGGCCGCGCCAAGCTGTCTGCCTGACGGCCGTGCTCGCCGCAGCGAATCGGCTGCGCCGGCGCTCGGACTTTCAGACCGCAGTGCGCCGGGGCCATCGGTCCGCGGGCCCGAACGTCGTAGCGCACCTGTTCTTCCTCGACCCACCCCGGGCGGCTCCGCCCCAGGTGGGCTTCGTCGTCAGCAAGGCCGTCGGCCCGGCGACGACCCGCAACCTGGTCAAGCGTCGGCTGCGCGGCCTCGTCCGCGAACGTTTCGGCGTTCTGCCCGTGGACTGCCTGCTCGTGGTCCGCGCCAATCCCGCTGCTGCGACTGCATCGCCGGCCGCGCTGGGCGCGGATCTCGATCGCCAGGTCGAACGTCTGCTGCGGCGATCGAGCAGGGCGGGCTCGTGAAGTACCTCTTCATGGGGCTGATCCGCGTCTATCAGTGGACGGTCAGCCCACTTCTCGGGCCACGGTGCAAGTACTGGCCCTCCTGCTCGCGCTACGGATACGAGGCGTTCTCGCGTCACGGCACGGTGCGCGGAGCCTGGCTCACCGCCTGGCGAATCCTGCGGTGCAATCCGTTCAGTCACGGCGGGGTGGATCCAGTGCCCCCGGCGAGGCGTCGGCGCTGGGCGGGTAGATTTGGCCGCTCCGACTCCGAGGTCGAACGATCGGGCCCTACGCCCGCCTCGACCGTCCCCATCGACTTACCCCCGGCGCTCGCCGGAAGTGCGCGCCCTCAGGGAGCAGCAGAGTGAAGATCTTCGAGCCGCTCTACGACCTCGTGTCCTGGATCATGTTGATGCTGCACAACGGCTTCGACGCGATCGGGATGAACAACAGCTGGTCGTGGTGTCTGGCGATCACCGGTCTGGTCGTCATCGTCCGCATCTGTCTGATCCCGCTGTTCGTCAAGCAGATCCGTTCGATGCGCAACCTGCAGGTGCTGCAGCCCGAGATCAAGAAGATCACCGAGAAGTACAAGGGCGACCGCGAACGTGCCTCCCAGGAGCTGATGAAGCTCTACAAGGAGCACAAGACCAACCCGCTGTCCTCCTGCTTCCCGATCCTCGCGCAGGCGCCATTCTTCTTCGCCCTGTTCTCCGTGCTGAACAAGGTCTCGCAGCAGAAGACGGTGGGCGTCTTCACCACCGAGGACGTCACGGCGATCGACAAGGCGAAGTTCTTCGGAGCGAGCCTGTCGGACAAGTTCATCGGCGCGGAGTCGCTGTCGGTTCAGGTCGTCACGGTCCTGATGATCATCGCGATGTCTGGATCCCAGTTCTACATCCAGCGCATGCTGATGACGAAGAACATGCCGGCGCCGGTGCCCGGGGCACCGTCGAACCCGTTCATGCAGCAGCAGAAAATCATGCTGTACCTGTTCCCGATCCTCTTTGCGGTGTTCGGGATCAACTTCCCCGTCGGCGTGCTCCTCTACTGGCTGGTGTCGAACGCCTGGTCGGTCGGCCAGCAGCTGTACGTCATCCGCCGCATGCCGGCCATCGGCAGCCCCGCCTACGACGCGATGATGTCGCGCAAGGGCAAGAAGGCCGGTGGTGGCGATGCGGACGGGCCCGACGCCGGCGGCATGTTTGCCAAGAAGTCGGGCGGACCGAGTACCAGCCCCAACGGCAACGGCGCGACGCCGTCCGGTGGCGGCGGCGAGCCGATCCGCAAACAGCCGCAGAGGCAAACCAAGAGCCAGCGTTCCGGATCGAAGAAGCGTTAGGAGTTGTGCGGTGAGCTCTGAATCCGCAGCGGTAGAAGGCGACACCCTCGAAGTCGAGGACATGGTCGACGAGGCGAACGAATCCGAGGGCAACGAGGGCGGTGGGCGCGGCAGTCGTCGCAAGCCGTCCAAGGCTCGGCTCGAGCTCCTCGAACAGGAGGGCGAGATCGCCGCGGACTACCTCGAGGGCCTGCTCGACATCGCCGATCTCGACGGCGACATCGACATGGACGTCGAAGGCGATCGCGCCGCGGTGTCGATCGTCGGCGCCGAACTCAAGCACCTCGTCGGTCGGGGCGGCAGCGTTCTGGACGCGATGCAGGAACTGACTCGGCTGGCGGTCCTGCGGGCTACCGGAGAGCGCAGCCGGCTGATGCTGGACATCAGCGGCTTCCGCGCGGCCCGCCGTGCCGAGCTCACCACGCTCGGTGCCGAAGCGTGCGAGAAGGCGGTCAAGAGCGGCGAAGCGCAGCGCCTGGCGCCGATGAGCCCGTTCGAGCGCAAGGTCGTTCACGACGCCGTGGCCGCGGCCGGTCTGCGCAGCGAGTCGGACGGCGAGGAGCCGAACCGGCGCGTGGTGGTCTACCCGGCGTAGCGCCGGCGCGCGCTCCCCTCGCTTCCGCAGCGCCGCGTCCGATGCGCGGCTTTGGGCGTGTGCCGCGTCGAGCCAAGGCTTCGTTCGGCTCCGGTGGCGCCGAGCCGGACGTCCGTGGTGGCGCCCAGACGCCGGCGTAGCCCGGGTGCGCGCGTAGACCTCAGTGCTGTTGTTTCACGTGAAACCACGATCGTGTTGGACGGAGCTACGTGACGGAGCCGGGGGATCAAGGCACCCTCCTGGTGCCCGCTCCCCCGCCTCCTCCCGCGGCCGTGGAGCATTTCGGCGAACTCATGGCCGGGCTCCGGGACTATGCAGAATCCCTGGCGAGCGACGGCGTCGTTCGCGGCCTGATCGGACCCCGTGAGGTTCCCCGACTGTGGGAGCGCCACATCCTGAACTGCGCGGTGCTGGCAGACGGAATCCCGCCCGGGTCGCGCATCGCCGACGTCGGCTCGGGAGCGGGTCTGCCGGGCGTCGTGGTCGCCCTCGTGCGTCCCGACGTGGAGATGGTGCTGATCGAATCCCTCCAGCGTCGGTGCGACTACCTCGCCGAGACCCTCGATCGCCTGGCGCTTGCGAATGCGACAGTCGTGCGCGGCCGCGCCGAGGAGTGTCGCGACCTGCGCGGCAGTTTCGACGTGGTGACCGCTCGGGCCGTGGCGCCCCTGGTTCGTCTGGTGCCGCAGACTGTTCCCCTGCTGCGCCCGGGGGGATGCCTCCTCGCGATGAAGGGGGACACCGCGCAGGAGGAGATCGAGGCTGCGCGGGCAGCGATGAGAAAAGCCGGTGTGGGCGAGGTCGTCGTGCGGCACTTCGATGCGAGGTACGTCGAGCACGCCGCCACTGCGGTGGAGATTCGTAGGCGCCCTGCGGGCGCCGGTGTTTCACGTGAAACCATGAGGTGAAGCCAAACGTGGCGACAGGCTGGCAGTTCCGCAGCAGGACCGAATCGAGCCCCCAGTCGACCGCCGGGGGCGGACGACACGCGGCGTCGCGCGAGCGAGGCGCGAGTGAGGAACGCGATCGCGTGAGCACCCAGTGGGGATCGCGAGACTCCGACCCCTTCGACGAACCGCCGATCGCCTCCGCGGCTCGTACGGCGACGGCCGTGAAGGCGGGCAACATGCCCGCGCTCCCCCGTCCTCCCCGGCGCCGCACGCTCGTTGTCGCCAACCAGAAGGGCGGAGTCGGCAAGACCACCAGCACGGTGAATCTGGCGGCGGCGCTGAGCCTCCACGGACTCAAGGTGCTCGTCCTGGACATCGACCCCCAGGGCAACGCCTCGACCGCCCTCGGCGTCCCGCACCACGAGGGCACCCCGTCGATGTACGACGTGCTGGTCGACGGCGTCGCCATCCAGGACGTGGAGCACGCCGTTCCGGGGCTGCCGAACCTGACGTGCGTGCCGGCGACCATCGACCTCTCCGGCGCGGAGTTGGACCTAGCCGAACTGCAGCCGGAGGTGCGCGTCGGACTGCTGTCGCGCGCGCTGGAGAAGCATGCAGGCGAGTACGACTACGTGTTCATCGACTGTCCCCCGTCGCTCGGCGTCCTCACCGTCAACGCCCTCGTGGCCGCGGGCGAGGTGCTGGTCCCGGTCCAGTGCGAGTACTACGCACTCGAGGGTCTGACCCAGCTCATGCGCACGATCGAGATGGTGAAGACACAGTTGAGCCCGAAGCTGGTCATCTCGACGATTCTGCTGACGATGTACGACGGTCGCACCCGCCTCGCGGAGGCCGTCGCGAACGACGTCCGGTCGCACTTCGGGGACACCGTGTTGCGGACGCTCATCCCGAGGTCGGTTCGCCTGTCCGAGGCCCCGAGCCACGGCCAGACGGTCATGACCTACGACCCGGGCTCTCCGGGCGCGCTGTCCTATCTCGAGGCGGCACGCGAGATCGCGCGCAGCGTGGAGAACCACGCGTCTGCTTGATCGTTGCGCCCAGCGGTCGCCCGGAGGTTTCACGTGAAACCACCCCGTCGGGAAACCCTTCCGGGTTCACCGCTGCCTCGTTCGAGTGCCTCCTGCCGCAGAGCGCGCCTCGCGTCGCAGGCTCTCGTTGGCGGGCGCGCCGCCGGCGCTGTCGGTGCTGAGAAGTTTCACGTGAAACAGTGGGTGCCGCAGATCGACTTCGACATAGATGTGGGGAGTACGGGATGACGCAAGCTCGTCAACGAGGTCTGGGCCGCGGCCTCGGGGCCCTCATCCCGACGGCTCCGCTGTCGATGTCGAGTACCGCCGCGGAGCACCTAATTCCGAGCTCGGCCGAGTCTCCCGAGCAGTCGATCACGACACTTGGAGCCGCGGGGGCGCCTGCGGCCGAGCCGACGGCGGTCGACGGTGCCTGGTTTGCCGAGCTCCCGCTCTCCGCGATCGTCCCCAACGCCAAGCAGCCGCGCACGGTCTTCGACCCCGATCTGCTCGAGGAGCTGGTCCACTCCATCAGGGAAGTGGGTCTGCTCCAGCCGATCGTCGTGCGCCCCGTCGCGGACGGCCAGTACGAACTGGTCATGGGGGAGCGGCGCTGGCGCGCTTCGCAGCTCGCCGGCAAGACGACGGTGCCTGCGATCGTGCGGCGCACCGAGGACGAGAAGATGCTGCTCGACGCGCTTCTCGAAAATCTGCACCGTGCGGCGCTGAACCCGCTGGAAGAGGCAGCCGCCTACGACCAGCTGCTCCAGGAGTTCGACTGCACCCACGACGCCCTCGCCGCGCGCCTGGGCCGGTCGCGCTCCCAGGTCTCCAACACGATCCGGCTGCTGAAGCTGGCGCCGTCGGTGCAGCGTCGCGTCGCCGCCGGGGTCCTGTCCGCGGGTCACGCTCGCGCTCTGCTGGGAATCGACAACGCCGACGACGCCGAGCACCTGGCGAATCGAATCGTCGCCGAGGGTCTGTCGGTGCGCGCCGTCGAGGAGATCGTGGCGCTGGGGGAGACCGGCCGCCCGGTCGTTCGCACTCGCTCCCGTTCGACCTCGGCCCACGCGCCGGCGCTGGACGAGCTGGCCGCGCGCCTGGCCGACAAGTGGGACACCCGCGTGAAGGTTCAGGCGGGCGGCAAGGGCAAGGGCAAGCTCGTGGTCGAGTTCGCCTCGATGGAAGACCTCGAGCGCATCGTCGCCTTCCTCGATCCCACGTCCTGAGCGAAGTCAAGAGCAAAAACGCACGTCAGCCGAGATGGCTCCACAAACCGGACATTTCGGGCGCTCCAGCAGCCATTGAGGATGACATGCGCAATGGCTGTTGACTTCGGCTGAAGCCGTTCGTTCGGCGCAACTTTCGGCGAAGGGGCTGTGCGGGAGGCCGCGACGGTCCTATCCTTCGGCCGTGACGCGTCGGCTCGTGAACATCACGCTCGACAACTTGGCGGAGTTGCCGAGCCGGTGTCGGTCGTGCGTGTTCTGGGAACTCGACCCCGTCTCGCGGGATCGAGCGGAGGAGTCCGGGGATCCCGCCTTCGACAAGGAGGCGTGGGTCTCCTCGACGCTGCTGGAGTGGGGCTCCTGCGGCAAGCTCGTTCAGGTGAGTGGCGTGACGGCGGGGTTCGTCGTCTACGCACCTCCCATGTACATCCCCCGCTCGGTGGCGTTTCCGACCAGCCCGGTCAGCGCCGACGCGGTGCTGCTGACCACGGCGTTCATCCACCCGGACTTCCTCGGGCAGGGCCTCGGGCGCATGCTCGTGCAGGGCGTGGCCAAGGACCTCGTGCGTCGCGGGGTGAAGGCCGTCGAGGCCTTCGGGGACGCCAAGTGGAACGAGCCCGGGTGCGTGGTGCCCGCGGACTACCTGCGGTCCGTCGGCTTCAAGACCGTCCGCCCCCACCACCGCTTTCCCCGGCTGCGGCTCGAGCTCAAGAGCACCGTGTCCTGGCGCGAAGACGTCGAGGTCGCGCTGGAGCGGCTCCTCGGATCGATGGCTCCAGACCCCATGCTGCGGCCCGTTTAACCAAGCGGAGTCGATGGCTGACGCAGGGTCAGAAAAATCTGACTGTCGGTCAGGACCCCGCGAACAACTCGCTGATTCGCAGCGCGCCGGTCGGGGCGTCGTCGTCCGGCGGGAGGTAGAGGCGCTGGACGGCCACCACGATCGCCTCGGCCACCGCGTCCCGGAACGACGGGTCGTTCAGCCGTGCCGCGTCCCCGGGGTTGCTCAGGTACCCGAGATCGAGCCGAACGGCGGGCATCCGAGTGCGGCGCAGCAGGTCCCACGTTTTGGGATGCGAGCCGCAGTCCTGCAGGTCTGTGCGCGCCACGATCTCGCGGAGCAGGAGTTCGGCGAAGCGTTCGCCCACGGCACTGTGCGGACCGAAGCCCTCGGTGCCGAAGAAGTACGTCGCGACGCCGTTGGCGGCCGGGTTCGGGTGCCCGTCGACGTGCAGGGAGACCAGCAGGTCCGCGCGCGACTCGTTGGCGAACACCGCGCGGGCCTCGTCGTCGAGGTCGACGCGGGCCGCGTGGCGTGCGCTGACGGCTCGGGTGAGGTAGGCCTGCACGCCCGTGGCGGTCAACCGGCCTTCGACGCGCTTGGCGATGTCCTCGACGACGCCGGATTCGGTCAACCCGTGCCCGACGTGCCCCAGGTCCTGGCCGCCGTGACCGGGGTCTACGACGACGACCTTGCCGCCCATGCGCGGGCCGGCCCGCAGGAGGGCCTCAGCCTCGCGTAGGCGGTGCAGGTTGCCGCCGGACACGGACCGGGTCAGACGCTCGAGCGCCCGGAAGGTCTCGGGGCCGCAGGTGCCGTCCGGGCTGACGCCCTGGGACTGCTGAAACTCGCGGAGCGCCTTCTCGGTGTCCGGGCCGAATATGCCGTCCACCCGGCCGGTGTTGTACCCGAGGGAGGACAGGCGCTGCTGCAGCGCGGCGACGTCGTCGCCGCGCAGCATCCTGGTGACCTGGTGGCTGAGTACCCGATCGCCGAGCCGCCAGCGGGCCTCCTCCAGCGCCTCCCAGGTCTCTTGGCCGACGACTCCGTCGACGTTGAGCCCGCGCTGCTGCTGGAAGTGGCGCACCGCGCGGTCGCAGGCGTCGTCGAAGACCGCCTCGGCGGGATCCGCCACGGCGTCCGGCGCATCCGGCAGCAACTGCAGGATGGCCAACTTGTGCCGCACTTCGGCGACCGTCGGCCCGGAGTCGCCCTTGCGGGCCGCCGGGTACGGACGTCTGCTCTCCACGTGGTGCGCCTTCGACTAGCCGATGGGGCCTGCGATGGGAGTCTGCCCGATCGATCAGACGTATTCGGCCAGGTCGGCAAGAATCATCGGCTTGGGCTTCGCGCCGATGATCTGCTTGACGATCTCTCCGCCCTTGTAGACGTTCATCGTCGGGATCGAAACGACGCCGTACTTGGCCGCGGTCTTCGGGTTCTCGTCGACGTTGAGCTTGAGGATGCGGATCTTGCCCTCGTTCTCCGCCGCGATCTCCTCGAGGATCGGGGCGATCTGGCGGCACGGGCCGCACCAGGGTGCCCAGAAGTCGACGAGTACGGGCACGTCGGCGTCGAGGACGTCGGCCTGGAAGGACTGGTCGGTGACGGCTGCGATCGAGCCCATTGCGGATCTCCTTGGTTGGGCGCCACGGTGAGCGTGGGGCCTGGTGTTGTCAGCGTCGGTAAAACAACGTGCCGGCTGGGCCAATTCCGCGTGCAAGCTACTCGTGGGCCGCCAGGTACCGCTCGGCGTCCAGGGCCGCCGCGCAGCCGGTCCCGGCGGCGGTGATGGCCTGGCGGTAGTGGTGGTCCACGAGGTCGCCGCAGGCGAAGACGCCGGGAAGGTTGGTCTCGGTCGAGGGGTGCCGCACGAGGACGTACCCGTTTTCGTCCAGGTCCACCTGCCCGACGAGCAGTTCCGATCGCGGCTCGTGGCCGATCGCGACGAACAGGCCCGTCGCGTCGAGCTTGGACTCCTCGCCGGTGACGGTGTCCCGCAGCACGAGGCCGGAGACCTTGTCCTCGCCGAGGACGTCGATCGGCTCGGTGTTCCAGATGAAGTTGATCTTGGGGTTGTCCAGCGCGCGCTGCTGCATGATCTTGCTGGCGCGCAGCACGTCGCGGCGCACGAGCACGTGGACGGTCTTGGCGAAGCGGGTGAGGAAGGTGGCCTCCTCCATCGCCGAGTCCCCGCCCCCGACCACGACGATCTCCTGCTCGCGGAAGAACGCGCCGTCGCAGGTCGCACACCACGAAACGCCGTGCCCGGACAGGCGCTTTTCGTTGGGCAGGCCCAACTCCTTGTACTTCGAGCCGGTTGCCAGGATGACCGTGTGCGCCTCGTGGGTCACACCGGAGGCGACGACCTTCTTCACCGGGCCGGTCAGGTCCAGGGCGGTGACGTCGTCGCCGACGAGTTCGGCGCCGAAGCGCGCCGCCTGCCCGCGCATGGCGAACATCAGGTCCGGGCCCATGATCCCGTTCTCGAAACCGGGGAAGTTCTCGACCTCGGTGGTGTTCATCAGCGCGCCGCCGAGGGTCACCGAACTCTCGAACACCAGGGGCTTGAGCTCCGCGCGCGCGGCGTAGACGGCCGCGGTGTAGCCCGACGGGCCGGAACCGACGACGATGACGTTGCGGATCTCGCTCACGGATTCCTCACTGCTTTAAGGCGCCCGGTGGACAGCCGGGCGAGTCGATGCCGAAACCGATCCTAGGCGGCGTCTGTTCCCGGCCGTGGAAGCGACCGCTCCTCGGAAGAGTGAAAAAGAACGGGGCGCCTCCACCCGGTGGGTGCAGCGCCCCGCGATCGGCGGACCTAGTTCTCCCGCGAGCGTGCCCGGTCGTCCTGGACCGCTCCGCCGGGCGCGGGGGTCGCCGCGGGAGCGGCAGCCGGGGCGGGCCGATCGACTCGCTGCTCCCACTGTGCGGACTGGGCGGTCACCGGGCGCTTCTTCGGGCAGTTGCCGTAGAACACGAAGCCGTTGACCTGGTTGGGGTCCTCGCTGTCGACGACCACGATCGTCGCCTTGCGTCCCTGCCACACGCCGACGTCGCCCGCGATCGCCGTGGCCCTCAACTGCTCCGCGCAGCGCTGCACCCGGCTCTGCACGTTCTCCGGTGCCGGGCCGCGCTCTGCATCGACGGGCGTGAGGTCCCGCCGGGGGTAGGAAACCCGCGCCGCCGACGGCGTCGGAGACTGAGTGACCGAACTCGGCTCGAACGAACCCCGGTTTCCCGAGCCCTGGCCCGCCTTGGCCACGAGGTCCATCACCAGGGCGGCGAAGGTCTCCTCGGTGTAGGTCCGGCCCGAGTTCTCGACGTACGGGTCGCTCGAGGCGGCCGCGCGCGCGGCCTGCGGCTGCCGATCGCCCTTGGGCGCGGGAGCGGCCGAGGGTTCCGGCGGGGCGGCGGGGTCCTTGTCCTGGCTCGGACTGGGACGAGCCGAGGGCTGTGGAGTGCCCCGGCCGCCGCGCAGCGTCTGCAGATCGTCGCCGCCCTTGCGCGGCGCCGGGTCCACGACCGCGGGTTCGGGCTCGGACTGGGGGTTCTGGGTGGCCTTGGGCGCCGGCTTCGGGGTGGACCGCGGCGCGTCCGGCTGGGCGGTGACCGGGGTGTTGGCGGGAGAGAGCACCGCGTATCCGCCACCGGACTGCGGGACGAGCACGGTGCCGTTGGACATCACGATGCGGCCGCCCGGAAGGAACACGGTGCCGGTGTCCGGGTCCCGCTTGGAGCCGTTCGCTCCGTCGACGGCGTCCGCGGGAACCTTGATCTTCTTCGGAAAGGTCAGGGGCGTCACGGTGACCTGCGGCACCAGCGGCTGGGCGAAGTCCGGGTCCTGGCTGCCGCGGTCCTCGCCGAGGGTCTGAACGCCGAGGGCGGCCCCGGCGATGAGCAGCACCATGCTCGCGGCGATCGTGCCGACGCGGCGCAGGCCGACGAGGGCCGCCTGGCGGCGCGAACCGAGATCCACCACGTTGTCGGCGTCGCCGACGCCGACGGCACTGGCGAGGATCGCAGTGGCGGCCACCGGCTCGGGGCGCGGCAGGGGAGGCAGCGGAGGCTCGGCGAGGTAGAGATCGGCCAGCGCCGAGTCGATGCGGGCTGCGAAGTGGGCGGGCATCGGCCCGACGTCGTCGGCGGCGAGGACGTCGGAGAGCGAAACCAGGAGCGCGGCGGTCGCCGAACAGTCCTCGCACTCGGCGAGGTGGGCGGAGATCCGCCCGCTTTCGGACTCCCCGAGCAGACCCTCGGCGTGATCGGCCAGGGTTTCGGTGGAGACGTGCTCGCGTTCGATCATGGTGCGCTGGTCAGCTTCCCTCGCCCATCCCTGGGGGTCCGGCGGTCCCCTGGGTACAGCGTTGCCCCCGCCGCGTGCCGTGCACGGCGACGGGGCTCACGTCGAGTTGGACGCAGCGACTGTCCAACCGGTTCCGTATGTCCGGAATGAGTTTCTCAGTAGCTGCGGGAACGGGTCTGGCCGTCCTGGACCGAACCCACCCGGCGGACCGGGGTGGCCTCCGGCTCGGGAGCGCGCGAGGGCTTGTTGACCCGCTGCTCCCACTGCGCGGACTGCGCCGTCACCGGACGCTGGTCCGGGCAGCTTCCGTAGAACACGAAGCCGTTGACCTGGTTCGGGTCGTCGCTGCCGGTGACCACGATCGTGGCCTCTCTGCCCTGCCAGAGGCCTCGGTCGCCGGCGATCGCCTGCGTGCCGAGCTGGCTCGCGCAGCGCTTGACCCGGTCCTGGAAGCTCTCGGTGGACGGGCCGCGACCGGCGTCGGAGGGCATGAACCCCCACTTGCCGAAGGCCAGGCGCAGCGAGGTCGGCATCCGGTACTGCGACGCCGGGCTCGGCGGGGTGGCGCTCGGAGTGGGCGCCGGCGAAGTCGAACTCGGCTCGAAGTCCCCGCTGGTGGAGCCGTGGCGACGGGCGGCCGAGATCAGGTCCATCACCAGGGCGGCGAAGTTGTCCTCGGTGTACTCCCGGTTGGACTCCGACACGTACGGGTCGTCGGAGGGAACGGCGTTGTCCTGGTTCGCGCTGGCGATGGACGGCTTGCCCTCCGCGGGAGCGCTGGGCTCCGGCTCGGCGGACCGACCGGGAGCGGCCGGGTCGTCCGGCACCTCCTGGACCTTCGAAGAGGTCTCGTCCTCGGGGCGGACCACCGGAGCGCCGCCGGAGGGCTTCTTCGCGGTCGCGTTGCCCTCGCTCCTGCTCGGCTCCTTGGCTGCGGGCTCCTTGGCTGCGGGCTCGTTCGGCTCGCTCGGCTCGGCGGGGGCGGGCTTGGGGGCCGTCGGGCGCAGCGCCTCGACCGGGTTGCCCTTCTTGTCCAGCGTCAGCACGGTGCCGTCGGGGAAGCGGATCTTGTCCTTGGTGTAGATGGTCCCGTCGGGGCTCACGGTCTGGCCGGGCCGGCCCGCCTTGGAGCCCTTCGGCGGCTTGAGCTTGCCGAAGTAGGGCGAGGCGAGGGAGGTGATCTCGGGCGCGGCGGCCAGGGAGTCGCCGTTGCCCGTCGGACCGACGATGTCCTTGTCCTTGCCGACGGTCTGAATGCCCAGCGCGGCGCCGGCGATGAGCAGCACCATGCTCGCGGCGATCGTGCCGACCCGGCGCAGGCCGGTCAGCGCAAGCCTGCGGCGCGAGCCGAGGTCGATCACGTTGCCGGATTCCTCAACGCCGATCGGGCTCACCGCGATCGGCGTCGCGGCAACCGGCTCGGGCCGCGCAAGAGGCGGCTCCGAGATGTAAAGCTCGGCCATCGCGGCGTCGATACGAGAGGCAAAGTGGGCGGGCATCGGCCCGACCGTGTCGGCGGCGAGAATCTCCGGAATGGACGCCAGCAGCAGCGCCGTGGCTCGGCAGTCCTCGCACTCGGCGAGGTGGGCGGCTACGTGCCCGCTCTCGGACTCCCCGAGCAGCCCCTCCGCGTGATCCGCGAGGGTGTCGGTGGAGACATGGTCACGATAAGTCATTGTCGCTGGTCAGCTCCCTCCACCAGGCCTGGGACGGCCCGGTGGTCCCCCACTCGGCGCAGACTTGTTCCCTCGGTTCAGGGGAACAACGTTGGTGCTCACGCCAGGTTCGACGCAGGAGCCGCCAATCTCGTTCCCTTGTCTCAAATGGGACAGCAGTGGGAGCAGCCGTGCGCGCCCTCGTGCGCAGCGACTTTTCACGGTTCCGGTGGGTACGCCCAGGATCTTTGCGGCCTCGTCGACGGGGTAGCCCTGCAGGTCGACCAGGACCAGGGCTGCGCGCTGGTCGGTCGGGAGCGTCGCGAGGGCGGCGGCGACGTCCATCGAGACGTCCGCGTCGTCGGTGGGATCCTCCGAGATCGCGGCGTCCCGCGAGTTGCGATCCTCTTCGTCCTCCTGCTCGGGCAGGGGCACGGTGCGGCGCACGCTGCGCCGCCGGGCCCGGTCCAGGCAGGCGTTGACGACGATGCGGTGCAGCCAGGTCGTGATGGCCGAGTCTCCGCGGAAGCCGGCCGCGGCGCGGTAGGCGGACACCAGGGCGTCCTGGACGGCGTCGGCTGCCTCTTCGGGGTCGCCCAGGGTGCGCAGCGCGACGGCCCACATCCGGTCCCGGTGCCGCCGCACAATCTCGGCGAACGCGTCGGGATCGCCCTCGCGGTGCGCTTCGAGGAGAGCGTGGTCGGTAGGCGTGATCAGATCAGACACGCCAACAGACCCCGGTGCTCATTGCTGAAGGCTTCTCCCGGGCACACTTTCGCGGACTGAGTGCGCACTAGGTTACTTGCCTTCGCGCGCGGGGCACTCTTCGCCGGGCCGGTCGGGCTACGTCGTGGCCGCGACACGCGCGCGCTAGCCGCTGACGGTGACCTCGGAGATCCCCCCGCGGAACTCGCCGGAGGACGGCTCCTTCGGGAGTTTGGTCAGCCAGACGAGCAGGAACCGGGTCCGGACGGGGAACTCGAATCGCAGCGTTTCGCTGGTTCCGGTGTCCGTGCGAGGCGGGACCGCCAGCAGGTAGGAACCCAGATCCGACGGCGCGGTGGCCGCAGTCGCATTGGCCGCGAGGATCTGTACCGAGCCACCGGCGCGCGGAAAGATCACCTTGACCTGGCGCACCGTGCGCGGTGCGCCGAGGTCCAGGATCAGCCCGACGCCCTCCTTGAGTTTGCCGAACGTCGCCGTCGGATACCGCGCCGTCGGCCAGGCGGTCCGCTCGTTGGAGTCGACGGCAAGCGGGGTCTGGTTGCCGTTCTCTCCGCCGTCGCCGCCGGGCGGTGGATCGAACGGTCGGACGGCCGTCACCCGGATCGAGGACAGCGGCCCCGTCCGCGGGGTGGCGTCGTCGGGCGCACCGGGACCGATCGCCCGGGCGATCTGCCAGCCGAGCAGTCCCACTCCGATCACGAGCATGCCGCCGACGGCGACCTGCACGCCACGGGTGGCCGCCGAGGGCCGCAGGCCGCCGTCGCGGTTGGTCGACGGGGCGAGGATCGCCGAGAGGGTCCCGGTGGTGTCCGCGGCCGCGACCGCCGGGCCGCGGCGCACGCCGCGCACCCGACGCAGCTCCGCCGCCAACTGCCCGGGAGTGAGCAGCGGCGTGCCCATGCGGGGGTTCGGGTTCAGCACCCGGTCGACGATCGCGTCGAGCGCGTCCGGCACCCCGGCGCGCACCTGACGCGGCGTGCAGATGGCTCCGTTCTCGTAGGGCGCCGCCTGCAGGCCGAAGGCCTCGCCCTCCGGCCACCGTGCGGTCAGTGCCGCGTGCAGCACCCGACCGAGTCCGCGGGTGTCCTTGCGCGCGGGGTCGGTGGCGGTGGTCCCGTGCCGGGTGGCCTCCACGCACAGGCCGAAGATCTTCACCTGCCCGTCCGGGGTGATCAGGACCGTGTCCGGCTGCAGCCGCAGGTGCGCCAGGCCGGCTTCGTGCGCGGCGCAGATCGCCTCCGTCGCGTCGGTGATCAGCGACTGGGCCAGGGCAGGGTCCATCGGCCCGTCGGCGACGAGGACCGCTGACAGGGTGCGCGCCCCCGGGAGCCGTTCGAAGACGAGGTGGACGTTTCCGTCCCGATGGAAGGCGTCGAGGACCCGGACGAAGCGGGAGTCCTCCAGGGCGGCCGCGGACTGGGCGGCGACCACGAGGGTCGCGGCGAGTTCGTGGCTCTCCGGGATGACGTAGATGCCCACCTGACGGGCGAGCAGATCGTCGTTGGCGTACCAGACGGTGACGTCGTCGAGGGTCTGGGCGCACTTCTCGAGCCGGTACCGGTCGGCGAGTCTGGCGCCGACCTCCGGGATCGCTCGAGACACGCAGGTTCCTTCCGAACCGGACAGCCGCAGGCGCCGTCGCCTCGTCCGCCCGTCTGTCCGCCGCCAATCCTAGGCACGGCGCTCGTCGGGGCGACGCGGACGAGGCCCGCCCGTGACATGGGACAGGACCGGGGCGTTAGCGACCCACCCGGCGTCGCACCATGGCGAGTACGTCGGTGACCTCGCCGATGCCCAACTTCGCGGCCACCAGCACGTAGGTCACGGCGAGGGCGAGACCGCCGGCCAGCACTCCGAAAAGGGAACCGGCGGTGCCGGGACCCCACACGTCGAAGCCGATCTCGCTCAGGATCAGCGCCGGGACCGCGGCGATCGCCGCGGCGAGCACCAGCCGGTCGTAGGTGCGCAGCACGTCGCCGGGCATCGGGCCGATGCGCTTGGCCAGGCGCCGGGCGCACAGGCCGACGCCGAGTAGGTAGGACAGGGAGTAGCTGGCCGCGAGCCCGACGACGACCCAGCGCGCCGGAAGGATCTGCGCGCAGCCGATCGCCAGGCCGATGTTGGCGGCGGCGATCCACACGTTGATGGTCACCGGGGTGCGGGTGTCCTCGAAGGCGAAGAACGCGCGCAGCAGTTGGTGGTGCACCGAGAACGGCACGAGCCCGAGGGCGAAGGCGGACAGGACGAAGCCGATGAACTGCGCGTCGGCCACCGACGTCTTGCCGTACCCGAGGGCCAGCACCGTCAGGCTCGGGCCGAGTACGCCGAGCGCGACCGCTCCCGGCACCAGCAGGGCGCCGGTCAGGCGCAGGCCCGAACCGAGGTCCTCCTTGAGGTCGGCGATGCGGTTGTCGGCGACGGCCCGGGACATCCGCGGCAGCAGTGCGGTCACCACGGACACCGTGATCACCGCGTGCGGGAGCAGCATGATCAGGTACGCCTTGGTGTACGGCGTGAACCCGCGGCCCGCGGTTCCCGCCTCGGTGGCCTCCTGGCCGGCGGCCGTCGCGAACTGCACGACCGCCAGGTAGGCCACCTGGTTGACCAGGACGAACAGCAGGGTCCAGACCGCCAGCCGGTAGGCCTTGCCCAGGCCCTGGCCGCGCAGGTCGAAGCGCGGCTTGTAGACGTAGCCGCTGCGCTTGAGCATCGGCAGCAGCGCGACGGCCTGCGCGACGACGCCGAGCGTGGTGCCGATCGCCAGCAGGCGGACTTCGCCCGAGGTGACCGTCGAGGAGGTCAGCGGGTCGGTGTCCTTGGTGGCGGACAGGAACAGAATGCCGGTGACGATGACGACGAGGTTGTTCAGGATCGGGGTGAACATCATCGGCCCGAACCTGCCGCGCGCGTTCAGGACCTGACCGAGCATCACGTGCAGGCCGTAGAAGAAGATCTGCGGCAGGAAGTACCGGGCGAAGGTGACGGCGACGTCGAAGTCGGCCGTGGAGTCGGCCTGGCGGAAGGTCCAGGCGTAGGCGCTGATCACCAGCGGAGCGGCGAGGACCGCGAGGACCGTCAGCGCGAGCAGGACCAACCCGATCGCGGTGATCAGCCGATCCGCGTAGGCCTTGCCGCCGTCGGCGTCGCTGCGCATCGCGCGGACGAGTTGGGGCACGAACACGGCGTTCAGCACGCCGCCCGCCACGAGGATGTAGACGACGTTCGGCACCGTGTTGGCGACGTTGTACGCGTCGGCGAACACGGCCGTGCCGATCGCCCACACGATCACCAGGTCGCGAGCGAACCCGGTCAGGCGCGAGGCGATCGTGCCGACGGCCATGATGCCGCTGGATTTGGACAGCGACGCGTTGGCCTCCGCCGGCTCGTTCCCCGGCTCCTCCGCCCGTGGTTCGGGCGGGCTCGGCGGTGTGCTCTCGGCCAGCACGCGCGCGACGATGTCGTCGACGCTCTCTTCGTCCCCGCCCGGACCGACCTGCTGCTCGGCGTCGGTCGTGGCCTTGTCCCTATCCGCGGCGGTGGCCCGCTCGGATCGCCACTTCACAGTTGCACTGGCTCCTCGGCGTCTTCGGTTCTGGTCGCGGCGTCGTGCCGGGCCGCTGACTGCCCACGCACGCGGTCCCTGTGCCGCCGTACTCGTCGGACGTTGCGGACGATGGCCACGGCGAACAGCAGCCCACCACCACCCAACACCACGATCAGGCCCACGTTGCCGTAGTTGGTGACGCGGACGCCGAGGAAGAACGGATCTCCGTACCGATTGCCGGCGGCGTCGCGAAGCTCGACCGAGACCCGGATGACCCCGTCTTCCCCGGCTTCGGCGGGAATGCGCACTTCCTTCTTGCGTCCGGCGGCGATCGTCAACAGCTCCGGGCTGCGGGCCCGCAGCTTTCCGGCTTCCAGCGGCGTGATCGTCGGCCGAATCTTGATGGGCCGGGACAGGCCGTTGGAAATCGTGACGGGGATGGTGCCGCGCTCGCCGGAGAAGGTCACCACTCCGCGCCCGATCAGCTTGACCTTGGCGCGGTCCCCGTTCACCCACTGCCGTACCTGCTGCACGTAGGTCCGCCCGGCGTCCAGGTTTCCGATCCAGGTCGCGGCCGCGGAGCGCAGAACGGCGGTGTCGTGGTCCTCCGCAAGCCGATCGCCCTCGGCCAGCACGCCGCGAAGCTGGGTCGCGCTGCGAGCCGCACCGCGCAGGACGCCGACGTAGTCGGCGGGTAGCCGGGGTGCCTCGAGCGCGGGCTGTTCCGCGACGACGGTGCCGGCGAGCTCGGGCGGGACCCGCGTCTGGCTCAGCGTGTCCAGCCCCGACGGCGTCATCCACGGCGCGGCGGCGAACGCGTCGAGCAGCCGTTTGGCGCCTCCCGCGGGCGGATCCCACCTGCGCGGTGGAGCCATGAGCACCGCACGCGGGGCGTTCGGACGTTCCAGCGTGATGAGCGCGGTCTCGGCGAGCAGCTGTTGCTGGGCCAGCGCGAACGCGCCGGGCGCTCGCAGATCCCCCTCGAGAACTCGGGTCAGGCCTGCGTCGGCGATCAGCACCTCGAGGTCGCCTCGGTCGGTGGCCACGCGGCCACGGCCGGTGGGGGTGTAGCTGAGGGTTTCGAGCACCGGGAACTGCTCGCCGCTCAGGACCACCGTGCGCGCGCCGAGCCGACGCAGCGCAGACAGCGTCGCGGCGTCGGCGAGGCCGCCGGGGGGCCAGACCACCGCGGTGTCGGACTGGCGGCCGAACACGGTCGAGGTGACCGTCCGTGCGCGGTCCAGCGCCCGATCGATCACCGCGGTCCCGCCCTCGCCGACCAGGCCGACGAGGTCGGGGTCCGCGTAGGGCGTCGCGGCGTTCGGCTTGCCGGCCAGCAGTTGACGCAGGGCGGCCAGCCACTGGCCCGCGTCCCCGTCCCCGGCGCCGACCTTCTCCACCTTCCCGTCGACGCGTTCGCGATGGGCCCCCGCCAGCGCGGTGGCGTCGTCGAGCAGTTGCGGGTCGACGAACCATCCGACCGCCCGGGTGCCCGGAGCGGCCGCGAGCTGCTGCAGGCGGGATCCGGCCTTGAACCGATCCCCGGCCTGGTCCTGGGGGAAGGTTCCGTCCGGCTCGCGCACCGGGCGGTCGAGCACCGGCCACAGCCAGCTGAGCTTCGTGGGGGTGTAGCCCTTGGGATCCGGCACGTACGGCAGGAATGTCGTGCGGGTGTCCAGGGCCCCGGCGCCGTCGGAGCGGACGGTCACGGCGATCGGGTACACGCCGTTGCCGCCGAGCTTCAGATCCTCGATCTTGACGCTCAGCTTCCAGGGCACGGAGGCGCCGGGTGCGATCGTCGCGGGAAGGTCGTCCTCGGCGACCTCGACGGCCTCCCGCAGCGGTGCACGGTCCCCGGCGATCGCGGAGAGCTCGGCCCGGAAGGTGAACGGCCGCTTGCGCACGTTCAGCGACACGTCCGCCGCGCGCAGCGGGACGGTGCCGCGGTTCACGACCCGGCCGGTGAGCGCGAGCGTGCCCTTGGCCGTCGGTACCGCGGGCCCGATCTTCTCCACGATCACTTCCGCGGGAGCGGGCACGCCGGGGGCCGGCGAGGGATCGGCGGCCTGGACCGGAACCGCGGGAAGCAGCGGCGCCGTCACGACGGCCAGCCCCACCAGGGTCCGGGCGAGCGAACGGCCCTTCACGTTCCGTCCGGCCGTTCCGCGTCCGCGGTGGCCAACTGCTCCACCACCGCGGGCAGCAGCTTCCGTTCGGTTTCGTACGCGAGCCGGGCGCTCAACTCCTCCAGCGGGACCCACGCGACCTCGTCGACCTCGATGTCGTCGGCGGACAGCTCGCCGGACTCGGCCTCCAGCAGGAAGTGGTGCACGGTTTTGTGCACCCGAGTGCCTTCGGCGACGAACCAGAAGTCGATGATGCCGAGCTTGGCGACGACCCGGCCCTTGATGCCGGTCTCCTCGTGGACCTCGCGGACGGCCGCCTCCTGGGCGCTCTCCCCCGCCTCGAGGTGGCCCTTGGGCAGCGACCACAGCAGCCGGCCGCGCCGGTCGAGCCGCCCGATCAGCACCCCGGCCGGGACCAGCGCAGCCCGATCCACGACCAGCCCGCCCGCCGAGACCTCCGAGACCGTGCGCAGGCGCCGCGGGGCGGCCCCCGTCGATCGGCTCCGTTGGGGGGGCGAGGACATTCGTCGATGGTAGGCCCGGTCCCTTGGCGCAGGTCGGACGTTGGATCGTCGCGCGCGGGGGAACTCTCTCGGTGGAGAGTTCCGCACGGTTGGGCAGAGCGAATGCCACGAGCCAGGGACGGGCGAGGAGCCCGAGCGGAAGACATAGGGTCTTGCGTCGTGCCCAGTTCCGTTCCCCACGCCCTGACCGAGGCGCAGATCCGCGGTGTCCGCGAGCTGTTGAAGGTCTCCCCGGTAGCCGTCGAGCTGGGCCGCAGGTTCGCCGACGCCGGCCACGAGATCGCGCTCGTCGGCGGGTCGGTGCGCGACGCGCTGCTCGGGCGCCTCGGCGACGACCTGGACTTCGCCACCTCCGCTCGGCCGGAGCAGACCACCGCCGTGCTCAAGGGCTGGGCCGAGGCCATCTGGGACGTCGGGGCCGCGTTCGGCACCATCGGCGGCCAGCGCTCGGGCTACAAGCTGGAGATCACCACCTACCGGTCCGACGCCTACCAGCGGGACTCCCGCAAGCCCGAGGTCGTCTTCGGCGACACCCTGGACGGGGACCTCGCGCGTCGCGACTTCGCCGTCAACGCGATGGCCGTGCGGCTGCCCGAGGTCGAGTTCGTCGACCCCTACGGGGGTCTGAACGACCTGGCCAACAGGGTGCTGCGCACGCCGATCGCCCCGGAGATCTCCTTCTCCGACGACCCGCTGCGCATGATGCGCGCGGCCCGGTTCGCCGCCAAGCTCGGCTTCGACGTCGACCCCGCCGCCCACGCGGCGATCGTCGCGATGGCCGAACGAATCTCGATCGTCTCGGCCGAGCGGGTCCGCGAGGAGCTGATTCGCCTGGTCGACGGCCCGTATCCGCGCAAGGGGCTGTTGCTGCTGGTCGAAACCGGACTGGCGGCCCAGGTGCTCCCCGAGCTGCCGGCGCTGCGTCTGGAGATCGACGAACACCACCGGCACAAGGACGTCTACGAGCACACCCTGACCGTGCTCGAGCAGGCCATGGCGCTGGAGACCGACGGTCCGGACTTCGTGCTGCGCTTCGCCGCGCTCATGCACGACGTCGGCAAACCGCGCACCCGGCGCAACGAGCCGGGCGGAAGGGTTAGCTTCCACCACCACGAGGTGGTCGGCGCGCACATGACCAAGGCCCGGATGAAGGCGCTGAAGTTCGACAAGGCCACCACCGAGGACGTGTGCCGCCTCGTCGAACTGCACCTGCGCTTCCACGGTTTCGGGACCGGGGAGTGGACCGACTCGGCCGTGCGCCGCTACGTCCGCGACGCGGGGGACCTGCTCGACCGCCTGCACCTGCTTACCCGCGCCGACTGCACCACCCGCAACCGGCGCAAGGCTGCGGCGCTCGCGAAGTCCTACGACTCCTTCGAGGAGCGCATCGCCGCGCTGGCCGAAGAGGAGGAGCTGAACGCGCTGCGCCCGGCGTTGGACGGGACGCAGATCATGGCCGAACTCGGCCTGAAGCCTTCCCGCGAGGTCGGCGAGGCCTACAAGTTCCTCCTCGACCTGCGCATCGAACAGGGCCCCATGACCGAGGAGGAAGGCCGCGCGGCCCTGCGGGCGTGGTGGGCTTCGCGCACCTAGGACGAAACGGCACAAACCGGGATCAACGAACACACGCCGGACGGCTTGCCACCAATGGGATGACGAGTCGGTAACGGTGTATGTGACCCCCCTGTCCCCACACGTAGCGTTGGTCTCAGACGGAATTCTGAACGATCTTCAGCTTATTTTGGGGAGTGCGAATGCAGGTCCAGCGCAAGCGCGGCTACCGAGCCGTAGGACTGGGTGTGGCCGCGGTGCTGACGTTGGCGGCCTGTGGCGGGGGCGACGACGACACCCCCGTCGCCGCAGAACCCGGCGCGAGCGCAGGCAGCGCCGACGGCGGCCCGAGCGGTGCGATCAGCGTCCGCGGGTGCAAGCCGCAGAACGCCCTGCTGCCGGCCAACACCAACGAGACCTGCGGTGGCAACCTGCTCGACAACGTGCTCGCCAAGCTCGTCCGCTACAGCCCCGAGGGCAAGGCGGAGAACGACATCGCGGAGTCCATCGAGACCAAGGACGCGAAGAAGTACACGATCAAGCTCAAGCGCGGCGTGAAGTTCAGCGACGGCACCGAGGTCAAGGCCAAGAACTTCGTCGACGCCTGGAACTTCGGCGCGGCAGCGGAGAACGCCCAGCTGAACTCCTACTTCTTCGAGGTCATCAAGGGCTACAAGGAGGTCTCCGCCGAGAAGGCCACGGTGAAGGAGATGTCCGGTCTCAAGACCGTCGACGAGTACACCTTCACCGTCGAGACCGACGAGAAGAACTCCACGTTCCCGCAGCGCCTGGGCTACACCGCGTTCGCCGCGGTGCCGGACTCCTTCTTCGCCGACAAGGGCGCGGCCTTCGGCAAGATGCCCGTCGGCGCCGGCCCGTACAAGATGGTCGCGGCCGACCCGAACCGCGAGTTCGTGCTCGAGGCCGACCCGAACTACGACCGCCTGTCCAAGGCGAAGATCAAGACCGTCACCTTCAAGGTCTTCCAGGACACCGGCGCCGCGTACAACGAGGTCGTCGCCAGCCAGCTCGACCTGACCGACGAGCTGCCCGCCTCGGCGCTGGCCGACGCCATCTACAAGAGCGACCTCGACAACCGCTCGATGGAGCGGGTCGTAGGCGTCTTCCAGGCGATCAACTTCCCCTCGCCCAAGGCCGACAAGAGCTACGACAACATCAAGCTGCGGCGCGCGATCTCGATGGCGATCGACCGCAAGCAGATCATCGACGTCGCCTTCAACGGCACCCGCGAACCCGCCAACGGCTGGGTCTCCCCCGTCGTCGACGGCTACAAGGCCGGCGCCTGCGGTCCGTACTGCGAGTTCAACAAGGACCAGGCGAAGAAGCTCTACGACGAGGCCGGCGGCCACGACGGCCCGATCACGATCGCCTACAACTCCGACTCCTCGCACAAGGAGTGGGTCGAGGCGACCTGCAACAGCATCAAGAACACCCTCGGCGCCGAGTGCCTGGCCAAGCCGAGCGTGGACTTCGCGACCTTCCGCACCTCGATCACCAAGCGCGAGATGAAGGGTCTGTTCCGCGCCGGCTGGCAGATGGACTACCCGGCGATCGAGAACTTCCTCGCCCCGCTCTACGGCACCGGCGCCGGTTCCAACGACGGGGACTACAGCAACGAGGCCTTCGACAAGAAGCTGAGGGAGGCGGCCGGCAAGACCGAGACCGCCGAGGTGATCGCGGCCTACCAGGAGGCCGAGCAGATGCTCCAGGCCGACATGCCGTCCATCCCGCTGTGGTACTCCAAGTCGATCGGCGGCTTCTCCGACCGCATCGCCTCGGCGAAGTTCACGGTCTTCGGCACCTACGACCTGACCTCGATCGTCCTGCGCTAGATCGCCCCAGCCGCTCCACCGTCGGCGCCCCCGATCGGGGGGGTCATCGGCGGTCACCTGGATCCCCTACGCTGGCCCACCACGTGTTTGACGCAGGTCACAAGAGGTAGGCAGCACAGCGCAACGCCGGTCCCGCCCGGACTGGAGGACAGGAGGCCGTCCGATGGGCCGTTATACGGCGCGTCGCCTCCTGCAGATGATTCCGGTGCTGTTCGGCGCCACCTTCCTCGTCTTCGCGATGGTCTACGCGCTCCCGGGCGACCCGTTGGCCGGCAAGTGCGGCGAGCGGCCCTGCCCGGACGCCTTCGTGGCCGCCTACACCGACAAGTTCAACCTCGACGACCCGGTACCGGTGCGCTACGCGAAGTACATGGGCAACGTGCTCCAGGGCGACTTCGGCGAGGCGGTCAACGGCGAGAAGGTCGTCGACCAGATCCAGCGCACCTACCCCACCACGGTCAAGCTGACGATGGTGGCGATCGCCTTCGAGATCCTCATCGGCGTCGTCGCGGGCATCGTCTCGGCGATCCGCCGCAAGGGCATCTTCGACAACTCGGTGCTGTTCGCGACGCTGGTGCTCATCTCGGTGCCGGTGTTCGTCACCGGCACGGCGCTGCAGTTCTTCGTCGGGGTCAAACTCGGCTGGCTGCCCGTCACCTCGCGCGATGCCACCTTCGAGCAACTGATCATGCCCGGGTTCGTGTTGGCGAGTCTGTCGCTGGCCTACGCCGCCCGAATAACCAGAACGAGCCTGGCCGAGACGCTGCGCGCGGACTACGTGCGCACGGCCAAGGCGAAGGGTCTGCCCAAGCGCCGGGTGATCGGCGTCCACGCGCTGCGCAATTCGCTGATCCCCGTCATCACCTTCATCGGTGCGGACTTCGGCACCCTGCTCGGCGGCGCGATCATCACCGAGGGCATCTTCAACATCGACGGCGTCGGCGGCCTGATCTTCAAGGCGATCAACCTGCGCGAAGGCGCCACCGTGACCGGCGTCGTCACCGTCCTGATCCTGGTCTTCCTGCTGGTGAACCTGATCGTCGACCTGCTCTACGCCGTTCTCGACCCGAGGATTCGCTATGAGTGACCCCGGGTCGATCGGCACCCTTCCGACGGGCGAGGCCCCCGTTCCCGCCGGCGTCGCGACGGACAAGCCGCGCTCGCTCGGCCGCGACGCCTGGGACGACCTGCGCCGCAACCCGGTGGTGATCGTCTCCTCGGCGCTGATCCTGCTGTTCGTCGTCATGGCGGTCTTTCCGGGGCTGTTCACCAACTCCGACCCCAAGTCCTGCCTGCTCGAACTGAGCCGGGACAAGCCCTCGGGCGAGGCCTGGTTCGGCCGCAACGTGCAGGGCTGCGACGTCTACGCCCGCACCATCTACGGCGCCCGCGCCTCGATCCTCGTCGGCGGCATCGCCGCGCTCGGCGTCTCGATCATCGGCGTCGTCGTCGGCATGACCTCGGGGTACTTCGGCGGCTGGATCGACACGGTGATGTCCCGCCTCACCGACGTCTTCTACGGCATCCCGTTCCTGCTCGGCGCGATCATCGTGCTGACGTCCTTCCCCTCGGGGGAGCGGCCGAGCTTCGCCGGCGTCGTCGCCAAGGTGGTGCTCGCGCTGACCCTGCTCGGGTGGACGAACATCGCCCGCATCATGCGCGCGACGGTCCTGCAGGTGAAGGAATCCGACTACGTCCACGCGGCCCGCGCGCTTGGCGCGACGACGCCGCGCATCCTGCGCGTACACGTGCTCCCGAACGCCGTGCAGCCCGTGATCGTCTACGCGACCATCACCCTCGGTGCGTTCATCGGAGCCGAGGCGGCGCTGTCCTTCCTCGGCATCGGCCTGCAGGACCCGGCCATCTCCTGGGGCATCGAGATCAGCAACGCCCGCAACTACCTGCGGACCTCGCCGCACATGCTGCTGTTCCCGAGCCTGTTCCTGTCCCTGGCCGTGCTCGCCTTCATCATGCTCGGCGACGCCGTGCGGGACGCATTGGACCCGAAGCAGCGATGAAACCGAAACTGCGCGGGCTGACCGCAACCGACCGGGCCACCGAGCCGGCCTTCGACCTGACCAGCGAGGGCGACGGTCCGCTGCTCGAGGTCGAGAACCTGCACGTGGAGTTCCGCACCCGCGACGGGGTTGCCAAGGCCGTCAACGGCGTCAGCTACTCCGTCGACGCCGGCCAGACCCTCGCCGTGCTCGGCGAGTCCGGCTCCGGAAAGAGCGTCACCGCCCAGGCGATCATGGGCATTCTCGACACCCCGCCCGGCTTCGTCACCGAGGGCGAGGTCCGCTTCCGCGGCCAGAACGTGCTCGCCCTGCCGGAGGAGGCGCGCCGCAGGCTCCGGGGCGCCTCGATCGCAATGATCTTCCAGGACGCCCTGTCCGCCCTGAACCCGGTGTTCAGCGTCGGCTGGCAGATCGGGGAGATGTTCCGGGTCCACCAGGGCATGTCCCGCAAGGACGCCAAGCTCAAGGCCATCGAACTGATGGACAAGGTCAAGATCCCCTCGGCCAGGGAGCGGGTCAACGACTACCCGCACCAGTTCTCCGGCGGCATGCGCCAGCGCGTGATGATCGCGATGTCGATCGCGCTGAACCCGCGGGTCCTGATCGCCGACGAGCCGACGACCGCGCTCGACGTGACCGTGCAGGCGCAGGTCATGGACCTGCTCGCGGAACTGCAGCGCGAGTCCGGCATGGGCCTGATCCTGATTACGCACGACCTCGGCGTCGTCGCCGACGTCGCCGACCGGATCGCCGTCATGTACGCCGGGCGGATCGTCGAAGAGGCCGACGTCAACGACATCTACGCCAACCCGGCGCACCCGTACACCCAGGGCCTGCTGAAGTCGATCCCGCGCCTGGACCTCAAGGGCCACGAGATCGAGGTCATCAAGGGCCTGCCGCCGACGCTGACGAAGATGCCGAGCGGCTGTTCGTTCCACCCGCGCTGCCCGCGAGCGGTGGACCGGTGCCGGCAGGAGACCCCGCCGCTCTACGAGGTCTCCGCCGATCGAGGCAGCGCGTGCCACTTCTGGCAGGACGTCCTCGAGGACAACCGTGCCTAGGCCCACGTCGCTGCAGGAGGTGTTCGCCCATGGCGCCCAGTGACGAAGTGGTGCTCGAGGTCCGCGACCTGGTCAAGCACTTTCCGATGACCCAGGGCATCGTGATCAAGCGTCAGGTCGGGGCGGTGCGCGCCGTCGACGGCGTCACCTTCGACCTGCACCGCGGCGAAACCCTCGGCCTCGTCGGCGAATCCGGCTGCGGCAAGTCCACCGTCGCCAAGCTCCTGATGGGCCTGGAGAAACCGACGGCCGGCCACGCCTGGTACGGCGGGCAGGACATCTTCACGCTCAAGGGCGACGAGCAGCGCAAGCTGCGCCGCCAGATCCAGCTCGTCATGCAGGACCCGTACTCCTCGCTCAACCCGCGGATGACCGTCGCCGACATCGTCGGCGAGCCGTTCGAGATCCATCCCGAGGTGGCGCCGAAGGGCGACCGGCAGAAGAAGGTTCGCGACCTGCTCGACGTCGTCGGCCTCAATCCCGAACACATCAACCGGTACCCGCACCAGTTTTCCGGCGGTCAGCGCCAGCGCATCGGCATCGCCCGGGCGCTCGCGCTGCGCCCGGAGATCATCGTCTGCGACGAACCGGTCTCCGCGCTCGACGTCTCCATCCAGGCGCAGGTGATGAACCTGCTCGAGCAGCTCCAGGACGAGTTCGGGCTGTCCTACATCTTCATCGCCCACGACCTCTCGGTCGTGCGCCACCTCTCCGACCGCGTCGCCGTCATGTACCTCGGCAGGATCGCCGAGATCGGCACCGACACCGAGATCTACGAGCACCCCACCCACCCCTACACCCAGGCGCTGCTCTCGGCCGTGCCGGTGCCGGACCCGACGATGCGCGGCCGGCGCGAGGTCATCCGCCTCACCGGCGACGTCCCGAGCCCCGCCGATCCGCCGTCGGGCTGCCGGTTCCGTACCCGGTGCTGGAAGGCGCAGGACAAGTGCGCCGCGGAGGAGCCCGAACTCGTCGAGCGCGCGGCCGCGCACCCGAGCGCGTGCCACTTCGCCGAGGAGCGGGACGTCATCCACTCCGGCTGAGCTTGGGCTGTTGGTCGCCTGCGGCTCACGTGCACTATCCCTGCCGGCCACCTGCGGTTTCTAGCGTCCCCCCGGGACCGTCGCCCGGTCCCTTCCGCACGCCCCGGGGGGACCGACAGTGCCCGAGATCCACGACGACGACGCCTGCCTGAATCCGAGCACGGCACCGCACTTCGGCGAGGTCGTCCACGCACGGCTGTCCCGGCGCGCGGTGCTCGCCGGCGGGCTCGCGACGGCCGCGGCGTACTTCGCCGCGGGGCCCGCGGCCGCGATCGTCCGCGCCCCGGGCGCCCCAAAGCCGCTTCTCGGCTTCACGCCGATCACCCGGAGCACGGAGGACGCCATCCGCATCCCGGACGGCTACACCGCCACGGCGTTCATCCCGTGGGGCACCCCGATCCTCGCGCCCTACCCCGCGTTCAAGCCCGGGGCCAACAGCGCCGCGGACCAGGAGCGCCAGCTCGGCATGCACCACGACGGGCTGCACTTCTTCCCGATCCGCGGGAGCAGTCGCGAGGGTCTGCTCGTGCTCAACCACGAGTACGCCGACGAGATCCACCTGCAGACCGGCACGGCCCTCGGCCCGCTGCCGCCAGTGGACACGTGGACGCTCGAGCACGTGCGCAGGTCGCAGGCGGCGCACGGCGTCTCCGTCGTGCAGATTCGGCGCGGCCGGGAGTGGGAGGTCGTCCGCGGCCGGTACAACCGGCGCATCACCGCGAACACCCCGATGACCTTCGCCGGTCCGGCCCGCGGGCACCGTCTGCTGAAAACCGCCGCCGATCCCAGCGGAACCCGTCCGCTGGGCACGTTCAACAACTGCGCGAACGGGTTCACCCCGTGGGGCACGTACCTGACGTGCGAGGAGAACTTCAACCAGTACTTCGCGCTGACCAAGCCCGTGACCGAGTACAGCCCGGAGGCGCAGGACCTGATCAAGCGCTACGGGATCGGCGGAGACAAGCAGCGCTGGGCGACGAAGGACCCGCGCTTCGCGGTCGGGCCCACGGAGCAGAACGAGCCGAACCGCTTCGGGTGGGTCGTGGAGATCGACCCGTTCGACCCGACGTCCACGCCGATCAAACGAACCGCGCTCGGCCGCATCAAGCACGAGGGCGCGTGGGTCGTCGTCGCGCGCGACGGGCGGGTCGTCGTATACATGGGCGACGACCAAGTGAACGAGTTCGCGTACAAGTTCGTCTCCGCCAAGCCGTGGAGGCAACTGCGCGCCAGGAAGCAGAGCCCGCTCGACGCAGGAACGCTCTACGTCGCGAAGTTCAACGACGACGGCACCGGGACGTGGCTGCCGCTGGTGCACGGGCAGTCCGGGCTGACGCAGGCCAACGGCTTCGCCGACCAGGGCGAGGTGCTGATCAAGACCCGGCAGGCGGCGACGCTCCTCGGCGCAACACCGATGGACCGCCCGGAGTGGGTCGCCACCAATCCCACGACGCGCAGCGTGTATCTGACGTGCACCAACCACGCGGCCGACGCGGCCAACCCGAAGACGCCGAGCGCGGTCAATCCCCGGACGCCGAACCCGTTCGGGCACATCGTCTGCTGGCAGGAGAAGGGCGGGGACTACACCGGCCTCGAGTTCGCGTGGAACCTGCTCGCCATGGGTGGCGCCGGTTTCGGTTCGGGCGACGGCTCCACGATCGCCGCCGAGGACGCGTTCGGTTCGCCGGACGGGCTGTGGGCGGACCCGTTCGGCCGGCTGTGGATCCAGACCGACCACAAGCCCGGTCAGCAGCCGGGCGAGGGCGGCGGCAACAACCAGATGCTCTGCGCGGATCTGACGACCCGTCCGGCGGCGGCGCCGGGCAGCACGGACGCGGTCCCCGAGATCCGCCGCTTCCTCACCGGGCCCAACGGCTGCGAGATCACCGGCATCACCGCCACCCCGGATCACCGCACGATGTTCCTCAACGTGCAGCACCCCGGCGAGGAGGCGCACCTGACTCCCGCGAACGCCAGCACGTGGCCGAACCTCGGACCGACGGACCTCCCGCGGTCCGCGACCGTGGTGATCACAAAGAACGACGGCGGCGTGATCGGCACGTGAGGTCGATCAGGAGCGCGGGCGAGAGTCCTCGTCGGCTCGAACTCGGACGGGCACCAGATGGGCGGGGACCTCGAACGCGTGCGCGACGCGACGGGGCCACACGACCGAGCGCAGGTAGATTCCGCCGGCGAGGGCGTAGAGCAGGCTGACCGCGGCCAGGATCGCGTAGCTCTTGCCGGAGGCGGGCATCGTGAACGAGGCGACCACGGCGGCGAGGACGAACGCGGAGTTGAACAGCACGTCGTAGAAGGAGAAGACGCGGCCGCGGAACTCGTCGTCGATCGCGCCCTGGACGATCGAGTCGACGCAGATCTTCACCGACTGGGCGGCAAGGCCGAGCAGGAAGGCGCCGAGCACGATCGGCGGCGGTTGATACGGGGCGGCGAGGGCGAAGCCGAACACCGCCGCCGCGCCCATCGCGATCGCGATCCACCCCGAGGGACCGATGATCGGGGTGATCTGCGGTGTAATGATCGCGGCGACGAAGTACCCGAGGCCCGCAGCGGCGAACACGGCGCCGAGGCCGGTCATCGCCGCGTCGACTTCCTGGGTCTCGTGGAAGTAGTTCCGGTAGAGCAGCAGCGTCGCGATCGTCCCGGTGCCGTAGCAGAACCGCTGGACGGCGAGCACCGCGAGCGCGTTGCGCGCGGCCGGGCGATCGAGAACGTGCTTCGCTCCGGAGACCAGGCCGACGGCGACTGCGCGGACGGCCTGCCGGGCGGGCGGGGGCGGTTCGTGCAGGTGCGGGCCGAGCAGGTTGCGGGCGATGCGAACGGCCAGCGAGGCCGCCACGAGGTAGCCCACCGCCGTGCCGAGCATCAGCAGGGTGGGCGCCTGCAGCAGGCGGTGCAGCGCCAGGCCGAGGCCGCCGCCGGCCAGCGCGCACAGCGAACCGGAGGTCATGCAGACCGAGTTCGCCATCACCAGATCGCGCCGCGCGACGACGTTCGGAATCGAGGCGGCGACGGCGTTGAGGTAGAACCGCCCGGCCGACAGGGCCAGCAGGGCGCAGGCGAACAGCGCCGGTCCGGTGTTGCCCATGAGCACCAACGCGGCGATCACGCAGAGCAGCGAGGCCCGCACGATCGGGGTCCAGATCAACACCTGGCGGCGGCTCCACCGGTCCAACAGCACCCCGGCGAACGGGCCGACGAAGGTGTAGGGCAAGAGCAGCGTCGCGAACGTCGCCGCAGCCGCGCCGGCGGAGGCCTGACGCTCCGGGGTGAAGAAAATGTAGGACGCCAGCGCCACCTGGAACAGGCCGTCGGAGGCCTGGCTGGCCAGGCGCGGGAAGTAGAGGCGCCGGAAGTTCCCATGGCCGACCACGGTCTTCAGGTCGGCGGTGAAGGACATTTTTCGAGGCTAGATCGAGGCGCAGAGGCGCGTACGCGGAACGAGCAGGCCCGTCACCCGATCGGCGCAACAGTGGCCGAAAGTGCCAGTGAACTCTGACCGGGTGTGGGATGGCATGCCCTGGTCTGTCCCTCCCGCGCGATGCACAACCGTTGTGGGATCCATCGAGGTTCTTCCCCCACGGTGCACTCCCCACGCAGCGGGACGGTTGCGTCCGTGCAAAGGGTCGGCTGCGGTTTCGTTGCGGCGCAACGCCGAAGAGCCCGGCTCCCCTCGGGGGAACCGGGCTCCTGCGACAGGCGATGGCTAGCGCTCGACCTGGCCGGCGATGAAGGCCTCCACGGCGCGGTGGCACTCGTCGTCGGCGTACTGCTCCGGCGGGGACTTCATGAAGTAGCTGCTGGCCGAGAGCAGCGGGCCGCCGATGCCGCGGTCCAGCGCGATCTTCGCTGCGCGCACTGCGTCGATGATGACGCCCGCGGAGTTCGGGGAGTCCCAGACCTCGAGCTTGTACTCCAGGTTCAGCGGGGTGTCGCCGAAGCTCTTGCCCTCGAGGCGCACGTAGGCCCACTTGCGGTCGTCGAGCCACGGGACGTGGTCGCTCGGGCCGATGTGGACGTCGGCGTTGCGCATCTCGTGCGGGATCTGGCTGGTGACCGACTGGGTCTTGGAGATCTTCTTCGACTTCAGGCGCTTGCGCTCGAGCATGTTCTTGAAGTCCATGTTGCCGCCGAAGTTGAGCTGGTAGGTGCGCAGCAGCTCCACCCCGCGGTCTTCGAACAGCTTGGCCATGACGCGGTGGGTGATGGTCGCGCCGACCTGGGACTTGATGTCGTCGCCGACGATCGGGACACCGGCGTCGGTGAACTTCTGCGCCCAGTCGGGGTCGGAGGCGATGAAGACCGGGAGGGCGTTGACGAAGGCGACCTTCGCATCGAGGCAGCACTGCGCGTAGAACTTGTCCGCGAGCTCCGAACCCACCGGCAGGTAGGACACGAGCACGTCGACGCGGGCGTCCTTGAGGGCCTGCACGACGTCGACCGGCTCCGCGTCGGACTCGTCGACCATCTCGAGGTAGAACTCGCCGAGACCGTCGAGGGTGTGGCCGCGCTGGACGATGACGCCGGAAGGCGGCACGTCGGCGAACTTGATGGTGTTGTTCTCGGAGGCGCCGATGGCCTCGGACAGGTCGGTGCCGACCTTCTTGGCGTCCACGTCGAACGCGGCGACGAACTCGACGTCGCCGACGTGGTAGTCCCCGAACTGCACGTGCATGAGACCGGGCACGCGCAGGCTCGGGTCGGCGTTCTTGTAGAACTCAACGCCCTGGACCAGCGACGAGGCGCAGTTGCCCACGCCGACGATTGCTACACGAACCGAACCCATGGCTGGGTGCTCCTTCATTGGGGGGACTTGCCCGGTGTACCGACGTGGGTGTGACCGGTCTGTGGGTCTACTTCTTCACTCCGCCGGCTGCGTCTGCCGCTCGCTTGCGATGAGCTCGTCGAGCCAGCTGACTTCGCGTTCGACCGATTCCAGGCCGTGCCGCTGCAGCTCCAACGTGTAGGCGTCCACTCGCTCGCGAGTACGAGTCGCGTTCGTGCGGATGCCGTCCAACTTCTCTTCCAGGCGGCGCCGACGTCCTTCCAGGATCCGCAGGCGGACGGCGGCGTCCGTGCGGCCGAAGAAGGCGAATCGGATGCCGAAGCTGTCGTCGTCCCACTCCTCGGGGCCGCTCGCGGCCATGAGCTCCGCGAAGTGGTCCTTGCCGTCGGCGGTGAGGGTGTAGACGATCTTGGCTCGCTTGCCGGCGAGCGGCGGCGCCCCGTCCTCGGGGGTTTCCTCCGCGATCCAGCCCGCCGCGACCAGCGACTTCAGACACGGATACAGCGATCCGTAGGAGATGGCGCGTAGGGTGCCGAGCACCGAGTTCGACCGCTTGCGCAGCTCGTAGCCGTGCATCGGGGACTCGTGCAGGAGACCGAGGACTGCGAGTTCGAGCACGTTGCTGCGCTTGCTCATCGCGACCCCTCCTCCTGTTCGGTGACCCGCTGCTCGATACATCGAAACGATGTATCGGTGCGATATATCGAAGGTAGCGCGTCGGGTTGCCGATCGGCAAACACCGTGCCTCGGCGTGTTGGACGTCACGCGACCTCGACGCGTGCACGCACCCCGGCCGCGCGCTGCATCACAAGTCGGCCCAAGCCAGGCGCCGTACAAAGCTCGCCGAAGTACTCTGCAGGCCTATGTCGTCACTCTCGGGGCCTGTCGAATGAAGCCGTTCCGCCGCCGCCCGCCGAACTCGGCTCCGGCCACGGGGCCGCAGCACGCCGACGACGACCAGTGGTTCCGTCCCGAGCCGGCCTCGCGCCGCAGGGACCGCCGCGCCTCGGCCAAGGACGCCGCGGCGGCGCCGGACGAGGCCAAGGCCGTCGTGCCCGCGTCTCCCGACGACCCGACCGAGGCCATCGACGTGCCGCCGGACTGGAAGGACGCGACCGCGCGCATCCAGCGCGTCGTGGAGTTCCCGCCCGGCTCCGAGCCCGTCCCGCCCGTCTCTCCGGACACCGAGAACGCGACGGTCAAGGCGCCCAAGAAGCGGAAGAAGCGGCGCAAGAGCCGGATCATTTTCGCGACCTTCGCCTGGGGCACGCTTTCGGTGGTCGCCGCCGGCTTCGCCGTCCTGCTGTTCGCCTACTCGCGCATCGAGATTCCCGAGGCGAAGGACAGCGCCACCCTGCAGACCACCCAGGTCTTCTACGCCGACGGGCAGCCGATCGGCAGCTTCGGCGACGTGAACCGCGAGATCGTCCCGCTGGACCGCGTGCCTGACTCGCTGCGCAAGGCCGTGCTGTCCGCGGAGAATCGCAACTTCTACAACGACAACGGCGTTTCGCCGACCGGCATCGCGCGGGCGTTCTGGGTGAACCTGCGCGGCGGCGGCACCCAGCAGGGTGGCTCGACGATCACCCAGCAGTACGTGAAGAACTACTACCTAAGCTCCGAGCGGACCATTCAGCGCAAGCTGACCGAGGCCCTGCTCGCCATCAAGCTCGACAAGGACCTGTCCAAGGACCAGATCCTTCAGGACTACCTGAACACCATCTACTTCGGCCGCGGCGCCTACGGCGTGCAGGCGGCCGCGAAGGCCTATTTCAACGTCGACGTCGAGAAGCTGACGCAGTCTCAGGGAATCGTGCTGGCCAGCGTCATCCGGGCGCCGAGCCGGTACAACCCGACCGACCCCGAAGGCCTCGCGTTCCTCAAGGGCCGGTGGAAGTTCGTCGCCGACGGCATGGCCGCGACCGGGGCGATCACCCCCGCGGAGCGGACCAAGCTGAAGTTCCCCTCGTTCCCCAAGAACAACAAGTCGGTCAGCAAGTACGCCGGTCAGAAGGGCTACATCCTCTTCGGGGTCCGCAAGGAGCTGCGCAACCGCGGCCTGAGCGCGGAAGAGATCGAAAACGGCGGCTTCAAGATCTACACGACCTTCACCAAGCAGGCGCAGGACGCCGCCACCGCTGCCTACGCGAAGGAGTTCCCCGGCAAGGACGAGAAGAAGGTCAAGGGGCTGCGCATGGGCCTGGTGGCCGTCGAGCCGCGCACCGGAAAGGTGCTCGCGATGTTCGGCGGCGAGGACTTCCTGGGCAAGGACAAGTACGCGCAGGTCAACGCCGCGACCTACCCGATTCAGGCGGGCTCGACGCTCAAAGTCTTCACGGTCGCGGCGCTGCTGGAGAGCGGCAAGTACTCCCTCGGCAGCACCTTCACCGGCAACGGCCCGCTGAAGCTGCCCGGGTCGCGGCCGGTCAACAACGAGTTCGACCGCAACTACGGGTCGGTGAACCTGCGCTACGCCCTGGCGCAGTCGGTCAACACCGCGTTCGTGCAGGCCACGTTCAAGCTCGGCTCGTCGAAGGTGCGTGCGGCGATGGAGAAGGCCGGCATCCCCGCGGACACCCCCGGTCTGGAGACCAACGCCCGCATCACCCTGGGCATCGCCTCCACCCGGCCGATCGACGTGGCCGACGCGATCGCGACGCTCTGCGGCGGCGGCATCCGCGCCGAGGCGCACATGGTGGAGCGGGTGCTGCAGCCCAACGGCGGCGAGCGCGCCATCCGCAAGCCCGACGTGTCCAACGGACCGGTCTTCGACCCGGGCGTGGTCTCGGAGACGATCAAGGCGATGCAGGGCGTGATCCAGGGCGGCACCGGTACGGCGGCCAAGAAGCTGAACCGGCCCGCGGCCGGCAAGACCGGAACGCACCAGGACCTGACCGCGTGGTTCTCCGGCTGCACCCCGCAGCTCGCGGCCTCGGTCGTCTACTTCAAGGGCGACGGCACCAAGTCGCTCGACGGCACCGCCGGGATGAGCACCTTCTTCGGCGGTACCTACCCGGCGAGGACCTGGACCACGTTCATGAAGGCGGCGTTGCGCGGTCAGCCGGTGAAGAAGTTCGAAGAGGCCCGCATCGGCGGCGAGAAGGACCCGAACGCCGCCCCGGACCCCTACGACACCCAGTCCGGCATCGCGCCGACGACCAAGCCGGGCGAGATCAGCCTCGACGAGGGCCCGAAGTTCGACCCCTTCGACCTCGGTCCGAACAGCTTCACTCCGGCCCCGAAGGTGACCAAGACGCCGACGCCGAAGCCGACGTCCACCTCCAAGCTGGAACCGGTCTGCACCAACGACCGGAAGAAGGAGCAGGAGACCCTGCCCTACAACAAGGACTGCACCAAGGACGGACAGCTCCCCAAACCCGCGGCCCAATCCGCACCCCGGGCCCCCTCGCGCGAACAGACGGGCACCGAACCCCGGTAGTTTTCCGCTGCCTGCGTCCTGCAACGAGTGGGTGGAGACACGGCGCGGGCGGGTCGGCTTCCGCAGGTCCGTGCGAAACGATGGGGCGTGCCTGCCTTCCGTCCCTCGCCCGAGATCGTCCACCCGACCCGGGAGGACCCCGTCCTGGCCTCGGGGGCGGAGCTGCTCGGCGGGCCCGCGGGCAGGCGGATGATGCCGGGATCCTCGTGGTGGACGCCGATCCGGATCCTGCTGGCCGTCACCGCGGTGGTGTTCGCCTTCGGGGTGCTCGAACGCGCGCCGTGTAGGGACAATGCGTGGAGCCGCGGCGACGGGCAGCAGTACGCGCACGCCTGCTACTCCGACATCCCCCACATGTGGCGGGAACGCGGCTTTGCCGAGGGCAAGCTTCCCTACGTCGAGTCCGGCGACTATCAGGCGCTGGAGTACCCGGTGCTGTCCGGGGTCTTCATGCAGGCCGCCGCCATCGTCACCAAGCCGCTGTCCGCCGCCGGGATCGACGCCGAGGCCGTCCGCTTCTACGACGTGAACGCGTTTCTGCTCGGCTTGACGGCCCTCGCCGCCGTCGGGGCCACCGTCGCCCTCGCGGGACGTCGCCGGCCCTGGGACGCGCTCGGCTTTGCGGCCTCGCCGATGCTGTTGCTGACCGGGACGATCAACTGGGATCTGTTCGCGGTGGCGCTGACCATGTTCGGACTGTTGGCGTGGGCGCGCGGCAAACCCGTGTGGGCCGGGATCTGGCTCGGGCTCGCGGTCTCGGCGAAGCTCTACCCGGCGGTGATCCTGCTGCCGTTGGCGCTGCTGTGCGTCCGGGCGCGCAAGATCGCGGCCTTCCGGGCGACCCTGCTCGCCGCCGCGGGTGCCTGGCTGGCGGTCAATCTCCCGGTGGCCCTGGCCGCGCCGAGCGACTGGTGGGAGTTCTACTCCTTCAACAGCCGCCGCGGCGCCGAGTTCGGCTCGATCTGGTTCGCCCTCGACCGGGCCGGGCACGCGGTGCCCGCGCTCAACGTCGTCAGTTCGGCGGTCACCCTGCTCGGGCTGCTGGCCGTCGCGAGTCTCGCCGTCCTCGCGCCGCGCCGTCCGCGGGTCGCGCAACTGGCGTTCCTGGCCGTCGCGGTGTTCGTCCTGGCCAACAAGGTCTGGTCGCCGCAGTACATCCTCTGGCTGCTCCCGCTCGCCGTGCTGGCCCGGCCCCGGTGGCGAGACCTGCTCATCTGGCAGGCCGGCGAGATCGTCTACTTCTTCGCCGTCTGGTACTACCTGCTCGGCGGCTACGACCGCGGACTTCCGCAGGACGCCTACACCGTCGCGCTGCTGATTCGATTCGCGGCGCTGGCGTGGTTCGTCGCCGTGGTCGTGCGCGACGTGCTCGATCCGGAGTGCGATCCGGTCCGCGCCTCCGGCGAGGAGGACCCCGCAGCGGGCCTGCTCGCGCGACCGAGTCACCGCCGAACGCCCGAGGCGGCACCGGCGTGAGCGTGGTCGATCGGGTGTCCGCCATCCGGGTGCCGGCTCGCCTCCGCGGCGGGGACGTCGCGGCGCTGCGGCTCTACGCGCTGACCCGGTTGGCGGTCTTCGCGGTCGCCGCGGCGGGCGCGTGGCTGTTCGCCTCGAGCGACTCCCGACGGCCGGTGGGCTTCCTCGATCGGTGGCTGCAGTGGGACACCCACCACTACCGGACCATCGCCGAGTTCGGCTACGACGGCGGCCCGGGCGGACCGGCGGTGCCGCTCGAGGCGTTCTTTCCGGGCTTTCCGCTGCTCATGCGCGCCGTCCACACCGTCGGCGGCGTCGGGTATGTGACGGCGGGTCTGCTGATCTCCCTGGTGGCCGGTGCCGTCGCCGTGCTGGCCCTGGGCCGGATCGCCGCGCTCGACGCGGACGGCGCCGAGGGCGAGCGGCTGGCCGAGCGCACCGTCCTGCTGTTCCTGCTCGCCCCCTCGGCGGTGTTCCTCGCCGCGGCCTACACCGAGGCGCTGTTCCTGGCCTTCGCGCTGCCCGCGTGGCTCGCGGCGAAGCGGGGCAGGTGGGTCGCGGCCGGACTGCTCGCCGCGGGCGCGAGCTGTGTCCGCATCACCGGGGTTTTCCTCGCGGTCGCGCTGATCGTGGAGTTCCTCACCGCCCGCGACGGCCGCCGGCAGTGGAGGTCGGCGCCGTGGCTGGTCGTTCCGTTCCTGCCGGTGCTGGCCTACTTCGCCTACCTCCACGATCGCACCGGCGACTGGCTGCGCTGGCAGCACGCGCAGGAGGAGGGCTGGTACCGGTCCTTCCACTGGCCGTGGGAGGCGCTGCGGATCACGTGGGAGAACGCGTTCGGTGAGAAGCAGTCCACCGGCTTCGCGTGGATGTTCGGCGCGGAGATCCTGGCGGTGGCGGTCGGCATCGTCCTTCTGATCTGGCTGCTGCGTGCGCGGCGGTGGGCCGAAGCCGTCTACATCGCCCTGCAGCTCTACGCGTTCACCACCGCGATGTGGTTCTTCTCCGTGCCCCGGGCCACGCTGACGTGGTGGCCGCTGTGGATCGCGCTCGCGGCCTGGACGCTGCGCAAACCCGTCGTCCACCAGGCCTACCTGGCGGTGGTCGCGCCGTTCATGGTCGTGTTCGCGCTGCTGTTCACCACCGGTCGCTGGGCGGGCTGAGCGACAACCGCGCGGCCCGGGATTGGCCGTCGGGGCCCGTGACCTGGCTCACGGCGGCCAGCGATACTTCGTCCATGGACCACGCAGACCAGCTCGACCGCCTCGGCTCCGAGATCGCCGCCATGGCGGCCGCGACGGCCGGTGCGGACCTGTCCGCGCCGGTGCCGACCTGCCCGGGCTGGACCGTGGCCGAAGCGATCCGGCACACCGGCGGCGCCCATCGATGGGCCGCCCACATCGTGCGCACCCGAGCCAGCGAGCGCGTGGGCTGGAAGGCCGTCGAAACCGGGCTGCCGGAGACGGAGTCCGCGCTGCCGGACTGGCTCGCCGCCGGCGCCGCGCCGCTGCTGGCCGAACTGGCCGCCGACCCGGCCACGGCGGTGTGGAGTTTCGCCCCCGGCGGCAGCGTCGGTTGGTGGACCCGCCGCATGGTGCACGAAACCGCGGTGCACCGGGCCGACGTCGCACTCGCCCTGGGCCGGGACCCGTCGATCGACTCCGCCGTCGCCGTCGACGGCGTCGACGAACTGCTGGGCACGATGCTTCCCGCGGTCGGCGGTCCGGCCAAGGTGCGCGCGCTGGATCGGGCGGGCGATTCCCTGCACCTGCACGCCACCGACGCCCCGGGCGAGTGGACGATCTCGCTGACCGAGGAGGGGTACGACTGGGCGGCGGCGCACACCAAGGCCACGGTCGCGGTGCGCGGCAGCGCGTCGGACCTGCTGCTGCTGCTGTGGAACCGGAGAAGCCTGGCCGACGCGGACAGGTTCGAGGTCTTCGGGGACGGCGATCTGCTCGACGCCTGGACGAAGGCAACTGGATTCTGAGGAGGCATCAGTTGAACGGTCCCGGACAGATCCTTCCCCTCTCGGCCAAGCGCTGGCCGGCCAAGACGGCACTGATCACCGCCACCCGATCGCTCACCTACGCCGAACTCGACGAGGCCTCGACCCGCGTCGCGTGCGGTCTGCTGCGCCGCGGCGTGCGGCCGGGCCGGGTCGTCTCCCTGTTCGGTCCCAACAGCTGGCAGTGGATCGCCGCCTACCACGGCATTCTCAAGGCCGGGGCGATCGTGAATCCGATCAACTCGATGCTCACCCCGCCCGAGGTCGCCTACATCCTCGGCGACGCGGGCGCCTCGGCGATCCTGACCGCCTCCGGCAACGTGGACACCGTCGCCGGACTGACCGCGGACCTACCCGATCTCGGGCACGTGATCTCCCTCGACGCCCCGGTCGCCGGACGCGAGTCGATGGCCGACCTGCTCGCCTCCTCCATCGAGGCGCTGCCCGAGCCGCCGGATCCGACGGCGACCTCGACCATCGGATACACCAGCGGCACCACCGGCCATCCGAAGGGAGCGGTGCAGACCCAGCGCGCGGTGCTGTTCAACTCGGCCCTGACGGCCAGCGCGCATTCGCGCACCGAGTTCGACGTGTGCGTCAGCGCGCTGCCCGCGCCGCACGTGTACGGCAACGTCGTCGTCCAGGGCACGTTCATGTCCGGCGGCACGTTGGTGCTGCACGAGCGGTACGACCCGGAGAGCTACCTCGAGTCGATCGGCCGGTACGGCGCGACGATCGTCGACGCCGTTCCCGCGATGTACGCGACGATGCTCGCCGCCGGCGCCGCGCTCGACCGCGCCGACCTCTCGCGCGTGACCCGGAGCGTGTGCGGTGGCCAGACGATCCCGATCTCGACCATCGAGGCGTGGGAGGCCCGCAGCGGCTCACGCTTCCTCGAGCTCTGGGGGATGACCGAGCTGTCCGGGCCGGCGACGTCGAACACCTGGTACATGCCGCCGGCGCGCGGCTCGGTCGGGCAGAGCTTCCCCGGCACCGAGGTCCGGATCGCCTCCCTGGACGACGTTTCCGTCGACGCCCCCGAGGGCGAGCCGGGCGAACTGATGTGTCGCGGTCCGTTGGTGATGACCGGGTACTTCAACAACGCCGAGGCCACCAAGCTCGCCATCGAACCCGACGGCTGGCTGCACACCGGGGACATCGCCCGCAAGGACTCCGACGGCAACGTGTGGCTGGTCGACCGACGCAACGACATGATCATCACCGGCGCCTACAACGTCTATCCAGCCGAGATCGAGCGGGTCATGGCCGCTCACCCCGCCATCGCCCTGGTGGCCGTCGGCTCGGTGCCGGACGAGGTGCGCGGAGAACTCGCCTGCGCCTACGTGGTGCTGCGCGAGGGCGCGTCGGTCTCGGCGGCCGAGCTGATCGAGTTCACCAAGGGCAGTCTCGCGCCCTACAAGCGGCCCCGGCTGGTGCGTTTCGTGACCGACCTGCCCAAGACCTCCACGAACAAGATCCAGCGGCGTCGGCTTCGCGAGTTCTCCGACGAGACCGGCGCCGCGCCGGCCCAGGGACCGGGCTGACCCGGCGCCGGGCTAGCGGTCGAGTTCGCGGTAGGCCCCGGTCGTGAGGTCGAACAGCGACGGCGGCGGATTGGCCACGAAGCAGGCGTCGAGCGAGACGCCGAGGTTGCCTGCGAAGTCCAGGGTGTCCGCGTAGAGCATGCCGATGTGGTCGGCGGTGCCGTTGGCCTTGAACAGTTGACCGCCGGGTGCGGCACCCGAGAGGTACACCGAGGCCGCCAACGGGGAATCGCCGTTGAGTTGGGCGTTTCCGCCCTTCACCAGGACGACCAACGAGGCGTCGATGCACAGCGGATTCGCCGCGCTGGTGATCCGCGTCCGCGACCACAGCGAGCCGTCCAGTGGCTTCAGGTCCACGGTCTGAGTGCTCGAAAGATCGAAGAACAGCACGGTGTGCGAGCTGACCGTGCCGTCCGGAACGGTCCAGCCGTTCGGGGAGGTGTAGTACGTGCCCTGGGCCTGCGCGGTGATCTTGAGCTGCTCGATCTGAGCATCCGTCAGGGCCGGCCGGGTGATGCCGAACGAGCGGAACAGCGCCTGGTCGTCGCGCAGGAAGGAACCGTTGACGTCCAGGGTGCCGTTGAGGTCGATGTCCCGGGGGGTGTAGGTGGGCAGGGCGCTGACGGCCGAACAGGGCACCAGGGAGAGCAGGCCGCCGACCAGGGGCAGTGCGGTGAGCGAACCGCCGAAACGGTCCTGGTCGTAGGGGTAGGCGCTGTTGCAGGGCTTGAGCGAGAGGCCCGCGAGGTTGAGCCCGCCGTGGATCGGCTTGCTGGTGTTCGAGCAGTACTGTCCGCTGCCCTGGGACTCGGTGATGATCTGCGAGGAGTGAACGCCGATCGGTACGCCGTAGGCGGCGTCGAGGCCCGCCGCGTAGTTCGAGGTGACCTTGTCGCGCTTGTACACACAACCGGTGGTGAAGATGCTGATCTGCTCGAGGTCGACGGTGCCGCCGAGGTTGATCGTGCGTCCGAAGATGCCCTTCGGCAGGTCGATCGGCGCGACGGTCACCTCGACCTCGATCGTCCGTTCGGCCGGCCCGGACGCGGTACCGGTGGAGCGGATGACGTAGCGGTCGCCGTCGTCGCCGTTGCCGATCGACTCGGGTGCGATCCACGCCGTCCAGCGGCCGCCCTTGACCTCGACGCTCACCGGTGTCGTGGGGTTCCAGGGGTTGGTCGTGCAGGTGGCCGGATAGCAGGACAGCTTGCGCGTTCCGGACCGCCGAATGTAGGTGATGGCCTGGGCGATGCCCGCCTCGGCCACGTCGAGGGCGATGCCGGCCTGCTGCGCCTGCCCCGCGCCCTTCATGTCCCGGGTCGCGAGGGCGCTGCCGACGCCCGCGAGCACGGTCACCATGACCATCACCGAGACGGTGAGGATCATGGCCGAACCGCGGTCGGAGACGCGACCCGGTCGTCCGCGTCGCGCGAGTTCTCGGATCGGCAGAGTGCGAGAACGCCAAGACATATGACTGCCCATCAGGTGAGGTGGCGGTTGCGGAAGGCGACCTGGGTGCGGTACTCCTGCCGGCGGCCGTCGCGTCGTACGGCGACCGCGACGGTGACCGAGTCGATGCGGGTGAGCTCGGCGCCGTCGGGTCTGCCGTTCTGGTTTCCCACCGGTGCCGCCGCCGCGTCCAACTCCGCCCAGCCCACGATCCCGTCGCCGTTGGTGTCGTACTGCCACTGGCTGCTGCGCAGGTCCAGCACGAAGGTGGCGACGTTGTCGGCCAGGACCGGCGTGGTGATCGACGCCCCGGCGGCGTCGTTGACCGTCAAGGTGAGCAGACCCTCGACGGGATCGAAGCGATAGGTCAGGACCTCCGGGTCGGCGGCGTCGAGGTCGCGCGCGCCGTCGTTGTCGAAGTCCGCCCAGAAGGTGACGGCGGTGGGACTCGACGGCCCGCTGGGCAGGTCGATCTGTTCGATCGTGCCCGCCTGGCGCAGCTCTCGCACCAGGCGCTCCATCGCGCGCCGGACGTCGGCGGTCAGTTCGTCGTTGAGCCGGGCGTCGTTGGTCACCGTCCGCGCGAACAGCACCGAGCCGACGAGCATGGAGCCGACGACCGTCGTGAGCACCATGGCGACGAGCAGTTCGATCATCGTGAAGCCCGCGTCGCGGCGCGGCGGTGTCTTCATCGGTTGTCCTCGGCTCGGCAGCTCGCGGCACCGACCGAGAGCGAGACCGCCGTCGCCGGGTCACCGGTGAACACCGGCTTGGTGAGCACGGTGACCATGGCCGGGATGGAGGCTTCGGCGACCCGTCCGGTGGCACTGCGGGTCACCCGGTCCGCGGTGAGGCCGGACACCGATTCGACGTAGTCGCCGAGCGTCCGGGTGCTGCTGACCAGCGTGGTCAGGGGCACCGCGGCCAGCGGATCGGTGGTGGTGCTCGGGGTGATCACGCCCGCGCTGACGTACTGGCCGTAGCCTCCGATTTCGATGCCGAGGATCTCGATGCCCGGTACCCAGCGCCAGTACTCCACCTCCGCCCGGTAGCTCACCGTGGCCTCGGGGGTGTGTCCGAGGCCCGTCACCCTGCACCGGGCGGCGGAGCGGGCGGTGATGCGGATCAGACCGTCGGGCGCGAGGCTCGTCGGGAGCAGGCGAATGACGTTGGTGTGCGCACCGCCGCACGCCTCGACCGACATCGGGTTGGTCGCGGCGAGCTCGTCGGTGCTGTTCAGGTATCCACTGCCGGTCAGGTGCGACAGGGCGCCGGTGATGCTGAACGCGCAGTTGTAGAGGCCGTTCACCAGGTTGGTCAGCACGCTGCCGACCGGCGGGACGGCGTCGAGGGAGACCAGCGTGTCGCTCAGACCGGACAGGGTCGGATCGTCGACGCGGAAGCGAAAGCCGTCTCTGGTCACGTTGTCCGGCAGCTGGGTCTGGACCGGGTTGAGAACGCCCGCGAGGCCGTCGACGCCGGCCCGCGGCAGACCGTTGTCGGCGGCGAGCACGAACGGCGGGATGAGCGTGGCACCCCAGCACGGGCCGTCGCAGCCCGACAGGAGGCTGCCCGCGGTCGCGTTGAGGTTGACGAGGTTCGTGTAGGGCGCCTCCGCCGACAGGCTCGCGCCTGCGGCTCTGCCCGCGACCGAACCGCTGGACCCGATCGCGGACAGGCTCGCCTGGGCCTGGCTCGTGGTCGACAGCGAGCCGTTCAGGTCCAGCTGACCCCCCGTCAGAGTGAGGGCCTCGCCGGTGTCGGTGGTCGTACCGACCTCGACGGCCGTTGCCCGGGCGTTGAGCTTGATCCGGGTCTCGGACGGCGTACGGGAGGCGATCTGGGTGTAGGCGGTGACGGGCTTCCATCCGCCGTGGCCGCGGTAGAAGACGGTGGCCGTGACCCCGACCTGGTAGGAGGGCGGGTAGTCCCTACCGGCCACCTGGCTGTCGTAGCCGGCGGCCGGGGCGACGACCACGGGAGTGGTCTGACCGGTGATGAACGTGGTGTTGACCACGAGGGCGAAGCCGGGCGGGAGTTCGGCGCTGCCGGGCGCGATCACCTTGCGGTACATGGCGACGCCGGCGGGCTCGAAGGAGCAGCGGGCGGAACTTGCTGCGGACACGTAGCCGGTCCAGGCCTCGGCCGGAGGGCTGGTCTTCACGGCGGAGCAGTTCGGTGCGGTGGTGGGCGCCGCGGTGTTGCGAAAGTAGGTGTCGAGCAGATCCCGGTGATCGCCCGCCGCCGGGGCGACGCGGTAGGGAAGGGCACGGATCGCGTCGAGTTGGCCCTGCAGGACGCCCTTGGCCTGCGCCACGACCTTTGCCGTGGAGGTCGCGCGGATGGAGGTGACCATCTGCGGACCGGCAGCCGCCATCGCGATGGCCAGCAACGCGATGGACACCACGATCTCCAGGAGGCTGAAGCCGCCGTCGCAGGCCGGTCGGACCACTCTGCGGGCGACCGTTCGAAGTCGGCTAGCCACGCGACACGCGTCCGGTCAGGCCGTCGACGACGAGGGTGTCGATTCGATCGCTGTCCTTGCGGGCGATGGTGAGCGTGCCCGGCGTCGCGGTCCCACGCGGGTAGAACGTGACGCCGGTGGTCAGGCCCCCGCCGGAGGCGGCGAAGGCGGCGGTGGCCAGCGAAACTCCCGACTCCAGGCGCATGGGTCCTTCGATTCGCACCTCGTCCACACCGGTGCAGGCGCCTCGCATCACCGAGTAGGTCTGGGCGGCGAGGTCGAAGCGCAGGCACAGCGTCCGGCCCTCGGTGATCGAACGCTGCTGCGCCTCCCGGAGCAGGGCCTCGATCTCGGAAGTCGTCGCGCCCTGCCGTTCGGCCGCAGCCCACCGGGTCATGGACACGGTCCCGATGCCCGCGACCACGGCGAAGATCGCCAGGGTCCAGCAGACCTCGATGAGGGTGAAGCCGTCGGAGGACTCGGCCCGGTCGAAGCCGGCGCCGCGATCGGACTCCTCGACGATCCTGTTTGTTCGTCCAAGCATGTGCCGCTCCCAGTCGGACGTCCGTGTCCGTTTGCGTGCGCCCGTCACCTGCACCCGAAAGCCGGGTTGGCATCCTTGCCACAACGGCCAACAGAGCATCTCCGGCGTCAGCCCCCGATGGGCCGGCCCGGCAATCGACTGAACCTTGCAACTACCAAGTTCGGCACGTGGAACGGTCATTGTTAGGGCCCACGGGCAAACGAAGATGTTCGGCAGGGCCCACCGATCCCGCCAGCGCCGCCAAAAAGCCCTTAGTTCCGGCTCTCGATCGCCCGAGTCTTTCGGACGTCCCGTCGAGCGAAATCGAGCGGACGGTGCGCAAGGCCGCGAACCGGGCTCTGGCAGACTGAGGACCCGTGGACGACGCTGCGATCGCCAAGCTGACGGAGTACTGCCGGGCCACGCTCGGTCAACCTGCGGAGTGGGGCCTGGGCGCCGCGCATCCGGAAAGCGTCGCGCTCGCGGTGCTGGACTCCTTCTGGTCCCCTGACGGGGTCTCAGATAGAGCAACGGCCGAGGAGGTGCTCGACCTCTACCGCGAGATGCGCGAAGCGGAATGGGGCGATGCCCAGACCGACGGACCGGGCGAATTGATAGCCCAGTTCGACATTGTGGGCGGACCCGCCTACTTCGCCGAACAGTTGAAGAAGCGTCGCGCCGAGGCCTCGAGCCGCAAGGCGATCCTCAGCGCCGCCGGGTCCTTCGAGGCATGCGAGTTGCTCCGCAGCGCGGACCTGAACAGCGCGCAGGAATTGCGAGGGGCTCGGCCCGAGGTGCTGCGGGATCTCGAACGGCCCTGGAAGCGCATTGCGGGGCAGCGCAGCGGCGAATCCTTCCACCGAGTGCTGATGTTGACCGGATGTCCGACTGTCAACCCGGACCGGCAGTTGACCGCCTATGTCGGCGCAGCAGCGAATGCACCGGTCGAACCGGCCGACGCCGTCGAGGCGTTGCGCGCGGTCTCGGCGGAACTGGGCGTAGCGCTGCAGGTCCTCGCGGTCCGAGTCCGCGGTCTATCCGGGAGCCATGTCGACGAAGCGTGAGTAGTGGCCCTGAAACGCGACGGTCACCGTGGCGCACGGGCCATTGCGGTGCTTGGCGACGATGATGTCCGCCTCGCCCGCGCGGGGCGATTCCCGCTCGTACATGTCTTCGCGGTGCAGAAGCATGACGATGTCGGCGTCCTGTTCCAGCGATCCGGACTCGCGGAGGTCGCTGACCATCGGCTTCTTGTCCGTGCGCTGCTCGGGGCCGCGGTTGAGCTGGCTGAGTGCGATGACCGGAACTTCGAGCTCCTTGGCCAGCAGCTTCAGCGACCGGGAGAACTCCGAGACCTCCTGCTGACGGCTCTCGACCTTCTTGCCGGAGGTCATCAGCTGCAGGTAGTCGACGATCACCAGCGAGAGGTTGTGCCGCTGCTTGAGGCGCCGCGCCTTGGCCCTGATCTCCATCATGGTCATGTTCGGCGAGTCGTCGATGTAGAGCGGCGCCGAGGACACCTCGCCCATGCGACGGGCCAGCCGCGTCCAGTCGTCGTCGGTCAACTGCCCGGTGCGGATGTTCTGCAGCGAGACGCGCGCCTCGGCGGAGAGCAGCCGCATCGTGATCTCGTTGCGGCCCATTTCCAGGGAGAAGATCACCGAGGTGCGGCCGTTCTTGATCGAGGCCGCGCGGGCGAAGTCCAGCGCCAACGTCGAGTTGTGCGTCGGGACCATCGAGCGCCCGGCGAGGTAGAGGTGATCCTGCGCCGCGACCTGGACGCATCGCACGGGAACGGACGGCACGGGGCGCACCTCGACGATCGTGCGCTGCGCGGGACGACCGGCCGCGCGCAGCAACCTGCGATGCAGGGCCGCCTTCTGCCGGTGCCGAAACACCTCGCCGCGAGCTCGAAGCGTGACCGTGAACTCGGGCGCCGGGTGGGTGTCCCGGCGGCTCAGCCGCTGCGTCAGGGTGGCCGTGTGCCCGAGCGAGACCGCCAACTCGTGCACGTCCGCGGCTAGGCCGCCGTGCCGGGTTCGGAAGTGCACGACCCCGTTGGGCATGACCGTGCCGTCCGCGTCGAGCAGACCGGCGAGCAGGGCGCGGCGCTGAGTGGCCGAGGCGCGCAGAAGTTCCCGCGGAATCCGCCCGGGCGCGACCTCGGCGACCGGGCGCGGCGGCAGGGGATTGCCGCCGCCCGCCGAGACCAGCGAACCGGCCCCGAGGACCGCGCTCGGAGCGAGGTCCTCCGCGACGTGCCGGACGCCGAGGCGCACGCCCTGTACGTACGGCGGCACGTGACACGCCGCCGCGGGCAGTTGTAGGGCTCGGGCGTTGGCGACGGTGTGGTTGGGCCGGTTGCCGATGCGGGTGCGAACCGAGGCGGCGAGCTCCGCCGTCGTCCGCACGCCCAGCCCGCCGCGACGGCGGCCGCGGCCCGCGTCGCGCGGCGCGGTGACCCCCAGGTGCGCGGCGGCCCCGCCCATGCGCGGTCCGGCGGAGACCTCCACCTCGACGCCCCGCCGGCCCCTCTGGCCCTCCGCGCCGGCGTGCCGGTCGGTGGGCGGCCCGTCCGCGCCGAGGATCTCC
>JBQTIB010000113.1:0-26168 GCA_052389435.1 Sporichthyaceae bacterium | reverse complement strand
CTCGAAGAGCTCCGCGGACCGCGCGGCCCACACGGCGTCCGGGTGCGACGAGGGCGCGCCGGTCCCCGACGGCGGGTCCAGAGGTCTCCGGTACATGACATAATTATCGGTTATACCACCGACAATTACGAGCCATGGGACAACAAAAACGAGCATACGTTCGAATATTTTCGAATTCGACGCACCGTGATCGGGTCCTACGGGAAGCGAGTGCTCGGGAGCCGGCAAATCCGCTTCGTCGATCCACTCGACGGTCGCCGCGATCTCGGGGCTGTGTTCGTCGGTAAGGAACCCGCAACCTCTCGGAGGCGGCGCGGGAGCGGAGGTGTCCGTAGGCTCGGCGGGTGCGCGTACTTGTCACCGGCGGGGCCGGGTTCATCGGGTCTCACGTCGTCGAGGCACTGCTCGAAGCCGGGTGCGACGTGCGGGTGCTCGACTCCCTGCTGCCCGCCGTGCACTGTGGCGTACCTGACCTACCGTCAGACGTGGAGTTCGTCCGGGGCGACGTGCGGGACCACGACACGGTGCGGGGCGCGTTGAACGGCGTCGACGCGGTGTGCCACCAGGCCGCGATGGTCGGGCTCGGACTGAACCTCGACGACGCCCCGGACTACGTCGGCGCCAACGACCTCGGCACCGCGGTGCTGCTGGCCGCCTCGGCGCGGGCCGGCATTTCCCGCTGGGTGCTGGCCTCCTCGATGGTCGTCTACGGCGAAGGCCGGTATACGTGCGCCGAGCACGGCGACGTCCCCGCGCCGCCGCGGGCTCTCGCCGATTTGGACGCCGGACGCTTCGAGCCGCGCTGCACAATGTGTGGCCTCGCGCTCGAGCCCGGCCTCGTCGACGAGGACGCCGCGCCCGACCCGCGCAACGTCTACGCCGCGACGAAAATGGCGCAGGAACACCTCGCCGCTGCGGCGGCTCGCGCTACCGGGATGCGCGTCGCGGCCCTGCGCTACCACAACGTCTACGGGCCGCGGATGCCGCGCGACACCCCCTACGCCGGCGTCGCCAGCATCTTCCGCTCCGCGCTGGCGGGCGGTCGCGCGCCGCAGGTGTTCGAGGACGGCGCCCAGCGCCGAGACTTCGTCCACGTCCGAGACGTCGCCGCCGCCAACCTCGCCGCACTCCGCGCCACGGCCGAAGAAGGGTCCGACACCGCCGGAACGATCGCCCGGCCCATCGCGGCCGGGACCCTGCGGACCTACAACGTCGGCAGCGGCACCCCGCGCACGGTCGGGGAGATGGCCGCCGCGCTGTCCACCGCCTGCGCCGGCCCCGCCCCCGAGACGACCGGCGCCTATCGGCTCGGCGACGTCCGGCACATCACCGCGTCCAACCGCCGCCTGCGGGAGGAGCTCGTGTGGGCGCCCGTCGAAGACTTCGACGCCGGCATGGCCGAATTTGCGGCCGCCCCGCTGCGCGCGTGAGTTGAACGGCGCTTCGTCGAGCGCGAGAGTTGGGCCATGTCGCAGGCCATGTCGGCGAAGGAGTTCCTCGCCCAACGTGATCGCTGGGGCGTGCGCCACCGCGAGCACGACGGGTGGGAGACGCGTCACCGCCCGGGACCGTGGGGCGAAATGCACGGGGTGCTGCTGCACCACACCGGCGACGACGCTCCGGACCGGGCGACCTACCGGGTCCTGCGCGACGGGCACTCCCGGCTGCCCGGTCCCCTGTGCCAGTGGGGCATGCGCGACGACGGGGTCGTCGACCTCGTCGCCTGGCGTCCGCCGAAGAGTGACCCATAGGTCACCCTTGAACGGACGCCCGAGGAGATCTGACGAGAAGTCAGGCGAGAACGGGCAGCGAGACCTCGAAGCGGCACCCCCCGCCGACGTTCGCCACCGTGATGTGACCGGCGTGCGCCTCGACGATGCCCCGGACGATCGCCAGGCCAAGGCCCGCGCCGCCGTCGGGTCCGGGGGTGCGGGCGTTGGTGCCGCGCCAGGCGACGTCGAACACCCGCGGGAGGTCCTCCTCCGGGATGCCGCCGCAGCCGTCGGTTACGGCGATCGTCGCGCGGCCGGCGGCGGTGGTCAGGTGAACCTCGACGGCCCCGTCGGAGGGAGTGTGCCGGATGGCGTTGATGACCAGGTTGTTCATCAGGCGTGACAGTTCGCGGCCGTCGGCGCGGACGGCGACGCTCTCCCCCGCCGAGCCGCGCAGGTCCACTCCGCGCTCGCGGGCCAAGGCGTACGCGCCGGCGATCGTGTCGCTGACCACGTCGGCGAGGCAGATCCGCTCCAGCGACAGCCGCAGCGCGCCCGCGTTGATCACCGACAGTTCGAACAGGTCGTCCACCATGCCGGCGAGGCGATCGACCTCCATGCGGATCTGCTTGCGGTAGCGGGCCTCGTCCTCGGCGACCCCGTCCTCCAGAGCCTCGGCCATCGCGCGGATCCCGGCCAACGGCGTGCGCAGGTCGTGGGAGACCCAGGCCACGAGTTCGCGCCGCGAGGACTCCAGCGCAGCCTCGCGCGCCCGCGACTCGGCCAGCCGGACGCGGGCGGACTCGAGTTCCTCGGACAGTTCGGCCAACTCCGCGCCGGCGACGAATCCCCGCGCGGCGGGGCGCTCGGCACGGCCGCCGTCCTCGCCGATCGCCCTGGCCTCGGCGGCGAGAACTCGACTGCCCGCGACGAGCATCCGCGCGAGTGCCCCGGATACGCCGGCCATGAGCACGGCGACGACGACGCTGACGATGACCACGACGCCGAAGTCGTGGCTGGAGAAGAACATGGCGTGCGCGGTGCCGAGCGTGGCGGCGATGACCGCGGCGACTGTTGTCAGACACAGCACGAACAGGGACTGGCGCAGCGGGCGCCTGCGCATGCCGCGCAGCACCAGCGCTCCGAGACTTGCCACCGCGCCGGCCCAGGCGAGCGCGATCAGGACGACTTCGACCTGGTCGTTCACGGTGCCGCCGCGGGCACCGGCAGGTCGAGGCGGTACCCGACGCCCCACACGGTCACCAGAATCGACGGATTCGCCGGATCGTCCTCGATCTTCTCCCGCAGCCGCCGGACGTGGACGGTGACCGTCGACTGGTCGCCGAACTCCCACCCCCACACCTGACGCATCAGGTCGTCGCGGGTGAAGGCCTCGCCGGGGTGCGCGAGCAGGAAGGCCAGTAGGTCGAACTCCCGCCCGGTCAGCGACAGGGGCACCCCGCCGCGGGTCGCGCGGTGCGCGGCGGCGTCCAGGGTCAGCGGGCCGCACGTCAGCAGGGCCGCGGCGGGCGTGGGCGAAGCCGCGGGCCGGACCGTCTCGCCGTGGCGGCGCAGCACCGACCGCACGCGGAGGGTGAGTTCGCGCGGGCTGAACGGCTTGGTGACGTAGTCGTCCGCGCCCACCTCCAGCCCCAGGACGCGGTCGCTCTCCGCTCCGAGCGCGGTCAGCATGATGACCGCGATGGGACCGCCGGACTGGAGGCGGCGGCAGACCTCGAGGCCGTCGAGCCGAGGGAGCATCAGATCCAGTACCACCAGATCGGGGCGATGGGCGGCTGCAGCCTCGAGGGCGGCGACGCCGTCCGCGGCGTGTTCGACCTCGTAGCCGTCGCGGCGCAGGTAGCTCACCACCACCTCGGCGACCGTCGGGTCGTCCTCGACCACCAGCACGCGTGCGCCGGGGGGTTCCACGCTGTCGCCGTCCATGGACCCAGTCTAGGAATCCGGGAGCCGCGCACCAGCCTCGCCGAGCCGCCGTCAGCGGACCGTAAGGGATGCGATCGGGGGCGACGGGCCCGTCCGGGCCTAGCGTGGGCCGGGTGAAGCCCGCCATCGACGTCGACCTGGTCCTGCCCTGCCTCGACGAAGCCGCGGCGCTGCCGTGGGTGCTGGAGCGCATCCCGCCGTGGGCGCGGGCGATCGTCGTCGACAACGGCTCGACCGACGGCTCACCGCAGGTCGCCGCCCGCTGGGGCGCGACGGTCGTGCACGAACCCCAGCGGGGCTTCGGCGCGGCCTGCCACTCCGGGCTGCTCGCCGCGACCGCGCCCATCGTCGCCTTCTGCGACGCCGACGCCTCCCTGGACCCGGAACAGCTCGAACGCGTGGTCGCGCCGATTCGCAGCGGTGCCGCGGACCTGGTGCTCGGTCGCCGTCGACCGTCCCGCGGGGCCTGGCCCCTGCACGCGCGCCTGGCCAACCGCGCGCTGGCCGCACACCTCTCGCGCCGCACCGGCGTGCCGCTGCACGACCTTGGCCCGATGCGCGCCGCCCGCCGCGAGGCGCTGCTTGCCCTGGAGCTGACGGACCGTCGGTTCGGCTACCCGCTGGAGATGGTGATCACCGCGATCGCCCACGAGTGGCGCATCGTCGAACTCGACGTGGACTATCGACCTCGTTCGGGCAGATCCAAGGTGACCGGCACCGTACGGGGCACCGTGCGAGCGGTGCAGGACATGCGGGCGGTGCTCGCACGATGACTACCCTGCTGGTGATGGCCAAGGCGCCCGAGCCCGGCCGGGTCAAGACCCGGCTCGCGCCGCGCTTCGGGCCCGCGGGCGCGGCCCGGCTGGCGGCGGCGGCCTTGGCCGACACCCTCGAGGCCGTCCTGGACACGCCCGCGGACCGCAGAGTGTTGGTGCTCGACGGGGCGCCCGGCCCCTGGCTGCCGGCCGGCCTGGAGGTCTGGCCGCAGCGCGGAGCGGGTCTCGCCGAGCGCATCGCGGACGCCTTCGAGCGGTCGACGGGACCGACGCTCCTGATCGGCATGGACACCCCGCAGGTCCAGAGCGCTCACCTGACGGTTCGTTGGGACGGCCACGACGCCTGGTTCGGTCCCGCCGAGGACGGCGGATTCTGGGCCCTCGGGCTGCGCGAACCGGACCCCGCACTGGTTCGCGGAGTGCCGATGTCCACCGACCGCACCGGCGTCGCCCAATTGGCCCGGCTGCACCGGGCCGGGCTGCGGGTGGGGATGCTGCCGTGCCTGCGCGACGTCGACACCCCGGCGTGTGCGCAGATCGTCTCCGCCGCCGCGCCGGGTACGCGGTTCGCGGCCGAGCACGCCGTGCTGGCGGCGCTGGAGCCCGTGCATGTCCGTTGAACCGCTGCAGACCTGGACCCACGACGTGCTCGCCCACTACGAACTCGCGCTGTGGACCGGAACCACGTGGCAGGTGGCCGAGAACGACGGCGACCAACTGCCCTTCGACGTGCGGCGTTGGAGCGCCGAGCCAGACGCCGCCGACGAAACGGTGCTGGCGCGCTGCCTCGGTCCGACGCTGGACATCGGCTGCGGGCCGGGTCGCTTCGTGGCCGCCCTCGCCGCCCGCGGCACGCCCGCGCTGGGGGTGGACGTGGCCGGTGCGGCCGTCGCGATCACCCGCGCCGGCGGGGGTTTGGCCCTGCGCCGTTCGGTGTTCGACCCGCTCCCGGGGGCCGGCCGGTGGACGGTGGCGCTGCTGGCCGACGGGAACGTCGGGATCGGCGGCGACGCCGGAGCCCTGCTGAGCCGGGTCCGCGAAATCCTCGCGCCCGGCGGCCGAGTGCTCGTCGAGGTCGAGGAGCACGACGTCGACGTAGCGGTGATCGCGACCGTTTCCGACCACGCCGGGACGGTGCAGGCAAGCTTCCCGTGGCTGCGCATCGGCGCGCGCCCGCTGTTGGCGATCGCCGAGTCCTGCGGGCTCGTCTCGGTGGACCAGTGGGACCACAGCGGCCGTCGGTTCCTCTCCCTGCAGCGAGACTGACGATGCCTCAGATTTCTCCGACGTCAGGGCTTCGTAAGGGACGCCGAGCCCGGATCCGCCCTACGGTGAATCCATGTCCATGCTGAACGCGGTGCGCCAACGAGTCAGCGCCGGCAACGAGTGGGTGGCCGCCCACCCGCCGCCCGGTCCGTTCCGCGTGGGCTTCTGGCGCAGCCCCATCCGCGGACCCTGGCTGACCTCGGTGCTCGGCGCGGTCCTGCTCGTCGGGCTGCCGATCCTGTTCGGCACCGGTCTGCTGTCCTACCTCTCCTACAACCCGGGGCTGGCCGGCAACGGCGGCCGCGAGGGTTCGACCCTGCTCACCTGGGTGCCCTTCAACTGGCCGACCCGCCCCTCGTGGGGCTACCGCGTCAGCCAGGGCACCCACGTCGTCCTCGGCGCGATGCTGGTGCCGGTGATCCTGGCCAAGCTCTGGTCGGTCATTCCGAAACTGTTCTGCTGGCCGGCGGTCAAGACCCCCGCCCAGGCGCTGGAGCGGGCCACGCTGCTGCTGCTCGTCGGCGGGGCCGTGTTCACCTTCGTCACGGGGCTGCTGAACATCCAGTACTGGTACCGGTTCCCCGGCGGTTTCTACCGCCTGCACTTCTACAGTTCCTGGGTCTTCGTCGGCGCGTTGATCACCCACGTCGCCATCAAGTTCCCGACGATGCGCCGCTCCCTGCGCGAACGCCGCCTCCGCGACGAACTCCAGGTCGATCTGGCCCACACCGTCCCCGAGGAGTACGTCCCGGGCGGGCTGGTGAGCGCCACTCCGGCCGCGCCGACGATCTCGCGTCGGGCCGCGCTCGGCATGGTCGCGGGCGCCTCGGTCGGACTGTTCGTCGTCACGGCCGGGCAGAGCGTCGGTGGTCCGTTCCGCCGTGTCGCGGTGCTGGCTCCGCGCGGCGGGTTCGGTCAGGACGGCCCCAACGACTTCCCGGTGAACAGATTCGCAGCCCAGGCCGGGGTGACGCCCGCGACCGCCGGCCCGACCTGGCGCCTGCAGGTCCGCGGCGCCGGAGAGCCGATCGTCTTCACCCGGGCGGACCTGCTGGCCATGGAGTTGCACAGCGCGAACCTGTCGATCCCCTGCGTCGAGGGCTGGTCCACCGGCACCCAGCGCTGGGAGGGCGTGCGACTGCGCGACCTCGCCCGGCGGGCCGGCATGCCCGACGCGGACACCGTCCTCGTCGAGTCGTTGGAGATCGGCGGCGCCTACGGCCGGGGGCGGCTGGCCGGCAATCAGATCCGCAACGGCGACAGCCTGCTCGCGCTGCGGGTCAACGGCGTGGACCTGTCGCTGGACCACGGCTTTCCGGCGCGCATCGTCGTTCCCAACAACCCCGGCGTGCGGAACACCAAGTGGGTCGCCGCCCTGACCTTCGAGGCCTGAGATGAGTGCGTTCCGCGCCCGCTACGGCGCACACCCGGCGCACCTGCTGGCGGTCCTCGCCGGCACCGCGCTGGCCGTCGTCGCGCTCGGTCCGCTGCTGGAGGAGCGTCGCGGCGACGTCCTCGGCTGGTTCGTCGGCAGCGCGCTCGTCCACGACGCCCTGCTGCTCCCGCTCTACGTCGGCCTCGACGCGGTGCTGGTCGCGCTGTGGCGCCGCCGTCCCGGACGGGTGGCGTGGATCAACTTCGCACGCTTTCCCCTCGCGATCTCCGGGATCCTGTTCCTGGTCTGGTCGCCGCTGATCACGCGCCAGGCCGAGCAGTACGCAGGCGCCACCGGCAGGTCCACCGACCCCTACCTCGGACGCTGGCTCGCGGTGAGTGCGGCGCTGGTCGCGGTGTCGTTCGCGTGCTGGCTGCTGCGTCGGGTCGTCGTGGCCCGTACCGACCGGATCGGCACGCCCGCATGAGGACTCGCACCTTCCTCGCGGCACTCTCGCTCGCGGCGCTGCTGGCCGTCGCCGCCAAGACCGTCCACCTCGGCGGGCCGTGGGACGCCGGCGTCGGGCGGCTGATGACCTGGTACGGCATCGGCTGGGCGGTGTTCGCCGTGGCAGTGGTGTGCGTGCGACTGCTGCCGGTCCGCCCGGCGATCGCGCTGACGGTCGTCGGCGCGGCCGCCCTGCAGATCGTCGCGGTCTCGGCCTCCCCCACGACCACCGACGACTTCTACCGCTACCTGCTCGACGGCAAGGTCCAGGCCGCCGGCATCTCGCCCTACCGGTACGTTCCGCTCGACCCGGCCCTCAAACCGCTGCGCGACCCCCTGCTGTTCCCCGCCCCCGGCACGCCACAGCCGTCGGTCGTGGAGATCGCCGCGCCGTGCGACTTCAACGGCGCCCCCCACGACTGCACCCCGATCAACCGCCCGTGGGTCAACACGATCTACCCGCCGGTCGCCGAAGCCGGTTTCCTGCTGCTGCACTGGCTGTCGCCGGACGAGCACCGAATCCTCGCCGCGCAGCTCGCGATGGCACTGCTCGCTATGGCGGTCCTGGCCGCGTTGCTGTGGACGCTGCGCCGCACCGGCCGGGACCCGCGGCTGGCCGCGGTCTGGGGCTTCTGCCCAATGGTCTGGCTCGAAGCCGGGAACAACGCACACGTCGACGTTCTCGGCGTGCTGCTGCTCGTGCTGGCCTTCGGTGTGCTCGCCGGGCGCCGCGGGGAGTCGCCGACGACCCGAAGGGCCCTGGCGGCGGGCGGTCTGCTCGGCGCGGCCGTGGCCACCAAACTGCTGCCGGCCATCGCGGCGCCGGCGTTCCTCGGGCGTCGCGCGATCGCCGTCGTCGCGGCCGCCGCCGGCCTGTTCGCGCTGGTCTACCTGCCGCACGTGCTGGCCGTCGGGACCGGCGTTCTCGGTTACCTGCCCGGCTACCTCCAAGAGGAGGGCTACTCCGGTCAGATGCGATTCGGGGTGCCGCGGCTGTTCTTCGGCGACACCGTCGGACCCGTGGTGGCGTACGCGATCCTTGGCGGCGTTGCGCTGTTGGTGTGGCGCCAGGCCGCGCGCCGGCCGCCAGCTGAAGGCGCGCTGCTGCTCACCGGCACGACCTTCGTCGTCGTCGGACCGAACCAGCCCTGGTACGGCCTGCTGATCGTCGCGATGGCGACGCTCGCCGGCCGCGCCGAGTGGCTGGCAGTCGCTGCCGCCGCCTACCCCGTGTACCACTCGATCTGGTTCGGGGTGGAGAACACCTGGATGCAGCAGCGGACCTACCTGCCGGCGGCGATCGTCGTGCTGCTGATCGCCGCCGTGCGAGGTCAGCTGATCCGGCCGCCCTCCTGGATGATGCCGTTGACCCGCAGCAGGTACGGCGCGTACCCGGTGAGCCGCTCGGCGATGTCGTCCAGCGAGATTACGGCCACCAAGACCGGGTAGCTCGCGAACTTCTTGCGCGCAGCCGCCGACAGCTTCATGTCGTAGACGTTCTTGACCCGCTGGACGTGGGCCCGCTTGCCGGCCTCGTCGATGCCGACGAGGGTCACGGTGAACTTCGGCACCGCGATCGGCCGGATCTGCGTGAAGGACTTCAGGCCCGTGGTCTCCGAGCCGTCGAGGATGGTCTCGGTGCCGAGCTTGACGTCGTTGACGTACCAGCCGCCGTTGTTGATCAGGGGGTCGCTGACGTAGCGGAAGCCCAGCAGCACGTCCTTGCCCGCGTACTCCGCGAGGTCGAAGGTCTGGACCACCGGGATGCCCGAGGTGCCGGTGAGGGCGTTGCCGTCGGGCGCGGGGCCGGTCACGGGCTTGGTGTTCGCGTTCGCCAGCGACTTGTAGGTCTTGCCGCCGTCGGTGGAGACCACCGTGTAGGCCCAGTCGAAGTTCTCCTCCGTGTTGTGGAAGGAGGTGTAGCTCAGTGTCGCGTTGTCGGCCGGGACCTTCACCTTCAGCACTGCCGTCGCGTCCAGGTTTCCGGTGTTGCCGGAGAACAGGGCGGGTCGGTCGGTCGGCAGCGGGACGTCGGGAACGACGATCGGCTCCTGCGGCGGCACGTTCGGAAGGGCCGGCGGGTTGATCTGACCGAGCAGCGGAATCTTCGGTTCGACGGACCACTGCAGCCCCGCGGCCTTGAGCGTCTTGGCTCCGGCGAAGGACAGCGAGTTCAACGCGCTGCCCTTCAGGAACGCGGCTCCGGTGCCGCGCAGCGGGACGAAGTCCGCACCGTTCGGGGCGACGCCCCCCGCGACGTAGGACGCCGGGTTGAGCAGGTTGACCGCGGAGTTCAGGCTCGGCGTGACGACCTTCCTGCGGTCGATGCCGGTGACCGAACCGCCCGAGACGAGCTTGTCGAGAAGTGTGGAGAGCTGGAAGTCGTGCAGCACGTCGGCCGCCTTGACGCCCTTGGCGTGCTTGTCGAGCGCTGCCTGCACGCTCTTCATGCCCTGTAGCTCGGAGTCCCGGTGCAGGTCCTCGAGGATCTTCGCGCCGTACTTGTCCCGCACGTAGAGCAGGAAGGACCAGGCCGCGCCGTAGTCCGCGAGGATCTCGCTGCCCTCGCCCTCGTCGCCCCACATCGTGAGCGAGTTCTGCGGGCCGCCGCAGGCCTGCGGGTTCGGGTTGAACCGGGTGCCGACGGTGCCGAAGCCGTTGTAGCAGGTCAGGTGGCTCTCCTGACCCTTCTGGAAGACCGTCGCGCGGGTGTCGCCGTACCCGACGAGGCTCTCGGCGTAGTCGGAGAGGCCCTCGTTGAGGAAGTTTCCCTCGTCCGGGTCGGTGTAGTAGTGCAGCAGGTGCTGGTACTCGTGGGCGAACACGCCCTCGTACTGGTTGGCGCGAGCCGGACGGGACTTGCAGATGTCGTCGTTCTGCTCGTCCTTGGGGTTGTCGCCGGTGCGGTGGGCCCAGTCGTAGGCGTCGATCGTCATGATGTTGCGGTCGGTCAGTTCGTTGAACTGCCGCGAGAAGAACCCGGCCACGTAGGTCTGGTTCTTCGGAAAGTCGTAGAAGTTCGGGTCCCGCACGTTGTCGACGAGCGTCACCGTGTTGTTGCCCGCGCCGTTGAAGGTCAGGCCCTTGGTGAGTTCGTTCTCCTCGGGCTTGGAGCCGTCCCGATTCGGCGCCACGCTGAACGCCTTGGACATCTTGGGGAACATCTTCCGGTCGTACTCGCCGACCAGACGCTTGACCTGCGCGTCGGTGATCACCGTGCTGCCGGGAATGACGTTGCGACAGTCTTCGGCGCGGAAGTCGGTACCCACGATCCCGTCGGGTCCGGCGCCGCTGGCCACCCACACCTCGATGCCCTTGCCCTGACCGCGCAGCGTGTACTCCTTGAGGTACACGGTGCCCTGGACCTGGTCCAGCGACGGCCACATCCGCTTGTCGCCGACCTTGGGGTTCTCCGCCGCGGCGTTGAACTGCGCGGCGCCGGCGGGCGTCGCCTGCCAGGCCTTCAGCACGTCCGCGGTGTTCGCGGCGAGCGGGAACCTGAGGGTGTCCGGAAGGCGGACGATGTCGTCGACCGCGCCCACGCCCTCCGCGGGCGGATCCTGCGCTCGAGCGGTCCCACCCACGACCGTGCTGGTCAGGCCGACGATCAGTCCGACGGACGCCAGGCCACAGACGGCCCGCAGGTGTCGCATGCGCATTGCCCTTCGTCGGAACCTCGCCCCTGGCCGGGACGCTACGTGCCGAACCGGGACAGGTGGGCACGTTTACCCATGGGATACGTAAAACGTGCCCAGTTCGGTTTGGTTCCCCGCGACAACGCCCCTGTTTAACCCCCGACCGGGCCCTAGGGCGCCGGAGCGGGCGGGCGGTTCTCGTACGGCGTCGAGAGCACCACGGTGGTCCGGGTGGTGACGTTGGCCGTGCTGCGGATCTCCGCGAGCAGCGACTCGAGTTGGCCGGGGCCGCCGACGCGCACCTTCAGGATGTAGTTCTCGTCGCCCGCGACGCTGTGACAGGCCTCGATCGCGGAGATTGCCGCGAGACGGTCCGGTGCGTCGTCGGGTGCGCTGGTGTCGACCGGCTTGATGGAGATGAAGGCGGTCAGCGGCAGGGACAGCGCGTCGTGGTCGACGACGGCGGTGTAGCCCTTGAGGACGCCCCGCTGTTCGAGGCGTCGGACGCGTTGCTGGGCGGCGGAGGTGGACAGCCCGGTGTGCTTGCCGAGGTCGGTGAAACTCATCCGTCCGTCGGAGCACAGCAGGTCCACAATGCGACGGTCGAGGTCTTCCACACCGCCACCGTAGTGCTTGTCTGGACGACTGGTCAGACCGGGAGGACCGTCAATTCCCGCGAGGTCAGATTCAGACGCTCGCCGCCGGACTCGGTGCACACGAGGATGTCTTCGATGCGGGCGCCGTGACGGCCCGGCAGGTAGATGCCGGGTTCGACCGAGAAAGCCATCCCTGGCTCGAGAATCTCGGCGTTGCCCTCGACCATGTACGGGTGTTCGTGGCCCTCGAGGCCGATGCCGTGCCCGGTCCGGTGGATGAAGTACTCCCCGTAGCCCGCATCCGAGATCACTGCTCTCGCGACGCGGTCGACCTCCTGGCACTCGATGCCGGGACGCACGGCGTCGCAGGCCGCGATCTGCGAGGCGAGCAGCACCTCGTAGTACCGACGGAACTCGGCGTCCGGCTCCCCGACGCAGTAGGTGCGGGTGGAGTCGGAGCAGTACCCGGCCTCGGTGGTGCCGCCGATGTCGACGACCACCGGGTCTCCGGCCTGCACGACGCGGTCGGAGACGTCGTGGTGCGGGCTGGCTCCGTTCGGGCCGGACCCGACGATCACGAAGTCCGCTCGGACGTGGCCCGCCGCGACGATCGCGTCGGCGATGTCGCGGCCGATCTCCCGCTCGGTTCTGCCGGGCTTGAGCCACTCGCCGATGCGGGAGTGGACGCTGTCGATGAACCGGCCCGCCTCCCGCAGCGCGTCGACCTCGTCGGCGGCCTTGCGCACGCGCAGGTCCCGCAGGACCCCGCCCGCTAGGCGCTGCTCGATCGCCGGCATGCCCATCCGCAGGCGCAGGACCTTCTCGGCCCACATGTGGTCGTCGACGCCGTAGTTGGCGGTGCCGGCGGGCAGCAGTTTCGCGACCAACTCGATCGGGTCGTCGGTCTCCTGCCAGTCCGCGATCTCCAGTCCGAGGGCGGCGATGCCCGCGTCTTCGGCGGCCTGCCGCTCCAGGAACGGCACGACGAGTACCGGGTCCGCATCGGCTGGGAGGACCAGGCACGTCAACCGCTCGAGCGGCTTGGCGACGTATCCGGTCAGATAGCGCAGGTCCGGGCCCGGGGTGACCAGCAGGGCCCCGAGGCCCGCGGCGGCCGTGGCCGCCCGGGCGCGCGCGAGACGGTCGGCGAAGACGGAGGCAGCGGCGCTCGACATGCGCTCATCCTGACACCCGCAGGCCGGGAGCGACGCGCGGCACGACCGTTCGCGGCCGCAGGCCGCCCCGGCTGCCAGCCCTGGCTACCAGCCCTGGTCGATCCAGGCGGCGCGGTCGAGGTCCAGCACCGGCATGCCGAGGGCGATGCCCATCTGAACGTCGGCGGCGAAGGCGGCGTCGTCGCGCCAGGTGCTCGCGACCCAGATCTGCTGGGCGTCGACCACGCCGGTCACGATCGTGTGCCCGACCTCGCCGGCGGCCTCGGCAATCGACTGCCACTCCTCGACGTTGGTGGCTGCGATCCAGATGCGCACGGTCTCGACTCTCCTCGCCGGGGTCCGCGGTGGACCCTCGTGCGACTTGGACGCTGCCGATCACGCCCTCGAGGTCGTACGAACGGCCGGCTCGGGCCGTCGAACGGACCATTTCGCCGGAAAGCGTTATGACACCCGCAGGGTGCCCTTCATGTACGGGTGGGGCGTGCAGATGTAGTCGTAGCCGCCCGCGGCCGGCGCAGTGAAGGTGTAGCTCTGGTCTCGGCCCAGATCGCCCGAGTCGATGCTGCCGTCGTTCGTCGTGAGGGTGTGAACGGCGGAGTCGCGGTTGGTGACGGTGATCTTCTGGCCCGGCCTCGCCTGCGTCAGTTTGGGGCTGAACGCGAAGTCCTTGATTTCGATCTTCAACTCCGCGGCGTCCGACGTGGCGCCCGGCGATGCCGAGGGCGAGGACGTGGGCGACTCGGAGGAGGTCGGGGCTGCCGTGGTGGTCGGCGTGGACGTGACGGCCGGCGACGGGGTGAACACGACGGCGGGCGGCTCCGCGACGGGGGCAGGCTCGTCGTCCCCGCCGCCGCAGGCGGTCAGGGCGAGGAGCAGGGCGACGGCGGAGGCGGCGGTGAAGGATCGGCGCATCTTTGCGACCCTACCCGGCGGCGCTCGGAGTCGGATCGGCAAGAATCGGCAGGTGTCTTCGCCTGGGCAGTTGCTGCTGTTGGACGCCCCCTCCATGTACTTCCGTGCCTTCTTCGGCGTTCCCGACTCGGTGCGGGCGCCGGACGGAAGTCCCGTCAACGCGGTCCGCGGCTTTCTGGAGTTCGTTGCCCACCTCGCGAAGCTGCGCCGTCCCACGCACCTGGTGGCCTGCATGGACGCCGACTGGCGCCCCGCCTTCCGCGTGGACGCAATTCCCTCGTACAAGACCCACCGGGTCGCGGATGCCGCCGCCGGGATCGAGGAGGTCCCGGACGCCCTGAGCCCGCAGGTGCTGGTGATCGAGCAGGTGCTCGACGCGCTCGGCATCGTCCACCTCGGCCTCGCCGGGTACGAGGCCGACGACGTCATCGGCACCCTCGCCACCCGCTCCCCCGATCCGGTCGACGTGGTCACCGGGGACCGCGACCTGTTCCAGTTGGTCGACGACGCCCGTGCGGTGCGGGTGCTCTACATCGCCAAGGGCATTCGCAACCTCGAGATCGTCGACGAGGCCGCCGTGGCGAAGAAGTACGCGATTCCCGGTCGGGCCTACGCCCCGTTCGCGGCGCTGCGCGGCGATCCCAGCGACGGCCTGCCGGGCGTTCCCGGGGTCGGCGACAAGACCGCGGCGGCCCTGGTCACCTCCTACGGGTCGATCGCCGGGGTCCAGGCGGCCGCGAACGACCCGACGACGAGCATGTCGCCGAGCGTGCGCCGCAGGCTGCTCGACGCCGCCGACTACCTCGCGGTGGCTCCGCAAGTCGTCGAGGTCGTCCGGGACCTGACGGTGCCTCAGTTCGACTGCGCGGTGCCGGTCGCCCCGCGCGATCCGGAGGCGTTGCTGGAACTGTCCGACCGCTGGGGGTTGGCCAGTCCGCTGAACCGAGTGCTCGGGGTGCTGACCGAACTGGCGGAGAGCCGATGAGACCGGCGGTACACGTCCTGACCCTGGCAGTGCGCGACCTGGAGCGCTCGCTCGCCTTCTACCGCGCGCTGGGGTTCGAATCCGAGGGAATCGTCGGCACCGAGTTCGTGCGCGACGCCGAGGAAGCCGGCGGTGCCGCCGTGATGTTCGCCCTGCCCAGCGGGCTCATCCTCGCCCTGTACGGGTACGCCGACCTCGCCCAGGACGCGGCGGTCCCCGCCGCCCCGCCCGGCTCGGGCGCCTTCAGCATCGGGCACCTCGCGCGCACCCGCGAGGAGGTCGACGAGATCCTCGCGGCCGCCGTCGCCGCCGGCGCCACGCAGACCGACGTCACGCACGAACGGCCGTGGGGCATCTACTCCGGATACTTTCGCGATCCGGACGGGCACCTGTGGGAGATCATCCTCAACCCGGCCACGCTGCCGTCAGGCTGACCCCGAACGCACGTTGCCCGGCCCGACCCCTGCGGGCCGAACCGGGCAACGGGACGTGCGAACGCAGGACGATCAGCCGCGGAAGGTGGCCGGGTTGGCCGCGTCCTTGGTCGTGAGGACCGCAACCGGCACCGGGTACTTGCCGAGCACGAAGTTCAGGATCGCCGAGTGCATCGACTCCACCGGAGCGATGGTCGCGGCGATCCGGACGCCGGGCAGGTTGGTGACCGCGCCGATGGCGAGCAGGTAGGTCGCTGCGGCCTCGTCCTCGAGGGTCAGCGCCAGCCCGGCAACCTCGCCGATGTTCTTGGCCTTGCCCAGGGCGGCGGCCGTCTTCTTGAACGTGGAGAGCGGCACGCCCTTGACGGCGGGCAGGCCCGCCTTGCGCAGCACGGAGTTCCAACCGGCCGCGTGGTCGTCGTGCTGCTTGCGCGCGGTCTGCGCGAAGACGCCGACGGCCGCCGGGACCTTGCCGTACTTGCCCTCGCCCGCCGCCTTCAGCGCAGCGCCGTAGGCGACGACGGCCTGGTTCTCCAGGGCTGCGGCGAACGCGACGATGCGCAGGTCGCCCTTGTACTTGGAGGCCTCGGCGGAGACCTCTTCGGCCTCGGCGAGGTCGCGGGAGAAGGCAACCGGGCGCATGGCGTTGGTGCGACTGCTCTCACTGCCGCACGCCGCCAGGGCCAGCCCGGCGCCGATGGCGCCGACGCCCATGAGGAAGCCGCGACGGCCCGCTCCGAAGGTCATCATCTGGTCGCGCAGGTCGGCGCCGAACTCTTCGGCCTCGGCCTGCATCGCGGGCAGGGTGTCGTTGTGCGCCGCCACCAGGTCGCGGGTGAGGGTGGACAGGTCGGCCTCGGAGATGCCGAGCTCGAAGTCTTCGTGACGGGCGGTCACTTGACTGCTCCTTCCCCGACCGGCGATGCCGAGTCGGTGCGGTAGTACGCGTCCGGGAAGCCGACCTTGCCGGCGGCGGCGGGAAGCTTGTCCGCCTTGGGCGGCAGGGCGATCAGGTCGGCGGCGCCGCCCTTGATCAGGGCCTGCACGGCCAGCAGCACCGCACGACGCTGCGCGCCGGGGGCGGCCACGGCGGCGAAGATCGAACGCTGCGACTTCGAGGTGATGCCGACGTTCTTGGTGTAGGTCTGGACCGCGACGTCTTCGAGGGTGATCGCCAGCTTGACCACGTCGAGCGGGCCCTTGATCTTCGGCAGGGCCTTCGCCACGACCTTGGCGTACTTCGGGTTCGGCTTGGTCTGCTTCCTGCCGCCGAGCTTGGCCGCGGCGGAGTTGAACGCGTTGGCCGCGACCTGGTGCTGGGCTGCGGACTTCTTCACGAACGCGAGGACGATCGGGTTGCCGTCCTTGATGAAATCGAGCGTCGCGGCCTTCTTGTAGACGGCCACGGCCAGATTTTCGATGGACGCCGCGGTCTGCAGCGCCTTGATGTCGGTGCCGCGCTTGGCGGCTGCGCTTGCGTCGGTCGAGAAGTCCTCGGCCTCGTAAGCCTCCTCCGAACGGCTCGGCAGCAGCAGCTGCCCAGCCGTCGACTGGTCACTCATACATTCCTCCGTCGGCACGTGCGAATGCGACAGGTAAGCCACACGGTCGACTCTTCGATCCGGGAAACCCAAAGGCTGGCCGGCGAACAGGTGTCTCCTTGCCCCATCCGGGGACGAATCGGACTCCTGCGGGGGTAGGCAGGCCTACTTGACCTTGAGCACGGCCTCCATGTTCGGGTGGTACACGCAGATGTAGGAGTAGGTGCCGCGCTTCTTCGGCGCGAGGAGCACCTTGGAGGCCTTGCCGGCGATGTCGCCGCTGTCGATCTTCTTGGCCTTGTTGGTGACCGTGTGGGCCGCTCTGTCCCTGTTGACGACCTTCACCTTCGTCCCGGGCGCGACGACGAGGGTGGCGGGCCGGTAGTCGAAGTCCTTGATCGTCAGGGTCGCGGTCGGCTTCTTCGCCGTGGGCTTCTTCGCTGCAGACGCCGTCGCCGAAGCCTTCTCCGCGGAATCGGCGACGGCCGGTCCGGCCGACGCTCCGAGAGCCGCGCCGACGACCACGGCACCGCCCGCCGCCACGGCTGCGACTGCTCCCACGTACCGCTGTGCGCGCACGCCCACGGTCGATCCTCTTCTCCACCCAGTCCGCACCCGTGCGGCACCCAATGTCGAGGGGACTTCGAGGGTCGCGGCACCCTGGTTCGGTCCCTGCCGGGGCGTCGGAGTCCGCCGTTCGGGGGTGCACCGGCGCGGATCGCAGACCGTGCACCCGGCAGCGCGGACACCGGGTCAGCAGCGGCGGGCGAAGAGGTCGCGCAGCAGAGCGATCTCCGCTCCGTGGTGGAGCATCTCCCGGTTGATGTGCAGCACCAGCGTTGCCATGGGCAGATGCCCGAACGCTCCCTCGGCCTCGCCGCAGGGCGCGGCCAGGTCCGCCGGGCCGAGGCCGCGCACGCCGTCGATCCACGCCGTGTAGCCGGCGTCGAGTTGATCGAGCGCGACCGCCGCAGTCCCCGCGTAGGCGAATCCGTAGTAGTCCACCGGCGGCCCACCGAAGTGCGCCGCCACCCGGGCGCCCAGGACGCCGACGACGACGTGCCCCAGCCGCCAGGCGATCGTGGTGATCGGTGCCGGGTCGGGCGTCGGATGGGCGAACTCGATGACGTACTCGCCCGACCCGCCCTGGATCGGGGCGGCCGACGTTCCGCGCGGGCGCACGCTCCAGCAGTCCGGCGCCGGCTCCCAGAGGTACTCGGCATCGGTCAGGCCGTGGAGGCGCGGGCGCAGCTGCGAGTTCCAGTGCCAGTCGAGCTGTTCGACGAGCTGCGCGGTCCAGTCGGGCGCCGGCGGGCCTTCACCCAGCCCATGTCGGTCCATGTCGGGACCGTACCCCCGCCCGCTGCGCCTCGAACGTGCGCTACCGGCCCCGCACCTCGCGTCCCGCCGGATCGCGGGCGGGGTCCTCGCCGGGTAGCACGTCCGCGGCCCAGTCCATGGTCTTCCACTCCGGCACCGGAGTCGCCCGTCCCGCCTCGGGAACGAAGGCGGAACGTTCGGCCGGTTCGAACCGATGGATGTAGCGCGGACAGTTCGGGTAGACCGCGCGGGTGCGGACTCGGACGACGAACTGCGCCTCCGGGTATTCCGCCAGCAGCGGATCGGCGAAGTCGATGCTCGCCGTTCCCTCCAGCCGCATGCGGTGACCCTGCCTCAGATCGATGAACAGCAGACCGACTTCGGGGTTGGCGAGCGCATTGCCGCACGAGAGATAGAGCCCGTTGCCGTCGTAGTTCGGGAAGGCGACGGTCCGCCGGTCCAGCACTCGGACGAAGCCCGGCGCGCCGCCCTTGTACGAGCAGGTCGGGCGACCGGCGGCGTCCGCGGTCGCCAGGAAGAACATGTCGAGGCCCTCGATGAACTCGCGTTCTCCGTCGCCGATCTCCTCCGACACGAGCAGGCCGTCGATGCGATCGGCGAGCGCGCGGGTGTCGAAACGCTCCTGGAGCGCTCGCTGCTCGGCAGAAAATCCTGGACCCATGGCGCCGACCATACGCGCTCGGCGCGCACGCCAGGAGCGCGGCGGGGCCCGGTGATCCGGTCCCCGCCGCGCAGTCGTCAGAGGCGATCTGGCTCGGTGTCGCGCGCTCTGGTCGGTGTCAGGCCTTGGGGCCGCCTTCGCCCGCCTCGGGTTCGGGCAGCGGGAGCAGGTCGGCGATCGGGTTGGTGGGACCGTCTTCGCCTTCGGTCGGGATCGAGGTGGCCTTGGGTCCGCCTTCGCCCGCCTCGGGTTCGGGCAGCGGGAGCAGGTCGGCGATCGGGTTGGTGGGACCGTCTTCGCCTTCGACCGGAACTGTCGCCGCGTGCTGCGGAGCCTCCACGGCCGAGGCTGCCGGAGCCAACGCCAAGGTCGAGGCGGCAATCACGGCGACGGGAGCGGCGAGCATCCAACGCGAGGTGTTCTTGAAAGCAGTCATGGTTGTTTTCTGACCCGGAGCGCGGGGGTTCTAACGTGACCTGGATCAAGGCCGTGCCCAGCGTGAGCCGCTTCACGCTCGGTGTACTGACTCGACGTCAGATCGCGTCGCCCGCGTGTAGGCCATGAGGACCTAGGCCTTAGGCCACCGAGGACCAGGCCACTACCCCACGTCGCACGGCGCCGATCGCCGCCTCCGCAACGGGGCGCATCTCGTCGTCGGCTACGGCCGCGATCTGCCCGAGCAGGTCGATCAACTGCTTGCACCAGCGGACGAAATCGCCCGCCGTCAGTTCCGCCTCGCGCAGCACCTGATCGAGGGGCTTGCCCTGTGCCCAGCGCTGCGCGCCCCGAACGAAGCCGAGGTCCGGCTCGCGCAGGAAGGCGAGCCGATGCCCCTTCTCCAGGCGCTCCAGGTCTCCCCACAACCGGATCGTCGCCTCCAGCGCGTCGCGCACCCGGCCCTCCGGCAGCCGTGGCGGCGGGCCGTCCTCGCGGCTGCGGGATTCGTACACGAGCACCGAGACGCAGGCGGCGAGGTCGGCCGGCCCGAGCCCCTCCCACACTCCCCGGCGCAGGCACTCCGAAGTCAGCAGATCCAGTTCCCCGTAGATGCGCGCGAGGCTCTGGCCCTGTGGCGTGACCGTGTCCCCGCGAAGGTAGTCCAACTCCTCGAGCAGTCCGCACACCCGATCGAAGGTGCGGGCGACGGTCGCGGTGCGCGCGTCGACCTGGGCGCGCAGCTTCTCGGTCTCGCCGGCGACGCGACGGTTGCGCTCCGCGGCCCGGGCATGGTCCTCGCGGTCCGGGCACGAGTGACACCGATGCGCCCGAATGGCGGCGCGCAGCCGGGCGACCTCCGCGTCCTCGCCGGCGCCGTCCCGCTTGCGCATGCGCGCCGGCTCCGCTCCCTTCGCTCGCAGCGTCGAGGCGAGGTCGCGACGTGACTGGGGATTGCGTGGGTTGAAGTTCTTGGAGATCGAAACCCGCATCTGCACCTCGACCGGGCCGGTGAAGTCGGCCTCCCCCAGGCGCCTGTACTGGCGGTCCGACGTCACGACCATCAGCCGCGGGTCCTCGTGCTCGCCCGCGGCTTCGAGCACGACGGCCACGCCGGTAAACCGGCCGCGCGGCACGGTGATGACGTCCCCGCGCTGGAGCCGGCGCATCGAGGCGCCGATCTGCGAGCGAGAGTCCCGGTTGCGCGCCTTGGCCAGGGCGTTCTCCCGTTCGGACAGCGCGGCGCGCATCGCGAAGTACTCGCCGAAGTCGCCGCAGTCGCAGTCGGTGCCGCGGGACTGAGCGGCCATCGCCTCGTCCTGGCGGCGGATCTGCGCCGCGATCCCGACGACCGAGCGGTCCGCCTGGAACTGGGCGAACGATGTTTCCAGCAGCGCACGGGCACGTTCTCGGCCCAACTGTCCGACGAGGTTGACCGCCATGTTGTAGGAGGGCCGAAAGCTCGAGCGCAGCGGAAAGGTGCGGGAGGAGGCGAGGCCGGCGACGTTGCGGGGGTCCATCCCCGGCTGCCACAGCACCACCGCGTGGCCCTCGACGTCGATGCCGCGGCGCCCGGCCCGCCCGGTGAGCTGGGTGAACTCGCCGGGGGTGATGTCCGCGTGGGTCTCGCCGTTGAACTTGACCAGCTTCTCCAGCACGACGGCCCGCGCGGGCATGTTGATGCCCATGGCGAGGGTCTCGGTGGCGAAGACCGCCTTCACCAGGCCGCGCACGAACAGCGCCTCGACCACCTCCCGGAATGCGGGCAGCATCCCCGCATGGTGGGCGGCGACACCGCGCTCGAGTCCGTCCAGCCAGGCGGTGTACCCGAGGACGGCGCGATCGGCCTCGGGGAAGTCGGCCGTTGCCTTCTGCACGAGTTCCCGTACGGCGAGCCGCTCGGCGTCGCTGTTCAGGCGCAGTCCCGAGCGCAGGCACTGCTCGACGGCGGCGTCGCAGCCCGCGCGGCTGAAGATGAAGGTGATCGCCGGGAGCAGGCCCTCGCGGTCCAGCCGCGCAATCACGTCCGGCCGGCTCGGGACGTTGCGCGGCCCGGTACGCCCACGCGGTGCGCCCCGGGAGCCGCGGCCGCGGTAGGCGGAGCCCTCCGACCACGGCTCCCGACGAGTCAGCTGCCCGATCTCCGGATTGAGCTGCGGCCGGCCCCTGGCGTCGGAGGTGAACAGGTCGACGATGCGGTCCTTGACGAGCAGGTGCTGCCAGAGCGGAACCGGGCGGTGTTCGGAGACGACCACCTCGGTCCTGCCGCGGACGGTCTGCAGCCACTCGCCGAACTCCTCCGCGTTGGACACCGTCGCGGACAGCGAGACCAGCGTGACGGACTCGGACAGGTGGATGATCACCTCTTCCCAGACCGCGCCGCGGGTCGGGTCGGCGAGGTAGTGCACCTCGTCCATCACCACGAAGCCGAGGTTGCGCAGCGTGCCGGACCGCGCGTAGAGCATGTTGCGCAGCACCTCGGTGGTCATCACGACCACCGGCGCCTCGCCGTTGACGGTGTTGTCGCCGGTCAGCAGGCCGACGCGCTCACTCCCGTGACGCGCAATCAGATCCTGGTGCTTCTGGTTGGACAGCGCCTTGATCGGACTCGTCCAGAAGCACTTGCGCCCGCCGGCCAGCGCGAGCGCCACCGCGAACTCCCCGACCACGGTCTTGCCCGCGCCGGTGGGAGCGGCGACCAGAACGCCCGAGCCCGCTTCGAGCGCCCGGCAGGCCGCGACCTGGAACTCGTCCAGCCGAAAGGGATAGCCCGCCTCGAAGGCGTCGAAGACCTCGCCCACGGTTAGGCCGCGGCGCGCCGTTTGCGACGCCGATCGACCAGGGTGGTGATCGCGATCGACACCAGGTACAGGAACGTCATCGGCGTCGCCAGCGCGAGCATCGTGCCCGGGTCGCCAGTCGGGGTGGCCACGGCCGCGAAGACCGCGATGCCGAACACCATGCCCCGCCACATCTTGCGGATGCGCGAAGCGGACAGGATGCCGGCCAGGTTGGCCATGACGATGATCAACGGCAGCTCGAAGGAGACGCCGAAGACGAACAGCAGGCGCAGCACGAAGTTCAGGTAGTCGCCCAGCGGCACCTGGTTGGACGCCTCGGCCGGGGTGAAGCCGAGAAGGAACTCGACGGCGTTCGGCAGGATCAGGTACGCGAGCCCCGCGCCGATGGCGAACAGGGGGACGCCGAATCCGGCGACCGCGTAGGCCCACCGCTTCTCGTGGCGGTGCAGGCCGGGTGCCAGGAACGCCCACAGCTGGTAGAGCCAGATCGGCGCGGCGAGGGCAATCCCGGCGAAGAGCGCAACCTTGATCTGGAGCGAGAACGCCCCGACGATGCCCGAGATGACCAGCGGGCCGCAGCGGCCCTGACCGACGCCGCGGAACTTGGGGTTGCAGACCGGTTCGACGAGGACGTCGACGATCCAGTCGTAGAGGTACCAGCCGACGATCGCGCCGAGCACGATCGCGAGCATCGACCGAACGAGCCGAGTCCGCAGCTCCCGGATGTGCTCCAAGAGCGGCATCCGGCCAGCGTCGGAGGCGGAGCCCCGGATGTCGGGGCTGCCGGTACCGGCGGTCACGCCGCTCCCTCGTTGTTCAGGAACCTAGGCGTCCGCGGGCGACAACCCCGCGGACGCGGACGACGACTCAGGACTCGGTGCGCTCGGGCTTGTTGGCCGGGGGCGGGGACGCAGTGTCCTCGTCCTTCACCGCGCGCTTGAAGATGTGCATCGACTCGCCGAGCGAGCGCGCCATGTCGGGCATGCGCTTGGCTCCGAAGAGCAGCAGCACGACCAGCGCGATCAGAATGATTTCCGGAGTACCAAGACCCATGCGAAGGCCACCTCCTAGGTGCGTCCAGCGTACCCCGTACAACTCGTCCGGGAGGGTTCCACAACCCACGAAAGTGGGTGCCGTGCCAGCAGGGTGTTCGTCGCCCCTAGGGCAGCGGACGGCCGTTCTTGCCTGGCAACTTGCGCGAGGCCTCTTCCAACGCGGCCCCGGCCGCGCCGAGTTCGGAGGACACGCGTTTGACCTCCTTGCCCAGGACCTTCACCGTCCGCCACAGCTTGAGGGTCGGGACGGCCAGGAACAGGATCCCGAGCACGCCGATCGCCACCCACAGCCCCACGTACATGCACCGAAGGCTCTCACACGTGGACGCTGCGAACCGCCGGGACCCCGCGGGCCACCAGTTCGTCCACGACGTCCTCGGTAACCGGGCGCTTGACGCGGCGGGTGCAGTCGGGGCAGGCGAACACGTAGTACGACCCGCGCTCGCCGACGACGATGCGCACGTCTTCGGCGAGGATGCGCACGTGGCCGCAGGCGGGGCACGTGACTTTCAGTTGAGTCATGGCGAACTCTCCGTCACGGGCTCACCGTACGCCTCAAGGGCCTCACGGGCGTGCTCCCGCACCTGTTCGGCGAGTCCCGGCGGGTCGATGATCTGCGCCGACGGCCCCAGCCGCAGTGCCAGCGCCACGACCCAGGCCGGATCGGGAGCGCGCAGGCGCACCACGGTCGTGCCGTCGGCCTCCTCCGACACGAGCTCGCCCGGGTAGTACTCGCTCACCCACCGCGCCCCGCGGTCCAAACGCAGCGTCGCGACGACGTCGTCGGTGCCCGGCTGGAACAGGCCCGCGGACAGGTCGCGGGTCGGAGCGTCGGCGGGCACCTCCGCGGGGACGTCGAGCACGTCGAGGGCCAGCACGCGATCGAGCCGGAACAGCCGTACGGCCTCGGCGCGATGGCACCAGCCCTCCAGATAGGAGTGTCCGTCGACCAGGGCCAGCCGCATCGGGTCGACGTCCCGTTCGGTGACTTCGTCGCGCCACGGCACCCAGTAGCGCAGGTGCAGGCGGCGGCGCTGCTCCAGCCCTCGGCGCACGCCCTCGGCGACGGTGGGGTCCACCGGCGTGGTTTCGACGCCGACCTGCGCGTCCACGGCCCCGACGGCTCCGCCCGCGATCTCGGTGAGCTTGGCGAGCGCCCGTTCGAGGGCCTGCGATTCGGCGGCTCCGGGCAGCCCCGCGAGGACCCGCAGTCCGACGACCAGGGCGGTGACCTCGTCCATGCGCAGGCGCAGCGGCCGGCCGATCGTGTCGGCGTTGGTCAGGTAGACCCGGCCCGATTCCCAGTCGGCCTCGATGAGGTCGCCGGGCAGGTGCCCGGGCAGGCCGCAGAGAAAGAGCAGTTCGAGGTCCTTGACCAGTTGCGTCTCGCTGATGCCCGCGTCTGCGGCGGCCTTGGCGAGCTCGATCCCCTGACGGTTGATCAGGTACGGCACCAGCGCCAGCAGGCGGGTGAGCCGGTCCGCGGCCGTCACGACTGCACCCCGGCCAGCGTCCGGAGCCGGGCGAGTACCGCGTCGCGCACCTCGGCGGGCTCGCGCACCAGCACTCCACCGCCGTAGGGGACGAGTTCGGCGGCGAGTTCGGCCGGGCGCCAGTACGGAACCTCGATCTCGTCCCACCCCTCGCCCGCCTCGCGCACGGCGGTCGCCCACCGGCGCAGTCCGGGGGCCGCGCCGGTCCGGACCGCGATCGTCGCGCTGCCCCGAACCTCGGGGGCGACGTGGGTGCGCAACTGGTCCTTCACGTCCACGCCCTCCGGGACGACGACGGAGCCCTCCGGACCCTCCCGGCGGACGTCGCCGACGATCCGGTCGACGCGGAACACCCGCGAGTCCGCGCGGTCTCGGTCGTAGCCGACGAGGTACCAGCGGCCGTTGCGGGTGTGCAGGCCCCAGGGCTCGATCCGGCGCCGGGCGGGCGCGACGCCGTCGGCGCCGCGATAGTCGAAACCGACGGGGCAGTTGTCCCGGCAGGCGGTCAGCAGCGCGTCGAAGGCGGGTTCGGCGGCGCTGACCCGCGGCTCGAGTCCGGTCAGCACCGCCACGTCCGGGTCGGCGCCCGCTGCGCGCAGCTTCAGCAGCGCCGTGCCGGCCGCCTGGGACATCGACGCCTGCTGCCAGGCCCGCGCGGCGAGGCCGAGCACGGCGAGTTCGTCGGAGGCGAAGCGCACCTCGGGCAGCGCGTAGGCGTCGCGCTCGATGCGGTACCCGACCTCGTCGGCGAAGACCGACTCCTGGGGGCCGGCGTCGATCGGGATGCCGAGCTCGCGCAGGTCCTCCTTGTCGCGCTCGAACATCCGCTCGAAGGCGTCCTCGGTCTTGGACTGCTCGTAGTCGGGGACCAACTTGCGGATCTGTTCCTTGGTGAGCCGTCGCCGCGTGGCCAACAGGCAGATGGTGAGGTTGAGCAGGCGCTCGGTCCGTCGCTGCGACACGGTGTCGACGCTACCGGCCCGACTGCCCCGCGCGCGCCGCGCCGGGGGCCGTGTCGGTTCCGCGTCGATGCCCGCCCGAGCGGTGCGCGCGCCGGGACGTCCCGCTTCGCCCGGCACTTGCGCATCGAGGCGCAGGCGGGACGGCGGCTAGGGTTCGCGCGTGGTGCGGTGGCGGCGTGGCGTGGTCGGTGCGATCCGATCGGCGCGTCCCGGCGTCGTCGACCTCGAGGCGGACGTCGACGGCGAGCGTGTCCGGGCGCTGGCCTACACCGACCTGGTCGGCTCCCCCGTCGTCGGCGACGTCGTGCTGCTGAACGTGAACGCACTCGTGCACGGCCTCGGCACCGGCGGCTACGGGCTGGTCGTGGCGCTGCCCGAGCGACTGCCGCCGGACGCTCCCCCGCCCGGCCATCTGGTGAAGGCCCGCTACACCCCGTTGCAGGCGATGGTCGCCGGCGCCGACGAACCCGGCGGCGGGCCCCACGCCGTGAACGCCGCCCCCGACGAAAAAGGCCGAAGGGCCGAGGTCGGCGCCGAACCGCACACAGCGCGAGGGCCC
>JBQTIB010000112.1:0-2887 GCA_052389435.1 Sporichthyaceae bacterium | reverse complement strand
GCCGCCGAGAACGCCCCGACACCGCTCCGCGGGCGCACCGGCGGCACCACCCGCCCGCGAACGGCCAGACAATCTCCGGATCGATCAAGGCCCCTCTAACCGATTACCGACCCAAGCTCCTAGGTCCAGGTGCTGCCGCGCATCACAGCCGCTCCACCGTTTCCCAGAAGGCGTCCCGCAGGGCGTAGCGCGTGTTCTGCGGAAGGTCGTAGACCCCGAGCTTGTTCGACAGGTCGGTCAGCAGCGCCCGGTCGACCTCGGCCGGGATGCTCGGGCGCGAGGCGAGCAGGTCGTCGCGGTTGCCGGGGGTGGCGCTGCGCCACCAGCTCATGACGACGCTGTCGACGACGAAGGAGATCGCCTCTTCGATGCGGGCGTCGTTCTCCGCGCTGCCCGGGTAGTACCCGCCGTTGCCGGTGCTGGTCACGTAGGCCGGAGTAGAGCGGGTCATCGGACGGACCTCGACCGGTTGACGAGCGGGAACGAACAGCGGCGTCGGACGCGCGGGCGGCGGGGCGGAGTCGGATTCGGTGCGCGGCACCGGAACCGTCGGCGTCGCCGAGGGCTGCGGTAGCGGCGTCGGCGGAGGCGCGGGCACGAACGGGGTGGACAGCGCCGCGGCGCTGCGGTTGACCCGCGCGTCGATGCAGGCGCCGTCGATGCGGACCATGCGGTCCACGGTGATCTGCAGGTTGGTGGAGACCGCGATCGCGTCGCCGGCCGCGTCGGGGACCACCAGCGCCACCACCTGGACCCCGAGCTGCTGGGCGGCCTCGACGGCCTCCGACAGGTCGTCGTCGCCGGAGATCAGGTAGGCGACCTCGGAGACGCGGTTGCGCGAGTGCGCGATCAGGTCGAGGGCGAGCTTGAGGTCCACCCCCTTCTGCTCGCCGTTGAAGCCCGAGCGGCCGAGCCGCAGCTTCACCCGGGGCAGCATGCCGATCTCCCGCTGACCGGGCAGCGCCCCGCCCTGGCGGGTACCGGCGTCGTACCAGTGGATGCGCAGCAGCGGCAGGCTGGAGTCGGCCTGCACCTGCTCGGCGATGTCCGCGAGCAGACCGGCGACGTCCATGTCGGTGGCGCCGCGCAGCGACGTCCCGGTCACCCGGGTCGAGGCGGCGGCCATCAGATATCCCGCGTCGACGAACAACGAGCAATAAGCGGTCACAACGGGGCCTTTCCAAAGTCCGCGGCGGTGCGGTTGTGCCCGGTGAGACGTCCGAAAGCGTGATCCCGGATCCACCAAACGGACAGGATGGGCCGAACGTCGGCGAGCACTGTCCGAACGGATGAGTCCAGGAATGTCCGGTTCTGGCCCCCGAGCGTCAGCGAGTGACCCCCTTTTAGGCTGCTGGCATGTTCGAACTCCGAACGCTCCCCCGCCCGATCGTGCAGGCGCCCCTGGCCGGAGGTGCCTCGACGCCCGCTCTGGCCACGGCGGTCTCCGCGGCCGGCGGCCTCGGATTCCTCGCCGCCGGGTATCGAGGAGTGGACGCCGTCGCCGCCGACGCGGCGGAACTGCGGTCGAGCGGCCTTCCGTTCGGGGTGAACGTCTTCGGGGACCCGGGCCACGGCGCGGACGAGCCCGCCGTCGTGGCCTACGCCGCCCGCCTGAGCGCCGAAGGCGTTGCGGTGGGAGAGCCCCGGTGGGACGACGACTCCTACGCAGCCAAGGTCGACCTGCTGTGCGCGGAGCCGGTGCCGGTCGTCTCCTTCACCTTCGCCGCGCCGAGCGACGCCGACGTCGCACGCCTGCACGCGGCAGGGTCGGCCGTGTGGATCACCGTGACGACTCCGCAGGAGGCTCGCGCCGCCGCGGCCGTCGACGCCGACGCCCTCGTGGTGCAGGGGTTCGAGGCCGGCGGACACCGCGGAAGCTTCGACGACGCAGCGCCCGGAGACGTCGGGCTGCTGGCGCTGTTGCAACTGGTACGCGCCGAAACGACGCTGCCGCTGGTCGCCACCGGCGGGATCGCCACCGGGCGGGCCGTGGCGGCGGCGCTGTCGGCCGGGGCGGCGGCGGCGCAGGTCGGCACCGCCTTCCTGCGATGCCCCGAAGCCGGGACCGCAGCCGTGCACCGGGCGGCGCTGGCAGGCGTCGGACCGACGGCCATCACTCGGTCGTTCACCGGGCGCTCCGCCCGCGGCATCCGCAACCGCTTCCTCGACGACCACCACGACGCCCCGAGCGCCTATCCGCAACTGCACCACCTCACCGCGCCGATGCGCGCCGCCGCCCGCGCCAACGGCGACTCGCAGTCGCTGCACCTGTGGGCCGGGCAGGCGTACTCCCTGACGCAGGAGCTTCCCGCCGCGCAGTTGGTCGCCGAACTCGACGCGGCTGCCCGGGCGGCACTTCGCGAGGCCGCCGCGCGTTGGGGATGAAAGACAGTCCGTTCGGCGGAGGGCAAACCGGACCGAAACGACGTTCAATCGTCGAAGGAGTTCGTCGAGGCAGGGGGGCCACATGTGCCAGGGGACCGGACCGCGGCAGCAGCGGGTCGTGCGGATCGATTCGCGGGCGCCGCGGGCCAAGGCCAAGGACCCGCGCGAGGCCCTGGCCCCGCTGACCTACGTGCTGGCGATCGGGCTGCTCGCCGCGGCATATGTCGTCTCGGACGTGTTCGGCCGCCGTTGATCTTGGGGCGCGACTAGTGGTGTGTCTCAGTTTTGAGTGACTAGTTCAAGTGCGACGCGGCCGCGTCGCACTTTGGCGAGGATGGCCTCTGCGCTGGCGGTCCAGACCAGGGGCTTGGGGAAGTCGTTGTTCACGCGCAGGTAGGTCTCGATCGACTCGATCAGATCCGCGACGCTGGGGAAAACTCCGCGGCGGATGTTCTTGTCGGTGAGCTCGCGGAACCAGCGCTCGACGAGGTTCAGCCAACTG
>JBQTIB010000111.1:0-18498 GCA_052389435.1 Sporichthyaceae bacterium | reverse complement strand
TGGTCGACGCGCTTGCGGAGTTTGCCGAGTTCCAGGGCGTTGGCGGTGGGGGCGCGTTCGAGCAGGTACCGCTCGGCCTTGGCGGCGTCTCGTTCGGTCGCGCCCTTGGGCAGGTCGGTGACGATCGAGGCGATCGCGGCGGCCTGCTCGTAGGAGATCTCGCCCGCGGCGAGTTGGTCGTAGGTCCAGGGGCAGTGGGTTTCCATCGCCCGCGCGGTCCGGACCCGTTCCGCGGCGGTCGTGGGGTGCATCTTCAGTGCCCCGGACAGGAACGCCGCGGTCGAGGAGAATCCGGTTCGCGAGCCGAGGTTTCTCATGTCGGTGTAGGCGATCAGGTCCAGTCCGAGGGAGTCCAGCCGCGCCTCGACACGGTCGTGGGTGCGCAGCAGCCCGAACAGTTCGTGGTCGGAGAAGGACCCGGAGGCGGGGTCGTCCATGGCCGCGCGGACGCCCGCCAGCGCCTCGCCGAGGACGGCGTACGCGTCGAGCACCGGGTGACCCATGTCGAATATAATATAGAACAAATGTTCGATGATGCAATAGAGAACGCAACTAGAATAGCTATCTCATAGCGACCCATCGTCGCTGCGCTCAGCCCAACAGCCGTTCGTAGAACCGGGCCGGGTCGGTGAGGAAGAGTCGGTGCTGGGCGACGAGGTCGAGGTCCGCGAACTCGACGACGCGCATGGTGGAGTCGTCGAGTTCGACGAGCACCGCGCCGGGAATCCCTGCGAGCACGGGGGAGTGGGTGGTCAGCAGCACCTGCGAGCCCTCGGCCATGGCGTCGAGCAGCAGGGTCGCGAAGGTCAGGCAGGAGCCGAACGACAGCCCGGACTCGGGTTCGTCGAAGACGTGCAGTCCCGGCGAGCGCAGTTGGGCCGCGGCGGTGGAGAGGAACGATTCGCCGTGGCTGAGTTCGTGCGCTCGCGCGCCGGCCGCCGTCGAGCCGCGCAGGGACGTGGTGCCGAAGCCCTGCCGCGGCGACTCCGAGCGCAGGAACTGGCCGTGCTTCGGCGCGCCGCGGCCGCGCTTCACGCGAAGGGCGCGGCCCAGCGGCGTCTCGGTCGCTCCGGTGCCGCGACGCACCGACCCACCGCCGGGCGGGAGGCCGTAGGCGTCGGCGATTCCCTCGACCACGGTGGACTTTCCGGTGCCGTTCTCGCCGACGACGACCGTCAGTCGGCCCAGGTCCAGGCCGGTTCGAAGGAACTCCGCGACGGCGCCGAGGGTCGCCGGGAACTCGTCGCCCGGGCACTCCTGGTCGGCCCATTCCCCGGCCTCGACGCGGACGGCTGGCAGCGCGGTGCTCACCGGCGAAACGCTAGTGCCGACCCGCCGCCTCGACGCGTGGGGACACCGTGTGGGCGATCGACTGTCCGGGACGTAGGACCTCGGCGTGCGGCTCCTGGTCCAGGGCGACGATCACCATGGTGTGCTCTGCCAGGAGCACGTCGCCGATCTCGAAGACTCCGTCGAGGTCGGTGCTCGCGTGGTGGGCGAGGTTGCCCTGGTCGTCGAGCAGGATCACCGCGGCGCCGAAGAATCCGGTGCCGTCCTCGGCGCGGATCTGCCCGCGCACGACGCCCTTCGGAGCGTGGGGAAGCACCGGAACTTCGGCGGAGGGCAGAGCCGGGACTGCCGCGAGGTCCACGATCCTGGCGGGGATGAAGAGCGAGGCCACCGTCGCCAGCACCAGGGCTGCGGCGAACATCGCGAAGGCGATGGTGAAGCCGATCTCCCTGGGCAGCCCGTTGGTCGCGACGTGCGAGGCGACGATGCTCGCCGCGATCTGTCCGCCGAGCGTGCCGCCGATGGTGCGCATGATCGTGTTGATGCCGGACGCGGCGCCGGTCTGGGTCTGCGGGACCGCTTCGATGATCAGGTTCGCCATGGCGGCGTAGGCGAAGCCGACGCCCAGGCCCAGCAGTGCGGAGCCGACGTAGATGGCCCAGCGGTCGTCGTGGACGAAGGCAAGGAACAGGAACGAGGCGGTCATCGAGACCGTGCCCATGAGCAGGGGAACCCGTGAGCCGAACTTCGAGCCCAGAGTGCCGGCCAGCGGTCCGGCGATCAGCATGCCGAGGGTCGAGGGGAGCATGAAAATGCCCGCCTCGGTGACCGAGGCGCCGAAGCCGAACCCGGCCGCGGCGTCCATCTGCACGAACTGCGGAACGAGGATGAAGCAGCCGAACATGCCGAAGCCGACGAGGAATCCGGCCAGGTTCGGCGTCAGCACCGCGCGTTTGGACAGCATGCGCATGTCCACCAACGGCCGCGGGTGGCGCAGTTCGAACCAGGCCAGCACGACCAGCAGCGTCAGACCGAGCGCGATGAGCCAGACGATTCCCGGGGACAGCCAGCCCCACCGGTTGCCCTCGCTGACGGCGACGAGCGCGGCGACGAGGCCACCGGACAGCAGCAGGGCCCCGGTCCAGTCGACCTTCGACGGCGTCTTCACCGGAGACTCCGGCACCCAGAAGTGCGTGGCGACGATGGCGACCAGGACGACCATCAGGCCGATCCAGAACACCCAGTGCCAGGACAGGTTGTCGACGATCACCCCGGAGGCGATGAGGCCGACGCCGCCGCCGATGCCGAACGTCGCGCTGATCAGGCCGATGCTCGTTGCGACCTTCTCGCGCGGGAACTCGTCGCGGATGATGCCGAAGGCGAACGGAAAGATCGCCCCGCCCATGCCCTGGATCACGCGGGCCAGGATGAGGACTTCGATCGAGGGGGCGACGGCTGCGACCACCGACCCGAAGGCGAAGCAGATCAGCACCGCCATCAGCAGACGTTGCTTGCCGAACATGTCCCCGAGGCGCCCCACGATCGGCGTCGCGACGGAGGCGCTCAGCAGGTAGGCGGTCAGCACGAACGTGACCATCGTGGTGCTGGTGTTCAGCTCCCGCTGGATCAGCGGCAGCGCGGGGGAGACCAGGGTCTGCGAGAGCGCGTAGGCCATCGCCGAGGTCACGAGCGCGAACAACGTCAGCATCGGAGCCTGGCGCGGCTTCTCGGGCACGGTCGCGTCGATCGCGGCGGCGGGCTGGGTCACAGGACGTCCAGTTCCTCTGCCAGGCGGTGAAAGATGGTCTGTGCCTGGCGGCGTTCGGTCGGGCTGAGCGAGTCCCAGATGAGCTGGCGCTTGCGGCGCACCTGCTCCTGTTTGGTCTCCATCGCGCGCTGCCCCGCGGGGGTCAGGCGGACGCAGACGCCGCGGCGGTCCTCGACGGACTTGGCGCGCTGCACCAGGCCTGCGCGTTCCAGTGCGGTGAGCATGCGCGTCACCGTCGGCGGTGCCGCGCCGACCTCCTCGGCCAGGCGCACGAGGCGCCCGTCGCTCGAATCGGCGATGGCGACGAGCAGCCGGAACTGGGAGTGCGTGAGGCCGCCGGCCTCGCGGGCGCCGCGTCCACGGGCCCGGCGCATGGCCGCGGCGAACTCGTCCCAGGCGCGCCAGAGCTCGTCCTGATCGGCGCCGGTGGGCGCGCCCTCGCGGGCGGTCGCGGGCATGGTGGTCTCCTCGACGGTTCTCGTTAGCTTGCTAACGACAAGCGAGGGTAACCCAGGAGTACGACTTCGTACTCATCCCGTGGCCACGATCACGGAAAGACCCGGCCTCGCCTCGTAGGAGCCGAAGGGGTCAGATCCGCTGGGCCAGGCCTGCGTGGAAGTGCGTGAGGGCGCTTTCGTAGCGGGCGAAGACGACGTCTCCGCCGCGAGCCTGCACGCCTCGCTGCACGATGACGGCCATCGCGCGGTCCTCGGCCAGGCCTTGGGCGACGAACTCGATGTCCCGGGCCACCGCCTTGGGCACCGACCCGTCCGCGGCCGGGGCCGCGAGCTGGGTGATCGACAGCAGCGAGGAGTCCACGGTCACCGGTTCGACCGCGATGAACGCGGTGTGCGCGGTGAGGTGGGCGAGCACGACGTTGGGGAACAGGTGTTGCACGTTCGTCGTGGTGCCCTCCGCGTGCCATGCCTCGGGTGGCTGGTCGCGCAGTTCCTCGACCCGGCGGAACGGGAAGGTCACCCGCGAGTGCGGGCCGTGGTGCTCGACGACGGTGAGGTTGTCGTACCCGTAGGGCAGAAACGTCGCGGGGTGCGTGGCGCGGATGTGGTAACCCTCGAGGAAGCCCTCGACGAGGATTTTCCAGTTCACCGCCACCGCGATGAGCTGCCGGCCGACGACGGCCTGATGCTCCGTCACACCGGGTAGATCGCCTACCCCGTCGAAGGTTCCGGGCCCGTCCTGGTCGATCCAGACCAGTCCGTTCCTCTCGCGGCAGGCCACGGGCACCAGGCCGCGCTCGGTGAAGTCGATGCCCGGAAAGCCCTCCGGATGCGGTACGTGCGAGACCGATCCGTCGAGGGCGTAGACCCAGCCGTGGAACGGGCAGACCAGCGCGCGTGCACAGCCCACGCCCTCAACGAGCGTGGTCCCGCGGTGTCCGCAGCTGTTGCGGAAGGCGTGCACGACCCCTGCGCGGTCGCGGACCGCGAGCAGCGGAACGCCGGCGGCGGTGCGCGCCAGGTAGGAACCGCCGCGCTCCAGTTCCGCCGACGCGCAGAACGGCACGGCCGTGCTCCGCAGCATCCGTAGCTCGGCTGCGTAGCGCTCCGGATCGAGGTAGTGGGACACCGGCACCCGACCGGTGCTCGGGCCCAGATCGGTCGTTCCGGCGTCGACGTGCGCGAGCACTCGCGCGATCAGTTCGCGCTCGCTCAGCCAGCAGGACGCCCTCGTCCCGACCGTGGTCACCCCGTCAGCGTACGGCTCCCGCTAGCCGGCGTTCGAGATGTTCGTGCCGGTCTTCTTCTCCGCCCTGTTGCCACTGCGGTCGGTGGCCAGGATGTGCAGCTCGTAGCTTCCGGAGGGCGCATCGGCCGGCAGCACGATCTCGCGTTCGTACCGGCCGTTCCGGTCGTCGCCGTCGATACGGTCCGCCTGGCCGCCGAAGTTGGCGCCCTGCGGTCCGAGGAGACGCAAGAACACCGACTCGACGCCGGAGAACTCGTCGCCGACCTGCGCCGTGGCGACGATCGTCGTCGGGCCGCTCTTTCGGTCCTTCTTCTCGGCTCGCAGGTTCCACTGCTGGAAGAACGGCTCTGCGGTGTCGCCCTTGCCGGTCTGCTTCACGACGATCTTCGTCGGCTGTACGCGGGCCCTGCCGGCCTCGTCCGTGGCGGTGATCCGCAGCGCGTAGTCACCGGTGGAAGCGCCTGCGGGCAGCGCGATCGCGAGACGGTAGGTGCCGTCGAGTGCGTTCCCGCTCGTGCGCTTCGCGACGCCGCCGAACTCGACCCTGTCGGGACCGACGAGGTGCAGCGCGACGCGAGCGACTCCGGAGAAGGCGTCCTTCGCCCGGGCCTCGGCCACGACGGTCTTCCCCGCGGACGCGGTGTCGACCTCGGTGGAGTTCACCGACCACTCGGCGACGAGCGGCGCCGTGGCATCGCGCGAACACGAACTCGCGGTCTCGGTTCCCTTCTGGTCGCAGGTGTCGGAGCCGGTCTCGCCGTAGAGCCTGTCCCGGCCGGCGCCGCCGTAGAGCAGGTCGTTGCCCAGCCCACCGAAGATGGAGTCGTTCCCGGCTCCGCCGTCGAGGACGTCGTCGCCGCCGAGCCCGCGGATCGTGTCGTTGCCGCCGAGACCGCAGACGACGTCCCGCCCGGCGGTGCCCCGCAGGGTGTCCGCCTTCGCCGTACCGACGATCGTGCAGACCAGGCCGGAGGAGGTCTTCGGCTTCGCCGCAGCGTCGGCGGCCACGGGTGCGAGCACGCTCGCAGCCAGTGCGGCTACCAGCGCCATTCGTCCCAGCGTGATCGGCATCGGTTCCCCCGGACTTGGTGCGAGCGCGCAACGGTCGGGGTCAACGGTACGGAACGGACGCCGGCCAGGCCTGCAGGAGGAGCCGGCCGCGCCGTGTCGGCTAGGGGAGCCGCAGAGTGCCGACCATCGTGTCGGCGGCGTTGCCCTTGGCGTCCCTCGCATCGATCCACACCTCGTAGATCCCGGTGGAGTCCGCCGCGGGAAGGCCGAATTCCGCACGCCAGGAGTTGCCGTGGGTGTTGACCGCCTCGCCGCCGTGCACGAGGGCTCCGCGGACGAACCGCGCTCGCACGGTCGCCACCGGGCTGGCGTCCTCGACGGTGGCGACGACGGCGACCTTCGACGGCAGGATCTTCAGCCGATCCCGGACCACCTCGGCCTCCCAACTGCTGACGAAGGGAGCGGCGACGTCGGCCCGCTGCGTCGAGGTCGCGACCGGCGGTGTCCACCCGGTGGCGCGAGAGGGGTTCCTCGATGCGTCGGCCGAGCCGGCCAACGGAACCTGCAGGAGCGCGACGGCGCCGAGCGCGGCCGCGCGCCGCACCGGGCGAACGAAGATCGACATGCCCCGATTCTGCGACGGCGACCGCTCGCCTGCGGCTACGCCACGCTGCACCGGCCGCAGGCGGCCGCTCGAGAGACGAGGCCGCCGGGGTTGCCGCGCTCGTCCATGAGCGGGCCTTTCGGGCCTCCGGCAGCCGAGCAGGTGCCTTCCCCGGGGTGCACGGCGCGTTGGGCTCGTCCAGGAGCGGGGCGGATGACCGACCCGCCCCGTCCGGGGCAGGCCGACCTTCGCTTCGCGGTGCCTAGCCGATCGAGACGGTCCCGAGCTTCTTGGCGACCCGGTTGCCCCGGGTGTCCTCGGCGTCGAGGTGGACCTCGAAGCTGCCCGCGAAGTTCGCGGCGGGGACGTCGAACTCGGCGCGGTAGTTGTCGCCGGCGGTCTGGACCGCGACGCCGCCGAACTCGAGATCGCCCTGCACGAAACGAACCGCGACCGAGGCGACGCCGGAGGCGTCGGCGACGGAGGCGTTCACGACGACGACCGCGTCCGCGGCGTCCTGCTCGAGCAGTCCGTCGACGGTCCACCCGCCGACGGTCGGCGCAGCGACGTCGCCCGCCCAGGTCTGCCGGACCGTGGTGCTCGTGGCGGGGGTGCGGGCGTTGCCGGCCCGGTCGGTCGCTTCGATCAGGAGCCGGTAGGCGCCCGCCGGGGCGTCGGCCGGGAACACGATCGCCAGGCGGTAGGTGGCGTCGAGGTCGGTGCCGCCGGTGCGGGTCGCGGCGCCGCCGAAGGTCGCGCCGTCCGGTCCGGCCAGGCGCAGGTTCACCCCGGGCACGCCGGCGAAGTTGTCGGTGACCCGAGCGCTCACCGCCACGGTCTGCGCGCCGTCGGAGGTGCTGACCGAGGCCGTGTCGATGGACCACGCGGCCGCGACCGGCTTGGCGGCGTCGGCCGAGCACGAACTCGCCCGGTCGGCGCCGGTCGCGTCGCAGATGTCGGAGCCGGTGTCGCCGTACAGCCGGTCCGTCCCGGTGGCGCCGTAGATCCGGTCGTTGCCCGGACCGCCGTAGATCGTGTCGTCGCCGGTGCCGCCGTCGATCACGTCGTCGCCGCCGAGGCCGGTGATCTTGTCGTTGCCGCCGAGACCGCAGATGACGTCTCGACCGGAGGTGCCGCGCAGGGTGTCCGCCTTGGGCGTGCCGACGATCGTGCAGGTCAGGCCGGTCGAGGTCTTCGCGGTCGCCGCGTTCGCGGGGCCGGCGATCGGGAGCTGGGCGAGCACCGCGACGCCGAAGGCGACGGCGATGGCGGTCATGCGACCCGAGTGGCCAAGAGCGATCGACATGCGGTGTCTCCCCGTGAGCGGTGTGCGGTGTGCCTGCACGGATAGGACGCACGGGACGAATCGGACGCCTAGGACCTTCGTCCCCAGCCGGGTAGTACGAACGGCCGATCCCGGATGACAGCCGGCGCCCCGCGATCTCGGTGAGACTGGGGCCGTGGCGGAGATGTCCTGGGCCGAGCTGGTCCACCTGATGACCGTGGGTCCGTCGCCGGAGCCGTCGCTCCGCGGCGCCATCAGTAGCGAGCCGGGCCGCGAGGGCGATGGCGAGTTCGGGTGGTTCTCCTACCGCGGCGAGCCGCCGCCCCCCTGCGTCCTCGGCGGTCGTGCGGGTCTGGCGCGACGGCCGTCGGGTGCGAGTCGAGGAAGCCGACGGGACGCCCCGCCTGATCGTCGGCGACGAGACCTGCTGGGACTGGCGCTTCGAGGCGGGCCAGGACGTGCCGGTGGCCCGAAGCGCCTTGGGAGTCCACTTCGCCGGCGACGGTACGGAGCTGCTGGCCCGCCAGGAACGCCCGGCGCCCCGCCGATACGCGGACTACCTGGCCGACGACGAGGACGACTTCACACGACCGACCGGTCCGGTAACGAGCACCGTCTTCCTCGGCCGGCAGGCATGGGCGGTGGAGTTGGCACCGCCGGAGTACAAGCCCCACCCGTGCCAACTCGTCGTCGACGCCGAGACCGGGATCGTGCTGCAGCAGCGCAACGACGGGTTCGGGTCGGTCGAGGAGTGGACCGAGTTCGTCGTCGGCGACGACCTGGATCCCGCCCTGTTCGAGTGGAACGGTTCCTCGCGGCCGGAGGAGGAGTGGCAGGCCGAGCGGGAGGCCGCACACGGGGCCGACCTTGCCGCGCGCTGGCGATGGTTCGCCGACAACGTGACGTCCCGGCCGATGCACGTGGTCGTCGAAGGGGTTGCCAGCCCGATGGTCCACCACTACGAGGCCGACGGGTCGTTCGAGGCAAGCCTGGAACTCGGCACGGCCCACGGTTCGTTGGCGCGCCGTCCCGCGAGCGGCGAACCCTGGGAGCGGTGGGGCGACGACGAGACCGCGCACCGGTGGACCGACGGCGTCTGGGACTGGGCACTCGCCTTCTGGGAGCTGACCCCAACCCCGGAGAGCCTCGAAGCCATCAAGCGCCAGCTGTCCGGCCCGGGTGAAGACTGAGTCCATGCCGACCCTGCTGATCGTGCATCACACGATCTCGCCCGCGACCGCGGAACTGTTCGAAGCCGTGGTGTCCGGCGCCATGGACCCGGAGATCGTGGGCGTGGACGTCGTGCGACGGGCGGCGCTGTCCGCGAACGCCTCCGACGTGCTGGCCGCCGACGCGATCCTGTTGGGAACGCCCGCCAACATCGGCTACATGTCCGGGGCGCTCAAGCATTTCTTCGACCAGATCTACTACCCGGTTCTGGACGACACCCGCGGCCGCCCGTACGGACTGTGGGTCCACGGCAACCAGGGGACCGAGGGGGCGGTGCGAGCCGTCGAGTCCATCGCCGGGGGGCTCGGCTGGAAGCGGGCGGCGGCCGCGGTCGAGGTCTCGGGAGCGCCGAGCAGGGCGGATCTGGAAGCGTGTCGGGAACTCGGCGGATCGCTGGCCGCAACCGTGATGGAGTAGGTGCGGATCTGTAGCGTGGATCGGCCCGTGCGTGGGTACTTCCCATCTCATGGCAGTCCTCGAGAGTCAATCGCTGACCGATGGCATCAGCTGCACCATGGAGCCGCAGCGGCGGATGCTTCGCACGGACGCCCAGGCGCCGGGTGACGCGCGCCGTTTTCTCGCCGAGGTGCTCTGCACCGAGCACACCGCGCGAGTGTTGGACGAGGCCCAGTTGCTCGTCTCCGAACTGGTCGGCAACTCCGTCCGTCACGGCCTGCCGCCCGTCGAGGTGGACGTCCGCTGCACCGGCGGGAACACGCTCGAGGTGCGGGTCCGCGACGGTCTGCTGGCGCAGCCGAAGCTGAAGCACGTCGACGAAGACTCGGAGGGCGGTCGGGGCATCGCCCTGGTGGACCTGCTGAGTCAGGACTGGGGGATCGACGTCGAGGCCCAAGGCAAGGTCGTCTGGTTCCGCCTGGCGCTCTGAGGCCAGGTATTCTGGGTGGCGAGCGGGAGTAGTCCCACCTGCTGGTCGTCGACATACTGCCTTCGGGCCGGTGGCCAGGACCCGAGAATCTTCGCGGTCGGACGAGACGTTCGGATCTGTCGGCTACGGCTGGCGCGATCCGACGTCGTCGCATGCCGGCCCGGACGCGCCACCGCACACCGGTAGGGGCGTCCAGTGCTCGACTTCGGAGTGGTCGGGACCGTCTTCGGCCTGATCTTCCTCGCCGAACTTCCCGACAAAACCGCGATGGCCGGCCTCGTGCTGAGCACGCGCTACAACCCGCTGTGGGTGTTCGCGGGCGTGGCCGCCGCGTTCGCGGTGCACGTCGCCGTGGCCGTCGCCGCGGGCTCGGTGATCGGCCTGCTTCCCGAGCGCCCCGTCGAACTCGCCGCGGCCGCGATGTTCGCCGTCGCCGCGGTCCTGCTGTGGCGGCGTTCCGGCGCCGCGGACGAGGCCGACGAGGGCGGCCCGACGGAGGTCCGCTCGACGTTCCCCGCGGTCGCGGGCATGTCGTTCGCCGTCGTGTTCGTCGCCGAGTTCGGCGATCTGACCCAGATCCTGGCCGCGAACCTCGCCGCGAAGTACGACGACCCGGCCTCGGTGGCCGTCGGCGCGATCCTGGCGCTGTGGGCCGTCGCGCTCGTCGCGGTGTTCGGCGGCCGCACCCTGGTCCGGCTCGTCCCGCTGGAGGCGATCGGGCGGGTGGCCGCCGCGGCGATGGGCGTCGTCGCCGTGGCGACCGCCTGGGCCGCGCTCGGCTGAGGGCCGGTCAGAGGTCGATCAGGACCTTGCCGACGGCGCCGCCTTGAACGGCGTCGTGTGCCGCGGCGGTCTGCTCGAGTGCGAACCGGTGCAGCGGAAGGCCGTGCTCCTCGCCCACGGGCATGGCGCCGGCGGCCACGGCGGCGGTCACGGCCGCCACTGCGGCGTCCTTCTGAGCCACCGTCAGCGTGTAGACCAGGACGCCCTGCAGGCGGGTGCCCGCCGTCATGTGCGGCCGCAGCGGGACGTGCAGTTCGTCCGGGCCCTCCTGGGCGTAGAAGGCGATGGTTGCGCCGGGCGCGACGACCTGCGGGCCCAGCGCCGCGTTCGCGTTCGGGGCCACCTCGACGATCACCTCGACGCCCGTCGGGCACGCGCCGCGGACCGCGGCGACGACGTCCTCGCGTCGATAGTCGATCACCAGGTCCGCGCCGGCGGCCTTCGCGAGCACGCCCTTCTCCGGGCCGCTCACCGTGGTGAGGACCGTCGCGCCGGCCCACTTCGCCAGCTGGATCGCGGCGTGTCCGACCGCGCCCGCGCCGCCGCTGACCAGTACCGCGCGCCCGGCCAGCGCACCGGGAGTGAGTTGGGCGGGCACGCCGTCGTGTGCGGTGAGGCAGCGGTGCGCCGTCAGTGCCGGAATGCCCAGGCTCGCGCCGACGTCGAACGACGCGTGGTCCGGCAGCGGGACGGCCTGGCGGGCCGGCAGGCACACGAACTCCTGGGCGGTGCCGTTGGCCCGCTGCCAGGCGGCCTCCCACAGCCAGACCCGCTGGCCGATCCAGGCGTAGTCCACGTCCGGCCCGACCGCCTCGACGACGCCGGCGCCGTCCTGGTTCGGTACCTGGCCGGCGTCGGCGCCCGTGGCCGAGGACAGCCCGCCGCCGGCGCGGGCCTTCCAGTCCGTCGGGTTCACTCCGGACACCCGCACGCGCACACCGACCTCGCCGGGCCCGGGCTCGGGCGTCGGCCGGTCTTCGAGGCGGAGAACGTCCGAGCCGCCAGACTCCCGGTAGACCATGGCCCGCACGGCTGCTCCCTCTACTCGGCCGCCTCGTCCGCGGCGGCCAGGATGTTCTTGGTCATGCCAGCAAAGACCATGCCGTGGAACGGGGAAACGGCAGCCCAGTACGCGTGCCCGGCGAGGCCGTGCGGTACGAAGATCGCGCGCTGGCGGTAGACGCTGCCCGAACCGTCGCGAGCCGGCGCGACGCACATCTCCAGCCACGCCCGGCCCGGCACCTTCATCTCGGCCCGCAGACGCAGCGTGCGGATCGGGCCCGTGGCCTCCAGGGCCTCCACGCGCCACCAGTCCAGGGACTCTCCGACGCGCAGGTCGCTCGCATGGCGTCGTCCGCGGCGCAGGCCGACGCCGCCGACGAGGCGGTCCAACCAACCGCGGGCGGCCCAGGCGAGGGGGAAGGAGTACCAGCCGTTCTCCCCGCCGATCCCCGTCACCACCGACCACAGCGCCTCGGGCGGGGCGCCGGAGCGGGCCTGGCGTTCGTCGACGTAGGTGCTGCCGCCGGCCCAGTCGGGGTCCGACGGCAGCGGGTCCGCGGCGCTGCCGGGAAGGGAGGCGTCCGACCACCGGGTGTCGACCAGGCCGGCGTGGATCTTGTCGAGCGCGAGTTCGACGGCGCGTTCGTACCCGGTCAGGCCGCCCGCGGGCGCCGGCACGTAGCGCTCGACGTCGTGCTCGTCGACGACGACCTCGTGCACGAGCGATTCGATGAGCGGGGCGGCGATCGCCTTCGGCACCGGCGTCACGAGGTTGATCCAGTGCGAACTCAACCGGGGTGTGAGCACCGGAACGGGAACGATCCGCCGCGGCGGCAGCCCGGCCACCGTCGCATACCTGCTCATCATCTGACGGTAGGTCAGGACGTCGGGACCGCCGATGTCGAAGGTGCGGTTCAACTCCTCGGGCACCTCGACGATGCCCACGAGGTAGTGCAGGACGTCGCGGACCGCGATGGGCTGCACGCGGGTGTCCACCCACTTCGGAGTGACCATCACCGGCAGGCGCTCGGTCAGGTACCGGAGCATCTCGAAGCTGGCCGAGCCGGAGCCGAGAATCACCGCGGCCTGGAAGACCACGGCGGGGACGCCGCTGCGCAGGAAGATCTCGCCGACCTCGCGGCGGGACTCCAGGTGCTCCGAGAGCGTCCCCTTCTCGGCGGGGTGCAGCCCGCCGAGGTAGACGATGCGCGAGACCCCGGCCGCACGAGCCGCCTCCGCCGTCACCATCGCGGCCCGGCGGTCCAGCGAGGCGAAGGCGTCGGTGTTCAGCGAGTGCACCAGGTAGTGCAGCGTCGACACGCCGTTGCAGGCCTTCAGCATGGACTCCGCGTCGGTGACGTCGCCCTGCACGATCTCCACACGCGAGGCCCAGGGCACGTCGCGGAGCTTCTCCGGGGTGCGGGCCAGCACGCGGACCTCGTGCCCGGCCTCCAGCAGTGCCGGGACCAGGCGTCCGCCGATGTATCCGGACGCACCGGTTACGAGAATCACCTGGGCCCACCTTCCCCGGACAGCACGTCCAAACCGCCGGCCTCGTGCCGAGCGCGCAGGACCTTCTTGTCGAACTTGCCGACGCTGGTGCGCGGGACCGCGTCGATGTAGGCCCAGCGCTCCGGCAGCCACCACTTCGGGAACTTCTCGGCCAGGAACGCCCGCAGTTCCTCCGGCGTCGGCATCGTGCCCTCGCGCGGGACGACGCAGGCGAGCGGCCGCTCGTCCCACTTGGGGTCGGGAATGCCGATGACCGCGGCCTCGACGAGGTCGGGGTGCGAGGCGAGATGCAACTCCAGATCCACCGAGGAGATCCACTCGCCGCCGGACTTGACGACGTCCTTGGACCGGTCGGTGATGCGTACGAAGCCGTTGGGCTCGATGGTTCCGACGTCGCCGGTGCACAGCCAGCCGTCGTGGAAGCGGTCCGTTGCCTCGACCCGGTAGTAGGCCCCGGTGATCCACGGTCCGCGGCACTGGATCTCGCCGATCGCCTGGCCGTTCCAGGGCAGCACCGTGCCGGAGTCGTCGACGATCCGCATCTGGACACCGGGGATGGCCCGGCCCGTGCGGGAGAGCCAGTCCAGGTCCGCTTCGCCTGCCAGGTCGCGGGGCGGGTGGGCGATCGCGGCGATCGGACTGGTTTCGGTCATCCCCCACGCCTGCACGATCCGGACGCCGTGCCGCTCGGCGTAGCGTTCGATGAGGTGCCGTGGCACCGCGGCGCCGCCGCAGCCGATGAGTCGCAGGCTCGACAGGTCGCCCGGGTGGTCCTCCAGATGGCGCGTCAGATCCGCCCACACCGTGGGTACGCCTGCGGTGACGGTGGGGCGCTCGGCGGCGATCAGCCGGCTCAGCGGGTCGGGCTGCACGTGCGGGCCGGGCAGGATCAGGTCTGCGCCGGTCATCCAGGACGCATAGGGCAGCCCCCAGGCGTTGGCGTGGAACATCGGCACCACGGACATGACCCGATCGTGCTCGGTGAGTCCGAACGTCGCGGCCATGCCACAGTTCATCGAGTGCAGGTAGGTGGAGCGGTGGCTGTAGACCACGCCCTTCGGATCGCCCGTGGTGCCGCTGGTGTAGCACATGCCCGCGGCCGACTTCTCGTCCACGACCGGCCAGTGGAAGGTCTCCGGCGCCTCGGCGAGCAGGGCGTCGTAGTCCAGCGCGTCGGGCAGGGCGTCGTCCGGGCCGCCGACCACCACGATGTGCTGCACCGTCGTCAACCCGGGCCGGATCGAGGCGAGAAGCGAGGTCAGCGATCCGTCGACGATTACCACGCGGTCCTCGGCGTGGTTGATCACCCACGTCAACTGCTCGGGGGAGATGCGCAGGTTCAGGGTGTGCAGCACCGCGCCCATCGACGGCACGGCGAGGTAGGCCTCGAGGTGCTCCTGGGTGTTCCAGCTCAGCGTGCCGACTCGGTCGCCGGGTTCGACCCCGAGTGCGCGCAGCGCTCCGGCCAGCCGGGTCGCCCGTGCGGCGACCTCGCCGAAGCTCGCCCGGCGGCAGGCGGTCCCGTCCCAGGTCGCCACCCGGCTGTTCCAGTACAGGGCCTGGCCGTGGGCGAACAGGGCGCCGACGGTCAGTTGGAAGTCGTCCTGCATCGTGCTGCGCATGCGTCCGGGGGCCTCTCCGTCGAGGTGCTGCCTACGCCCAGAGGTTATGTCGTCGGCGGCCGATGAGTTGGCGGGCCCGACCCGGTCCGTACCGGTATGACGACGACGGTGGGCGAACAGACGGTTCTTCGAGTGGCGCGCGACGCGGCGGCGCTGCTGCGGGGGGTGGGGGACCCCGACCGGGCGGCACGCGGGAGCTGGAACGTCGCCGAGATGGCCGTGCACATGCTGCACGTGCTGGACTTCGAACTCGGCACCGTCCGCGGCGATCCGGTGCCGCCCGTGGACGGCTTCGAGGCGCTGTCCGCCTTCACCGACGGCTACGTCGAGGCCGAACCGTCGCGCGAGCTTGCCGCCCTGGCCGATCGGCTCCAAGCGGCCGCGACCGAACTCGCCGCGCTCACCGCGGGCCTGGGCCCGGACGCGGAGTTCGACTGGTTCGGCGGTTCCCGGCTGCCGGTGCGCGCGATCCACGCCCACGTCGTCAGCGAGCTGCTCGTGCACGGGTGGGACCTCGCCCGAGCGGTGGGGCGGCCGTGGCCGATCCGCAGCGGCGACGCCCTGATCGCGCTCGACGACTTCGTCGTCCCGCTGACGGCGGCGTTCGCCGAGGCGGGGACCTTCGGCGGCGCCGGCGCCTTCGTGAACCCGGCGACGCCCGCGGACTTCCGGGCCGTCTACCGAATGCAGCTCGCGGGCGGCCCGAAGCGGGACTTCGTCTTCGCCGACGCGACCCTGACCATCCGCGAGCCGAGCCCGGACCGCCGGGTGGACTGCCACGTCGCGGCGGACCCGGCGACCCTGCTGCTCGTCGTGTGGGGCCGGCGCAGCCACTGGCCTGCGGTCGCGACGTTCAAGCTGCGCGCCTGGGGCCGCAAGCCGTGGCTGGCCGCCAAACTCCCGGGTCTGTTCCACGTGCCCTAACGCCCCGGACGCGGGCCCGGGAACTGCACGCCGCTACTTGAGGCGGTCGGTGACCTCGGCCCAGAGGGCGCGGTAGGCCCTGCCCGGGATGCTCGTCGGCGCGAACTGCGCGACGGGTGCCCGGCGCACGCCCATCAGTTCGATCGCGCTCGCCGACGGGATGGAGGTCTTGGCCAACTCGACGCCCTTGGGCGGAACGGTCTCGGCGAGGTCGCGGTGCAGTTTCCGGCGGGAGTCGACCATCGAGAAAAACGCCAGGATCGGCGGCGTGCGGCCCTTGGTGTCGTCGGCGAATCCGGCCAACTGGTCCAGGGTCCGCATCGACAGCGGCGAGGGCAGCACCGGGGCGAGGATCAGGTCCGCGGCCCGCACGACGTTCTCCGAGATCAGCGTGACGCTCGGCGCACAGTCCATGATCACGAGGTCGTACTCGTCGGCCATGTCCTCGAGCAGGTTCGCGAGCCGCTGCGTCGGGCGCTTCTGCTCGTCGAGGTAGCGATCGAGGTGGCGGTAGGAGAAGTCCGCGGGCAGCAGGTCCAAGCCGGGAAAATCGCTGGCCTTGACCGCGTCGAGCAGTTCGCGTTTGCCGCCGATGAGCGCACGGCCGCCGCCCTTGACCTTGGGCGCGACGCGGAACAGGAACGTCGAACCGCCCTGCGGGTCGAGGTCCCACAGCAGCACGCGTTTGCCGGCGTCGGCGGCCAGCCATCCGAGGTTCGCCGCGGTCGTGGTCTTGCCGACGCCGCCCTTGATGCTGTACGAGGCGAGAACCTTCACGTCGAGGCCACCAACTCCGCGAAGCGCCGCCGATTGGCGGGGGCGTGGAAACGTTCCCAGATGGCCGCAAAGTCCGCGTGGGCAGCCTCCTGACGCTTCCTCAGATCGTGGGCCATGCGGCCCATCGCGAGGATCGCGTCGATGGAGGCGGGGGTGGAGCGCAGTTCCTCCGCGCAGTCGCGGACGAGAAACCACTGCGCCTCGGCGTCCTGGAACTCCCCGAGGTTGTCCTGCAGCTTCTTCAGCTCGACGACGAAGGCCTTGAGGTCGTTTCGGTCGTAGAGGACGGCGAAGAACTCGAGCAGGTAGCGCAGTTCCTTGGCGCGCTTGCGCAGGTCGTGCAGGGCCTCGGCCGGGGAGTCGGCCGCGATCGCCTCGCCGCGCTTGGACACCCGCTTCCACGCCCTGGTCAGCAGCGTCCGGGCCAGGTCGCCCGAGGTGGTGGCGGCGTCGGGGCCGGCGACCTCCGGGCGGCCGAAGTCGGTCTCCCACCGCTCGAGCAGCACGGTGCACCGGTCCGAGCGCAGCGCCCGGTTCAGCGCCGCGTGCGCCCGGCGGCCCCGCCTGTCCAGCAGGTCGCGGAAGGGTTGAACCGCGAGGAGGTCGACCGGGTCGAGTCCCTTGCCGAAGTCGAGCAGGTTCACGTCGAGGTCGCGGGACAGGGACGTGGCGTCGCCGAGCCACTTCAGCTCTTCGGCGTAGTACGCCGTCGTTGCCGGGTCGAGGACGTTGCCCGCGACCTTGAGCACCGATCGACTGCGCCGCACCGCGACCCGGAAGTCGTGCAGGAACTCGATGTCGAGCTCCTTGAGGGTGCCGTCGAGGTTGTCGCGGACGACCTCGCCGAGCTGGGCCATCGTCTCGGCAAAGGCGTGCACCGCCGGAGTCTTGCGATGGAAGGTCGGTTCCGGGCCGGAACGGTGCCGGCCGGGCTCGACGCCCGCCGACAGGGCCAGGGCCTGGAACAGCGAGGTGTCCGCCGGCGCCAGGCCTTCGGTGCCGACCAACTGCGCGAGGACCCTGCGAGCCTCCCGGTCGTAGCCGCGCAACGGTTCCAGACGCACCCGAGTGACCCCGGCGCAGCCGTTGGCCCCGAGCGGGCCGTCGACCGCGATCCGGGCGACGGTCTTCTCCTCGGCGTCGAGTACCGCCAGGGTCGCGGTCGGCCCGTCCGCGCTCAGCCGCGGCAGCAGCGCTCGGATCCAGATCGCCGCGGCGACCCGGTCGCGCAGCTCGCCCTCGGGCAGCGTGCCGGCCGTGACGAGGCGTCGGCCGACGCGCTCTTCGGCGATCACCTCTCCGGCGCGGTCGGTCAGGACCAGCTTGGCGTTCAGGCTGTCGCTGCGCTGCTCGAGTACCAACCCGGCCTTGAACAGCAGCCAGTCGTGGGTGTCGAGCCAGGTTCGGTGTTCCTGCGCCGTTGCCGCGAGCCGCGCCCCCAGCGTCTCGGTCAACAGCGACACCGCGGACTTGTTCAGGTCCTCCGAGACCGCGAACTCCCCAGCCACGCATTCACCTCCGGCAGCCCGCCGGCGCGGGGGCGGTCACTGTACAGACGAAAGGTGAACAGCAGGTGGCGCGTGGGTGGCGGTCGCGCCGAGCGCCGCGGGCGAGGGCTGGAGGGGCGCCGCCGCGGCTCGCCCGGCGACCCGTTGCCGGCCGGCAACAGACCGGGCGCGTCGAGTCTGCCCGTCGCCCCGCGCGATTCGGCGGCCGTCGGGCGGACTGCCCGCCGTTGTCGATGCCGAGCCCTTCGTCGAGCCGGGCGCAGGACCGTGGCGCCACCGCGGCTCGCCCGACGACCCGTTGCCGGCAAGGGCGAGACCGGTCGCGTCGAGTACGTGCATCGCCCTCGCGCGATTCGACGGCCGCCGGGCGGACTGCCCGCCGTTGCCGACGCCTCGCCCTGCCAGGAGTCGGCCGGGGTCGAGTGTTCGCCGGCGGACACCACGCCCGTCCGGAGGGGCACTGCTTTCTCGAGGGTCCGGCGCGACCCTCGAGGAGGACAGCGGCAACGGGGTTAGGGGCAAGGCGTGGCAGCTCTCGCGGTACTCGACGGTTCGCAGTCATCGCTTTGGGGGGGTCGTCGGGGGGCGG
>JBQTIB010000110.1:0-3440 GCA_052389435.1 Sporichthyaceae bacterium | reverse complement strand
CCTGCGTCTGACCGGGGGAGCAGATGTCGTCGTTGCCGCCTTCGACCGTGAGCAGCGCCGTGCGGGCGATCGCGCTCGGGTCCACCGTGCGGCCGCCGACGACGAGTTCGCCCTTCGCGAAGTGGTGTTCCATGAACACGCGCTGCACGGTCTCGAGGTAGAACTCGGCGGGCACGTCCATGACCGCGCCGTACTCGTCGTAGAAGTCGCGGGTCGCGGCGGCCTTCTCCGCCTGCCCGGTCACAGGTCGCGGTATCTGACATACTGTCAGTTCTTTGTTCTGCGTCGGACTCCGACCGGCTGGACTTTGCCGCCTGGGAGCTGCCGGAAGGGTCGTGGGGCATGCGCCTGGTTCGGTCGGCAGCGAGCTATTCCCAGACGTAGGCCAGACCGGCTCCGGCTGAGTTTTCCCCTATGAAACCCGAGGGTTGAGAGGTGGCGTGAGCGACCTGCGCCGCGTTGGCCTAGCGTGGCCGGGAGGGGTCGGGCACCAGCTGACTCATGCCCGCGCCGACACAGTCCGTAGGGAGTCCGAAGGTGGGCGGCGTGCCGTCCTCACTGTCCGGCCACGCGCCGCCGGCCCCATCGACCGCATCTCCTGCCCAGTACGTCGAACCGTCGGCTAGGCGTACTCCGAATCGGTCGCCGTCCTTGATCACCCTGGTGCCCTGGGGCCATACGGCCGAGTGCCAAGGCACCTCTTCTCCGTCAGCGGGAACGTCCTGGATCGCGGGTGCCTGCTTCACGGCGTCCTTCGGTGAGCCGAAGAGTGCGGGCGTTGTCGCGAGGGATGGCCCGATTGGCTGGAGAACCAAGCATCGGCCGGGTACGTAGTACCGCAGCTGTGCTTCGCCGCCGGCCAACATCACCGGGCGGTCGCGGGTACCGTCTACGACGATGCGCGCATCGTCACCCACCAATTGAGGTTCGTCCGAGCCCGATCTCCACTGCTGCAGAGCGGACCCGCCCACGAGGACTCCGGCGAGCAGTCCAGTCGTCACGAGGACGGTACGTGCGAACTTCGTGTGCGACACGACGCTCCTCTCTGTGCGATTCCCACGGTAGCCGGACTTAGTTCTTCGGGGACAGGATTGCCCTGACTCCGAACCGGGCGGGATCTTCGAGGATGTTGTTCGGCCAGAAGTCGAAGGCCTTGAAGCCATGCCTGGTGTTTCCATCCTGGGACCGAATGAGCAGCCCGTGGAAGTGGATCTGACCAGCTCGGGAGCCCGTCTGCAGAATGGTGAACACGGCTCCACCGCTGTCGGTGTCCTGGGCGCCCAAGCCGCTCTGGTTGCCGATCGTCGCGTTCATGAGACCGCTCGGCTTGTTCAGGTTCTTGATCGTGTAGTTGCATCGGAAGCCCGAGGCGCGGCCCCACTTGCACACCTTGCTTCCCGGGTTGGCGACCGTGGCTCGTTCCCCGACCCGGCGCCAGCCGTACCCGATGCCGGTGCCCAAGCTGTCGCATGCCTGGCTCGTGATGTCTCCGTATCGGTAGCCTTCGCCCGTGTACAGCTGAGACTTGAACGATCCGGCGATGATCGCGGCGTCCATGCTGTTCCTGTTCTCCATGTCGGGAGTCTTCTTTCTCCCGAGAGCAGGAAGTTCGCCGATTTTGGGCGCCGAGCCGCTGAAGCAGGACGTGTTGCCGACCTGTTGGCCAGCCGTGTCGTTGGGGAAGCAGTGCCCTGCGGTGAGCAGATAGGTGGAGTTGTCGCCGCCGACCTTCTTCACAGCGACGGCGGAGGAGCAAGTCTTCTGCCCGTTGCCGGCGACGCTGAAGGTCCGAATTGCCAGCCCGCCCTTGTGTGGGGTCGTGTTGTCGTCAAACGGGCCGGCAGCCTCGACCGGCGGGTCCGAGTACTGCACCAGCACTCGGGCGCCGTACGAGCTCTGCATCGCGTTCTGCAGAGCAGCGCTCGGATTCGTCGCGCCGACGATGACGACGTTCATCGCAGGGTCCTCGGTCACCCGCACCACATCGGCGACGATTGGATCGCTCGCTTGCTGTCGTGCGTTCATGTCGTCCTGAACCTGCACCAACGACGCCTGGCTGAACTCGACCACCGACACCTCTAGAACGTCGATTCCGGCCAGGATCTGTTCCTGCGTCATGTTGACGGCGGCGATTAGGGCGGTCACCGCCTCGCTGCGGGCATTGTCTGCGGTGACTGAATCGGCCCGGGTTCCGTGCCGCCTCCTTTAAAGTCCAGGAGGATGCCGCCATGCCGAAGAAGATCGACGAAGAACTGAAGAAGCGCGCGGTCAGGCTGGTGACCGAGCATCGCGGGGAGTACCCGACGTTGACCGCCGCGACGGTCGCCGTGGCCCGCCAGCTCGGCGTCGCGCAGGAGTCCGTGCGGCGCTGGGTGCGCCAGGCCGACGTGGACACCGGAACGACGCCCGGGACGACGACGCGGGAGTCCGCGGAGATCAAACGTCTCAAGGCCGAGAACAAGAGGCTGCGGGAGGACGTGGAGATCCTCAAGGCCGCGGCGTCTTTCTTCGCGGGGGAACTCGACCCCCGAGGCCGCTGATCCTGTCCTTCGTCGACGAGATGCGCCAGCAGGGGCACGCGGTCGAGTCGGTCTGCCGGGTCCTGTCCGAACAGGGCTGCCAGATCGCCGCGCGCACCTACCGAGCCTGGGGCTCCCGCCCTGCCGCGCCCCGCACGGTCGCGGACGCGATGGTCATCGACAAGATTCTGACCCTTACTCAGACAGAGGACGGTCGGCCCCAGCCCGAGTCGCTCTACGGACGTCGCAAGACGACCGCACTGCTGGCTCGCCACGGCATGCCCGTGGCGCGATGCACCGTGGACCGGGCCATGCGAACGCTGGGCAGAAGCGGCGTGCGACGGGGAAAGGCGCCACGCACGACGATTCCGTCCAAGGACGGGCACCGGGCGGGGGACCTTCTCGACCGGGACTTCGAGGCCGACGCGCCCAACAAGAAGTGGGTCACCGACTTTACCTACGTGCGCACCTGGAGCGGCTTCGCCTACGTCGCGTTCATCGTGGACTGCTACGCGCAGCGGATCGTGGGCTGGAACGCCGCCACGACCAAGGCGACCGACCTGGTGATGACCCCGCTGCGCATCGCGCTGTGGGCACGGGAGAACGAGGGACGCCCGGTCCTGCCGGGCGAGACGATCCACCACTCCGACGCCGGGACTCAATACACCTCCATCCGCCTGACCGAGCACCTACACCTCGAGGGCCTGCGGCCCTCGATCGGCTCGGTCGGCGACGCCTACGACAACGCCCTGATGGAGAGCCTGATCGGGCTCTACAAGACCGAGTGCATCCGCTCCGGAGTCTTCCACGCCGGCCCGTACAAGACGATCTCCGACGTCGAGTTCGCCACCGCCGGATGGGTCGACTGGTGGAACAACCGCCGTCTTCACGGCAAGCTTGAGATGCTCACCCCGAACGAGT